>NZ_CP097349.1:2545000-3181250 GCF_023516215.1 Cytobacillus pseudoceanisediminis | reverse complement strand
GCAGAGGGGAGATGGCCAAGCTGCCTGGCTATGATGATAATGAGTATGTGAAGAATGGGCAATTCAACCGTTTCAGCATCCGGGAACTGGTAGAGCAGCTGTCCTATGTACGCCAAAACACGATTGCTCTACTAAAAAGCATGGATGATGAGTCACTGCTAAGGAGAGGGAATGCAAACGGCACGGAAGTAACCGCCCGGGCCATCGCCTATATTATTGCCGGCCATGAACTTCATCACCGCACCTTCATTAAAGACAGGTATATGGGTGCAGAAGGCTTTGGTGGAACACATTGAATAAGCATGAAATAGTGAGCTGGCTGAAATCCCTTCTGATTGCCTTTGGAATCGCTATGGTGATCAGGGTCTTCCTTTTTTCACCTTACTATGTGGAAGGAGCCTCCATGGATCCGACCCTTCATGACGAGGAAAAAATATTCGTAAATAAATTTGAAGAACTGGACAGAGGCGATATTGTCATCATCAAGGGCGAAGAAAAAAACTATGTTAAAAGATTAATAGGATTCCCCGGCGATGAATTGGAGATGAAAGATGACCATCTGTATATAAATGGCAAGCAGTGGGATGAAGACTATCTCTCAGAAAATCGCAAAGAAGCAGAAGGAATTGTCAACAAACTGACCGGTGACTTCGGCCCTCTAACTGTTCCGGAAGATCACTATTTTGTGATGGGCGACAACCGCCTTGTCAGCCTGGACAGCCGTAATGGACTCGGATACATCGAGAAGGAGCGGATTATCGGCGTCAGCGAATTTGTCTGGTATCCTTTTTCAAACGTAAGAAAAGTAGATTAGCTTCAGGAGCGGCAGGCACCGCTCCTTTTACATAATAGGGGGATCTTGTGGAATTGTTTCTTCAGGTAGCTGCCTATTTTATCTTTGCTGCCGGGTCTTTTTATTTCTTTTTCGGCGGAGTAAGAAAACCGGCTGGAAAACACGCGCTAAGGCACAAGAGCTTTATCTTTTTGATCAGCTTCTTAATACTGAGCGGATATTTCTGTTCGGCAGATGATGAGGGTGAAGCCTGTATGCTGGAGCCACTATTCTATTTGCAGATTTCGACATTCTATTTATGAAAGCTGCCCTTCTATTTGCATCCTCCAAAAGGAAATTGCTATTTTAATTAAATACCGAAACAAGTGAAAAGAAAGGACGTGTTATAGATGACAAAAATCGGATTGATCAGGCACGGAATTACAGCCTGGAATAAGGAGGGACGGGCACAGGGAAGCTCGGATATTCCTCTCCATGAAGAAGGATTGGCTGAGGCGGAACGCCTGGCAGAACGGCTTGGCCGAGAAAGCTGGGATGTGATTTATTCAAGCAATCTCCTGAGGGCAAAGCAGACTGCGGAAGCCATCCAGAAGAAAACCGGTTCCATTCCCCTTCACCTCGATCCCCGAATAAGGGAAGTCGGCGGCGGGATGATTGAAGGCACAACCGAAGCAGAGCGTCTTGAAAAATGGGGCAAAGACTGGCGGGAAATGGACCTCGGTTTTGAGCCGAAAGAAAGCATCATTCATAGAGGACTTGAGTTCCTCCAGGAAATCACAGATAAGCACCCGGGCGAAAACGTGCTGATCGTAAGCCACGGTTCCTTCATCCGCCATCTGTTAAGGGAACTTGTGCCGCACACGGATCTGTCCTCCCCGCTGAAAAACACATCCATCACAAAGCTTTTGATCAAAGATAGCCAGTGGATCTGTGAGCTGTATAACTGCACGAAGCATCTTGAGGTGAAGCAGATAGAATCATGTTAAGCCAGTAAAAAAACAGCAGGCTGCCGCTGCTGTTTTTTTATTCATTATGTATCTTCGACTTAAAGTTCGGAAATGTAAACCTGAAAACAGTGCCTTTACCCACTTCGCTTTTGACGCGAACATTGCCATCCATGGCCCTTACAATACTGAACACGACCATCATACCGAGACCGGTCCCTTTGGAGCCTTTTGTAGAATAGTAGGGTTCACCTAAACGCTGAAGCTGATCGGACGTCATGCCGACACCGGTGTCTTTTATTTCGATGGTGATCTGGCTGCTGCTATAGTGTGTTTCTATGTATAATTGCCCGCCGCGCGGCATGGCCTCGATTGAATTTTTAATTACATTCAGAAAGCATTGGTGGAATTTTTGCCGATCACCTTTAATCGATCCGAGGAGGGCAAAATGGGCATTAATCTCTACGGAATTCTGATTGGCGGTCGGTTTTAATATATTCATGACTTGCATTAGTTCTTTTTTTACATTAATTTCTTCGATCTTATCTAAGGAAGGCTTGGAAAAGGTTAAATAATTTTGAATGACCTGTTCCGCCGATTCGAGTTCTGCTTTCACGATGCCCAAATACTCAACCCTTTTTCGCGGCGGCAGCCGCTGTTCCTGTAATAGCTGTACAAATCCAATTGCAGCCGTCAGGGGTTGCGGATTTCATGTGAGATGGCTGCTCCCATTTGCTCCACAGCTTCAAGCTTTTCTGCCCTTACGAGATTTTCACGGATATCCAGATTTCTTTTGGCAAACTCGAATACATATGAAATCATGAAGACACCCAATGGCGGAATCACCAGGTAGGCAAACCAGGCATCAAACCGGTTCTGTGGCGGCACCGATAGTTCCATAACGACAACGGTCAGCACACTTAAAATCAGGGTTATGATAATCGAAAGGCGAATCCTTTTTCGCGGCACCTGCTTCCAAAACCAAGGATAGAGTCTCCAAAGAATAATCCCGAGGGGCAAATATAAAAGAATATTAGAATAAAACCCAGGTTCTACTCCATAAAAACTTCTCATCAAAATCACAGACCCGGCCAATGCGGGGCCGATTCCCGCATATAAACCGCCGATGATGACAGGTATCAATCGTAAATCAAAAAAGTAATGCGGGCTTGGCTGATAGGAAAACTGAAAGCATATCCAGATCATGAACAAAAGCCATATAAAAGAGCAGCCTTTGGAAAACCGGAATTTAGAGCTTTTTTCCGCCCATACCAGCACAATAAACAAGATGACGATCAAGAGCGATAGATTAAAGAAAAAATGCTTTGTGATTTCCACCGTTTCACCTGCCTCTTTGTGAGGTTATAAGAAAATTCTATATTGTTTTACTATTTATGACAATACTCATTTGCTTTTTTTATATAATATTGTCAGAAAATACAAAATTGTCGAGGGTGAAGATTAATATTTCAATGCGAGTGAAATATGGTTTGCCGAAACCTCTTTGTTATTTATTTTAAAAAGATGTATCATTCTAAATTTTTAGAACATATAATAAAATTAAAATAAATAAATAGATTAGAAAGGGTGAAATCCTCTTTGGATTTAATCAAAAAAACGATGGAGATTAATCTGGAACAGCAGAAGCTGATATCCAGCCCGCTAAGGATAAAAATTATTTACCTCCTCGCTAAAAAAGCCATGACAGCCAAACAGGTTGCTGAAGAGCTAGGGAAGTCTGCAGGAAGCATTCATTACCATATTCAGCAGCTTTATAAAGGCGAAATACTGGAGATTGAGGAAACGAAAGAAAACAGGGGAATTATCGAGAAGTATTACCGTTCAAAAGCGACGCAATTCAACTTGAAAGAAGAGAAAGGGCAGGAAAAAGGATCCAGCAGATCAATGGGAATAAGCATCTCCCTCACAGATGATGAATTAAAGGATTTTCAGGACGATTTGTATGATCTGATGGTTAAATACATGGAAAAAAGCGTAAAGGGGGCTATAAAGCGCAATTCATATGAAATCTCCTGCAGCTTCAAATTGCTTAATTCCGAGGAGGAAGATTAGATGGAAACCCAGATTAAAAAAAATATAACACTTTTTCTGACAGGGAAAATGACAGCAGTGCTCGGTTCCTCCATTTACGGTTTTGCCATTGGCTTATATATCCTTGCAGAAACTGGATCCAGTCTGAACTTTGCCATAACCCTCATTCTTAGTGCACTGCCAAGAATTCTGCTTTCCCCTGTTGCGGGCGCCCTCAGTGACAGGTGGGACCGCAAAAAAATCATCATTATTTCCGATTTTGCCTGTGCAGTCTGGCTGCTTGCCATTTTGCTGCTGTATCTTTTTGTCACACAGGAAATCTGGCTCCTCTACACAGCCACAGCTGTTCTAAGCATTTTGAATACCTTTTATTCAGCGGCAGTCACTTCAGCGATTTACAACATGGTCGGTCCTGATACTCTGCAAAAAGCGATGTCACTCAATCAGGCCGCAGCTTCATCATCCGCCATCTTGGGACCTGTTCTTGGGGGCGTCTTCTTTGGCATCTTTCATTTATCATTCTTCATGCTTATCAACATCATCGCCTTCACAGTCTCCGGCATCACCAGTTTACTAATTCAATACAATCTATTTGCAGAGAAAAAAGAAAGACTAGAAGAAAAGAGTATGATCTACGATCTGAAAATGGGCGTTTCATATGTGAAAAATCAGCCGTTCATTAAAAATCTCATTATCATTAGCATCTGGCTGAATTTTTGGTTCGCGGTTTTTCCCGTTGCGATGCCTTATCTGGTTCTGACTGTGCGGGAAATGAGTTCCCTTCAGCTGGGTATTATTGAAGGGGCCTTTTCCGTCGGGATGCTGATTATGTCGGTCGTTCTATCTGCCCGTCCCGAGGTAAAGAGAAAAGAAGTAACCATCTTTGGGGGCGTAATGGCCATGTCCCTCATCATTGCACTGCTTGGCATCCCGAATTTTCCTGGCTTAATGGGCATTTCAAACAGCATCATGTTTCCTTTTTTAATTGGTATGGTCCTGCTGTTATCATCAGTTATCATGGTAATCAATATTCCGGTGATGGTTTTACTGCAAAAAGGCACGCCTGATGCCTATCGGGGCAGGGTTATGTCACTCCTTGAAACAGGAGCAAGTGCCATGACACCACTCGGCTTTATCTTTTTTGGCTTCCTGCTTGAAAAAATGCCTGTCTGGATCCTGATGGCTGCATGCGGAGGCTGTATTCTGGTGCTCATCCTGTATCATCTGCAAAAAAGAACCTTTATCCAGCTGCTGAGAGATGCAGATCAGCCTAAAACAGAGATTAGCCCACAAGCCTGAGAGAAAGCAGTTTTCCGCTGCTTTCTTTTATTTTGCCGTTTATCGCCTAAGTTCTGGGGTATTTCAACATATAGATACATAGTTTGAATCGTAGCCCAGAAGCAATTGCTTCTTATATATAAGGAGGAAAATCATTTGAAACAAGATCCGCAAAACAAAGGTGTAAATGAGCACAGCAAGGACAGGCAGCTTGAAGAGTTTCGCATGGATAATACAGGAAAGAAGCTTACGACGAACCAGGGAGTCAAGGTTTCGGAGGATGAGCATTCGTTAAAAGCTGGTTCCCGCGGCCCGACCTTGATGGAGGACTTTCACTTCAGGGAAAAAATGACGCATTTTGACCATGAGCGCATCCCGGAACGGGTTGTCCATGCCCGCGGTTTTGGCGCACATGGCTACTTCCAGGTGTATGAACCCATGGCAGAATATACCCGGGCAAAGTTTCTGCAGGATCCATCTGTGAAAACCCCGGTCTTTGTTCGCTTCTCCACAGTTGCAGGCTCCCGCGGCTCGGCAGACTCTGTACGTGATGCCCGCGGCTTTGCAACGAAGTTTTATACCGAAGAAGGCAACTACGACTTAGTCGGCAATAATATTCCGGTGTTTTTCATTCAGGATGCCATCAAATTCCCTGATCTGGTTCATTCATTCAAGCCGGAGCCGCATAACGAAATGCCGCAGGCTTCAACGGCCCATGATACGTTCTGGGATTTTGCCGCCAACAATACTGAAACAGCCCATATGATCATGTGGACAATGTCAGACCGTGCCATCCCGCGCAGCTTCCGCATGATGGAGGGCTTTGGCGTTCACACGTTCCGATTTGTGAACGAGCAGGGCAAGGCACGTTTTGTGAAATTTCACTGGAAGCCTGTTCTGGGCACACATTCCCTGGTTTTTGATGAAGCCCAAAAACTTGCCGGAAAGGATCCGGATTTCCACCGACGTGATCTTTGGGAAGCCATCGAAATGGGGAATTACCCTGAATTTGAGCTTGGAGTTCAGATGATTGAGGAGGAAGATGAATTCTCCTTTGACTTTGATATTCTGGATGCAACAAAGCTATGGCCGGAGGAAATGGTCCCGGTTAAGATCATCGGGAAAATGACCCTGAACCGTAACCAGGATAATGTATTTGCTGAAACAGAGCAGGCCGCGTTCCACCCGGGACATGTCGTACCTGGCATTGATTTTTCAAATGACCCGCTGCTGCAGGGACGTTTATTTTCCTATACCGACACCCAGCTGATCCGCCTTGGCGGTCCGAACTTCCATGAGATCCCGATCAATCGTCCGGTCTGCCCGTTCCACAATAATCAGTATGACGGCTACCATCGCATGACGATTAATAAAGGGCCGGTTGCCTATCATAAAAACTCGATGCAGAATAATGATCCAAGCCCTGCCACAGCAGAAGAGGGCGGCTATGTTCATTACCAGGAAAAAGTCGAAGGACGCAAGGTGCGCGAGCGCAGCGACAGCTTCAAAGACCATTACAGCCAGGCGAAAATGTTCTGGAACAGCATGTCTGAAGTGGAAAAGCAGCATATGATCGAGGCGTTCCGCTTTGAAGTGGGCAAGGTGATGAACAAGGATGTGAAGCAGCAGGTTGTAGACATGTTCAGCAATGTGGATAGCTTCCTTGCCGAGCAAATTGCCCTCGGAGTTGGCGTAAAAGTGCCGGATGCTGCGAATGAATCCAAAGTGACGCTCTCTTCGCCTGCTCTTAGCCAAATGAACACAGCTAAATCACCTAAGACCCGGAAAGTCGCCATTCTCGCTGATAATGGATTCAACTATTCTGAAGTCAAAAGCGTAATGGAAGCTTTGAAAGGTGCAGGAATCATGCCGGAGATTGTCAGCAAAAACCTGGGCATGATCAAAGGAGACGGCGGAGAATTGGAAGCAGTGAAAACATTCCTGACCTCTCACTCAGTAATGTATGACGGCATCTATGTGGCAGGAGGAAAAGAAAGTGCTGAAGCCCTGAAGAAGGTGCCGCAGGCCAAGGAATTCGTCAGCGAAGCCTACAAGCATCTTAAAACCATTGCGTTTGGCGGCGAAGGAGCCGAACTGCTGCCTCCAGAAGCAATGAACACGCTGGGGCAATCACAAACCCTATCGGAAATGGGAATCGTCGAAATCAAAGCCGGCGATGCATCCGCAAGCGAAAATTTAATTAATAGCATTGCCATGCACCGGCACTGGGGACGTGCCATATAAGGTGCCATCGAAGCCAGCTGCCCGTTATGGGGAGGCTGGCTTTTTTCTGATTTCTTGATAGATAAAGGACTGACCGATATAGTTGGAAACTGACCGATAAATATGATGAAGTGATTTTGGCCGGTAAATTCCCCACTTTGGCCGGTATTTTCCTAAACTTGGCCGGTGAAACGGCAAAATAGGCCGGTAAATCCCCCATTTTGGCCGCTATTTTCATAATTCTGCTCCGGTCTGCCAGCAGCCGCATAAAATTTTCCCAACATGCAGGTATTCCCCTTCTAAAATAAGAATTCTTTAATACAAACCTGCCAAAACAAAGCAAAAAATGACAGGAAGACAAAAAGAGAAAAAGGTAGGATATAATCAAGGGAGTGATCAGTAATGTCATGGATCGTATCGCTGCAGAAGGCGATTGATTATATAGAGGAGCATTTGCTGGATGAGGATCTTTCCATCGGGAAAGCCGCGGAGGAAGCCAACTCCTCCGTATTTCATTTTCAGCGTACATTCGCCATTTTGACGGATATGCCGGTGGGCGAATATATACGGGGAAGAAGACTGACCCTCGCAGCACAGGAACTGGTCCGAACAGACCGCAAAGTGATTGATCTTGCCTATAAATACGGCTATGACACTCCCGAGGCTTTTACTAAGGCTTTCCGCAGGCAGCATGGCATGACCCCGACTGAAGCAAGAAATTTCTCCGGAAAGCTGAAATCATATAACCGCCTGGTAATTCAGGTGAGTCTGAAAGGGGCAGAACCAATGCAATATGCAATTGTCAAAAAAGAAGCTTTCCAAGTAGCAGGAATCAAAAGGGAGTTCTCATTGTGCAATGAAGAGAATCTGGCCGGCATCCCGAAAATGTGGGATGAAGTGAATAGCAACGGGACTGCTGACAAGCTATTTATGCTGAATAATGGCGAGATTAAAGGAGTTCTCGGTGTGTGTGTCGATAACCGCAGCAAGAAGCCTGACAGCATGGATTATTGGATCGGGGCAAGCTTTAAAGGCGAAAAGCCTGACAGCTTCGAGTGCCTGGAAGTCCCGGCCTCCAAATGGGCGGTATTTGAAGTACATGGCGCCATGCCGCATGCCATGCAAAACACCTGGAAAAAAATCTTCTCAGAATGGTTTCCATCCAGCGGCTATGAACATGCTGCTGCACCGGAGCTGGAAGTCTATACGGCAGGTGATGCTTCCAATTCTGATTATTATTCAGAGATCTGGATCCCGGTAAAATAAACAGGAAAACCTGCAGACGCCATATCTGCAGGTTTTATTTTACACTTTCTTCTTCGGGATTTTTCCAATCCCCAGCTCCTTCGCTTCTTTCTGCAGAGCCTTGATCAGACTGAAGGTCATTAATGCCATGATGACGGAGAAAGGAAGAGCTGCTGCAATCATCGTATTCTGCAGTGCTTGAAGCCCGCCGGAATAAAGCAGAACCAATGAGATGGCAGCAAGCAATATTCCCCAGACCATTTTTATCTTATTGCCAGGATGGTGTGAGCCATTTGTTGTCATCATTCCTAAGACATATGTGCCGGAGTCGGCAGAGGTAATAAAGAATGTACAAATGAGCAGAATGGCGATAACAGAAAGGATCGTTCCCATCGGCAAGTTGGAAAATACACCAAATAAAGCTTCCTCAGTAGCCAATTCGGAAATTTTGGCAACACCGTTATGCTCTTGCATCATTGCTGTCCCGCCAAAAGTTGCAAACCATATGAAGCCTATTAGCGATGGCACAAGGAGGACCCCAAAAACAAATTCCCGGATGGTTCTCCCTTTTGAAACACGGGCGATAAAAATCCCTACGAAGGGTGCCCAGGCAATCCACCAGGCCCAGTAAAAAATCGTCCAGGCATTAATCCATTCCCTGACTTCTGGATCTAACGGCGCAATTCTGAGGCTCATGCCAGGCAAATTCTGCAGATAAGACCCAAGTGTATTGGTGAACAGGTTTAAGATGAACAAAGAAGGTCCCAGGAAAAAGTGAGCAAAAATAGAATCACTGCTAAAATCATATTGGCATTGCTCAAGATTTTGATGCCCTTGCCAAGTCCAGACCATGCGGATATCATGAAAAGAACCGTAACAATAGCCACAATAATGAACTGGACTGTAATGCTAACCGGTATGCCAAAAAGATAAGACAACCCTCCGTTAATCTGCACAGCCCCAAACCCAAGTGTCGTTGCCACACCAATCACAGTCGCAACCACTGAAAGAATATCAATGATCTTCCCTGTTGCTTTCTGTGTATGGTCGCCTAAAATCGGCTTTAAAGTGGCACTGATCAAACCAGGTTCCCCGTGGCGGAAAATAAAGTAAGCCAAAACAAGCGCCACAATTCCATAAATCGCCCATGCATGGATTCCCCAATGGAAGTAAGTATATCTCATGGCATGCCTAATGGCCTGGTCAGTCCCTACCTCTCCGCCAGTTGGAGACCCAACTGCATAGTGATAAATCGGTTCAGCTGCACCCCAGAAAACCAGGCCGATCCCCATTCCCGCACTAAACAGCATCGCAAACCAAGTAGGGCGGGAAAATTCGGGTTTGTCATCCGGCTTCCCAAGCTTAATTCTGCCTAATGGACTTATTAAAAAGTACAAATTAACAATAACGATAAATGATACAAGAATTAAATAATACCAGCCGAATTTATCGGTGATAAAAGCCTGTACATTTGCTGTCACTCTCTCCAGCGAATCCGGGACAAAAACACCGAATAAAACAAGCAATAATAATATGCCCACCGATATATAGAAAACCATTAAGTTCTGCTTCACATACAATCTCCTTTCTTCTAATACCGCTTCCATTAGGATTAAATATATGGCAAGTAATTATGCGGAGGAAAAAGAAATTTGCAGGAAATTACCATATGCTGACGAAATTCCATAGGTATCTGGACAAGGAGGTAAGAGAATATGCTGACATTATTTCGCTATAACTGGCAAGTGCGCGATGAGTGGTTTGAATGGTGCCGCCAGCTCTCAGCCGAAGAGCTGAATGCCAATCGGACTGGAGGAGTTGGGGGCATTCTGGAAACCCTTTTTCATATCGTGGATGTAGAATACAGCTGGATTTGTGCCATTCAGGGCAAGGAAGTGAAAGACCCCCTGTTTTCCGACTATGATGAACTGGAAAAAGTAAGGGCACTTTCTGAAGAATACCGCATGGAATTAGAAAGTTTTTTTCAGGAGGAATGGCCGGTTCCATATAATGAGTTTGTTACACCGCCATGGATGGAGAGGCAATATAAAAAGGGAGATATCCTGAATCATGTCATTGCCCATGAAATCCATCATATCGGCCAGCTGTCTGTATGGGCAAGAGAGATGAATCTAACGCCGATATCAGCAAATCTGATAGGAAGGAACTTGAATCAAATAAGGGGAATGGAAAATGATCAGAAGGCTAACTGAACTAGACGATGAAATTTGCTTCAGCTTTTTAAAGCAGCAGCCGGCTGAGAATCTGTTTATTATTGGAGATATTGAAGCATACGGCTATGAGCAGGAATTCCAAAAGGTGTGGGGAGAGTTCGATGAAAGCGGAAATTTAATCGCAGTATTATTAAAATATGAAGAAAATTACATCCCCTTTGCAGCAGGAGATTTTGATGCCAGGGGGTTTGCGGAAATCATGCTCGGGGATCCGAATCTTGGGATGATGTCTGGCCTAAAAGCTGTAACTGCAAAAATTGAACCTCATCTTTCAAATCGCATAAAAAGAAAACGGGAAACTTATTATGCAAAGTGCGTGGAAATAATGGACGAAGGTATTGATGCATCAGCAGTTTGCCAGGCTGGCCCTGAAGATGCTGAACAGCTGGTGGAGCTTCTGAACAGCATTCCTGAATTCAGCGATTCAGCCATTACTGTTGAACGAAAACGCAGGGGTCTAAAGGATGGCTCATCCCGTTCTTTTTATTACGGAGGAGGGAAAAATGGTCAGCACCGCTTCAACTGCAGCCGAAAATTCCCTTTCTGCCATGGTCGTCGGCGTCGCAACAGATCGTAATTACAAAAAGAAAGGCTATGCCACCCAATGCATGGTCAAGCTCTGCCGCCAGCTTCTTTCGGAGCATAAAGAACTATGTCTGTTTTATGATAATCCGGCTGCCGGCACCATCTATAAACGCATTGGGTTTGAAGATATCGGTTTTTGGATGATGTACACGATAGAAAAGGAAATGTCCTGATCCAGGGCATTTTTTTTGCTGGAATATTTCAAAAAAATCGTCAAATAGGACATATATCACCGAATTAAATAATGAGCTTCCATAAAATAAAGTTTGGGGGGATTTGAAAATTTTATTGGAGGGGTAGGAATGTATCAGCAAATCGCCATGTATGCGACTGTTTTCTTTGTGTTCCTGCTGGCGCTGGCATTTGCGTTTGTCTACGGAGAATCCAAGCGCAGCGGAGAGTATAGCACCATCCAGGAAAAAGGATATAAAATCAGGAAATTCTATTTTCTCGGGCTAATTGCCATTATGGCTTTTGCCACTGTTATGACGCTTGGCAGGCTGCCGTACGACAGCAATCAGGCCGAAGCGGAAGGCTTAAATGAAGGGAAAGTAGTGAAGGTAACTGGAATACAATATGCGTGGGAGATGAGTGAGGAAACATTTAAAGCAGGGGACAAGGTCCAATTTGATGTGACGGCTTCGGATGTTACCCATGGTTTTGGCTTATACAATGAGAATATGGAGCTTGTTGCACAAACTCAGGCAATGCCTGGATATACGAATACAGTTTATTATACTTTTAAAGAACCTGGAACTTATCAAATATTATGCCTTGAATACTGTTCAGCCGGACATCATGTGATGGTTAAAGAAATTGTTGTCGAACCGGAAGGGGGAGCTTCTGATGAATGAAGCGATTCACCCATTAGCCAGGAAAACAGTGGTCTGGCATCTGGCTGTAACTTCACTTGTCTTAATTCTTATGATGATCTTTGGTGTTATTATGCTGATGAATCAGGGTGAAATGATCAGCATCACGCCGCAGTGGTTTTATAAAATCATGACTGCGCACGGAACAGGCATGGTCGGCATCGCTGCATTGGGAGGAACGGCCATCTTATGGTACTTCCTGTCTAAATACGTAAAACTGAACCCTGCCATCCTCATTGTAAACTTTGTCCTTTTTTTAACCGGAGTCTCGATGGTTCTCATCGCCATTTTTGTCTTTGACTTTTCCGATGGCTGGACATTTTTATATCCGCTTCCTGCTCAGTCAGCCAAAATGTATGGGGCGGCAGGTGCGGTATTCTTCTTATCGGGCATGCTGGTTCTTGGCTTTGGTTTTTTAATTCTTTACATGTACCTGGCTGCGAGACTGACAGCAGTTTATGGGGGCCTTGGAAAGGCACTCGGATGGGATATCATTTTCAGGGGGAAAAAAGGATATGGTCCGCCTGCTGCTGTCGTGGCGACTGCCATGGTCATTATAACCAATTCGACTGCACTGCTGGCAGGAGCCACGGTGCTGGCGGCATCCCTCGTAAATATTATCAACCCGGCCGTCACGATGGACCCCCTGCTTGCCAAGCATCTTACGTATGCGTTCGGCCATATCTTTGCCAATTGCACCATCTATATGGCTGTTATTGCCGTCTATGAGGTCCTCTCAGAATATACAAAACGACCGTGGAAAGCTAACAAGGTTTTTTTAATTGCGTGGAACTGCTCGACACTCTTTACCTTAATGATCTATACGCACCATTTACTGATGGACTTTGCGGTGCCAAAATGGATGCTCATCATCGGGCAGGTGTTTTCCTATGCAAACGGCTTGCCCGTTATGGTCGTTACAGCCTACGGAGCGCTGATGATTGTCTACCGCTCGCGGATGAAATGGGACTTTGCATCAAGCCTGTTTTTCCTTTCCATGTTCGGATGGGTGGCAGGAGCAATCCCGGCTATCATTGATGCCACCATTGTCGTCAATCATGTGATGCATAACACGAAATGGGTTCCGGGCCATTTCCATACGTATATGGGAATGGGTGTAGTCGCCATGATTATTGGGTTTATGTATTATTTTAATAAGACCGAAGGCAATCAGGAGCACAGGGGAATCGATACGTTCACCATTGCTCTCTATTTTGTTTTTTATGGGACTTGTGGGCTCTTTCCTTTATGCAGGCGGAATCAGTGCACCAAGAAGATGGTCAGAACACCTGCCGCAATGGGTGCTGTCCGACCAGGTAGGCGCAGTCAGCGGAATCTTTATCGTTCTGGCCGCAATCATCTTCACCGCAAGATTTTTTCCGGGTTAAGATATGTTGGCAGTCAGGTTCCTTACCAAAAAAATCAGCAGCTGGCTGAGAAATAGGCACTCTGGAGATTCTTCTCCAGGGCTTTTTTTATGATATAGTGATAATTAGGAATATTATAAATACATAAAGGTGATCTATGAAAATATTTAATTGGAAAATGGCGTCCTTTCTGCTGACAGGGATTGGAATATCCAGGCTGGGAGATTTTATTTACCTGATTGCTATTAATTTGATTGTCTATGACATGACCGGATCAGCAGCTGCTGTAGCAGGATTATGGATCATAGGTCCAGTCACTTCCGTTTTAACTAATTCATGGAGCGGAGGCTTGATAGATCGGAAAAATAAAAAGAGCATAATGATTTGGACGGACCTGGCCAGAGCCATGGGTGTAGCTCTGATACCATTTCTCGGAAGCATTGGCTTCATTTATGCAGTCCTCTTTCTAATCAGTATGGCGAAGGCTCTATTTATGCCGGCTTCCGCAACGTATATAGCCAAGCTGGTTCCAATTGAAACCAGAAAAAGGTTCAACTCCATCAACAGTCTTGTTACCTCAGGCGCTTTTATCGTGGGGCCAGCCATCGCAGGCGGATTATTTCTGATTGGAACCATCGAAACTGCCATCTATTTAAATGCGGCTTCCTTTGTCTTTTCAGCTGTCATCATCTGGGTGCTTCCAGATATGGATAAAGATTTAAAGTCCCCTTCTGTACAAACATCAGCCTATGAAACGCTCCGGGATGATTGGAAGCAGGTTATCATGTTTGCCGGGAGAGAGGTTTTTATCATTTCTGTTTACGGGTGTTTTCTGGCATTCGGTTTGTTCTCGCTCGCAATGGATTCCCAAGAAGTTGTGTTTATCCAGGATGTTGTGGGGCTGACAGAAGCGGATTATAGTTTCCTTGTCAGCATCAGTGGAATTGGTTTTGCGCTGGGAGCTCTCTTTATCACCATCGTTTCAAGAATGCTTAGCATCAAACAGCTCATGGGCTATGGCATGCTTTTGACCGCAGCGGGTTATCTGATTTATGCATTGGCAGACTCCTTTATGCTGGTGGTCATGGGATTCACTGTACTGGGCATTTTTAATGCTTTCTCAAGTGCGGGATACCAAACCTTTTATCAGAATAATGTGCCTGTGGAAATTATGGGCAGAATGACAAGTGTGATCGGTGTCATCCAAAGCTTTGCTCAGATTATCCTGCTCTTTGGAATCGGTGTTCTCGGAGATCTGTTTCCGCTCCGTTATACGATTGTCATTTTAGCAGTCCTGAATTTAATCCTTGCTCTTTATGTCTGCCGGCAGCTGCTGAAGCCGGGGAAGCAGCAGTATTTTTCAGAAACTACCTCCTCTTAAAAGAAACGCCGGCCCAATTGGACCGGCGCGGGCATTAATTCCTCATAATGATATAAATCAAATACATAATGTAAGAGGCTGCGAGAAAGCCGCCCTCATATTTTCCTACAGCATAATGGCTTCTTGAGAAGATGAGGAGCACAAATGTGATTAAAATTAATATCGTAATATCGACGAATATCTTAGGGTCCACAGGGAGCGGTGATATGGCGGCTGAAGCCCCGAGGACAAACAGGATGTTAAAGATATTGCTCCCAACAATATTTCCAAGAGCGATTTCACTTTCTTTTTTATGGCTGCGGCGACAGAGGTCACCAGTTCCGGCAGAGAGGTTCCGATGGCAACAATCGTTAAGCCAACCAATGTTTCACTCATTCCCAAAGAGTAAGCAATCTCTGTACTGCTTCTGACTACCAAATCACCGCCAAAAATAATGGCAGCCAATCCGGCAATCGTCAAAAGGCTTTGCTTCGTCCATTGTCCAGCGCTTGTTTTTATAGGATCAGCATGGTTACTGCTTCGGCTTTCCCGGGCCACTTCAAATAAATAGTACATGAATACAGCAAAAATCAGCAGCAAAACAAGGCCATCACTGCGTGAAACCACATTGCTGCCGATTGAGTCCAGATATGTATCACTAATGAAAATCATAAGTGCGGCAGTGGCAAGCAAAGTGAATGGAATCTCCTTGCGGATGGTGGTGCTCTCCACTTTCAGGGGAAAAATCATGGCGGTAATGCCGACAACCAGTGTGATGTTAAAAATATTACTGCCGACGACATTCCCGATAGCCACATCGGCATTGCCATCGAGCGCTGCCAGAATGCTGACTGTGGCTTCAGGCGAACTTGTTCCAAACGCAACGATTGTCAGCCCGACCAGCAGCGGAGAAATCTTGAGAAACCCGGCAATTTTTGAAGCGCCATCCACAAAGAAGTTTGCCCCTGCTATTAAAAGGGCAAATCCTATGATCAGAAGTAAATATGACACTTTTCGAAGCACCTCCTATAATTACTATGATTATCCAATTATGGATTGAATTTAGTAAATCTTCAACTAAAAGTCACCGGAATGTTATGCCGGCGGCTTCGTTTGTTTTTCCGCTTCTTTTTTGAGCTCCTCATACCAGATCTGAGTTTCTGAGGAATCTTTGCTGTTAACAAATATCTGCTCATCTTTGACCTCAATGTATAGAATGGGCGTATGCTCTTTTTGGATGAATAATAGGCTGCTGCCATAGCCAGTCACTTTGAAATGTCCCTGTGCAAGAGTAGGGAGGCCGATACCATTTTGTTTCCAGGTTACTTCAGGCATCTCCTCCAATAATTGTACGGACTGAATATCCCGATAATCCCACTTATCTCCGTACATCCCGGAGATTTCAAATGAATCCTCCTCTAATGCCATTTCATAGCCTTTATGACTGGAGACGGTCAGATAAACGATAGGGCCAAACGTTACAATGAAGAGAATGCTGGCAATTATATAACTGCGTTTTCTTTTGGCCGGCACTTCATATCTGGATAAGTAGACGAGTCCGCCAAGCAATATGACCAGCATGAAGCCGAATTGCGCTTCGGCTGCGAATCTGAATTCGGTAAACGAGAGAGGCAGGAGCACCAGCATTCCGATAGCGGTGCCTATAAGCAGGCTTCCGATTTTTTGCGGATACCTGTTTTCTATTAATGATTCTTTCTCTTCTTCGGGCCGCGATGCGAATCCGGAAATGAGCCAGTAAGCCTTTTTGAATCTTACAGCCCACCCGAGAATCAGGAAGAGCGCGATCACGGCAATTTGTGTAATGACAAGTCCGATCATGGGAAAAACCTCCTTACTATTCTTACGGAGAAAACCGCCGTTTTGTTTCGTATTTGGTATAATAATAAGACAGTATCTTTTAAAAAATGTATTGAAATAAGGGGAGGAACATCCTTGAAAAGCAAAAATATTTTATTTTATATATTGCTGGTACTTTTGCTCACTACCGTTGTCAGCATTGTTATGGGCTATCATACCTTCGGCTTTGGGGTAGGGTTTCTGTTCGCATTTCTGTCTCTTTCCACAGGATATTTCTATTCCATGAAAAACCGGGAATATATGCATCAGAATTATCATGCCGACTATGTGGACCGATTAAAGAACGATAAAAAGATCTAAGAGCGGTTCCGCTGGCATTCAGCACTCCTCTATTATATGCTTAATTTAAAATGAATAGAGGAGGCTGGCAATGAGAAACCAGGAAAAGATGGGGCTGCTGCTGGATGTGGAGACGACGGGACTTGGACCAAATTCCGATGAAATCATCGAACTGGCATTAAAGCTGTTTTCCTACCGTGCGGATACAGGGGAGATCCTTGATATTAAGGATAAAGCTGCATTCCTGCGGGAGCCCATAAGCAAATCGGCCAAAAACAATTACAGCCGCGCTTTTAGAGTTCACGGAATTCCTTATGAAGCTGTCAGCGGTAAATGCTTTGATGATATCAAAATAAAAAAATATTTCTTTCATGCCGATTCCGTTTTCGCTCATAATGCATCCTTTGACCGCAGCTTTTTATACCGGATGTATCCTGAAGACATCAACGAATTAAAATGGTATTGCACAATGAGAAGTGTCCCATGGAAGGAATATGGTTTTACAGACAGCAAGCTGCTGACGCTCCTTCAGTCCCATCAGATTGCAGAAAGCCAGACGCATAGGGCTATGGATGATATTACATACCTCTTAGAACTGCTGAAAAAAACAAATCCTGCCGGGGATTTCTATATGCGTGATGTTCTGGCAAAAGGTCCGATGAGAAAATACCAGCCTGCGATGCAGGGCCGGCTTGGTTAAAAGGCAATACAGCAAAAGAGTGCACTCAGGCACTCTTTTTTTGGCAATTTTTCTTTCCTTATTCACTCTTCAGCAGGGGCAGTATGATTTTCACTGTCGTTCCCTTGCCAATATCGCTGTCATATTCTATCGTTCCTTGCATTTCACGGATGATTTTGTTCGTAACCATGCTGCCAAGTCCAGTTCCCTTCGTCTTTGTTGTATAAAAAGGCAGTCCGATATTCTCTAATTGCTCGGATGTCATGCCCCGGCCGTTGTCTGAAATGGTTATTTCAACCGTGTTGTGAAAATAATCAGCAGAGGTGAAAATTTGAATCCTTCCCTTTTCCGGGACTGATTCTATACCATTCTTGATCACATTCATGATGGCCTGTTTTAGGTGGTGTTCATCTCCCTGCACATAAAAAGGCCCTTTATCCGCGTATTCAATCACCACATTGGCATAAGAAGCAAGGGGTCTCATGAGCAGTACGCAATCCTGAATCACGTCATGCAGGGGGACATTAGCCAGATGGAACTGCTCGGGCTTTGAGACTTTTAAATAGTTTGTAATGATGCTGTTTGTACGATCCAATTCCTCAATAATGAGCGGGGAGAACTTTTTTAAGCTCTCATCCGACGTATCCTGGCTCAAATATTGAATGAAGCCCCTCACAGTGGATAAAGGATTTCTGATTTCATGTGCGATGGAAGCTGCCAGCTGGCCGACCATTGTCAGCTTATCCATATACATCATTTCACTGATCTGTTTATTCGTTTTGAAAAGATTTTCGATGACAAAAATAAGTGCAATAAATGTCAGGTAAAACGCAACGAAGTAAGTCAGGTAAAAGAATGTATCAAGAAAAATGACGGCTGTGGCAATGATGGATATATATAAGTAAAAATAAAAGAACAGAATAAAAGAACCAGTCACTACCCGATGGCTGGAATTAAGAAACACTCGTCTTAGGGAAAGGGTAATCACAAATGCCAGAATGGAAACCAAAATTCCAATATAAATGAACTGTCCGCCTATTAAATAGCGGGTAATGACGGTACTCAGCATCACAATAGAGCCGGGAAGCCATCCTGTATACAGCGTCACGATCATGATGGCGACCATGCGCAAATCAAAATGGGTTTCCCCCAGCGTTTCAATAGGATAAAACATGCATAAAAGTGCTCCGAATGAGCCGAGAAGTCCGTAAATCAATTTTTGTTTAAGGGTAAGAGGGGTCTTTGTCTGATATGGAAAAAACAAATTCCCGTTAAACGTAAATGAAAAAAGTATTGTAATGTTTACCAGTAAAGGCTTGATCAGTGTAACCAATAGTCTCCTCCCAGTATAACCAAATCTAGTGTAAGGGAACTGTCCCTATTAACGTAAAATTTGTTTTACCCGGCCAACCTGTCCATCTTCGAGTCTCACTTTTATACCGTGCGGGTGAGAAGGTGACTTTGTTAGAATGTCTTTCACTATTCCTTCTGTCAGCACACCTGTCCGCTGATCCTTTTTAAGAACAATTTTTACTTTTAACCCAGGCGCGATTGCAGCGCGATTCTGCCCTTCCATTATACACCCGTCCGTTTCCGCTGGTTATTGGTCTTCTTTGTCTGCTGGCTTTTCAATGCTTTCGCCGATTTAACCGGAGTATTATTGAACTTTCCGCCTGCCTGCTCTTGTTTTTTATTCATAAGCTGCTGTTTCATTGCTTCTTTTAAGCTGATTTTTTTCGATTATTGTCTTCTATATGAGTCATGTTAGAGTCTCCTTTATCTACATATCCCTCTATTATAAATCATTAAACAGTTAAAGGAAATTTCACAGAGAAATAATCTTTTTACCTGTAACTTTTCAGAAAAATAAGTCTTTTAGACCACGAGAAATCTTATAAACCATCCTTTGTTCCTATTTTGAAAATACTGAATATTTTGTACTATTTAGATTACAGAAACAGATTATAGGGAGTGAGTCAAATGTTAAAAGTTCTATCCACTTCAGCTTTATCCCTTGCTTTAGCAGGAAGTGCCGTTTTTGCAGGAGCGGGACCGGCAGATACTCAGGCAAAGCAGGAAAGTAAATATCAAATCAGTCTTGCCCATCATGTAGGTGCGTCGCCGGAGCTTGCTGCAAAAGCAAAGGAATTGGGAATCGATCTATCAAAGGTCGATCCGGCTGAGAAAGCAGCAAAGGCAGGAGCCAAGTTCCAGCAGCCTGGTGACAATCATGTGGCGTATAAAGCAGCAACAGGAGATATACCGGTTCTTGTTCTTCTGGCAAAGTATTCGGATGGTGATGAGCCGGTCGGTGATATGCCTGGACAAGTTCCAGCTGAGTATTATGAGGATTTAATTTTTGGAACAGAGTATAATCCTTATGAGCTTCCTCAATTCCAGAAATATGATGGTGAGAATGTTCCAAAGGACCGCACGATGCAAAATGCTTATAAAGAATCCAGCTATGGAAAAACCAACCTGGTCCGCAAGGAAAACACCGAATTTGTATGGGTAGAGATGCCTAAAGGTGCTTCATACTACTTGGATCAGGAAGGTAAATATGCTGAAAATGGTACATACGTTAATGGCAATGTGAATGGGGATGCCCATACAGGCGAATTCATCCGTGACTTGCTGAAAGCGGCAGACGAGCAGGTTGACTTCTCGAAGTATGCTGAGAATGGGGAAGTGCCTAATATCTTCGTCATTCATGAAGGTACAGGAGCTGAATTCAGCCGTGACCCGGCACAGTTCTGGTCACATAAGTGGAGCCTGCTAAGTGCTTTATATTATGGGAAATACTATGAAACTGGCAAACCTGCAGATGTACATGCTGGCATGTCTCAAAATGAATGGATTAATAAAACAGTTGCAGAAGATATGACCTATGACGGAGTAGTAGTCAATAACTACAACATTCAGCCAGGCATCGGCGGAAACGTTGCCGGTTTCGATGCAGCTACTAATACCTACAAAGAAGAAGCAAAAACGGGTCCATTCCCTGCACAAACCGGGGTTTACGCTCATGAATTTGGACATGCGCTAGGATTGCCTGATTTCTATGATACGGTTTACAGCTCTGAAGGTGTAGGAAACTACTCAATGATGGCAGGCGGCTCCTGGATGCGCTATCCGGATGCTGCAGCTTATGCAGGAAACTCTCCAACGCACTTTGATCCGTTCTCTAAGATATTCTTGGGGTGGGTAAATCCAATTGAAGTAAAGCCTGAAGATGGCGTGAAAGAAATCACGCTTCCGGCGATCAATAAAGCAACTGCTGATAACGGCATCGTCAAAATGGAAGTGCCGGGCTCTAATGGCACTGAATACTTCCTATTTGAAAACGTTCAGCAGGATGGCTTTAACAAAGGCTTAATTCGCCAGGGGCAGATTCTAAAGGGTTAATGGCATGGCACGTAGATGAGAACATCATCAACCTGTACCAGACTGCCGGCTTCCGTCCGAATAATGTGGAAAACTGGATGAACAAACGCTTCCAGTACAACCAATCTGAAACAGCAAGTGATGGTACAGTTGTAACTCACTACGGTTTATCTGTTCTTCAGGCTGATGGCAAGTATGACTTGGAGAAAAATCTAAACCGCGGTGATGCAGGAGATTTCTTCAAAACCGGAGGGAAAATCACACCTGTATCCGGAAATGTTCACACTGGTTCTTACTACTTCTGGAAGGGCTATAGCTCAACGCCGGCTGATTCCGGAATCCATGTAACTGACATTAAAGAAAATGCCGATGGATCCATCACGGCGAAATTCTACTATAATACAAACAGCAGCAAAAAATAATAAACTAAAAATCCGAGCGGGTTGGCCTGCTCGGATTTTGGTTTAAAGACTATTTTTTTCATAAACTTTTAAGTTAGCATAAATCGCACCGATAACAGGAGCATCCAAATCCAGCAGCTCAGCTTTTTTCAGCAAATATCCAAAGAAATGATCGGCTTCGATAGCCTGCTGCTTTTCCATATCGCGCTGCAGGGAGGATTTCATTTCATAGCCCATTTCGTTTATTTTTTGCACCTGCGCATCTTCAATCCCATCAGCCAGCGGAGCATCCAAGCCCCTCATAATAGCAGATGCTTCCTTCAAAACTATTTTAACGGTATTTAATCCGAATGCCTGATCTCGAATCGGCCCGATGGGTGAACGGAACAGGGAAGTGACACCAGAAAGTGTGGAGATAAAGAGGTACTTATGCCACATCTCCTGCTCGATATTTTCGGATAGGCGGAAGTTTGCTTTTGTACCTGAAAATGCCTCTTGAAGCTTCAGGATCCGCTCTGTTTTTTCACCGGATCGTTCCCCAAAAACAAAGTCATGGACCGGGCTTGTCTGAATCACTTTCCCATTTTCACCAAGAGTGGTTTCAATAAAGCAAAGGCCGCCAAGAACGTTCGCTGCCCCAAAAGCGGCTGTTAGTTGATCCATATGTGCGATTCCATTTAAGAGAGGAAGAATCAAGGTACTATCGCCTGTGAAGGGACGGATATCCTCTATAGCTCCCTCAAGATGATAGGCTTTTGTAGAGAGCAGGATGACATCGAATGCATCTGCCTTTTCTCCGGCCTGGATCGTTTTCGGCTCAGGAAAAGTCATATCCCCATGCACACTTTCCGCTAGAAGCCCGTATTTCTCAAGCTGCTGCTTTCGTTTCTCCCTTACCAAAAAAGTAACATCCTCGCCTTTTTCCAAAAGTCTTCCGCCAAAATAGCCGCCAATGGCGCCGGCTCCGACAACTAATATTCTCATTTTTTTGTGCCTCCTTAGGTTAAATGGAAAAGTGCACGCATGAACGTGCACTTTTGCTAAGTTAAATAGTAGAATAATCCGATTACAAATATTGCACCAAAAATCAATTTAGCAAGGAGAGGAAGAGAATCTGTCCCTTTTTCGTTTACTTTCTTCTCTTCCTCATTTACCGTTTCACGGTATTTTGGACTGCAGCAGCCCATTAAGCGGATTTCTTCCAGCCGGAAATATCTTCTTCCAGCGGCAGGTTATTCGCCCGAGCCTTTTTAGCAGCGGAGAAGAATAGTGCCACTAGAATGACGGTACCGATGGCTCCGCCAATCCAGGAAGCATTCATTGATAAACCGAACCCGATTTGCGCATTAAAGATATACGTTAGGACCATTAACAGCATGAAGATTCCAGGTATAAGGGAAATCCAGTAATTTTTCTTCGCGATATACAAGTACATGGCACCGACAAACAGCGCGATAACCGCAGTTGATTGGTTAGCCCAGCTGAAGTATCTCCATAAGATGTTAAAGTCGATTTGCGTAAGTGCCAAAGAAAGAGCAAACAATGGGATAGCGATCCACAAACGGCTGGAAATTTTCTTCTGGGAGAAGTTAATATAGTCAGCAATAATCATTCGTGCACTTCGGAAAGCTGTATCTCCGGAAGTGATCGGAAGGACCACGACACCAAGAATCGCAAGTGTTCCGCCGATTGCCCCAAGCATTAAGGTAGAAGCTTCGCTTACAACGGCACCAGGACCTCCGTTAGCAAGGAAATCACTTAATCCGTTATAACCATCGAATAAGCTCATTGCGGCAGCAGCCCAGATCATGGCGATAACACCTTCTGCAATCATCATGCCATAGAAAATCTTGCGTCCCTGATTTTCATTCTGAGTTGTACGGGAAATAATCGGCGTCTGTGTTGCATGGAAACCGGAAAGAGCACCGCAAGTGATAGTGAAAAACAGCAATGGGAAAATAGGTGCGTTAGCCGGATGGAAATTCTGCAGAGAAATTTCCGGAATATCGGCACCAGTTGCCACTAAACCAATACCTACGCCAAATGCGCTGATTAAAAGCAATGCGCCAAAGTATGGGTACAGGCGTCCGATGATTTTATCAACAGGCAGCAAAGTCGCCAAAATATAATAGATGAAAATTGCAGCAATGATTAGAGTTAGTGAGATTTTTTGATCCATTACCACATAAAGCAGATCAGCCGGAGTTGTAACAAACACCGTACCAACCAATAACAGAAGAAGAACGGCGAAAGCGTTCACAACATGCTTCATGACTTTCCCGAGGAACTTGCTCGCAAGCTCAGGCAAATGCGCGCCGCGGTTGCGGATCGAAATCATTCCAGTTAAATAATCATGAACGGCACCGGCAAAAATACAGCCGACCACGATCCAGATAAAGGCTACAGGTCCGTAAAGCGCTCCCATAATCGGGCCGAAAATCGGACCAGTACCTGCAATATTCAATAGCTGAATCAACGAGTTCTTTGGTGTGCTCATTGCGATATAGTCCACACCGTCAGCATGCGTGTAGGCCGGAGTCGTCCGTGCCTCCTTCACACCGAATACTTTTTCAACAAACTTGCCGTACGTAAAATAACCAATAATTAAAAGTGCAATACAGACTAAAAAAGTAATCATCATTATCCCCCTTTATGAATGCGTTTACATTAATTATATAAGAAGAGAAGGAAATTTGAACAATTTGTGTCCAACATGTAAAAAACAAAGATTAAAATGCAGTGATGGGGGATTAACATGCATCGAAGGGTGGGAATGTATAGAAAATTCGTTATATTTAGTGGTTAGCAGTCCAGTTAAACTAAATATATAGTGCCAAAGCGATATGGAGAGCGCAATCCCCATCGATTTTGGCGCAATTCCCAGTAAAAAGAGCGCAAACCCGTTCTCAAAGCGCAAAAACATCCAGATAAGCGCAAACAGGCAAAATAACAGCGCGAAACCGAAGCAGAAGAGCGCAATCCCCATCGATTTTGGCGCAATTCATAGTAAAAAGGGCGCAAACCCGATTTTAAAGCGCAAAAACATCCCAGATAAGCGTAAACAGACATAATAACAGCGCGAAACCGAAGCAGAAGAGCGCAATCCCCATCGATTTTGGCGCAATTCCCAGTAAAAAGAGCGCAAACCCGTTCTTAAAGCGCAAAAACCTCCCAGATAAGCGCAAACAGGCAAAATAACAGCGCGAAACCGAAGCAGAAGAGCGCAATCCCCATCGATTTTGGCGCAATTCCCAATAAAAGAGCGCAAACCCGTTCTCCAAGCGCAAAAACATCCCAGATAAGCGCAAACAGACACAATAACAGCGTGAAATCGAAGCAGGGAAGCGCAATCCCCATTGATTTTGGCGCAATTCCCAGTAAAAAGAGCGCAAACCCGTTCTCGAAGTGCAAAAACCTCCCAGATAAGCGCAAACAGGCAAAATAACAGCGAGAAACCGAAGCAGGGAAGCTCAATCCCCATTGATTTTGGCGCAATTCCCAGTAAAAAGAGCGCAAACCCGTTCTCAAAGCGCAAAAACATCCCAGATAAGCGCAAACAGACACAATAACAGCGCGAAACCGAAGCAGGAGAGCGCAATCCCCATCGATTTTGGCGCAATTCCCAATAAAAGAGCCCAAACCCGATTTCAGACCCCCTCAGAAAAGCAATCAATCTCTGAATCACTGCAATCCCCCTCAAAAACTTCCCCCACAAAAAACAAAAAGGCACCGTCACCGATGCATTTTCACAATTCCAATCGCACCCGCAGTGCCTTCACATAGTTCCGGCTCACAGACAGAAGTTCTTCCCGGCCTTCCATCTCAAGCTGGTATGCCCCGTTGAACCAGGGGGTGAGTCGTGTGACATAATCCAGATTCACCAGATAGCTTTTATGAATCCGGAAAAAGCTAAAGGGAAGCAGCCGGCTCTCCAAATCTTTCAGGGGGTTTTAGTTTCATGCTCACCGGTTCTGGTTATAATTCTGGATACTTTTTCATCCCGGTAGATATAGAGGATTTCTTTTGGCTCCAAGTAAAGTATTTCTCCATCTTCTTCAACAGCCAGTTTGCCGGCGGGCTTGCTGGTGTCATTTTCTTTTTTGGCACCAATCAATTTTTCCACTCGCCTGATGGTCTGTTCGAGCTGCTCCTCGTCGTAGGGCTTCAGTAAATAATCGGTTGCTTCATAGCGGAAGGCTTCAGCAGCAAACTGCGGGTAGGCGGTTGCAAAGATAATGAGCGGCACTTTTTTTAGCTCCTGCAATGATTTGGCAGCTTCCATCCCGTTCATCCTGGGCATCTCCACATCAAGGAAAACGACGTCCGGCTGAAGCTGGATGGCTTTCATCACGGCCGCTTCGCCAGATTCAGCCTCGCCGACAACCTGGATAGCAGGAAACTCCTCGAGTAAATGCTTTAATTCATCTCTGCTGTATCGTTCGTCATCAGCGATTAAAATTCGGATCGTTTTTTCCATCAGTTTTTTCCTCCGTTTGCGGAATGGCGAATTGTATGTCAGTGCCGAAGCCTGGAGTGCTGGCAATTTGCAGCGAAGCTTCCTCACCAAACATCATGGTCAGCCGGCGGTTTACATTGTACAATGCAAGTCCGGAGCCCGATTCTGACTGCAGGGTTTCTTTGCCGAGCTGTTCGGCTCTTTCCCGGCTCATTCCCTGTCCATTATCCTTCACTTTTACTAACGTCATTCCATCCTGTTTCTGAATTTTGATCATAATGATACAGTCCTGTTCCTTGTTCTTAATCCCATGCTTTACGGCATTTTCCACAATCGGCTGCAGAGTGAGCGGCGGGATTCTTTCCAAAAGGGCATCTTCATCAATGTCGTATATAACTTCGAGCCGATCCACAAACCGGGTTTCTTCAATTGACAGATAGGCCTTTACATGTCTGAGCTCCTGTTCAAGGGTCGTACAGCTGACTGTTGTGGCCGTCAGATTTTGCCGCAGAAAATGAGATAAGGAAACGAGCAATTTCCTTGCCTGGGCAGGCTCGATCCGCACAAGGGAAATAATCGTATTTAATGAATTAAATAAAAAATGCGGTGATATTTGCGCCTGCAGTGCTTTAATTTCAGCTTCCTTTGCCAGCTGGTAGGCTTTATCAGCCTCAGCGATCTCGAGCTGATTGCTGAGCAGTACACTTAGCCCGGAAATTAGCTCCATCACGAGATTAGTCATTTCTTTTTCCGAAGTGAAGTAAAACTTCAGCGTTCCGATGGTTTCGCCGCGCAGCTTTAAAGGAGCGACAATGGCTGCGCCAAGAGGACAGTTTTCCTGCCGGCAGTGAATGGTCTGGTCATTGGCAACCACAATTTCCCCGTTCTGAATGACATCCCGTGTTATCTGTGTCTGGATCGGGCTTCCGGAGCGGTGGTGGTCATTTCCAAGGCCGACATGGGCAAGGATTTCGGTGTGATTGGTGATTGCAACTGCTTTCATCTGAAGTTCCTTATGTAAAATCAGGCAGACTGCCAGTGCGGACTTATGATTAATCCCTTCACGAAGGTGTGCAAGCGTCTGGTCAGCAATCCGAAGTGTTTTCTGTGCATGAAAAGCTCCTGCTTTTTCTTCTTCGTTTATGACATTTTTTATGATCAGTAAAAATAGGGCACTGCCAAGACCATTTGCTATAATCATGGGAATTCCAATCATTTCGACTAGCGCAACTGCTTTTTCTATAGGCCGTGACATACCGAGAATAATCAGCATCTGCACGGCTTCAGCCGTAGCACCGATGAAGAATGCCGACGATAGCTTCACATGTTCATTTTTCCGGCGGAAAAATCCGGCAAGTAGCCCCGCCACTATCGATGCCAAACCGCAGGCAATCCCGGTAAAGCCGCCAAGCGTAAATCGGTGGAATCCTGCTATAATTCCTGCCCCAACTCCTACTTTAGGACCGCCAAGCAATCCGGCGAGCACAACCCCGATCACCCTGGAATTGGCAATGGCTTCATCTGTAGCAAGTTCGGATGCCCAGCGGTTAAACTGCAGTGTGTCCGTATTGAAGGCCAGCCCTGAATAGGTTCCAATGATGCCAAAGAAGCCGAAAAAAGAATGGCTTTATACTCCTGCTGCCGTTTTAATCTTTCGCCATAAATCATCTCTCTGAAAAAGCGGAACCTTGTCAGAATCAGCGCAATGGTGACAATGATTCCAAGCCGCTCCAGCATCGTAATCAGCAGTTCCAGCATCCTCAGAACCCCTTTAACCAAGTTAGTTAACATTATTCTAATGGATTAAAGAGTAAATGAAAAATAACCCGTTTGAATTTTTCAAAAAAATGTACAGGCTTTTCCTGCATATTTGTCGAAAATTAATTGATTAAAAGGTCAGGAGGATTTTTGGATGCTTCTTTCTGATAGAAATTGGAGCTGATAAAATGATCAAATATGCAGTGGATCCAGAAGGAATATCAGCAGATATGCTGGACGGTTTTTTTGATGGGTGGCAAAATCCGCCGAGCCCTGAAAAGCATCTGAAGCTTCTAAAAAACAGCACGAAAATCGTGCTTGCCATTGACCGTGATAAACATGCAGTGGTTGGGTTCATCACAGCAATCAGCGATGGAGTGCTATCAGCCTACATTCCGCTGCTTGAAGTACTGCCTGATTATCAGCAGCAGGGAATCGGTCAAAAGCTGGTCACCCGCATGCTGGAAGAGCTGGACGGTATTTATATGATCGATATTATGTGTGACCCTGAATTACAGCCGTTTTATGAAAAGTTCGGAATGATTAAATCATCCGGAATGGTGCAGCGGAATTATCAGAACCAATCAGGAAAGCAGTGACAGGGGATGGCGGAAGATGAGTATCCCTTCTGCTTACCTCTAATAAGGAGGACTTTCTATGAAGTACACCCTCAATCAAATTACACCTGAAGAACTAATTGAAAACCGGATAAACCTAAAGGGCTTCCTTCAATCTCAGATCAGTCCCTTAATCGGCAGGAAATCCTGGATGCAGGACTGGGAACAGCTCGCCAAAAGATTTCAGCTATTTGCATTTGCAGCTTTGCCAGAAGCGGAGGCTCTTAAATACAGCTGGAATCCTAAGGAAATCGAAGCGATCGTTGAAGAAACGTGCAAAGAAGCTGAGAGCCATCTTCACTTTGAAAGCCTAACCATAACAATCGTTCCAGCACTTCCTTTCCCATGGTTTCAGAGTTTTGATCAATCCATGTGGACAAATGGCTACACAATAGGTCCAGATACCATCATTATAGCTATTCCCCCACAGCCGGACACCGACTTTTTAAACTATATGATTGCCCATGAGCTCCATCATGCTTCCCCTGAAAATCCGATCTACAATCTTACATTGGAAACCTTTACTCTCGCGGACTGGTATAAAATGGAGGGGGCGCCGAGTATTTCAGTCTTTCGCTTTATAAGGATAAACGCTGGTGGAAGAAGGAATTTACTGAGGAAATCGAGCAGAATTATATAGAAATTGCCCGGCAAAACCTGAGTACAGCAGACGATGTCTTAAAAAGCAAAATCTGTTTTGGCAATAAAGAGATGGGAATCCCGGTATTTGCCGGCTATTCTTTTGCTTATAAAATGGTAAGGCATTATGCGGAGCAGGAGAAGATTGAGAGGTATCGGGATTTATATCAGGCAGACCCGCATGAAATATTTAATAGCTATATAATCAAGGAGGCCATTTAATTGGAAACAGAACTTCTGAATATATTTGATGATAACCGAAAACAAATCGGTGTCGCATCTCGTAAAGAGGTCCATAAACAAGGCCACTGGCATGAAACGTTCCATTGCTGGTTCGTCAGCAGGGAAAAAGATCAGGATTATATTTATTTTCAATACCGCAGCAAGGAGAAAAAGGATTACCCTGGCCTTTTGGATATAACTGCTGCTGGCCACCTCTTAAGCCATGAATCTGTCATGGACGGCATGAGAGAAGTGGAGGAAGAACTGGGGATTCATGTTGATTTTGCGGACTTGGTGCCACTGGGCGTCATTGATTACATAGCAGAGAAAGAAAATTTTATCGACAAAGAACTGGCCCACGTTTTCCTGTATCACAGCAATTATTCCTTAGAAGAGTTTAGCCCGCAGCCTGAAGAGGTTACTGGGATATACCAGATTGCAATGGAGGAGTTTTATGGACTGTGGTTTGGCGGAAAAGAACTCATTGAGGCAGAAGGATTCCAGGTGGATAATGGCATAAGAATCCCCAACTCCATAAATGTAAGGAAAACGGACTTTGTCCCGCATCAGGATTACTATTATAAGCGTGTGCTGCATTCGATGCGTGAACAGATTGTTCAATCAAAGGTATGATTGAAGGGAAGAAGACAATGAGAAAGGTGTTCTTCATACTTTTTGCGCTTTTGCTGGCAGGGGGTTCATCATCATTCGCAACAAAATGGCTTGAACTTAATCCCGAAATGGTCGAATCCCGCTCACAAGTTATTGTGCTGGGAACATATAATTTTAAAAGCAAACAAAAATCAAGCAAGGGGAATTTTTACGGAAGGCAGTTTCAAGTCGAGAAAGTATATAAAGGAAAAGCAACAGAAACCATCACGGCAGGCATTGATGTTTACGATAAAGGATGGGCTGAGGAATATCAGCAGGATGGAGGCAAGTTCCTGTTATTTTGGGAGAAAACAAAGGAAGCCCGCTTTCTTGTTCCCGTTGCCGGTCCCAATGGAATGGTCCAAGTGCAGGATGGCAGAATTTTATCAGGTCATGAGGGTTTTTACGGAAAAATACTGAGCGGTGAAGCAAGAACACCAAGTCGTGCAGAATCTAATAATGATGGAGGACATCTGCTCGAAGCATTGCTGTTTTCCTTAACAGGCCTTATCACTTTCCTGTTGATTATTAGGTTTTTAGCAACAGAAAAGGCGAAATCTTATTAAGCACGCCACATTTAGATTATAATAGAGAAATAACAACTATTGAAAAGGCAGGATTCTTATGATTGTAAAAAATGAAGAAGAATTAGCAAAACTGAAGGAAATCGGCAGAATTGTCGCGGAGATCCGCGATGAGATGATTGAAAAAACTAAGCCAGGTGTAACAACCAAGGAGCTTGATGACTTAGCCGGAGAGCTTTTTGAAAAGCACGGAGCGATTTCAGGCCCTAAAGGAGAATACGATTTTCCAGGCTTCACATGCATAAGCGTGAATGAAGAAGTGGCCCATGGCATTCCTGGAAGCCGGGTGATTAAAGAGGGCGATCTTGTAAATATTGATGTTTCAGGATCAAAAGATGGCTACTTCGCAGACACAGGCCTATCATTTGTCGTTGGTGAAGACGAGAAACTGCAAAAATTATGTGATGCGGCTCAGGAGGCATTCGATGAAGGACTGAAAAAATTAAAGCCGGGCGGCAAGCTGAGCCTTGTCGGAAAGACAGTTCACAAGGTTGCCAAAAACAATGGATTCAACGTTATCATGAATCTGACTGGACACGGTGTCGGCCGCTCCCTTCATGAAAAGCCGGACCATATCCTGAACTATTTTGATCCATGGGATAAACAGCTGTTAAGAGAAGGCATGGTTGTTGCCTTTGAGCCTTTTATCTCAAGCGGTGATGAAGAAGTAAGGGAAATGAGCGACGGCTGGACGTTCGTTACACCTAACAAAAGCCATGTCGCTCAATGTGAACACACCGTTGTCATCACAAAAGAAGGACCGATTATCTTAACGAAATAACCATGGACCAGGGGCATTGCATGTTCCTGGTTTTTATATAGTATTACGGTTGAAAAACCTTCATCTAATATTGCTTGAGAAAAAACACTTGAACAATGTCCTCCATTCCGCTAAAATAATAAAAATTTCAAATTTAAACGTAATGACAGAAACAAGTAGCTGCTTATCTCCCTGTTTTAGAGAGCTGATGCCTGGTGAAAATCAGCACAAAGATAACAGTGAATTACCTTCTTGAACTTTCTCTGTGAACAGGAGTAGCAGGGAACGGCACGGGCCGTTAATCCGCTGAGTGGAAGAGCAATCTTCAAAAAGGGTGGTACCGCGTTAGCCACGTCCCTTTCTTTAGGGGCGTGGTTTTTTGTATTCCGATAATAGAAAGGATGGGGGACATGGGGGATTTTTTTGGAAAATTAACAGCCCAGCAAAAACACGAAACAGAGAGGCAGCTGGAGGTATACCGCAATGGTGTCCAGGATATTCTGCCTGAAGCAGAGCTAAAGAATAAAATAGCCAAGTCCATTTTTCAAAACCAGCCTTTAAAAATTAAGCTGGGGCTTGATCCTTCTGCACCGGATGTCCATATCGGCCATACGGTTGTGCTGAATAAACTAAAGCAGTTCCAGGACAATGGCCATATCATCCAGCTGATTATTGGCGATTTTACCGGAAAAATTGGCGACCCGACAGGCAAATCCGCAGCCCGAAACCAGCTCACCGATGAAGAGGTGAAACGTAATGCCAAAACATACTTCGAGCAATTCAGCAAAGTGCTGGACATGAATAAGGTCGATCTTCACTACAACTCAGCATGGCTTTCGGATCTCCAGCTTGAAGACGTCATCCGCCTGTCTGCCAGCATAACAGTTGCCCGCCTGCTGGAACGCAATGACTTTTCAGAGCGCCTGTCCACAGGCAAACCGATCTCTCTTCATGAATTTTTCTACCCGCTGATGCAGGGATATGACTCGGTTGTACTCGAAAGCGATATCGAGCTTGGCGGGAATGATCAGCACTTCAATGTCCTGATGGGACGCCATCTGCAGGAGCATTTCCAAAAAGAAAAGCAGGTGGTCATCCTGATGCCGCTCCTTGAAGGCCTGGATGGCAAAGAGAAAATGTCCAAATCAAAAAACAATTACATTGGTGTCGATGAAGATCCCAATAATATGTACGGCAAAACCATGTCCATCCCGGATGAGCTGATTCCAAAATACTTCAATCTCGCAACAGATCTGCCAGTAAAAGAAAAACAGCAAATCGCAGAGGGGCTCGAAAACGGCACACTTCATCCGCGTGACGCCAAAATGCTTTTAGGTAAAACAATCGTCCGCATGTACCATGGCACAGGTGAAGCCGATAAAGCCGAACTGCATTTCAAAACTATTTTCCAAAAGGGAGCCATGCCGGATGAGATCCCGGAAGCCGAATGGAAGGGTGAAGGTGAAGTCCTCATTACAGACCTGCTTGCCGGCCTCGGCCTGCTTTCCTCCAAAACGGAAGCCAGAAAAATGATTGCGGGCGGCGGCATCCGTTTAAACGGACAGAAAGTCGGCGATGTTCAGATGCTCGTGAAAATCACAGACGGATTAGTTCTGCAGGCAGGCAAAAGAAAATTTGTGAAACTAAGGCTTAGCAGTGCAAAGTAGGCATATCGCTTTTTCCTCCTGGCACTTTCAAGATATGATAGAATAGACGAAATTTTTAAAGAAAAGCAGGTGAAGGAAATGAAAGCGATCATTCATGAAGGAGTAGCAGGCCGCGCGGGATTATCTTATGGTGAACTGGAAAAGTCCGATCCGGGTAACGGCGAGGTGAGGGTGAAATTAAAAACGGCAGGCTTGAATCATCGTGATTTATTTGTCCTGAACCGCCACAAGCCAGAAGATCCTGCGCTTGTCATCGGTTCAGACGGAGCGGGAGTCATAGACTCAGTCGGAGAAGGCGTTACACACGTGAAGCCAGGTGATGAGGTCATCATCAATCCCGGACTGGGATGGAAGGAAAAGAGCGATGCACCGCCAGCAGGCTTTGAAATCGTCGGCTTGCCGTTTCATGGCACATTCGCTGAATATATCACCATTCCTGCTGAAAACACAGCACCCAAGCCGGCGTATTTAACCTGGGAGGAAGCGGGCGTCCTATCCCTGTCTGCACTAACCGCCTACAGAGCATTGTTCACAAGAGGAAAGCTTCAGTCAGGCATGAAGGTGTTCATTCCAGGGATTGGAGGAGGAGTTGCAACCTTCTTAATGCAATTTGCAAAAGCAGCGGGAGCAACCGTTTACGCAGCTTCCCGTTCGGAGGAAAAATGTCAGAGAGCACTTGAACTCGGTGCGGATAAAGCCCTGAACAGCAGTGAAGACTGGAATGGAGTCCTTGGCGGGGAAAAAGTGGATCTTGTCATTGAATCAGTTGGCCCTGCGACATTCAATAAATCGCTCGAAATCCTGCGTAATGGCGGCACCATCGTAACATTTGGCTCCTCCACAGGAGATCAGCTGGAACTAAATCTCCGCAGCCTTTTTTATGCCCAGCAAAACCTGCTTGGCTCAACAATGGGCAGCGCGGAGGAATACCATGAAATGCTCCAGTTTATTGAAAAGCATCAAATCAGGCCGGTATTGGATCAGGCGCTTCCGCTGGAAGAATTCGAGAAAGCTTTTGACAGACTCGATAACGCAGAACAATGGGGGAAGATTGCTTTTAAAATTAGTGTATAAAAAAGGGGTGAGATTCTGCGAAAAGCAGTGTCTCACCCTGTTTCTTCCTGTCTAGCTCCAGAGCCTGCCCCCTCGAGGTGCCGGGGGCGGGCAAGGCTCTTTCGCTTTTCTTACACATGTAAAAACTTCACACAAACCGGATCCGGAACCATAACATCAGATTGAAGTAATGAAAGCTTCCCGGTATTCTCATCACGGGAATACAAAACAATATTGCTGGAATTCTGGTTGGAGCCAATCACAAATTTCTCGGTTGGATCAAGCACAAAGTCGCGCGGCCAGTTTCCTTCTGTGGAGGTATGCTCCACAAAAGCAAGCTCTCCATTATCCGGATTGACGGAGAACACCGCAATGCTGTCGTGTCCGCGGTTGCCGGCATAAATGAAGCGGCCGTCTGAAGAAATATGAATGGCGCTTCCCTGGTTATTTTCCGTAAAACCTTCCGGAATCGTGGAAATAGCCTGCTTTTGAACTAAGCTTCCATCCTCATGGTACTGAAGCAAAAGAACCTCTGAGCTAAACTCAGTCATTACATAGGCGTACCTTCCATTTGGGTGGAACACAAGGTGTCTCGGACCGCAGCCCGGCTTTACAGACAGGATGCTTTTTTCCTTCAGAATTCCATCATTCACTTCATACGTAATCACCTGGTCCGTTCCCAGGTCAACTGCAACTAAATATTTTTCGTCCGAAGTAAGTCCTGCATAGTGAGTATGCGGTTTTTCCTGCCTGCTGTCAGGTCCGGATCCGCTATGTTCAATTACCGAAACGGCAGGGTTTAGAGAGCCGTCTTCATTTGTTAAGTAGGACTCCACTGTCCCTTTATGGTAGTTTGCACTGAAAACATTTCGGACAGATGTATCGACACTGACGTGGCAAGGAGGAGAGCCATCTGCCACCTGGCTGTTGATTTTCTCAAGTGAACCGCTGCTGTCCAAACGATAGGCAGCTACTCCGCCGGATTCGCCTTCCTTGGCAACCGAGTATAAAAATTGATTATCCTGGCTGATTGTTAAATAAGTGGGATTATCCAGTTTTGCTGCCGTTTTCACATCGGAAATTCTGCCTGCTTCTGCATCCAGAACAAATGAATAAATCCCTTCACTTTCACCCTTTGTGTATGTTCCTATGTATCCTCTGTACTTGGCCATATGAAGCCTCCTTTAAATGCTTTCTTCTAAAATTACTCTATCATACATAGCGGTTCAAACAAAAGGAAGAGGAAATTTACAATCGACAAAGAATAGTAAAATGGTATATATACGAAAGGATGATTATGTTGAACGCACCCCATTCGATTTTGTCAGTTTGGAAAAAATTTGATCGCTTTCCGATGGAGACCCTGACAAAAGCATGGTTTTACGATAAAGCCGGCATTAAAAAGCAGCGGGAGGTTTCCTTAATGAAGGAGCACCATGATCAGTATGGCATTACCGGAAACTGTTTTGACCTGGCGATCTGGCTTCTTCATGAATTTAAGCAGGCTGGAATCGATGCCTATCCGGTTGGCCACGAATTGAAAACATCTTCAGCCCATGCAGCAGTGGTGGCAGTGGATGAAGAGGGGCGCCGCTTTCTATGTGACCTGGGCGACCAATGGCTGCAGCCCATATTAATTGATCCGGAGGCAAGAGACTTTACGCCGGAAAAAGTAAGCGGATTTTTCCCGGCAGCAGATGTTCAGGTCTCATCTGAAGACGGACAGCTGGAAATTGCTTATCACCGCCCAAACGGAAAAATATCGCGGCAGAGTTATGATACGGATCCGGCAGCCATGAACATTTTCCTGGAAGCAGCTGAACGATCTCAGAACACTATTTATCCAAAGGCATTGCTGGAACAGCGGATTCCCTATAAAAATGAAACCGCCCATTGGGAATTTTATAATTGGGAAAGCTTCCTCAGTACAACAGAAGGCCTGTATCATGACGCTCCTGTGGATACTATTGAAGAATGGTCTGCCCGGATTCATGAAAAGACAGGGTATGATAAGGAATTTTTAATTGAAGCATTGGGCTTCTATAAGAAGCTGGGAGATTGAAAAACTGATGCTGGTTGAGAATCTTTTTATCTGAATGTCACTCAAAAACTGGATTCGCTCATAAGATCTGACTTTCGCCCATAAACACAAAAAATCACTCAAAACATCTCAAGCTTGCCCATAACGCCAGGAACTAAAGGAGCTGCCATGTACATAAAACTCTATCAATATCATATCCGCCCGGAAAACGAACAGGAACTGATGCTGCTCCAGCGGAAAGCCGGTCATATCTACCGGAATTACATCGATGTTCAGACCAAAATGTTAAAAAACAAGATAGATGAGACAAAGTGGACAGAAATCAGTTTTTTTAAGTCGGAAGAAGACTATCAAAACAAGCTGCCGCTGATTAACAGCAATGCCGACATTCAGGAGCTTTACAGAAGGTTTGAATCTCTGCTGATCAGCGAAATAAAGGAAGAAGATTATGAGGAATGGCTTTAAAACCATAGTTAATGACTCTTCCTCTTAAGGAAATCCTCCTATTTATTCTCCATTCTGTTATTTTGAAGATATAGTAGGATATAATCGAAGCAGGACATAAGAGAGGGGATATACATACAGATGGAGCCTATTCGAAAAGTTTCAGCGTATCTTACTCAAAATGCGGAGGTATTATCAGAAGAGATTGTTGCAGAAATCGTAAGCCGGTTTGGTTTCGAAATTCCCAAACAGGAAATTGATGCGGCCGTTTCGATGTATGTTGAGTTTATAAATTATCTGGGAGTCATGATTGCTAACAGCGAAAATCGGGTTCCTGAAGGACTGGTCGAGTGGAGTAAGGGAAACGGCGAACGTGCTGCCTCCCTGGGAGGAAAAATTTCCGATATAGTCACCCGATATCCGGACACCCGCATTGTTTTTACTGATAGATTACGTAATATAGGGATGGAATTTGAGTTAACAGCGGATGAAGTTATTTCTATTGTGAAAAAAGTAAACTACATACTCGACATAAGCATTAATGAAACCGTATTTGCTTTTGAACGGCACTCGGAGGAACAATTAAAGGAGACCCAATCCCAGGTAAATGAACTGTCTGCTGCAATTGTACCGATTCAGGACAGCATTGCCATTCTGCCGTTGATCGGCAGCATAGACTACGACAGAGCACAAATCATCATTGAGAAAACAGTCCCGCGGGTAAGCCAGCTGGGAATTGAAACCTTAATTATCGACTTTTCCGGCACGGTGAATATAGATATTGAAATCGCCAAGCACATCTTTGATATCCGGAATATCCTCCTGCTGATCGGTGTCAACACCATTGCCACAGGTGTCAGACCGGATTTGGCAAAGAAAGCCGTTACCCTTGGCATTGACTTATCATCCCTTGAAGTATATTCGAACGTCCTGCAGGCGATTAGAAGCATTAAATAAATTAAATGATTGAAGCTGCTGAAGCGGCTTCTTTTTATATAAAAAAATATTGTCGAACCCCCACTCCCATGATAGTATTTAGATATTTTCAAATATATTAAATTCACAAAACATAGCTACTATCAAAAAAGATTCGTATTGGAGGCTTTTTGCATGACTGTTTTTACATCCGCCTATTTTACAATGACTGAACAGGAAGCCATTGAATATGCCAAAACAAGACTGAATTATTTTGCTCCAGATGCCGAATTGGACTGCAGGGAAATTGGCGATGGCAATTTAAACTATGTGTTCAAGCTGACGGACCATAAACACAATAAGTCTCTGATCATCAAGCAGGCTGGTCCGGTTGCCAGAATCTCTGATGAATTTAAGCTGTCTCCTGACCGCAACCGCATTGAATACGAAATTCTGGATCTGCAAAACAAACTCGCTCCAGGTTTTGTGCCAAAAGTGTTTAGCTACGATCCCATTATGAACTGTACCGCGATGGAGGATCTGTCTGATTATACCATCATGAGAACAGCCTTAATGCGGCATGAAAAATTCCCGCTGTTTGCTGACCATATCTCGACTTTCCTGGTAAATACCCTTTTGCTTACTTCCGATGTTGTAATGGGGCATAAGGAAAAGAAAGAGCTGGTCCAAAAATTCACCAACCCGGAATTATGCGAAATTTCAGAGGACCTCGTCTTCACAGAACCGTTTTACGATTGTCCGAGAAATGAAGTGTTTGAAGGCACCAGGGAATTTGCCAAAAGGGAAATATGGGAAGACCCGAAGCTTCAGCTTGAAACTGCAAAGCTTAAATTCGAGTTTATGACCCATGCCCAGTCCCTTCTGCATGGCGATCTGCACACAGGCTCGATTTTTGTAAAAGAAGATTCTACTAAAATCATTGATCCCGAATTCGCATTCTGCGGCCCTGCCGGCTACGATGTCGGCAACGTGATCGCCAACCTGATTTTCGCCTATGTGAACGCGAAATATACAATGGCAGATGGTGAAGAAAGACAGGTTCAGCTGGAATATCTCGAAAATACAATGGAAGATATTATAGACTTGTTCAAAAAGAAATTCCTCCGGGCATGGGAGGAGAAAGCAACTGAGCAAACAGCCCGTTATGATGGGTTTAAAGAATATTATCTGGATGCAGTCCTGCGTGACACAGCAGCTGTCACGGGACTTGAACTGTGCAGAAGAATTATCGGGCTGGCATCTGTCAAGGATGTCACTTCCATTGAAGAATACAGCAGCAGAGCTGCAGCGGAAAAGATTTGTCTGGCAGCCGGAAAAATGTTTATTATGGATAGGGAATCTTTTAAAACAGGTGAGGATTTTGTACGTATTCTAAAAGACTGTGAAAAAAGGTTCTAAAGGAGGCAGCATGATGGGAAAACCAGTGGATGTCATCCAGTCTGTCAGATTGGATGATGAAAACGACACGCTCATTCTATTAGATCAAACAGTTCTGCCGAATGAAAAGAACTTTTTGCATTTGAAAGAATTAAAGGATATATGGGAAGCAATCTATCATTTGAAGGTCCGGGGTGCACCTGCCATTGGAATAGCGGCGGCTTACGGTGTCTATTTGGGCACAAAGCAATCAGCAGCAGTAAGCTATGAAGAACTTTATATGGATTTTAAAAAGGCGAAGGAATACCTGGCGTCATCACGGCCAACTGCAGTTAATCTGTTTTGGGCGCTCGACCGCATGGAAGCCCGTTTCCTGAAGGAAGAAGGCAAAGCTGCAGCCGAAATAAAGCAAGCCCTAAAAGTGGAAGCAGAAAAAATACGGGCTGAGGATGAAAAGGTTTGCGAGTCGATTGGACAGCACGCGCTTTCTGTACTTGAGCCTGGTTGGGGTATTCTGACACACTGCAATGCAGGTACGATTGCCACCGCTAAATATGGAACAGCTCTTGCTCCGATTTATTTAGGCCAGGAAAAGGGATATGATTTTAAAGTATACGCTGATGAAACCCGCCCGCTTTTGCAGGGGGCCCGCCTGACAGCATGGGAGCTCGAAGAAGCAGGTGTCGATGTTACGCTGATCTGTGACAATATGGCCAGCATCGTAATGAAAGAAGGCAAGATTCAAGCGGTACTTGTCGGCTGTGACCGCGTGGCAGCCAATGGGGATGCAGCCAATAAGATTGGAACTTCTGGCGTTGCGATTCTCGCAAAACATTATAAAATACCTTTTTATGTTTGTGCCCCTCTGTCAACAGTCGATCTCGCATGCAAAACAGGGGACGATATCCATATTGAATTAAGAGATTCAGAAGAAATTACTTCTAAATGGTACGAAAAGCCGATGGCGCCAGAAGGTGTACAAACCTATAACCCCGCATTCGATGTCACAGATCATGATTTGATTACAGGCATTATTACGGAGAATGGCATAGCTTATGCACCGTTTACTGAAAGTCTGTCTAAGATGTTTAAATAGGAAGAATTCCGCCTCCTGGCCAAGTGGTCAGGGGGCATTTTCATGCTTCCACTTCTATTCTTTATATCTTTAAAGCGTTTAACTAGGAAAATATCCCTGATTCCGATAAAAATAGAGTGTAATTTAACTCTTTCCATCAATCAAAAGTACTATTTTATTTGGGGTAATCCTATAGTTTATGGAAAAATTATGAAGTAATTACCATTCAGATAGTAGAAAGTATTTGTAAACCCTCCAAAATACCTGATACTTTTTAAGAAACTATGTTTCTGTACCTGATTCTAAAGTATGAGAATTAAATAATTTAGCATATTGTTAGAGTCTGAATATTTTAAATATACTTTAAATACAACAAGAACCGACAGAAAAAATATAGATTCGAGAGGAGAAAAAGGATGAAGAAAAAAGGGCATTAGGAGCAGCACTTCTAAGTATGACAATGGGTTTATCAGTTTTTACAGCGGGGGCATTTGCAAAAGAACCAGAGACTCAAAACGAAACCTACCGGGTATTGATCCAGGGGCCGTCAAACGCTAAAGCTTCTGTGAATTCACAGGTGGACAAGCGCTGGGATTTTGGCAGTGATGGCATGACTGCTGAAGTCAATGCAAAGCAATACCAGGCATTGCTCAAAAATAAGAACTTAAAGATTGAAAAGGTAAGCGAAGTTACTCTTGATACTGCCAGAACGGAAGTGTCCAAGAAAGATTCGGTTTCTATTCAGGCAGCGGGATATCCTAGTGATCAGACACCATGGGGAATTGCTTCCATCTATAATAACAGCAGCATTACCAGTACGTCAGGCGGAAGCGGCATTAAGGTTGCTGTTCTTGATACAGGCGTTCATACAAGCCATATTGACCTGGAAGGCTCTGCAGAGCAATGTAAGGATTTCACTCAATCCAGCCCGATTGTAAATGGCTCATGTACTGATCGTCAGGGACATGGTACACATGTAGCTGGGACGGTTTTAGCACATGGTGGATACGACGGCCAGGGAATCTATGGAGTAGCTCCACAGGCGAAATTATGGGCATACAAAGTACTTGGCGATAATGGCTCAGGCTACTCAGATGATATTGCAGCAGCAATCCGCCACGTTGCGGACGAAGCATCCCGCACAGGATCAAAAGTAGTCATTAATATGTCACTTGGTTCAAGCGGCAAAGATTCTCTAATCAGCAGTGCGGTTGATTATGCCTACAGCAAAGGTGTCCTTGTTGTTGCCGCAGCAGGAAATTCCGGATACAGCGCTAATACAATCGGCTATCCTGGAGCATTAAAGAATGCGATTGCAGTTGCAGCCCTTGAAAACGTCCAGCAAAACGGTACATACCGTGTAGCCAACTTCTCGTCCCGCGGAAATCCTAGCACTGACGGTGACTATGTCATTCAGGAAAAAGACGTGGAAGTGTCTGCACCGGGAGCAAGCATCGAGTCTACATGGTATAACGGAGGCTATAACACGATCAGCGGAACATCCATGGCTACACCTCACGTAGCTGGCCTTGCAGCAAAAATTTGGTCATCCAGCCCATCCATGAGCCATACTCAGCTTCGCACAGAGCTTCAAAACCGTGCCAAGCAATATGACATTAAAGGCGGATATGGAGCAGCAGCTGGTGATGACTATGCATCAGGCTTTGGATATCCCCGCGTGAAATAAGCAATCAGCAACATACCCCCGAAGAACCGTCCGATCCTCTGATCGGGCAGTTTTTTTAGTAGAATGAATCTCCTCGAATTACATAATATTTCCGCGGAAATGATCATATTTTAGCGAAAGATGAAAACTTGTAAAAATTGCTGATGCAAATCACTTTTGAATATACAATAGGGAGTGGATGTAAATAGAAGGGAGCTGACAGCCATGGCTGTTCAAAATACATATATAAGCGATCGGGAAGCAAAGGAACTGATCTGTGAAATCGGCAAAAGAGTGTACAATAAAAGCTTCGTTGCAGCAAACGACGGAAATATCTCCATTAAGGTGGGCGACCATGAACTCTGGACAACACCAACTGGAGTAAGCAAAGGATTTATGACCCCTGAAATGATGGTCAAAATGGATCTTTTAGGCAACGTGCTAGAGGGCAATCTGAAGCCTTCTTCCGAAGTGAAGATGCACCTCAGAGTGTATCAGGAAAACCCTGAAGCAAAGGCAGTTGTCCATGCCCATCCGCCTGTCGCCACTACGTTTGCCATAGCCGGAATCAGCCTGGAAAAACCTGTATCACCGGAAGTGATAGTCCTGCTTGGCAAAGTGCCGGTTGCCCCGTATGCCACTCCGGGCACACAGGAAGTTCCTGATTCAATTGCCCCATACTGCAGGGATTACAATGCCGTTCTTCTTGCCAACCATGGCGCCCTGACCTGGGGCAGGGATATCACAGAGGCCTATTTTCGAATGGAATCACTGGAACACTATGCACTCATGCTGATGTATTCAGAACACATCATGCAGAAGTCAAACGAACTAAGCACAGGACAAATTGCAGATTTGATCTCAATCCGTGAGAAAATGGGCATTAAAACAGGCGGAATACCGGTTCCTGGCAATGATAAGAATATCCGGACAGCTCCCGGTCTGCAAGAAGAAATGATCGAAAGCATTGTTCAAAAAGTAACCGAAGAAGTCTTGAAAAACGTTTTAAAATAGCCGAAGTGGGATAGCTATAAGGGTATAGTAATGTTGTATAATTTCAACCTTTTAACGAAACCTATCTTGAATACCTTATTGAAACGCGAGGAGAGATTCCGATGAAACTGCTGGTCATTGGCGGGGTGGCTGCAAGTATGTCAGCCGCATCAAAATTAAGGAGAATGGATGAAAAAGCTGAAATTACCGTCTACGAAAAAGGCAAGTTTTTATCTTACGGTGCCTGCGGTCTTCCTTATTATATATCTGGAGAAAATGATGATTACCGAAAAATGATCGCAAGAACACAGGAGCAATTTTCTGAGAGGAACATCAAAACACATCTTCAGCATGAAGTGTTAAAAGTGGATACAAGCAAGAAGGAAGTAACTGTTAAAGACCTTGCATCAGGAGAAATGTTTACGGATACATTCGATAAGCTGATGATCGGAACAGGCACGTTTCCCATCATGCCTCCATTTCCTGGAGCTGATCTTGAGAATGTTCAGGTGCTGAAAACAATGGAAGATGGGATGGTATTAAAAGAAATTTCCCGCAAATCAGAAGTGAAAGATGTTGTCATTGTTGGCGGAGGCTATATTGGAATCGAAGTGGTCGAAGCGATGAAAACCCTCGGCAAAAATGTGCGTGTCATTGAAATGGGAGAGAGAATCCTGGCTCCTTTCGATAAGGAAATAACAGATATCGCTGAAAAAGAAATTCGTGATCACGGTGTAGAATTGAATCTGGGAGAAAAGGTAGAGAGCTTCAGCGGCAATGGGAAAGTGGAGAGTGTGAAAACGGATAAAGGAACTTATAAAGCTGATTTAGTGCTTGTTGCTGTAGGTGTAAAACCTGCTACCAAGTTTCTGGAAGGTTCGGGTATAGAGCTGGCGGAAAATGGAGCCATCATCATCGACCGTGAAATGCGGACAAATATTGAAGGTGTTTATGCAGCGGGGGACTGCGCTCAGGTTTATCACAAAGTGCTTGAAGAAAATGATTATATCCCGCTGGGAACAAACGCGAATAAATGCGGCCGCCTGGCTGGGGCCAATATAGCCGGCAGCCATGAAAACTATGTGGGAACTCTGGGAAGCGCCGCGATTAAAATTTTTAATATGGAGCTTGGAAGAACGGGACTTTCCGAGGAAGATGCAAAGAAGCTTGGCGTCAGCTATACAACTGAATTTGTGAAAGCCGCAGATCATCCAAGCTATTACCCGAATCAGACCCCTATCTGGATCAAGCTGATCTGTGAAAAAGGAACAAACCGAATCCTCGGAGCCCACGCCATCGGCAATAAAGGGGCGGTCCTCCGAATCGATGTATTTGCCGTTGCCATCCATAATAATATGGCAGCAGAAGAACTTGGCATGGTGGATCTTTGTTATGCCCCGCCTTTTGCGGGTGTCTGGGATGCTGTCCATATCGCAAGCAACGCAGCGAAAAAATAGATTAAAGTCAGCGGAAACGCTGGCTTTTTAGTTTTCTCAGGAGGTTTTTGCAAGAAGATGTTGAATATTGTCCATATAAAATCCCTTTTATGGAGGCTGAAATGTTTACAAGAATCGATACAGTCTTTCTGCAGGTAATTGATTTCGGAAAAGCCATTGAATGGTATAGCACTGTGCTTGGCTTCCCGGTAAGATGGAGGGATGACCAGGGAGGGTATGCAGCCTTGGAAATCGGGGAAACACCTTTAACCCTTGTCCGTTCTGAAAAAGTAATTCCTTCCTCTCATATGCCATTTAACTTTTATGTTTCCGATATTGTTGAAGCACATCAGCATCTGGCAGGGCATAAGGTGAAAGCCGGCCCAATCCAGGATGATGGAACGGTAAAGTGGTTTGAGTTTGAAGACCCTGACGGCAATAAGCTGGGGGTATGCCATTTTAAAGAATAAGGAAAAAGCTGCCTCACTTTATGGCAGCTTTTTCAGTTATCAATAAGAATCCTTCGCAAGCTTGGGATGGCGATTCATCGCTCCGAGCAGAATCAGCCCGCTCAGGATGAGGAGTAAGCTTGTGACAACGAAGACTGCAGAAAAACCCAGATAGCCGGAGATCAAACCGCCGATGACCGGACCGATAATGTTGCCGAAGAAGCGGAGGCTAGTGTTGTAGCCGAGCACTTCACCTTGCATGGCAACCGGGGCTTCCTGGCGGATATAAGCGATCCGGACAGGGATGATGCCCCCGATGGTTATTCCAAGCGCAAAGCGGACAAGTACAAGCTGCCACATGTTTGAGACAAATCCTCCCGGAAGATAAAACACGCCTGCGAGGAAGAGGAGAATAACCAATGTTTTTATATAGCCATGCTGGTCCCCGATTTTTCCCCATTGCCTGGCCATCAGCAGATTGCCAAGCCCTGCAGCCGAAAAGGCAATTCCCGCAAAGAACGCCAGATTTTCAGGTCCATGCAATTCACTGACATATAAAGATAATATAGGCTGAATGCTAAAGTGTGCGATTTGAACAAGCGTTGAGATCAGCATAACTGTCAGCAAAACGGGATTGCTGATAATATGCTGGATGACCGCCTTGCTTGAATACCGCGTTTTCTCGCCCTTTTTTGTTTGGACTTTGTGTTCTTTTGTAAAAAAGACAAGAAAGGCAGAAACAAAGATGGCGATGGAGGTCCATTTAAAGGTATCTGAAAAACCGAATAAATCAGCTAGGACTCCGCCGAGAAGGGGGCCCATCAATGAACCTGTAATGCTTCCGGTCTGCAGTGTCCCCATCACCCTGCCGGCAATTTCCTTCGGAGTCTGTGTGGATATAAACGCCTGGGACATTCCGATGAAGCCGGTAAAAATCCCCGTAAACAGTCTGAGAAAAAACAGCTGCCAGACGTTTGTCACGTACCCCATCAGGAATATGGATATGCCCATCCCGATTCCGGACAGTATCAATATTTTCCTGCGCCCAAAAAGGTCCCCGATTCTTCCCCACACAGGAGAAAAAAGAAATGCAGTCACAAATGTGATCGCAAATGTCCACCCTGACCAATGCTGTACATAAGTTGGAGAGTAGTCGCCAAAACTTTCTATATATAACGAAATAAAGGGAAGCACCATCGTCATGCTGCCTGCCACAAAGAAATTGGCAAACCACATGATCATTAGATTTCTTTTCGTCTGTTTTATCATATTTGAAACACTTCTTTCCGGGAAACATTTCGTTTCCCTAAATATATAATACTAAAAATTTCTAAAAAGAGGAAGGGGTATGCTATCAATCTAATTTTTATATATCCTGATAACCATGATAAAAACGGCTTTTTTAAGGAAAGGCCGAATTTTCTATGACATTTTTACCAGAGTCCGTGAAAAAAACATTGTCTTATAACAGTATTTATTCTATAATTCCTAATAGGAAAAAGATTCAGAATATATATGAAAAAGGGGAAGTTGTTTGGAAGCTTTTGTTAATCAGCTAAACGGCATTTTATGGAGTACACCTGTTATTTATATCTGTTTAGCTATAGGGTTGTTCTTCTCTGTCTTAACTCGATTTTTACAGGTCCGCCATATCAAGGATATGGTACTGCTCATGTTTAAAGGGAAAAGTTCCGCAGCGGGCGTTTCGTCTTTCCAGGCCTTATCTATTGCTCTTTCCGGCCGTGTAGGAACTGGTAACATCGCAGGTACTGCCACTGCCATCGCAATGGGTGGACCTGGTGCTGTATTCTGGATGTGGGCCATTGCTTTTATCGGAGCAGGCAGTGCATTCGTTGAATCGACGCTGGCACAGATTTACAAAGTGAAAAAAGACGGGCTATACCGAGGCGGTCCGGCCTATTATATTGAAAAGGGAATCGGAATTAAATGGTTTGCCGTCCTTTTCGCTATTTCTGCATTGCTGGCTATGGCGCTTTTAATGCCTGGCATCCAGTCAAACTCAATTGCACTTGGAATGGAAAATGCGTTTGGCATTGATAAAACAGTAACAGGCCTTATTATAATCGGGTTACTTGCACTGATTATTTTCGGCGGTGTTAAGCGTATTGCAAATGTTGCTCAATATGCTGTACCATTTATGGCTGTGGGTTATATTTTAGTCGCTTTAATTATTATTGGCATGAACATTGGCGAACTGCCTGGTGTTATTTCGTTAATTTTCAGCAGTGCCTTTGGTGCAGATTCCATGTTTGGCGGAATTATCGGAAGCGCGATCGCATGGGGAGTCAAGCGCGGTATCTATTCAAACGAAGCTGGTCAGGGTACAGGCCCGCATGCAGCTGCAGCTGCTGAGGTTTCCCACCCTGCTAAGCAAGGTCTCGTGCAGGCATTCTCTGTATACATTGATACGTTATTCGTATGTTCCGCAACTGCTTTCATGATTCTATTTACAGGCATGTTCAATACAGTTGGAGCTGATGGAAAGACTCCAATTGTAGAAAACCTTCCTGGAGTGGAAGCCGGCCCTGGTTTCACACAGGCGGCAGTTGAATCTGCACTTCCTGGTTTTGGTGCCGGATTCGTTGCTGTTTCTCTGTTCTTCTTCGCTTTTACAACAATTATGGCTTACTATTATATAGCTGAAACAAATGTAGCTTACTTAATTAATGGCAAGAACAGCAAGCTGGCTATGTTTATCCTGAAAATTGTCTTGCTTGCTGCAACATTCTATGGCGCTGTTAAAACAGCAGGCCTGGCATGGGCTCTCGGAGATGTTGGTTTGGGACTGATGGTTTGGCTGAACTTAATTGCCATCGTTATCTTAAGAAAACCGGCTCTGATTGCACTGAAAGATTACGAAGCCCAGAAGAAACAAGGTCTTGATCCAGTATTCAATTCCAAAAAGCTTGGCATTAAAAATGCTGAGTATTGGGAAGAGGAATACAAGCCGCAGGAAGAAAAAGTATCTTAATAGAAAGATAAGAGATGTCCGGCTGATGCCGGGCATTTTTTTACAATCTTTAAACTACTTTTACAATTTTCAGGTTATTTCTTAGCATTCTCTTAATATTCATCTTTTAGTATTGTACTTGGGTTTGGTACATAAATACGATGCAAATATTATTGAATAATATGAAGAGGTGCTTAGGATGACTGAATTGAATCGCCGCAAGTTTTTAACGTATGTAGGTACAGGTGTGGGAGCATTGACTGTCGCTTCGACAGGTTTGGGGGCAATGGTTCCAAAAGCGGAAGCTAAGGGTGTTGAGGCAGCCTCCCATTTATTCGGATTCCAGAAGAAAATCTCTGGATTAAATTTTAAGCCGATTGACCCGACAGATAAAGATGACCTTGTTTTACCACGTGGATACAAATACGATGTTGTGGCAGCATATGGAGATGTCATTAACAAAAAAGGCGATACATTCGGCTTTAACAATGACTTTACATTATATTTTCCAATTGATAAGGACAAGCGTGGTCTCTTATGGGTGAATCATGAATATTCAAGCGATCTATTTGTTCATGGTGCAAGGCCGGCAAATGGCAAGTATACGGCAGCGCAAATTCAGAAAATGCTATACAACCAGGGAGGATCAATTATCGAGGTATACCGTGATAAAGAAGGCACCTGGAAAATGGACACGGATTCCAAATATGCGCGCCGTATTACAGGCTTGACTCCATTCCAGCTCACAGGTCCTGCCAAAGGTTCAAAAGCAGTGGGTGGTGCAACGAATGTACAGGGAACTTTTGCTAATTGTTCTGGCGGCATGACATTGTGGGGCACGGTTTTATCAGCTGAGGAGAATTTCGAATCTACCTCAAAGGATGCAGGATTAAATGAAACTCATTATGGCTGGATTGTGGAAATCGATCCGTTTGATCCTAATTTCAAGCCGCGCAAGCACACCGCCCTTGGTCGCTTTAACCATGAAAATGCAGCAGTCGGCCTGACCAATGACAATCGGGTTGTGGTTTATATGGGTGATGATAAGAAAGATGCATGCGTGTATAAGTTCATCAGCAAAAATAAATATGTAAAATCCCGCGGAAAAGCAAATGCAGACCTTCTTGAAGAAGGGACGCTTTATGTGGCTAATATGGGCAGCGGAAAATGGGTGCCATTAACTATCGAAAATGTGCAGAAAGCTGTCAAGGGGAATGCAGATCTTTTAAAGAAATTCCAAACACAGGCCGATGTGGCTGTTCACTGCCATGAAGCAGCTCTGCTTGTTGGCGGAACACCTACTGACCGTCCGGAAGATGTGGAAATCAGCCCGTTTGATAAAACGGTATTCATTGCCCACACCAACAATGACAAACATGGCAACTTCCACGGCCATATTACTAGATTTATTGAAGAGGGAGATGACTTGGGTGCACTGACTTTTGATTTTGAAATTTTCGCAGCCGGCGGAAAACAGAGTGGCTTCAGTGCACCTGATAATCTAACTTTCGATAGCCTTGGCAATCTCTGGACGGTAACAGATATGTCATCAAGCAAGCTGAATACAGGAATCTACACGCATTTCGCCAACAATGGCATGTTCGTCATCCCGACTATCGGAAAAAATACCGGCGAAGCCTTTCAGTTTGCTTCAGCTCCCGTTGAAGCAGAACTAACTGGACCATCCTTTACACCAAACGAAACAACCCTGTTCCTGTCCATTCAGCATCCGGGAGAAGAGACGGAAGACCTGAACAATCTGACAAGCAAATGGCCGCACCGCAAGGGAGATACTATGCCGCGCCCGGGAGTTGTGGCGATTACAGGCTTCAAATACTAGGAGGTTATTATGCTATCAAATATCGGGATACCAGGATTGATTATTGTTCTAGTGCTGGCGCTGATCATTTTCGGCCCATCCAAGCTTCCTGAAATCGGCAGGGCATTCGGCACAACCCTGAAAGAATTTAAAAAATCCACACGCGAACTGGTTTCAGACGAACAGCCGGAAGAAAAGAAAAAGAATTGCTATAAGAATGAATAGGGAAGGGAGAGATATCTTCCTTCCTTTTATAGTGAGGTGAATAATATGAATAATGAGGCAGTAAATGTCCTCCAGCATTTTGAAGAGCTTCGGAAGAGGCTGATGATTATAGCGGCTGTCTTTATAGCGTTCTTGGCACTATCCTTTATTTTTGTCAGCGACATTTACCAGTGGCTGGTTAGGGATCTGGATTTTAAATTGGCTGTTCTCGGTCCTTCTGAGATTCTATGGGTCTATTTTATGCTTGCGTCTGTTGTCGCCATTGCAGCCGCCATCCCGGTAGCTGCCCATCAAATCTGGCTGTTCGTCAGCCCGGCGCTTACCGGAATGGAAAAAAGGTAGCCTTATCCTATATTCCCGCGTTATTTTTCCTGTTCATTACCGGTATAGCATTCGGATATTTCATTCTTTTGCCGCTGGTTCTGAATTTTTTAATGACCTTATCGGGAGATATGTTCACCGCCTTTTTTACAACGGAAAAATACTTTCAATTCGTGCTGCATTTAACACTGCCATTCGGCTTTCTGTTCGAGCTTCCGGTTGTGATTATGTTCCTGACCAGCCTTGGCATCCTCAATCCCTATTCGCTGCAGAAGATAAGGAAGTATGCCTATTTCGTGCTGATTGTGGTGGCGATTTTAGTTACACCGCCCGATTTTATTTCAGATATTTTGGTTACATTGCCTCTCCTGCTGCTGTACGAGGTGAGTGTAAGCCTGTCCAAAATCATTTATAACCGAAAGCAGAAAAAGCAGGCTGTTTTGCAGTAACTATAATAAAAATCAAAACACAAAAAAAGCTTGGACCGTAAATGTCCAAGCTTTTCTATTATTCTCTTACTTAACACGAGGGAAGCCAAAGCCTGATGCATAATCGTCACCAGCTGCAGCTCCTGTTCCGCCAAGAATATCATTTTGCTTGGCCCGGTTCTGAAGCTCGCTGCGAAGCTGGGTGTGGCTCATGGATGGATTCTGAGCCCAGATCTTAGCAGCTAATCCGGATACATGAGGAGTAGCCATGGATGTACCGCTGATTGTGCTGTAGCTGCCATCATACCAGGTGGATTCAATTGCTCTGCCTGGTGCAGAGAGCTCGACATCACGCTCCTGGATTAGGTAGTCGCCATCAGTAGCAGGGTTGCCCCTTGATGAAAAATCTGCAACACGGTAAGAACCATTTTGCTGAACATTTTCAAGAGCCGCTACTGCAACAGCATTCACCAATGCGCCAGGATAGCCAATCGTGTTATCGGCAGGACCATCATTTCCGGCAGCAGCAACTACCAGGACACCTTTGCTGTAGGCGTAATCAACTGCATCTGCAATCAATGTGCTTTTAGAGCTTGAACCCAATGACATGGAAATGACCACTTTAGATCCTGTGCGGACCGCTTCATCGGCCGCATGCTTAATAGCTCCGGCGATGTCATCAGAATACCCTGATCCTCTGTCATTTAACACTTTATATGCCCAGAGATCTGCGTCTGGGGCTACCCCATAAACACCTTGTCCGTTATCACCGCCATGAGCCAGTACAGTACCCGCAACATGTGTGCCGTGTCCGTTCTTATCCCCGCAGCTGCCGTCAATTAAAGGTGACTTTCTTTGTGTAAAGTCCTTACACTGTTCAGCTTGTCCGGCAAGATCAGCATGTGCTGTATTTACACCTGTGTCCAGCACGGCAACCTTTACCCCGTTTCCGCCTGAAGTGCTTTGGATGGAGCTGTCATTATAAATGGCCTCAATTCCCCAAGGTGTACCGTCTGCCGGAGCTGATGCAGCCCCTGATCCAGGTTTTGCTGCGGTCACAGGTGAGTTCTTTACTTCTTCAACTTTATCAATCTTTAAGTTTTTATTTTTTAAAAGTGCCTGATACTGTTTAGCATTAACCGTAGTAGTAAAACCTTTCTGGCCAAAATCCCATCGTGCTCCATAGTTCGATTTTGCCTTTGCTTTTTCTGCACTTGGGCCCTGAATGACAACCCGATAGGTTTCATTGCTCTCAACCTGCTGACCGAATGCCCCTGACGCAAATACAGATAGTCCCATTGCTGCACTTAGTAATGCTGACCCAATGACTCTTTTTTCTTCATCCAAAATCTCCTCTCAGAATATGTATGGTCACAGCTGAATAGCTGTGACTCTATTATATTTACAAAATTCAGAATAATTAAACGGACCTTTTGTACTATTTTTCTGATTTTAATGAAAATTTACATTCGAGGAAAATATTTCAATCTGTAAATTGGATATAAATGGAGTTATTTGATCCCCAACGAGGGTATAGCCTATTAAGTCAATAAAGGAGTGTGAAATATGAGAGCTGTAACCTACCAGGGAGCGAAAGATATTCAAGTAAAAAATGTAGAGGATCCCAGAATTGAAAAGCGGGATGATGTCATTGTCCGCATCACGTCAACCGCCATTTGCGGATCGGACCTTCATTTATATCAGGGGAATATGCCATTGCGGCCAGGTTATGTTATCGGGCATGAACCCATGGGGATCGTTGAGGAGACAGGTCCTGATGTGACACGGGTAAAAAAAGGCGACAGGGTGGTCATCCCATTTAATGTATCGTGCGGGCATTGCTTCTATTGCCAGCATGATATGGAAAGCCAATGTGATAATTCGAACCCGCATAATGATTCAGGCGGCTACTTTGGCTATACCGAGAAATACGGAAACCATCCGGGCGGCCAGGCAGAGTTTCTAAAGGTGCCGTTTGGCAATTTCATGCCATTTGTTATACCGGAATCGTGCGAACTGGAGGATGAATCACTGCTCTTTTTATCGGATGTTCTGCCGACAGCCTATTGGAGTGTAGAACATTCAGGCGTTAAAGCGGGAGACACAGTCGTCGTCCTCGGCTGCGGTCCCATCGGGTTAATGACCCAGAAATTTGCCTGGATGAAAGGAGCTAAACGGGTAATTGCAGTAGATCATCTCGATTACCGTCTCAATCACGCCAAGCTTACCAATGATGTGGAAGTCTATGACTTTACGAAATATGATGACATGGGAGCTTATCTAAAAGAAATCACCCAGGGCGGAGCTGATGTAGTCATTGATTGTGTCGGCATGGACGGGAAGAAATCCGCTGTTGAAAAAATCGAGCAGAAGCTTAAGCTCCAGGGCGGAACGCTGGGCCCGATCCAAATCGCGACGAAAGCTGTCCGCAAATTCGGAACTGTCCAGCTGACAGGTGTGTACGGGCTGACTTATAATATGTTCCCGCTGGAGGAATTTTTCTCGAGAAACATCACCATTAAAATGGGCCAGGCGCCTGTGGTTCACTACATGCCTGAGCTATTTGAAAAAATAACGAATAAGGAATTCGATCCGAAGTCTATCATCACCCATCAGATTCCGCTCGAAGAAGCTGATCGGGCGTATAAAATTTTTAATGACCATGAAGATGACTGCATTAAAGTCATCTTAAAACCTTAACAAACACAAACCAGCCTGGATATACCCTGGCTGGTTTTTTGAAGTTTAAGAATATAACATAATATACATATTTCGACATAAACGTATATAATAGTGCTAAAGACACATTATTAATAGAGTTAACCAAGGAGCATGGAAATGAAAGGCTTTAACCAACAGACTTTGATAAAAGAAGAAACAAAAGCAGTTAAGCTTTTTATATGGCTATTCTTTATTATATTAACACTTTATGATTTGTTTTATTATTATCTGTTTCCCCTCAATACTGGCGGCAGTACCGGCCTGCCAAAGGGCGGGCTTGGATGGGGGTATTATCTGGCTATTATCGGACTCCTGCCCTTAGCGCTGTATTTAATCAGGACAAAACGCCCTTTTCAGGTAAAATACTTATTTTTTGCAGGCTTTTTCCTGATAGATTTTAGTAACAGCATGCTGATCTATTTCGGTGAGTCGAAGGAATTTCAGAGCGGAAGCGCAGTAGAACTTTTATTTATTATATTTGCGCCGATTTTTGTGAATAAGCGCTATTTTTGGATAGTAACCGGCGGAATGATTGCGAAGTATCTTCTGGCTGGTTTACTGTTGAGCAGCCAAAAGGTAATGGTGCCAATCGTGCTTATGGCCATTTTTTCAAGTGTTTCATATGTTCTGCTGAATCGCTTCTATTCCTATATTCACTCGCTTACACATGTTTTCCAGGAGCTCCGCCAGACTGAAAAGCTGGCTGCTGTCGGACAGATGGCTTCCGCAGTCGGCCATGAAGTAAGAAATCCTTTAGCAGCTTTAAGAGGATTTACTCAGCTGCAGATGGAAAAACATCCTGAAGACCAGGACCGCTACAAGATCATGATTGAGGAAATCGACCGCATTAATCTGATTGCCGATGACCTTATGATCCTAAGCAAGCCAAGGCTTCCTCTGTTTAAAAAAGTTGAACTGAATGCAGTGATTAACTATGTCATCTCGATCATACATGAACAGGCAGCCAATCAGAATATCCGTGTCGAAACAGAAAATCTGGAAGCTGTTCCTAAAGTTCAGTGTGACGAAAATATGCTGAAGCAGTCTTTTATTAATTTGATCAAGAATGCGATGGAATCTATGCCAGAAGGCGGCACGATCCTGATTTCGGCCAAAGTGGCGGAGGGTGACAAGGTTTTAATCAGCATTAAAGATGAAGGCTGCGGGATTGATGCTGAGAATATGGAACGGGTCGTGGATCCATTTTATACAACTAAGCCGGATGGAACCGGTTTAGGGCTGATGGTTACCAAGCAGATTGTGGATGAACACAAGGCGGAAATCACGTTTGAAAGTGAAAAGGGGATAGGGACAATTGTGACTCTTACTATTCCTATAGAGCAGCCAACCCAATAAAAGAATTCAGGGTGATGTCATTTAATATACAGGGCAGACCTGGAAATTAGTAACTGACATTATAATAATACTATTCGAAATCGTACAGCACCCTATGAGGGTGCTGTATTTTATTAGGCAAATAGGCTTCTTTTTACAAAAATTTAATAATTTTCCTATGTTAATTCCGACTAATTGCTCATTCTCAAATAAGTCTAAAAATAGATAGAATTATGAATGTTATCATCCTAATCTACTATAATTTGAGGAGATGTATTCATTTGAAAAAGCCTATGCGCAAACTTGGAAAGACGATACTCGCAACAACGATGGCCCTATCTGTCTTAGCAGCTCCTATTTCATATGATTCTGTCATGGCGGCAAAGCCTGATCATACAGGGAAACCGGAACTTAAATTCAGCCATGAAGTAAGCCTGCGGATACTGGGAACAACAGATATACATACACACCTTTATAACTATGATTACTATAAAGATGCAGAAACCATTGAATTTGGTCTGGCTAAAACAGCTACCTTAATCAAACAGGCAAGAAAAGAAGCAAAGAATACATTATTATTTGACAACGGAGACCTCATTCAGGGTAATCCGCTTGGCGATTATAAAGCAAAAGTAGATCAGCTTGAGGATGGGGAAATGCATCCCGTGTTCAAGGCTATGGAACTATTAGATTATGATGCCGCTACGGTAGGAAACCATGAATTCAATTATGGCCTCGAATATCTGGATGAGGTTCTGGATGATGCGCCATTTCCTTATGTAAATGCCAATGTCTACAAAGACGACGATGATAATAATCCGGAAAACGATAAAAATTACTTTAAACCATATAAAATCATCAAGAAAAAGTCGTTGATGAAAAAGGAAGAAAACAGGTCATTAAGGTTGGGGTTATCGGTGCTGTGACTCCGCAGATTACACAATGGGACAAAGCCAATCTTGATGGAAAAATCATCACAAAAGACATTGTAAAATCAGTAAAAGCCAATATTCCTAAAATGAAAGAAGAAGGTGCGGACATTATCATTGCACTTGCGCACTCCGGCATGGGGGACGCAGCATATGCTGAGATGGAAGAGAATGCAGCCTACGACTTAACAAAAGTAGAAGGCATTGATGCGGTTATTTCCGGACACAACCATAAGAATTTTCCGGGAGATTTCACCGATCTTCCTGAAGTGGATGCAGAAAAGGGAACGGTCAACGGGGTGCCCTTCATCATGCCTGGCAGCTGGGGCAATCAGCTTGGCGTTATGGACCTGACTATTGCCAAGGTAAAGGGCAAGTGGGAGGTTAAGGATTCCCAGTCATCTTTAAGGTCTATTTTTAGAAGTTATAAAAATGAATCCGGCGCGACCGTCAAGGAAAGTCTTGCAGATGCAGATCCTGCTATTTTGAAAGCTGTAAAGGAAGAGCATGAAGGAACCGTGAATTATGTCCGCCAGCCTGTCGGGGAAACAAAAGCTGATATCCACAGCTATTTTGCACTTGTAAAAGATGACCCGTCCATTCAAATTGTGACGAATGCACAGAAGTGGTATATTGAGAAGCAATTAAAAGGAACACCAGATGAAAATACACCAGTGCTTTCGGCGGGAGCTCCTTTTAAAGCAGGCGGCCGCAACGGGGCAAGCTATTACACATATATCCCTGAAGGCACAATCGCCATTAAAAATGTAGCCGATCTATACCTGTATCCGAATACAGTCGCTACGGTAAAAATTAAAGGGGCAGATGTGAAGGAATGGCTTGAAATGTCTGCAGGCCAGTTCAATCAGATAAAAGATAATGAAGCGGGAGAACAGTCACTCATTAATAATGATTTCCCTACTTATAACTATGATGTAATCGATGGTGTGACATATGAGATCGATGTAACAGAACCTGCTAAGTATGATAAAGATGGCAAGCAGGTTAATGCTGATGCAAACAGAATCAAAAATCTTCAGTATAACGGAGCACCTATTGATCCGGATCAGGAATTCATCGTTGTGACAAATAATTATCGGGCCAGCGGCACTTTCCCTGGAGTTAGAAACAACACGGCAGTAGAGCTTTATCCGGATGAAAACCGCCAGGCGATCATTGATTATATCCGAGAAGAACAAACCATCGATCCTTCTGCAGATGCCAATTGGTCATTTGCACCGGTTGCCGGTGGCGTAAATGTAACGTTCGAATCTTCACCGGATGCAAAGGATGCGATTGCTGAAGGCAGCGGAATCGGCTATGCGGGGAAGCAGCCAATGGCTTTGCGAAATATTCGCTTCAATTCCCGGAGCCAAAGCCATTTGAAGTCCAACTTTTGGGGATCAATGATATCCATGGTCAGCTTGATACATTTAATTCCGGTTTGAATGCGGGTGGAATCGAGTATTTAGCTGCACACTTAAAACAGCGTGAAGCAGAGAATCCCAATACAATTATGCTGCATGCAGGTGATGCAGTAGGGGCGAGCTCCCCTGTTTCGGCCCTTCTTCAGGACGAGCCAACAATTAAAATGCTTAATGAGATCGGCTTTGATATAGGTACAGTCGGCAACCATGAATTCGATGAAGGGGTAGACGAAATGCGACGCCTTATCAATGGCGGGGCCCATCCAAAAACTGTGGAGAAGTATGGCGAGTTTGAAGGAGCAAACTTCCCGTATGTTGCAGCTAATGTAGTGGATGAAACAACAAAGGAGCCAATCCTTGATCCCTATGTAATTAAAGAAGTAAATGGAGTGCCAGTCGGCTTTATTGGCATTGCCTATTCCGATACTCCTGGAATTGTTACGCCAAGCGGAACGGCAGGTGTAGAATTCACGGACGAAGCGGAAGCAATCAACAAGTACACAGCTGAGCTGAAGGAACAGGGTGTTAAATCGATTGTGGTCATTACTCATAACCCTGTAAAGTCCGATATAGATGGGTCTAACCCTCAAGAGGAACTCGCTGACATTGCGAATGCAGTTGATGATGAAGTGGATGTGATGTTTGGCGGCCATAACCATCAGTACACAAATACTGTGGTGGACGGGAAATTGCTTGTTCAATCTTATTCGTATGGAACTGCTTTTTCCGATGTGGACTTAACAATTGATCCAGTGACAAAAGATATTGTTGCTAAAAAGGCTGAAATCGTAAGCGCCACACGTGACGTTGAACCTGTTGCAGAAATTAAGCAAATGCTTGATGCTTATATTGCTGATGTCGCTCCGATTTTAAATGAAGTCATCGGTCATTCTTCAACAGGTATTACGAGAGAGGTAAATGCTGATGGAGAATCTCCGATGGGCAACCTGATTGCAGATTCCATGATTGCGCAGACCAATACCGATTTTGCCTTCATGAACTCAGGCGGCGTCCGTGCAGGCATTGATGCTGGAGATATTACGTGGAAAGAAGCTTTTACGGTACAGCCTTTCGGAAATGACCTTGTGACATTGACATTGACCGGTGCCCAGATAAAAGAACTTTTTGAACAGCAATGGGGTTCAAAAGAGAGAATCATGCATGTTTCCGGCTTAAAGGTAACGTATGATTCTTCGAGAGCTGCCGGAGATCGGATCGTATCTTTAGTAAAGACAGATGGAACGCCAATCGCTGCTGAACAGGAATATTCTGTGACGGTAAACAACTATATGGCTGATGGCGGAGACGGCTACAGCGCTCTTTTAAACGGTAAAAACCGCACAGTGGATATTGTCGACCTTGATGCTTTAATCAGCTACATCAAAGAACAGAAAGAAGTAAACCCAGCGGTTGAAGGAAGGATTACAAAATTGAATAAATAATAGGAAGGGAGCATCAGAGCAGTCTGATGCTCCCTTTTCTATATGTCCTCAAAATAGGTGAAAGTACCTATTTTTCTCGTTTCAGCGAATGAATTAATTACAATTACCCATTCAAATATTATCAAAATATTAAAATAACAGTATTGTTAGACTATTAAAAACTTTATGTTAGTTTGATAGAATTAATCTCGCACTTCGAAAATTCAGAAAAACTAAATAGGAGGCTATAAGAATGAGTAATAAGAATAAACCTTTTAAGGTTGTATCTTCCATTACAGCCAGCACGATGATGGCAGCTGCACTATTTGCGGGATCTTTTGCCGGGACAACAGCAGCTCCTTCAAAAGCTTCAGCTGAGGAACTTTCTGCACCGATTGATTTGAACATTGTGAATGAAGAACGCCTGGGAAAGGCATTAAAAGAAAGAGGATTAGTTAAAAAGGATGCTTCCTCAAAAGAAGTAGAAAAGGCAGTAAAGGATTACATAAATGAAAAACAAGGTGAAAAGCAGCCTGGAAGTACAAAAAATAGCCATGACCATAAGGATGAGTTTGACAAAAAAACAAAAGATTTCTTAACCAAACAAAAAGACAAGCTGTCAAAGCAGCTGAATAAAGGCCATAAAAACTATAAAAAGGGCAAACCGGACGGCTATGTAAAAGTAGATCCGGCCAAAGAAGCAAACTACAATGGCGGTGTCAGAACAGACAAAGTGCTTGTGCTATTAACTGAATTTGAAGATTTCAAGCATAACAATGTAATACAGGAAGAGGGCTATATGTATGCTGATGATTTCAGCAAAGAGCACTATGAAAAACTAATGTTTGGCGATACTGAGTTTGAATTATTTAATGGAGATAAAGTAAAAACATTTAAGCAGTTCTATGAAGAACAGTCCGGAGGCAGCTATACGGTTGACGGCACTGTTTCTGAATGGCTGACGATCCCTGGAAATGCGAGTGATTATGGTGATGATAGCCCTAACGGAGGCCATGACAATCTATCTCCTCTTGGGCCACGGGACTTAGTAAAAGAGGCTTTAAAAGCAGCTGCAGACGCTGGAATGGATCTTTCTGCATACGATGAATTTGATCTATATGATTTAGATGGAGATGGTAACTTTAATGAGCCTGATGGATTAGTTGACCATCTCATGATTATCCACGCTGGTACAGGGCAGGAAGCTGGCGGAGGTGCGCTCGGTGATGATGCCATCTGGTCTCACCGCTGGACGCTTGACGGAGTATTTGCAGTTCCGAATACAACTGCCAAGGTAGATTATTGGGGCGGAAAAATGGGCGCATTTGATTATACGATTCAGCCTGAAGACGGAGCTGTCGGGGTGTTTGCACATGAGTTCGGACATGATTTGGGATTGCCGGATGAGTATGATACACAATACACCGGTCAAGGTGAGCCGGTTGCTTCCTGGTCCATCATGAGCGGCGGCAGCTGGAACGGAAAAATTGCAGGTACTGAGCCTACAAGCTTCTCGCCGCAAAACAAAGAATTCTTTCAAAAAGGCATGGGCGGAAACTGGGCCAATATTATGGAAATAAATTATGCAGATATTGATAAAAAAGGCTTGGCAACTGTTATTGACCAAAGTGTAACCAAATCTAAAAACCCGGGAATTGTAAAAGTAAATCTTCCTGAAAAAGAAGTGAAGGGAATTGCACCTGCGTTCGGTGAGAAATATTACTACAGCACAAAAGGCGATGACCTTCATACCACTTTGACGACACCTGAATTTGACTTAACAAATGCTGAAACAGCTGCCTTCAATGCGAAAGTTTATTATGATATTGAGTTTGATTATGATTATCTAACGGTTACTGCAAAAGCAGCCGATGGGACAGAAGCTGAGCTCGATGTCATTGGTGATGATGATACAGATGGCGATGCCCGTGCTGAATCTTCAAAAGGACAATGGGCAGATAAGACATATGACTTAAGCGAATTTGCCGGTAAAAAAGTTAGCCTGACATTCGAATATGTAACAGATGGCGGACTGGCATTAGATGGATTTGCTATTGATAATATTTCCGTAACGGCTGATGAGGAAGTTATTTTTACCGACGATGCTGAAGGCGAATCTCAGATGACTCTTGACGGATTCATTGTTTCCAACGGAATCAGCTATGCGAAGAACCATTATTATCTGGAGTGGAGAAATTACTCAGGCTCTGATACGGCACTTGCCCAATCAAGAGGAGTAAAATATAACACTGGTTTAGTTGTTTGGTATGCAGATGACAGCCACACAGATAACTGGGTTGGCGTGCATCCTGGAGAAGGTTTCCTTGGAGTGGTGGATTCACATCCGGAAGCCATTACCGGTCTGCTAGATGGAAAAGAAACGGTATCTCAAAGCACAAGATATCAGATTGCAGATGCTGCGTTTTCCTTGGACAAAACACCAGCATGGGAAGTAAGCTCGCCAACCCGCGGTGATTATGACTACCCAGGTTTAAAGGGAATATCTGTTTTTGATGATTCTAAAACATACATCAACAGCCTCATTCCTGATGCTGGACGAATTGTTCCGGAACATGGCCTGAAATTCCAAGTGGTCGGTGAAGCAAAGGACAACTCTGCCGGAGCCGTATGGATTCACAAATAAGATTTAAAGGTGCGAGCCAGAAATGGCTTCGCGCCTTTTTCTGTTAAGGGTGGACAACTTCCTGCCTATAAGCTAGTATCATTACCGATACTAGTTTTTTCCGATTTTCGGCTATACTAAAAATAATTATTTGATTACACGTAATAAAGTTAAAAGGAGTAACATATGACACAATCTTTTATTGAAGATATGAAGCCATTTATCCAGAAGGCATGGGAAAAGTCTGCATTTGCACAGCCGACGACCGTTCAGGCAGAGGCGGTTCCGCTGGCTTTGGAAGGCAGGGATATTATTGCCGAGTCCCCGACTGGAACAGGCAAAACACTTGCTTACTTGCTGCCGGTCCTTGAAAATATTGACCCGGATAAACAGGCGGTTCAGGCCGTCATTTTAGCCTCTTCACAGGAGCTTGTGATGCAGATATTAAGCGAGATCCAAAAATGGGCAGAAGGCAGTGGGATTAAAGCCGCTTCTTTTATTGGCGGAGCCAACGTAAAAAGGCAGCTTGAAAAATTGAAGAAGCATCCGCATATTGCTTTGGGAACGCCAGGCCGGGTGCTTGAGCTGATTAAACAGAAAAAGCTGAAAATGCATGAAGTGAAAACAGTTGTTCTCGATGAAGGAGACCAGCTTCTTGTTCCAGAACATGCTCAGACTGTCCAAAATATTGTTAAGTCTACGCTTAAAGAACGCCAGGTCCTGCTATTCTCAGCCACACTGCCTCCGGTTGTTGAACAGCTTGCGAAAGAGCTGACAGCTGATGCTGAAGTGATTCGTGTTGAGAAGGATGAAACCATTCAGGCTGCAGGTGTGGACCATATTTATTTTGTGGCAGAAGCAAGGGATAAAATTAAGATGCTCGAAAAAATCTCAAGGCTTGAGGACATTAAAGCACTGGTATTCGTTAAGGATATTGGCAACCTGACCGTCATGGCAGAAAAGCTTGATTTTAAAAACATCTCTTCAAGCACTTTGCACAGCGATCTGAGCAAATTCGACAGACAGAAAGCAATCAAAAACTTCCGCACAGGCAAAACCAATATGCTGATTGCTACAGATGTTGCGGCAAGAGGGCTGGACATCAAAGGAGTCACCCATGTGGTGCATTTCGACTTCCCGAAAGATATGAATCAATATGTCCATCGCTCGGGAAGAACAGGAAGATTCGGTGCAAGCGGAACCGTTATCTCTCTGGTTACTGAAAGAGAAGAGCGCGAACTCAAGAAAATGGCAAAAGAACTAGGCCACACTGCAGAAAAGAAAGTAATGCGAGGCGGCCATATCGTATAAAGATCAAACAGCTAGGCACCTATATCAGTTGGTGCCTGGCATTTTTCTTATATAAAGGAATTTCCCCTTTTCTAAGCGAATTAGTAAGTGGAGCTTTATTTAACTAAAGAATAAGGGGAAATCAAATAATGGAGAATCCAAGGCTAAAGAGCTTTCATGATGAAGATCTGCTTGAAGCGACGATAGATGAATTGCAGGAAAAATTGCAGAATGGGGAAATTACCTCCAAAGACCTTGTAATGATGTACATGAACCGGATTGGACAGCTGGATGAAAACATTCATTCTGTGTTAGAACTCAATCCGGATGTATTGCATATTGCAGCTGCTCTAGATGCGGAAAGAGAAGAACAGGGGCCGCGCAGCCCTCTTCACGGCATTCCCATATTGTTAAAGGATAATATCGATACAGGGGACAAAATGCAGACAACTGCAGGTTCACTTGCCTTGAAGAATCATTGTGCACAGAAGGATTCGTTTGTGGCCTCTCAATTAAGGCAAGCGGGAGCCGTCATTTTAGGAAAAACCAATATGACAGAATGGGCCAATTTTATGACGGAAGGGATGCCAAGCGGATACAGCTCACGAGGCGGACAGACGCTGAATCCATATGGACCGGGTAAATTTGATGTGGGTGGCTCCAGTGCAGGATCGGGTGCAGCCATCGCCGCTAATTTTGCGGCCGCAGCCATCGGAACGGAGACATCAGGTTCCATTTTAAGTCCTGCCAGTCAGAATTCTCTCGTTGGAATTAAGCCGACAGTCGGACTTGTCAGCCGAACCGGCATTATTCCAATTGCCCATAGCCAGGATACTGCCGGTCCTATGGCGAGAACGGTTAAGGATGCCGCTTTATTATTAAACGTACTTGCAGTACCTGACGAAAATGATCCGATTACCATGACAAATAAAGATCTGCGGGGCAAGGATTTTACCGTTTTCCTTGATGAAGCCGGATTAGAAGGTACACGAATCGGCATTGCCCGGGAGACTTATTTTGACTACCTAAGTTCTGAAAAGCTCTCAGTCATGAATAAGGCAGTAAACGATTTAAAGGAGCTGGGTGCAGAGGTGGTAGACGAGGTGGTGATCCCATCCACTAAAGAGGAGTGGAGCCGAGATGTCCTGACATATGAATTTAAGGCAGATTTGAATGCTTACCTGCGAACGGTCGCACCGCACCTTAATATTCGCACCCTGTCCGATGTCATTCATTTTAATGAAAATAATAGCGAAAAGTGCTTAAAATACGGCCAATCCATCCTGATTGAGGCAGAGGAGACAAGCGGAAATCTGACGGAAATGGCCTATATATCTGCACTTGAGAAAGATATTTATTTTTCAAGAGAGAAGGGCATTGATTACGTGATGAAAGAGCATCACCTCGATGCCATCGTGTTTCCGAATAATTATGGAGCAGGCATCCCTGCAAAAGCGGGATATCCATCCATCACAGTACCGGCCGGCTATACGCCTGAAGGTGAGCCTGTGGGCATTACATTTACAGGACTTGCCTACAGTGAGCCGCTCCTTATTAAGCTTGCTTATGCCTTTGAGCATGCCACCAGGCATAGGAAAGCTCCAGAACTTGGAGTGCTGGCATAGAATAACTGCCGGTTAATTGACTCATACTACTTCTGAAAAACAAAAAAGGAGCAGATGAGAATATGGGCAGAACTAAACGCGGAAACGGCAATGCACAGCGCAATAACAATAAACACAGACCGCAGCGCACAAGCGAAGAGCTTGTTGAATTCACAACGGGAAGCAAAGAAAAGAAAGAAAACAACGTGCAGGACTGATGAGCAAATCCTCCTTTATAGAAGGAGGATTCAGACTGTCGACAAACTCGATGAAAATCGTGCTTGTCTGCAGTCTTTTTTATTTTAAAATAGAAGTAATACAATGCTTGAGGTGATTTAAATGCTTTCAAAACATAATCCAATTCAACGGGATCAAATTGAAATGGTTGCTTTAGACGAACTTGTACCGGCGGACCATTTGGTCCGCAAAATTGAAGCGGCGATTAATTTCTCATTCATCTATGACTTGGTAAAAGATAAGTATTCAGAAAAAGGCCGCCCAAGTATTGACCCTGTAATATTAATTAAACTCACATTTATTCAATATACCTTCGGTATTCGCTCCATGCGTCAAACAATTGAAGAATTGAAAACGAATATGGCTTATCGATGGTTTTTAGGATATGGCTTTCACGATAAAGTTCCTCACTTCTCAACTTTCGGTAAAAATTATGAGCGCCGATTTAAAGACACCGATCTCTTTGAACAAATATTTTACCGAATCTTAAAAACCGCAGCTGAAAAGAATTTAATTAGTGCTGAACACGTTTTTGTAGATTCTACTCATGTAAAAGCGAGTGCAAATAAACGCAAATTTGAAAAGAAAGTTGTTCGAAAAGAAACCCGTGCTTATCAAGAACGCCTTCAAGAGGAGATTAACCAAGACCGCGAGGATCATGGAAAAAGCCGTTTCCACCTGATAAGTTTGATAAAGAAGAATACAAAGAAATCAAGGAAAGTACAACAGATCCAGAGAGTGGCTACTATGTAAAAGATGAGCGTACAAAACAGTTCGCTTATTCTTTCCATGCGGCTGCAGACCGCAACGGCTTCGTGTTAGGCGCAATTGTAACCCCTGGTAACACGCATGATAGTCATATTTTAGAGCCATTGGTAGAACAAGTCATTGAGAAAGTTAGTAAACCAAAAGCTGTTGCGGCAGACGCAGCCTATAAAACACCTGCTATCACGAGCTACTTATTGAAAAACGACATCACACCTGCTTTACCTTACACACGACCTCGCACAAAAGAGGGTTTCTTCAGAAAACATGAGTATGTTTATGATGAGCATTTTGACTGTTACATTTGCCCAACTGGTGAGATATTAAAATATACTACAACTACAAAGGAAGGCTATCGTCAATATAAATCAGATCCTCGAATTTGTGCTGGATGCCCTTTCTTGTCTCAATGCACACAGAGTCAAGCACATCAAAAACTGATTCAACGTCATGTGTGGGAGGAACATGTGGAAGAAGCAGATCATCTTCGCCACCATCAAGACGTCAAACCGATCTATGAAAAACGCAAAGAAACAATTGAACGAGTATTCGCAGATGCAAAAGAAAAGCATGGCATGCGTTGGACAACCCTCAGGGGACTTAAAAAAATGTCGATGCAGGCGATGCTTACTTTCGCTGCCATGAATTTGAAGAAAATGGCCAACTGGACTTGGCAAGGTCCAGAAATGGCCTAAATGATAACCTCGGAGAGGTCTGCAATTCTCTGTAACTACTTGAAGTCCTACAAAAAATCAAAAAAAGAGTTCGGAATGAGACTATTCCGAACTCTTTTTGTCTACAAACTGAATCCTCCTTTATAGAAGGAGGATTTTTTGTTAGGCGTGAAAAAGGCTATCTGAAAATAAAAATGAGTTATACGGCAATAAAAGGGTTTATCCGAAAATAAAAAAGAGCTATCTGCAAGTAAAACCCAGCTATCCGAAAGTAAAAGCAGTCACAATCTCTCAGGCAGCCAGATTTATATAGTAAAAGTGCTTCCGCACATAAAAATAAGCTATCCGCACATAAAAGTGGGGTATCTGCACAGAAAAGTGCTTATCCGCTCATAAATTGGTACTATCTCCAAAACAAGCAAGTGAATCCTCGCAAAAATGCTGATAAATCCATAGAAAAAGACAGTTTTCTCAGGAGAACTGTCTTTTTCTTCAAGTTATTCTTCAACCTTTTTCAGAGGCTTGGCTGCCGGACCTTCAACGACTGTTCCGTCATAGGAGAAGCGGGAGCCGTGGCATGGGCAGTCCCAGGTGCGGTCGCCGTGGTTCCATTCGCATTCACATCCCATGTGGGTGCAGGTTGTATCTACAAGATGAAGGCTGCCTTCAGGATCCCTGTAAGCACCTGTCCGCTTCCCATTGATCATCACGACCCCGCCTTCATCATGAGACAGATCTGCCGTTTCTTTAGGCACAAACTCAAGCTTCCCTTTAATCAGCTGTCCAGCTACATCAGTATTGGCTGCAATAAATTTCTTGATGCTTGGGTCAGCCTGAAATCTGGATGGGGTAAACAGCTCGGCATAAGGGTTTTCCCTTTCCATAATCTGATCTTTTATCAGCATTGCAGCTGCTGTCCCGTTTGTCATTCCCCATTTCCGGTAGCCTGTTGCGACAAAGATATTCTTCTGTTTGGACGTAATTGGGCCGATATACGGGACTTTATCAAGCGTATATAAATCCTGGGCAGACCAGCGATAAGGATAATCGGTTATGCCGAGCACCTCTTCCGCAAAGGCTTCAAGGGCTTCGTAATGCTTCATCGTATCTGGTCCATGACCCGTCTTGTGGCTGTCGCCGCTCACTAAAATGAGTTTGTCTCCGTTATAGGGTGTGTACCTCAGTGAGCGGGTCGGTGAATCGGCACTATAATACATGCCTCCAGGAAAATCCTCTTTAGTTTTTACGCCAAGTACATAAGATCTTTCCGGAGATAATCTGGCAAAATAAAAACCTTTCTTATCCGCAAAAGGGAAGTGGGAAGCTGCAATGACATATTTGCATTTCAGGCGATGGCCTTCTCTGGTCACGACATCAGGCAGGCTGCCATCTTCAATGTCTGCAGCTGTTGTATTTTCATAAACAATACCGCCCAAATCCACAAACTCTTTAAGAAGCTTTTTCAGGTATTTCAGCGGATGAAACTGGGCTTGATCAAACATGGAGAGCACCGCTGTTGTGTTGATGTTAAAAGGAATGCTCTCTTTCATTCCGCTTGGAATTCCGAGTTTTTCGTATGCTTGCCGCTCTTTTTCAACTTTTCGTGCATACTCTTCTGAAACAGCATATATGATTGCTTCTTCGTTACTGAAATCACAATCAATTTGTTTTTCTGATACAATGTTCCGGACAAATTCTATAGCATCTGTTGAAGCCTGATAATAGAGTTTGGTTTTTTCCTCGCCAAAATGACTGATCAATTCATCATAAATTAATCCATGCTGTGCTGTTAATTTTGCTGTCGTATGGCCGGTAGTCCCGTTTAATATATTGCCGGCTTCAAGAATGGACACTTTATAGCCTTCTTTGGCAAGAAGGTAACCCGCTGTAATGCCTGTGATGCCGCCGCCTACAATGGCAATTTCCGTTTGAGCATCTTCTCTGAGCTTATCAAAGGCCGGAAGTTCCTCCTCCCTCCAATAAGGCTCTGGATATTGGGGCGTTTTGTGGTTGGATGTCGTCATACCCTGTCCTCCTGTAACGTTATATTCGTTCATAATTTTTCCTGCAAACCCTATTCCTATACAAATTCTCCTTCTATAACCATACCCATTAAATTGTTAATTAATCAGGTGGAAGGGTGAAACCGGTTTTTCACTGTTTTTTTCATCATTTCTGGATAAAATGTGCAGGCCGAGAAAAGATATACAGTATCGAATGTTAATGGGGTACAGTCATGATTACATTTAGCTATCTGAGCATTTTTCTGCTATTGACTATATTAGCTGCACTTTTTGATATGAAAATATTTGATTATACGATATTGGAAGCTTTGAGGAATTTACTGTATACAGAAATTGCCACTGGAAGAATGATCGTTGTTGTTTCTGTACTTATTGGACTGCTTTCAAGTGCAGTCATTGATTTTCGTCTTTTTAAAGCGAAAAAAAATCAGGGTCATCCAGGTAAGGAATCGCTGGGACATGCTAACTGAACGAACATTTTAAAAGGGATTGGTGATGGAATGTTAAAAGAGAATATCTCTCTCAGCCAGCTGCTGACATTGTTGATCAATTTCCTTTTAGGAAGCGCCATTGTTGTCGGAGTAGGCGGGGATGCCAAGAAGGATGCCTGGATTGCGATCGCAGCCGCCATAATGATAGGGTTTGGAGTCATGCTATTCTATTACCTCCTAATTAGCCGTGTGCCTGGAAAAATTTTTTCGAGATTATGGAGTTTGGCTTTAAAAGGCCGATTGCAATTATTTTTTCTATTACTTACGTGGTTTATTTCTTATACCTTGCCTGCAGGGTGGTCCGTGATTTTGGCGAATTGATTGCTTCGGCCATTCTGCCGTCGACGCCGATTGAAATTATCTCGCTGACTATCTGTCTGCTGATGGCCTATATTTTATATCTCGGTCTTGAAGTCCTTGGCAGAACCTCGGAAATTTTTACTCCTTATTTATTCGGCTTTTTGTTTCTTTTGACCATCCTATTATTTGCAAGCGGCAATGCCAATTTATATGAGATTAAGCCTGTGCTCGGAGATGGGCTTAAACCGGTTTTGAATGCGCTATTTCCAACTTTGATCGTGTTCCCTTTCGGAGAGCTTATTGCATTTACACTCATTCTTCCAGTTGTAACCAACTTTAAATATTGCCTGCGTGTGTCCATGCTCGGAGTGGGAATTGCAGGTGCGCTTTTATTATTTGCAATGTTTCTGATGATTGTCACACTGGGGGCTGATGCTTTGCAGCGTTCCAATTTTCCCATGCTCAGCTCAGCTCGTGAGGTCTCCATCGGCAATTTCATTGAAAGAATTGATGCACTCGTTGTATTTATTATGATGCTGGGGATTCTGGTAAAGGGTTCTGTGTTCATGTTTGCAGGATTGAAAGGCCTTGAGTACACCTTCCGCCTTCCTTACCGGTATTTTTCATTGCCTGTAGCCATGATTGTTTCATCCTTTTCTATATTAATATCCGTGAACTTCGGTGATCATTGGCAGGAGGGGCTTGAGATGGTCCCATACTTTTTGCACTTGCCATTGCAGTTCGGACTGCCATCACTTCTGCTGATCGCGGTTTTATGGAAGCGGCGAAAGAAAAAGGCTAAACCCGGCGTGAAGGGGATGAAGTTTTGAGTATTCTTAAATCACTATTAAAAATGCGCAAAAAAGAATATCCTGTTCAGCCTCAGGAAGCTGCAAACACTGACCCAGATCTTAAAAGCATGAGCCTGGAACAGCTGAAAAACAGAATAAATGCAGAGTTCGGAAGCACGGTTGATTTAAGCATGGATGAGCTGAAAACAGAAGGGAAAGATGCTTTGCTCATCTACCTTACAACTATGATTGATACAAAGTTATTAAAGGAAACGATTCTTCAATCACTCAGCGGGAAGGAGGATGGCATTGAGTTAACAACGGAGGACGATCTGAAATCACTATGCAAGGAGAAATTCGGAGGGGCAGGCTACCAGCTGGTTGAATCGTTCGATAATATCATTACTGCTCTGCTTTATGGAAACATCATTATCTTTTTTAAAGATATGGAAAAAGCGCTTTCCCTTTCCATGGCTTCAGGTGAAGACCGGTCAGTAACAGAGCCAAGCACCCAGACCGTGATAAGGGGTCCAAAGGATGGGTTTGTAGAATCGATTTCAACAAATGTTCGTCTCCTGAGGAGAAGAATTAAGAACAGAAATCTTCGTTTTGAAAAATTCATCATTGGATCTGAGACTAATACTTCCGTATACATCGGATATATGGAAGGCATATCAAATGAGAAGATCGTCCAGGAAGTCCGCAAAAGGCTTGGTCAAATCAAAGTGAACGCAATCTTTGAATCTGGAAATATTGAAGAGCTGATTGCAGACAAATCCGCTACACCCTTTCCGCTGGCACTGAATACAGAGAGGCCTGATGCCGTGGCATCCAATTTGCTTGAAGGGAAAATTGCCATCCTTGTTGATGGGACTCCTTTTGTGCTGGTGGTTCCGGCTGTTCTGGTAGATTTCTTTTCCATTGCAGAAGATTATTATCAAAACTTCATGATGGGAAGCTTTTTAAGAATGATCAGGTATTTATCGTTTATGATTGCCTTGATTACGCCATCCTTATATGTCGGAATCTTAACCTTTCATCATGAGCTTCTGCCTACACCTCTGCTTCTCGGGATCATTGCACAGCGGGAAGGGGTGCCATTTCCGGCAGTCATTGAAGTGTTATTGATGGAAGTTACCTTTGAGATTCTGCGTGAAGCCGGTGTTCGAATGCCAAGGGCTGTCGGGCAGACTGTTTCAATTGTTGGCGCGCTCGTCATCGGACAGGCTGCAGCTGAAGCAGGGATTATATCGAATATAATGGTCATCATTGTTGCCATTACAGCCATTGCCAATTTTGTATCACCCACTTATAGTTTTGCTGCAGCAGCAAGGCTGTTAAGATTCCTGCTGATCATTGTATCGGCTTTCCTGGGCCTGTATGGGGTCCTGATAGTACTTGTTTTTATTGTCGCCCATTTAAGCTCACTCAGATCCTTTGGCGTTCCGTATCTTTCACCGGTTGCTCCATTTATCATCGAGCAGCAGAAAGATGTCTTTTTCCGATTCCCGGTTTGGAGCATGAGGAAGCGGCCAGCTTATCTAAAGTCACAGAATCCTGAAAAGTTTCCAAAGACCGGGTCGCCTTCTCCTCCTCCAATGGAAGGAGAGCAGTCCAATTGAGAAAATATGGTGTGATGTTTGCCGTTATTTTGACGGCTATTCTGCTTTCAGGATGCTGGGATCAGAGAGAGCTGAGTGAAATAACTGTTGTAACAGGAATGGCTGTGGATAAGGGCGAGGACGATAAGTATATCCTGACTGTAGAAGGCATAAATGCGACAGAATTGAATAACCGCACCGCCAGCGGAAATGCGCCATCTATTGTTTATTCTGCTGAAGGAAACACTCTGGCAGAACTGACCTATAGAGTGAATGAAGGGATATCCAGGCATTTGATCTATTCCCACATGCGCACTTTGATTATTGGGGAGGAACTTGCTAAAGAAGGCATTATTGACTTTATTGATTTTCTGGAGAGAAATCGGGAAATCCGGGATGATTTTAATATATTGATTGCAAGGGGGGAAGGGATCGGATGTATTAAAAGTGACGTATCAATTTCAGAAATCTACTTCTTTAAAATTGCACACTCAGCTGGACACCATGATGAAGGATTGGGGGGAGACCCAGGAGTGAGGATGAATGATGTCATTACAGCCTGGACAGCACCGGGACGTCAGCCTGTAATGGCCGCTGTCAGGATTAAGGGTGACCCGGAAGCTGGCGCGAGTGCGGAAAATATGATGAAGGTCACCCCGGATGCGCTTGTGGTCCTGGACTCACTGGCTATATTCAAAGGTGATAAGCTCGAAGGATTTCTGACACTGGAGGATTCAAGAAATTACTTATGGATTCAGAATAAAATCAATAAAACATCCATTACCGTAAAATGCAGTGAAAGCGAGTATATGGGGCTTAGAGTATATGATACAAGGACAAAGATTAAAGGGAAACTCGAAAATGGGAAAGCAAAGATTAATGTAAAAATCAGAGCAGAGGCATATATTGACGGAACTCATTGCAACAATCAGCTTGATAAAGCAAAGACATATAAAGAAAGTGGAGAAACTGCCCAAAAACAGATTAATGAAATGGTCACAAAAACGATTGAGAAGGTTCAGCAGGAATATGGCACCGATATTTTTGGCTTTGGTGAAGATGTGCTTAGACAGGATTATCAGAATTTCAAAAAAGTCCAGAAAAACTGGGACGAAAAATTTGCTGATGCTGATATAAATGTAGACACAACTTTAATCATTCGGCGAACAGGCATCAGGACTAAAAGCTTTCTGAAGGAAGTAAAATAGAGATTCTTTCCTTCATTGACGCATAAAAGCTGTATTGATATAATTTTTCTATAATTCAGCTAATTTTTGAAGGTCTGGGCATTGTCCAGCCCTTATTTCTTTTAAAGGGGAAAGGCCAAATGAAATTCGAGACTTCTGTTCTGCACTTGAAAAATAAGAGCAAACGCAAGATTAAAAGTAAAGTAACACCGATCTATCAAACTTCCGCCTTCGCATTCAATGATCTGGATGAGCTGGAGGGATTTTATCAGGGAAACGGCAATTATCTTTATTCCCGGGTCGGCAATCCGAATACGGATGAGCTTGGTGAATTAATTGCCACCCTGGAAGGAGCACCGGCCGGGACGGCTGCCTCATCCGGTTTATCCGCCATTCTGGCGGGAGTGCTTGCTGTAGTCAAAAGCGGCGACCATATTGTGGCAGCAGATGACCTGTACGGCGGCAGCTTCCATTTAATCAAGGAAGAGCTGACACAGCTCGGCATAGAAGTAACCGTTGTTCCATTCTCTGATGCTGTGCAGGTGGAGGGAGCCATACAGGAGAATACAAAACTTCTTTATTCTGAATCCATCACAAATCCTTTATTGCGGGTGGAAAACCTTGAAGAAGTCGTCCGCCTGGCGAAGAAGCATAATCTCGTTACCCTGATCGATAATACATTTGCCACTCCATTTCATTGCCAGCCTTATTTGATAGGCATTGATTTAGTCGTCCATAGTGCAACCAAATATCTAGGCGGGCATAGCGATATTACAGCAGGTGTCCTGGCTGGAGATGAAGAGCTGATCGGAAAGGCACGCGGAAAAATTGTAAACCTCGGGGTTAATTTAAGTCCGTTTGAAGCCTGGCTGACATGCAGGGGAGCGAAAACTCTGGCTCTCAGAATGAAGCAGCAGTCAGCAAATGCCGGAAGAGTGGCAAGGGCATTAAGGCAAAATCAAGAAATAAAAAATGTCTATTATCCTTTTCAGCACGGTGAAGAAGGATTCGGCGCCATTGTTACGATTGAATTGGCTGACAGTGCTGATGTGAATGAGTTTTTTAAAGAGCTGGGGTGGATTAAAATTGTGCCGACACTTGCGGGTGTTGAAACGTCCGTATCCCACCCTCTGACCACATCGCACAGGACACTGCCTCCTGAAGTATGCAGGGAACTTGGCATTACTAAGCAGTTGGTCCGGATATCCATCGGAATTGAACATGCGGATGATATTATTGCGCAGCTGAATAAGGCTATTATTCGGAGTCTGGGATGACTATTAGATGCTCTCAAGCTGGTCAAACAGCCAATGCTTCAATAAAACCAACAAGGTAACAGTTAAGACGAAGTTTTTCAGGCTGAATGTCAATTTGCCATCCTTGGGCAGAACAATCCCCATTGAAACCAAGTACCAGAACCACTTCTTATTGGTCAATCTATTCGGGTTAGAGACTTGCCCTTGCTGTTTCTTTTTGTTTTCATGACGGGCCCAAAGAAGCACGATGATGATATCCAGGCAAGAGCCAATGGAAATGGCTGTGATCACAAAGGTATTGGATGGCTGCCATTTCCCTTCATTCTCAGCTGCTTTCATTTCCTGTTTGTTCTTCTGAATCTGGAGTTCTTTTGAAAAAGCAGAAGAAATTTCTGAAGTCTGTTCTTTTTGAAAAGAAGGTTTAAGGGTGACAGCCGCAAAAATTAAACAGCATAATAACGCAAAATAAATAATAAAAAACATAAAAGTTTGCTTGCTGGAATAGTTCTTTTTCATTTGGAAAAACCTCCCTTTAATTTCAACATTTCCAACATCAAAATATTGGAAACTACTGTTGCGAAATATTGAACATTTGTAAAAAAATTCAAGGTGGCAGTTTTCAGGAATGAAGTGATTCCTTCCATTAAATACTAAGGATACAGTATTTGAGGAAGGAGCTGACACTATGCCTGAACTTCCGGAAATGGAAACCTACAGAAGGCTGTTAACGGAGCAGCTGGCCCGTAAAGTCATTACTGATGTAGAAGTAAATCGGGAAAAGTCCATCAACGTGCAGCCTGCCCAATTAAAAAGTCAGCTGATAAATGCACAAATAACCGAAATCACCCGAAGGGCTAAACATCTTATTTTCAAGCTGAGTTCCGGTAAAAATCTTTTGCTGCATCTGATGCTGGGCGGCTGGATGTATATTGGCAATGAAGCGGACAATCCTGACCGCACGAAACAGGTTATTATTTCTTTTGGAGATAAAAAGCTCTATTTTATTGGACTAAGACTTGGCTATCTGCACTTGCTGACAGACACAGAGGTGGAAAAGGAGCTTTCAGATCTTGGGCCGGAGCCTCTGGGTCAAACGCTGGGATTTCCGGCCTTCCGCGAACGGATCGGAACCAGAAGAGGCATGCTGAAAACGACATTCATCAATCAGCAGTTTCTTTCGGGAATCGGCAACTGCTACAGCGATGAAATCTGTTTTGAGGCTGGGCTGCTGCCTATGAGAAAAGCAGATGAATTGGATGAGGATGAAATAAAAATCCTGTATCAGTCCATGAAGGGCGTATTAACCCGGGCCATTCAGTTTGGGGGCTATATGGAAGAGCCTTTGTTTAAAGGAGATGCCAAAACCGGGGGATATAATGAGCAGTGCAGAGTGTATGACAGAGAAGGAGAACCCTGCCTCCGCTGCAGCAGCCCTATAGTGAAAGAAGAAATTTCTTCCCGGAAAACATTCTACTGCGCAAATTGCCAAAACTAAGAAAGAGGCTGCATACTGCAGCCTCTTTTCTCTACTCTTCCGGATCACTCTGAATCCTATCAACTGTCGTGGAATCACTGGAATCCATTGCACCCCTTAAAAAATGGACAAGCATAAATCCGGCCAGTCCCAATGAAACCATAAAACCGATTGTAATTGCCCACATTAGAGCCATCCTTTAACCTCCATATTTTTAAAAGATAGAATTTTGAACGCCGATAACTGTCCAGCGCAAGCAGCCGCCTGCCCACCCAATGCTGCAAGCATGTCTTGTTGCGGCTCCTAGGGACTCTCAGATCTATGCCTTTACTATCAGAAGGATGAACGCCTTCTTACAGGAACCGTCTTATGCCTGAGGCCCGCAGGACAGGGAAGGCTTCGAAAGCATAAACATCGCACGACCGAAAGCGAGTCTGCATACATTTGTGGGCAAGGCGCTTCCGCTTTTCTGAACCAAGAGCGTTTCCTTACTAAAAGGTATATGCCTGAAATCTTCAATCTTTCCCTTTCGATTATTAAAAAAGGAAGGGAACAGGGTGCTGCATATCGAAGTAAAGAAGATGGCATAAAGTGTTTTACAGCCAAAAGCGCTAAAGGAGGGGATCTCTTTTGGATTTCAAAACGGCCGATTTATGTGATGACCACAGCAAAGAACTGCTCATTTGTCAGCAGGAGTTTAAATCTTATGGGCAAAAAGAAAGTTTTCCGGTCCCATTTCAACGGTTAGAGTGTTTGAAGATAACGTGCTGGTAGTAGAGGCACTGGAGTCCATTCCAGAGGGAAGTGTGCTGGTGGTGGATGGCGGCGGATCAAAAAGATGCGCCTTAATGGGTGACAGGCTTGGTGAAATTGCTCAATCGAGAAAGCTTGCCGGTGTGATCATTTATGGGTGCGTCCGGGATACAGTAGAGCTCGGAAGCCTTGATACAGGCATCCTCGCACTAGGCAGCAATCCTTTAAAAAGCCGAAAAGAAGGAAAAGGGGATCGAAACATCCCAGTTACGTTCGGAGGGATTGACTGGAAGCCGGGAGAATATGTCTATGCAGATGAAGATGGTGTGATTGTCTCATCAAAAGCCCTTGTATAAAGCTGAACACCCGCTGAAAAGCGGGTGTTTCCTTTTATAGCACTTTCCTGCTTAGCACAGAATACCGTATTAAGAGGGGGTGCACATATGTTTATAATATTTATACTATTTTGGGCAGCCGGCATTTATCTTTTGTTCCGCAGCAGGAATGAGGAAGAAGAGCATTTGATCCTGAAACTGATTGGTTATTATTTGTTAGGCACATTTACTTTTAGCATTAATGGCATTGTATTGCCAGCTGGTTTTATAATCAGTTTATTCCTAAAGCCCCGGCAAAATAGAAGCGTGAAGCGCGGCTCTGCGATCTTCGGGCTGGCAATAATGGTCATCAGCCTTATTTTATAGATGACATTAAATTTGTCAGATTTGGATGCCTGCCTGAATGCAGCTGACAAAGCTATCAGTTCTCTAAAACTGCTTCCTTTTCAATGCTGATTTCTTCCGGCAGCATTGTTGAAGCTTTCGGGACCCTTCGGGGCTCATAGTCAATTTCATCAGAGGAGTATACTCTGATTACCACTTGGCCATGCATAGCTTGTGCCCGAATGAGCAGGGGAGAACTGTAACGGTTTTTAAAGGTGAAATCTGGGCCATACCAGCTTACAGTTGCATCCCGGCCAGGCGGTACATAGGGAACCTTTTTGCTGTGGGAATAACGCTCGATCACTTTGACACCTGCCCGGTCAACTGCATTGAACAGAGTGGAGGATACCTGGCAGATCCCGCCCCCGATATCTTCTGACAGTTCTCCTCTAACGATGACCGGAGCACGCTGATAGCCTTTCCCCGCCGTTCTTTTGCCGACAGCACGGTTAAAAGAAAATACTTCATTCGGAAAAACAACATAATTATCAAGGGCTTCGGCTGCAAGCTGAATATTATGGGAGCGTGAGGTGTTATTCGGATTAAAATAAGTAACGTACTGGCCGATCATTTTAACTCGGATATGGGAGATAAGATCACGATCCACTCTCGGGTATACGGGGAGCGTTGGGATCTCAATTCTGGCTGGCCCGTTATTATAAAAATATGTATAAAAAATATCTGTGAATGCTTTGCGGTGCAGTATTTTTCCAGGCTTCTCAGCAACGATGCGTCCGCTTTCGCCTATGTACGCGTTCCTAGGCGGAATATACGTCTGGCGATTTAATTTTTCCAGCAGCTGAGTGAACCGTTCACCGTCCACTAGCGGAAGCCCGGGAAAAGGCATTTCATATTCCGTCCTGTTGACTCTTGCAATGGATTTGCCGTCATTTTCAATGGATAAGTCATCAGGAAGACTGGCAGTTTGTGTTTGTGTTAATAGCATGATCCCCAATACCCATGAGAATTTCATATCGCAGGTGCACCTCCGCCCTTAGTATGGACAGGAGAGAATTGTTTCATGTGCCGAAAAAATGATTGAATATTGGCTTCACTTTGAAGCTGCCATGAAGCTCTGTCATCATGCCCCCGGACTTCTGCATCCTCTGTCCGTTAAAAAGCCCCTGGCACATTCTCCCGGAAGGCCGAATTCTTTAATTGATTAAGGAATATAGTGTAATAAAACTTTAGTGAGGGAATGAGGAATGTGCAGCTAGTCAAGGCAGAAATTACCCGGCTAACCGATTTGCTGAAAAGGAGCCAATCACAGGATGGCTCATGGGCATATCCGTTTGAAATTGGAATCATGACTGATGTTTATATGATTATCCTGCTGAGGACGCTCAAAACGAAGGATGAAGAGCTAATTCGGAAACTGGCGGAAAGAATAGAAAGCCGCCAGGATGAGAGTGGTGCGTGGAAGCTTTTTAGAGACGAAAAAGAAGGAAATCTATCTTTGACCATTGAAGCGTACTACGCCCTTTTGTACTCAGGCTATAGGCAGAAGAATGACCCGGCTCTTTCAGCTGCACGGAAATTTATTTTATCAAAGGGCGGGATAAAAAAAGGAGGAATATTTACGAAAATCATGCTTGCCATGACAGGCCAATATCCATGGCCGGCTGTTTTTCCAGTGCCAATCGAAATAGTGCTGCTTCCTCCATCCAGCCCAATCAGCATCTACCAGCTTTCGAGCTTTGCCAGAATTCATCTCTTGCCGGTGATCCTGCTTGGCAGCAAAAAATTCAGGCGAAGAACGGAAAATAGTCCTGATTTGGATGAAATCTATGGAACAAGGGACAGGGAAGAACTATGGGAAGAAAGCCGTTCTGATGAATGGAGAAAACTTGCTGATATTCTTACCGATATGGCCGAAAGCTTAATTGGATTGCCTGATCGGCTCCGCAGCATGGCATATGAGGGAACAAAGCAATATTTGCTAGAGCGGATTGAACCGGATGGAACATCATTAAATTATTTCAGCAGCACTTTTTATATGATATTTGCCCTCCTCGCTCTCGGCTGCTCTCCAAAAGATCCAGTGATCATCAAGGCGGTAAAGGGATTAAAGGGAATGTCCTGCACAATAGATGGACATATCCATTTTCAGTTAACAGACGCTAAAGTATGGAATACGGCTTTAATTTCCCACGCTCTCCAGGAGGCAGGTGTAGATGAATCAGATACGGCGATTTTAAACGCGAATAACTATTTGCTTTCAAGGCAGCAAACCCGTCACGGAGACTGGACGGTCCACAACCGCAAGGGGCTTCCTGGAGGCTGGGGATTTTCAGACTTCAATACCATGCATCCCGATGTGGATGATACGACCGCCAGTCTGAGGAGCCTTCACAATCAAACGGGAGCAGCTGCCAAGAAATCCAGGCAGAGAGGAGACCGATGGACTCTATCCATGCAAAACCGTGATGGAGGATGGCCGGCATTTGAAAAAAACGTAGATAACCGCCTTCTGAATCTAATTCCTATTCAAGGAGCAGAGTTTATTCTCACTGATCCGTCCACAGCAGATTTAACTGGCAGAACCATTGAATATTTATGTACTTTCACTACAGGAGCTGAAACTTCAATTAAAAGAGGAATAAGCTGGCTGAAAAAGAATCAGAGAAGAGACGGTTCTTGGTATGGGCGCTGGGGGGTTTGCTATCTGTATGGAACCTGGGCAGCCCTTACCGGCCTCGCCGCTGCAGGGGAAAAGGAAGATGAGAAGTACATCAGAAAAGCGGTTGAGTGGCTGAAGTCTGTCCAGAATGAGGACGGCGGCTGGGGAGAATCCTGCAGAAGCGATATTGAAAAACGCTATGTTCCATTGGGAAGCAGTACATTAACACATACTGCCTGGGCCGTTGATGCTTTAATTGCCGTTTCTCATGAAAACAGCCCTGAGATCAGAAAAGGCATGGCTTTCCTGATTCGCGAAGGCCAAAGAAATGACTGGACGACAAATTACCCAAAAGGTCAGGGAATGGCCGGTTTCCTATACATGCACTATCACAGTTACCGGTATATTTGGCCGCTATTGGCACTAGGCCATTATGAAATGAAATTCATGCAAAAAGGAAGCTCCGAATGATCGGGGCTTCCTTTTTTATTGGCTTATTAATCAGGGTTTTTGCGGATAATTTTGAGGTTTCGCTCATAACTTTGTAATTCCGTCCAAAAAACAGAATTTTGGCAGCTCACCTATCTTTTCTCCTCATCAACCAGCTGGCAGTCTGCTGAGGAATCATCTTTATTTTTATTAAACAAGAGCTTGTACATAGCCTTCCCGTCACTAAGTGTGCCATCTGCCATATCCATTGGCAGCAGGGCGAAAAAGACGTAATAAAAGGAGAAATATACAAATTGGTACCACAGCATGTTTGCATCCAGAATGCCCAGCCGGATCAGGTAATTCACAATAAAAATACTGCCTATGTTAAAAATAGACCCTCCTAAAAAAATAAGAGATTTGGTCAGTTTATTGCTGTATTTTAATGCTGAAAACTCACATCCTCCATACCAGAAGTAAAACCGTCTAACCTCTAAAAACCTCATTGAGAATAGGATTTTGCCTGTGCCAATGATAACACGGATCCCTTTTCCGCCAAAAATGCCTGCAAAGAATATATGCCCCAATAAATGAATCAGTGTGACCGCCGGGTAAACCACAAAAAAGGCTTGAATAAATTTCAAAAAATCATCATACCCAAACATGGGAGGACCTCCATTTCCATAGCTGTATGAAAAATCTGCGCGATGCAGCTTCATTATTTGTTTGCCTACCCCATGTGTACCCCGCATTTTTCCGCATTAACGTACATTCTTTTTCCATATTTCCCATCTGGGTCGAAAGAGGCCGACTATCTGCTACGTCTCAGGTCTTATTTGAAAATAAAGCTGAGGCTCGTTATAGCATTTACACGAAACAGGTAAGATGAAATCAAGAAAGGAGGAAACGAAAATGAAAAAACTTGGATTACTGATAGCAGGTGGAATTGCAGCCATGGTGCTGGTTTCAAATCTTGGACCAATAGTGGGTCTGGCAGTAAGCGCGGCGATTCTATACTTTGTGTTTAAACAATTTATAAAAGCAGAAAGCACGATGGCAAAAATCGGCTATGGAATCATCGGGTTCATCGCTTTGATGGCAACCGCTTCCAACTTCCCGGCAATTTTAGGGCTTGCAGCTGCATATGTTCTATATCTGGTATATAAAAAATGGAACGATTCAAGCTCAAGTGCAGTGGAAGAGGAAAATGACCCTTTTGCTAACTTTGAAAAGCAATGGGCGGATTTAAACAGAAACTAAAAAAGGAGAGATAGATATGGCAAACCTATTAACGAGAATCAAAGATACAGTAATGGCAGACCTTCACGAAGTGTTGGATAAAAAGGAGAAAAAGAATCCAATCGCACTTTTAAACCAATACCTTCGTGAATGTGAGCGTGAAACCGAAAAGGTCCGCAAGCTTTTGGAACGTCAATATACATTGAAAGAAGAGTTCACTCGAGAATACGAGCAGGCGAAAAACCTTGCAGACAAACGCAAGCGCCAGGCAGAGGTTGCATCGCAGGCAGGTGAGGAAGAACTCTATCAGTTTGCAGCTCAGGAGCAAATGCAGTATGAAGAGCGTGCCAGCCGTTTGAAGGATCTTCTGAACCAGGCTGTACAGCAAATGGGTGACCTTGAAAGAAAATACGAGGAAATGAAGCATAAACTGAAGGATATGCATATCCGCCGCATGGAGCTGATGGGCCGTGAAAACATCACACGCGCAAATCACCAAATGGATAAGGTGCTTGATCAAAACAATGATAAAAACTTTACAAGATTCCAGGAAATCGAATCCTATCTTGACCATCTTGAACATCAGGTGAAAAGCTCCTATCACCGCAGCACAATTGATGCCCGCATCGCACAGCTGGAAAAAGAGCTTGAGAAGAAGCCTGTATTGTAATATTCGAAAATAAGTCAGAAATAGTTTGGAACATGCAATAAAACAAAAATGAAGCCTGCCTGTATTATCTTTTTCCCAAAAAAGATAAAAACTCTTTCTATTTTATGAACAAAAAATGGTATTCTAAAAAGGCGTAGAGATACTGCGCCTTTTAAGTCTATAACTGTTAGCTCCAGCGCCACCCCTCGAGGTCACAAGCCGAGCCTCTCAAAAAGGCAAAGGACGCCTTTCCGTGAGGCTCGTCTTGTGCTTGTCGGGGGTTAGCACCAAGCAAGGCTTCCTTGGATGTTCTTCGCAGGAACAAGCGTTTTGGCTTGTTCCGAAGGCGCTGCCGCATTTCTTATCATTCCATATACACAAAAGGGGGATGCCACATGAACATTAACAACAAAAGCGATTATATGAGCTGGATTATCATATTGGGCATTGTCTTTCTCTTTGTGGAAATAGCCTTTTTTAATAGCGGTGTGATATTCTCTCTTCTTGTGCCAATTGGAATGGTATATATCGGAAGGAAGAGGATGCCTAAGAGCTCCGGAAAATGGCTTTTCTGGCTGGGGCTAATTTTTCTGCTCATCAATATTTTCAGCATGATGACGCTGAAATTTTTCCTCCTGGCGATTTTGATTCACCTGCTGATTCAGTTTGGGCAGTCCAAAAAGGATCCTAAACGGATTCAGCCGGAGTTCAATGAACCGGCAGTAAATCTCCAGAAAGAAACAGTCATAAAGAAGAGTCCTCTTTTTTCCAATATATTTGTCGGCCAGCAAAAAACACCTGAGCAAGTATACGAATGGAATGATATCAATATCCAGACCGGTATTGGTGATACGGTCATAGATTTAAGCTATACGGTTATTCCCAAGGGAGAAACCGTTATTTTCATCCGGAACTTCATCGGAAACGTGCAGGTGCTTGTTCCCTATGACGTTGAGGTTAGTGTCAGCCATTCAGCTATTGTGGGTAAGGCCAGAATATTAGAGCACGAGGAATCAAAGATGTTTAACCAGCTCCTTCAGCTTCAGACTCCCGGCTATGATCAATCAGGACAGCGCGTTAAGATTTTCACTTCACTTGCAGTAGGGGATATCGAGGTGAAGCGCGTATGAGTATCATTCAGCGGCAAATTGCATGGGGAGCGGGCATGTCCCTTTGTATTCTTGCTGTTTTGACAGCTTCTTTTTTTACGATGTTTCCCATTCCCGGATGGCGGGATCTGTGGGAAACGGAAATACTCGATATTCCGTTTATCCTATTTGTGCCGAGCGTAAGCCTGGCTCTTGGCCTGATTTTTGGATTATTGTCAGGCATTTACTGGCGCCGGCAGCTTTTTGCCGTAGATACAATGCTCCACCAGGTGGAGGAAGGCCGTCAATTGGATGTGCAGGAAACAGGTAAAGAATTGCATTCCATAGCAGTCAGGGCCGAGAAGATTCAACAGCATATGGCAGATCAGGCAAAGATTTCTCAAAAGCTGGCAAATGAAAAAGCGGAAGATTTCGAGAACAGGATGCAGGAAATTGTTTCCCAGGAACGGAACAGGCTTGCACGCGAGCTTCACGATTCTGTCAGCCAGCAGCTGTTTGCAGCATCCATGATGATGTCTGCGATTACTGAAACCCAGCAGGATCCGGAAGAAAGGCAGGCAAAGCAGCTGAAAATGGTGGAAGAAATGATCCATCAATCACAGCTGGAAATGCGAGCCCTGCTGCTGCACCTTCGTCCAGCGGCCCTTAAGGGCAAAAGCCTGCAGGAAGGAATTGAAGAGCTTCTGGTCGAATTGCTTCAAAAAGTAGCGATGGAGATTGAATGGAAGGTAGAGGATTTTCCGCTTGATAAAGGGGTGGAAGACCACCTATTCCGCATCCTCCAAGAAGCGGTGTCCAATACACTCCGCCATTCCAAATCGCAAAACCTTGAAGTGCTCCTGATTCAAAGAGATGATTATGCCATACTCCGTGTAGCTGATGATGGAGTCGGTTTTGATGTAGAGGAGACGAGGGCTGGCTCCTACGGTTTGCAGAACATGTATGAACGTGCCGCTGAAGTTGGCGGAAGCATGAAAATCATCAGTGTAAGAAACAAAGGAACCCGTCTTGAAGTTAAGGTTCCGATTATGTAAATAATGTCTGCTGTTAGGCAAGACTAAATTCTGAGGGTGAGGCCAATGATTAAAGTTTTATTTGTGGATGACCATGAAATGGTTCGGATTGGAGTGTCTTCCTACCTTACGGCACAGCCGGATATTGAGGTTATAGGAGAAGCGGATAACGGGAAAACAGCTATTGATCTGGCACTCGAATTGAGGCCGGATATCATTTTGATGGATCTTGTTATGAAAGAAATGGATGGTATTGAAGCGACAAGAAGAATCATCGAGAAATGGCCGGAAGCTAAGATCATTATTGTGACAAGCTTCCTTGATGATGAAAAGGTTTATCCGGCTTTGGAGGCAGGGGCGACAAGCTATATGCTGAAAACCTCGAAAGCCAGTGAGATAGCTGAGGCAGTCCGTTCGACCTATCATGGACAATCGGTGCTGGAACCGGAAGTGACCGGCAAAATGATGGTGAAAATGAGGCAGAAAAATCACCAGCTGCCCCATGAAGAGCTGACAAGCCGCGAGATGGAAATCCTTCTTTTAATGACACAAGGCAAAACGAATCAGGACATCGCCGACGAACTTTTCATTGCCTTAAAAACAGTCAAAACACATGTAAGCAATATATTAAGCAAGCTGCAGGTGCAGGACAGAACCCAGGCAGTCATTTATGCCTTCAAGCACTCGCTGGTTAAATAATGTTCTGGAGAGCTAATTGTGATATTAGCTCTTTTTATTTTGCCTGAATGATGAACCAGAAAAAAATGATTCAGAATCTGTTCATGAGGGTAACAATAAAACCAAACAAAAAAATTTGGCGGTGATGAAATGTCTGTGATTGCTTTATTGAAAAAAGGAAATAAATCATCGGGAATGGCAGCAATCGGAAATACGGCACTGGCGATTGCTAAAGGGCTGGCAGCTTTTGCAAGCGGCAGCGGGGCCATGCTTGCCACAACCCTCCATTCCCTTGCTGATGCACTGAACCAGGGGTTTGTGTTTTTTGGCAGTGCGCTTGCCGAAAAGGCGCCAACCAAAAGGTTCCCCACAGGATTTGGCCGGGTGATCAACCTGTTCGTATTAATTGCTGTTATCGTTATTTCCATCATGGCCTATGAAACGATACATAAAGGCTGGGAATTGATTCAGCATCCAAAGGAATCAACCGACCTCTGGCTCAATGTAGGAGTTATGCTTCTTGCCGTTGCTGTCGATGGTTTTATTTTATTAAAAGCCATGAAGGAAATCGGCCATGAAACCAGGAATCCTGCCAAAGGATTTGGCATTGTTCCTGTTGCCTTTAAAAATGTCAGGCTAGCCTCCCCTCCAACACGGCTGGTCTTTTATGAAGATATTATTGCGACATTTGGCGCCTTGCTTGCCCTTGTTTCGATATTAATTGCTCATTTTACAGGACTTTACTTCCTGGATGGAGTCGGCACAATTTTAATTGGACTGCTTTTGGTGGGGATCGCTGTAAAAATCGGATTTGAAAATACGCTAGGCCTGATTGGTGTAGCGGCACCAAAAGATATTGAAGACCGTATCGCCCAAATTATTCTCGGAGATCCTCAGGTCGTGGATATTAAACAGCTGCGGCTGATTCAGGAGGGAAGAAGATATCATGTGGAAGGTTACATTGAGCTGGTCGAAGGCCTCACGCTTGCCGATGCGGATGATATAAAAATTGGTGTTAGAGATCAGCTGCTTGATGACCCTGATATCAGTGATGTAACACTTGGTATTCTTGAGACAGATCAAATCCAGACGTGGAAATAATATTGAAAAGGAAGCCCGCACTAAAGGCTTCCTTTTTTAGCGCTCATTATGCTGGAAAAATACCCATTGCTTTTAAATTGAAGAAATATTAAAATAAAACTAACTTATTTGAAATGGAGGTGGAGAAGAGATGAGTGGAACTGTTTTGGCACGAGGTGAATGGATTGAATTCCTGACAATTTACCGTGCGATTTTTCATGGTTTTGCTGTTAACGGGACAAGTCTGTCCTTTTTTAGCAAATTTTATATGAAAACAAAACAGTGAGAACATCTCTTTTACGCCATTATATAGAACGGTGAAGGGAGCTTCTTCAAGCTCTCTTTTTTTATCCCGTTTCATTGCGGTTAGCTTTGCAGCAAGATTAAGAAATCTTGTTGCACCAAGCTTCCGATAAAAGTCCGATTAAATGAACTCAGTATAAAGCAGCCGCATTTTGGCAGCAGCTGAGTGGCCGGCGCATTGCCGTACAGCTAACTGTGAGCAGAAAATCGTCCAGTGAAAGCTTCATTTTATCAGATTTTACCCAGGCCATAGGAGTATGTTTCCTATGGCTTTTTTATGTATATTTTTATAAATTTGGAGGAAATATCTATGATCGCATGCAGCGCACAGCAAGTCGGAAAAAGTTACGGCGGAAATACCGTGTTTGAAAATATATGCTTTGAAATTCATGAGAGGGACAGGGTTGGTTTGACAGGAAGAAATGGAAGCGGAAAAACGACTCTGTTTAAATTGCTGGCTGGAGCAGAAGTCCCGGATACAGGCAAGATTCATTGGCGAAAGGGGTGTGAGATTGGCTATCTGGCACAAATTCCGGACTATCCGGCAGGTATGAAGGCAATTGATGTTTTAAAAACAGCTTTTACTTATCTGCTGGAGATGGAAAAAACAATGAAGAAAATGGAACAGCAATTGGCAAATGAAAATGTTCCGGATCAATTAAATAAACTTATTGGAGAGTATGGAGAGCTGCAGGATCAGTTTGCACTGAACAATGGTTATGAAATGGATAGCCAGATAGAACGCATCTCAAATGGCCTTGATATCAGCAGTCTTCTGAACAAGGATTTCAGCATTCTAAGCGGTGGTGAAAAAACAAAGGTATGTCTCGCCCACATGCTCCTGAAAAGCCCGAATCTGCTTCTGCTGGATGAGCCGACCAACCACCTGGATATTAAGGCAGTGGAATGGCTGGCTGATTTTATAAAGAATTATGAAGGGACAGTAGTGCTCATTTCACATGATCGCTATTTTTTAGATGAAACGGCCGGCAGGATTCTGGATTTGGAAGGTGGAGAGATCACTCTTTACCAGACAAACTATTCAGGCTTTGTAAAAGAGAAAGAAGAAAGGCTAATGAGAGAGTTTCAGCAATATGAGGAGCAGCAAAAGAAAATCAAGAAGATGAAGGAAGCCATCAAGAGGTTAAGAGAGTGGGCCAATCAATGCACTCCGCCTAACGCGGGCCTTCATAAACGGGCAAGCAGCATGGAAAAAGCCCTCCATCGGATGGAGAAGCTGGACCGGCCTGTATTAAACCGCAAAAAAATGAATATGGATCTTGAAGCATCTGAACGGAGCGGAAAAGATGTGGTCTTGATGAAAGAAGTAAGCAAGTCTTTTGGGAGTAAGCACTTATTCCAAAACGTCAGCATACACATCCAATTCCGCGACCGGACAGCTATTGTGGGGGATAATGGGACTGGAAAATCGACTTTGGTCAAAATGATCCTGGGAGAGCTAGAACCTGATGCAGGGGAAATTCGCAGAGGGAGCAACCTGAAAGTCGGCTATTTGTCACAGCATGTTTTCGCAGATGCAGATGATCAATCGGTGATTGATGCCTTTAGGGAAGGGCTTGCTGTAACAGAGGGAGAGGCACGCCATATTCTGGCCGGTTTCCTCTTTTATGGCTACACTGTTTTTCGTAAAGTTTCACAATTGAGCGGCGGTGAAAAAATGAGGCTTCGTTTGGCTCAGCTTATGCACAGGGACATTAACTTTCTTATTCTTGATGAACCGACCAATCATCTTGATATCGAATCTAGAGAGGTACTCGAAGAGGCATTGGAAGAATTCAATGGAACCATTTTGGCTGTCTCCCATGATCGTTACTTTATCAATCGAATATTCAGCAAAATATACTGGATTGATCAAAAAGAACTTCATTACTATGAAGGGAATTATGATCGGGCCAGAAAGAAAATGGATGAGAAGTGGAGAGCAGTGATGGAAGTTCCTCCTGTGAAAAAGGCTAAAATAGCAGCTGTTTCTCCGAAAAAAAGGATAAAGTGCAGGAAACAGAGGAATTGGAAAACGCAATTGAACAACTTGAAACAACTCTTATGAAATTAGAAACGGTTCTGGAATCGGAAATGGACCTGGAGAAACTGCAAACATTTTATAATGAAAAAGAAGAGCTTGAAAAGAAGAGGGAAGAGCTGTACAGGAAATTGGATGCTATTTTATAAAGAAAAGTTAAGGCTAACAAATGAGTTAGCCTTTTTTTATGCATTTTATCGAATGAATATAAATTTTTTTCAAATAAACCTTTCAGTTTTCATCTATTTCCTGTATAGTAATATACAAATTTGAATAATTATTTAAATCTGAATAATTTCACGAGATTTTCTTTTAATAATAAGATCTTTCAAAAGAAGAACCGCTATTCAATATTGAATAATTTTTTCGGAGGACCCAAATGAACAGCTTTTTCATGGATTGGAATAATGACAAAGAAGTCATATCTTCAATGGAAGAAGACATTATGGTTACTAATGCAGACGGCATAATTATAAAAGTCAGTAAAGGCAGCGGCAGTCATTATGGCGTTGAACCGGAATCTCTACTCGGCGAATCTGTTTATGATCTGGAAAGAAAAGGGGTCTTCAAGCCTGCGATTACTCCTGAAGTATTAAAGAAAAAGAAAAAGTCATTCTAGTGCAAAAAGCCGGCTCAGGAAAAAAGATCCTGGTTACTGGTATTCCCGTATTCAATGAAACTGGAAAAATCGAACATATTGTCAGCTATTCCTACGATGTTTCAGAGCTTCTTGTTATAAAAGAATACCTGAACAGTGTCGAAGAAGAAATGGCAAGGGTGAAGAGCGAGCTGGATCTCCTGCGCAATAAGAGCATCAAATTGGATGGCATGATAGCTGACAGTCTGGCGATGAAAAATATAGCCGAAACCATCAGAAGAATCCGGGATGTAGATGTCACAGTCCTGCTCCTGGGTGAATCTGGTGTCGGAAAATCGGCTCTCGCCAAATGGATTCATCAAAACAGTACGAGAAAAGACGGACCGTTCATAGAAGTAAACTGCAGTGCCATTCCAGAATCCATCTTTGAAGCTGAGTTTTTCGGGTATGAAGGCGGTGCTTTTACAGGGGCAAAGAATAAAGGAAAAATGGGATTTGCTGAAATGGCAAAAGGAGGCACGCTATTTCTTGATGAAATTGGCGAACTTTCAGCCCATCTGCAGGCAAAGCTGCTGAAATTCATACAAGACAAGCAGTTTTATAGAGTGGGAGGAACAAAGCCTGTTCAGGCAGACTTTCGGCTCCTTGCGGCTACAAATAAAGATCTCGAGAAAGCAGTTGAATCCAAGGATTTCAGGCAGGACTTATTCTTCCGGCTGAACGTGGTGCCATTGAAGATACCGCCTTTAAGGGAGAGGAAAGAGGATTTGTTTGCGCTCATTCATTATTTTCTCCACTCTATCTCCAAACGGCATAATCGGGAAAGGCAGCTGGAAAGACCCCTGGTCGATCACTTACTGCAGCTGGAATGGAAGGGAAACGTAAGAGAACTTGAAAACCTGATGGAACGCCTTATCGTGACAAGCACCAGCCTGATGATCACGAAAGAGGACCTGCCTTATGAATACCATATGCAAGGAAAAAAGATGGTTTTATAGATTTTGAGGGGCAATCTCTTCCTGCTATTTTGGAAGATGTAGAGAGGAAAGTATTAATCAATGCAAGGAAGCGTTACCGAACCACTACTGAAATAGCGGGGGCCCTGGGGATCAGTCAGCCTTCAGTAGTAAGAAAATTAAAAAAATATGATTGTTAATACATACTTTGGCATGAATATTGCATTAAAGAATAGCAGAGCAAATATAGCATTTACATCTTATGCAGGATTCAGGAGGGGTTAGTATGAACGAAGAAAATTGGAGTCATCTTGTCGGAAATATTTCAAACTTATTGGCACCAAGCATGGCAAAGGACCACCCGAATTTGCCGGTGGTCAAGGCGGAAGGCTGCTATTACTACGGAGTCGACGGAAAAGAGTATTTGGATTTTACATCAGGAATTGCAGTGGAGAATGTTGGCCATCGTCATCCTAAGGTTGTACAGGCCATTAAAGACAGTGCAGATCATTTGGTGCACGGCCCGTCAGGCGTTATCATCTATGAATCAATTTTGCGGCTCGCAGATGAACTTGGAAAAATCACGCCGGGAAATCTGGATTGCTTTTTCTTTGCAAACAGCGGGACAGAGGCAATTGAGGGTGCAATTAAATTGGCAAAGTATGTTACGCGGAGGCCCTATGTTGTCTCCTTTACAGGCTGTTTCCATGGAAGGTCGATGGGGGCACTCAGTGTATCTACATCGAAGAGCAAATACCGCAAGTTTCAGCAGCCGTCCTGGCTGACCTATCAGCTTCCATATGCGGATGAGCGCGATTGCCCTTTTGGTGAAGATCCTGAGGAGTACTTCCCAAGAAAGCTGGAAAAGGATGCTGAAACCCTGTTCAAGCATCAGGTGGACCCTGAAGAGGTTGCCTGCATGATCATTGAACCGGTTCTAGGAGAAGGAGGCTATATCATTCCTCCGAAGAAATGGATGCTGAAGATCAGGGAAATATGTGACCGGCATGGAATCCTGCTGATATTTGATGAAGTGCAAACAGGCTTTGGGCGTACTGGAGAATGGTTTGCCGCTCAGGCATTTGATGTTGTGCCGGATATCATGGCGATTGCAAAAGGAATCGCGGCAGGGCTGCCGTTAAGCGCAACTGCAGCATCAAAAGAACTGATGGAAAAATGGCCGCTGGGTGCCCATGGAACAACCTTCGGCGGAAATCCGATTGCCTGCTCTGCAGCTTTAGCTTCTCTTGAAATACTAAAAACGGAGAATCTTTTGGAAAACGCAAAGCAGATGGGAGAGTATGCATTAAAGAAATTACAGGATTTAAAAGCCGAACATCCTGCAATTGGCAGTGTCAGAGGGCTGGGACTGATGATTGGCATTGAAATAATCGATCCGCAAACCGGAAAACCGGATGGAAAAGCGGTAATGGATATTCTGAACTCTTCACTTGATAAAGGCGTCCTCTTCTATCTCTGCGGAAATTCAGGGGAAGTGATTCGGATGATTCCGCCGCTTATCGTAACAAAGGAGCAAATCGACCAGGGACTGAAAGTATTGGAAGAAGCACTTACAGAGCATGAAGCAGTTGTTTCCAATTCATAAGGAGGTATGAGAATGAAAGCTGAGACAAGGGTTAAGACGCAGGCTGTCACAGGAGAGTATTGGAAATTTATCATTCCATCATTAATTGGGTCGCTCCTATTTCTGGTTCCAGTTAAATTTCAGGGAGACGTAACCATTGGTGTTGGTATTTTAGCATCACTAGTAGGTAATGCGTTCAGTGAGCGGATGCCTGCCATTATCATTTTCATTTTAGGAGTATCGGTTTTTCTTTCCATCCTGACAAAAGCAGCAAAACCCGCATTTATACTGGATAATAAGTTTTTAAAAGGATTATTTGATACCGGCAAGTTTGGATTAACCATGAGAATTCTTGGATTCGCAGCAGGAATCATGACTTTGTTTGAGATCGGGCCTGAATTTATCTGGTCACGGAATACAGGCGGAGTGGTTCTTTATGACCTGGCTCCCGTTTTGCTTACGTGGTTCCTTTTTGCCGGCATCCTTCTGCCGCTTTTAGTGGAATTTGGATTAATGGAATTCATTGGGGCACTTGTCCAAAAATTTATGAGACCATTTTTTACACTTCCCGGACGGTCATCCATCGATTGCCTTGCGTCCTGGATGGGCGCCGGAACTGTAGGTGTTTTGGTTACCACGAAGCAATATGATGAAGGCTTTTATACAAAAAGAGAAGCAGCGGTCATTGCGACGACCTTTTCGATTGCATCAGTTGCTTTCAGTCTTGTTGTTGCGAACGTGGTTGGCCTTGGGCATTTATTCATTCCCTTTTATTTAACCGTTTCTGCAGCTTGTGTCGTGGCAGCATTGATTATGCCTAGAATTCCGCCATTATCCCGGAAGCCGGATACCTATTATGAGCCAGTAGGACAGCAGATTGATGAAACCATTCCGGAAGGGGTTTCGAAATTGAAATGGGGATGGGAGCAGGCAATTGATAAAGCCAGGAATGCCCCGGGTCCCAAAAAGCTATTAACCAATGGGATCGAAACCGTTTTAGATATTTGGATGGGACTGATTCCGCTTGTTATGAGCTTGGGAGCAGCAGCCCTGATTATTGCGGAATACACGCCTGTATTTGAGTTTATTTCATACCCGCTCATCCCTGTTTTGGAGTTTATGCAATTGCCGGAAGCAGGAGCAGCAGCACAAACTATGCTTGTTGGCTTTGCTGATATGTTCCTTCCTGCCGTTATCGGAAGCGGGATTGAGAGCGAGCTGACAAGATTTGTCGTGGCGGGCTTGTCATTAACACAATTAGTATACATGTCTGAAATCGGGATCCTGATCCTGCGTTCAAACATTCCGCTGAGCTTTATGGATTTATTCGTTATCTTTATTGAAAGAACGGTTATTACGTTACCTGTTATTGTACTGATTGCACATGTTTTTGTATTTTAGTTGGAAGGAGGGTGGCAGGTAGCCTGCCCTCCTTTTCGTTATATTAATTTTCTTAAAAGTTCAAAAAGGGCAATATATTATTGGGGCATGTCTCATATCTTATATAGAATCTGCATTATATAAGGAGAGGCGCAATGAGTAAATTCTTCAAAGGAGTCATATTGCTTGCACTGGCTGCTTTTGCAAGCGAATGTATAGAGTTTGTGGTAAATATGGTGCTTGCCCGGGAACTGGGGGAGAGGGGACTCGGCATGTACATGTCGATTTTGCCGACCATATTTCTAATTGTGCTGCTGGCCAGTTTTGAGCTTCCAATCTCTATTTCCAAGTTCATAGCTGAAAAGGATAAAAGGTATCATCTCAGTATGCTCCATCATGTCATCAAGCTGACCATTATCTTTACAGCGGTTTTGGTTCCGATTGCAGCGGCAATCATTCCGTTTGTCAGTGTCTTTAATGAGTACCATCCGCTCCTGAGATGGGTTGTAATCGGGTTCATCCCAATCGTGTCTTTTTCCTCAATTGCCAGAGGCTTTTTCATGGGCAAGCATCAAATGGGGAAAATTGCAGCCTCCAATTTTCTGCGCAAATCCGTTCAGCTCCTTCTGCTCGTGGTTCTTTATCAGGCCTTTCAATTTGATGTCAATACAGCAGTCTTTATTGCATTTTGTACGTTTGTAGGAAGTGAGATTGTTGTTTTTCTCTATTTGCTGAATATGTTTATTATCCAGTATCACCGTATTAAAAAAGAGCCATCTGAGTTTGTAAGCGGAAGTAGTGTCAGGCAGAACTTAATCTCTGTTTCAGTGCCGACGACTGCTTTGAGAGTTTTCCATGCCCTGACACATGCTGTTCAGCCATTCTTGATTAAGGGGGCGCTTTTAAAGGCAGGAGTGCCGGGCGAAGTCGCAACAGAACATTTTGGAATGCTTGCTGGTGTCGCCATGACGATCGGTTTTTCCCATCCTTCATTGCCCATTCATTTTTAATCATGCTGATTCCGACAGTCTCCAAAGAATATGCGGATAAAAATCTGGAGGAGCTTCGGAGACTTCTTCAGCAGGTGTTCTTTGTCACCTTTTTATACGGGATCCCATCGGTCGTTCTTTTCTATTTTTTTGCACGGCCGCTGACCGAGGTGTTTTTCCACTCCACAGATGCAGCCGTTTATTTACAGCTGCTGTGGCCATTTTTTCTGCTCCACTTTTTCATTATCCCGATGCAGGCTTATTTAATCGGCCTGGGCCTCATGAAAGATGCGTTTTATCATTCAGTATGGTCAACTGTTGTTTCATTTACAGCCATGTTCGTGCTTGGATCCATGCACAGCCTGCAGATGGACGGTATTATAATGGGCATGAATATGGGAGCTGTCCTCCTGGCCATGATGCATTATGTAACAGTATGCAGAAAAATTGGCCTGACACTCTATCTATCGCCAGCCAAGCAGTTTAATTGAAAATGAGAAAGCATCTCCCGTCATGGGCAGATGCTTTATTTTTTGTCCTCATTTTTTCCCCGAATTTGCTCTCAATCGTTTGTTCATCTCCGTACAGGATGATATGATCTCCCTCCTGAATCTCAGTGATAAGCCGGTCTTTTCTGATCTTTATTTCACCTCTTTGGATGTACAGCACATTAATATCTTCGTCATCTTCAATCAATTCCCTTAATTCTTTACCAATGAAATCGCATGATTCATTGATGGTATAGTCCAATACATGATCCGTATCATCCGTAAGCAGCGCTTCTCTTATCGGGAGATCGCGAAAATCATAATGTTCTTCGAGCTCATGCTCCAGTTTCCCCGAAAGATAATCGCGCACTTTAGGAATCTTTAAAATAAAAATAACCAGGATCAGGACAGCGGCGACGACCGAGATCTTGGCAGTAAAGAATTCATCTGAGAGGATGCTGCTGATTGCCGAAATGATTACTGCCAATGAAAAGGCGCCAAATAAAATTAAAAAGGCTCCGAACCTTCTGCGGATTGGATGGTCGATAATCAGTTCAGATTCCCCGGTTGTAAAACCGGTTCCTGTCAGCATGCTGATCACCTGAAATCTCGCAATAGGCTTATCCAGCCCGGTATATGTGAAGATCAGCGTATGAATTTCGATAACAGCCAAAACGATTCCCAAATAAATCAGGATGAAAAGAACACCCATCTTGCTTCCTCCGAAAATTTAGAATTATGTAAAAAACCTAAGGAAGCCAGTCCTTAGGTCATTGCTGTACGGTTTCGTTATAGTAATTCACTGAATACATGGCACCTTCGTCAACCATTTTATTATCTTCAATATTATGCGGGTCCGGGTGGCCAAGTTTTTCTTCAGGCACTGTATCATTTATAAATCGGTTCGGAAGCAGGCCTTTCATCTTAACTGCAAGAGACTGAACCTTATTTCGATTATTTTTGCTTGCCAACAATAAAATACTTGTAATGCCAACACCGGCTAATAGATATGGATTTAACGGACGAGAATTCATGATTATGCTCCTCCTTCAAATAATTGGATTTGTATGTCTTGGTGTTTATTTACCCGGCGTAATTAAAAGCAAACATTTAATCTTTATTACATTGTTTCCAGTGCTAGAAATAATTACACCTTATGAATGGTTTTATTCAGGCAGCAAGAAGGGAATTATGTATTAAATATAAATAAGGATACGATGTTAGGAAGGAAGATGGGGATGGAAAAAGAATATAACGAAGATAACTGGAAATGGCACCGTTACGATCATTTGGAGGAAATAGATTACCAGGTGGCTGGTGACTATAAAGATGTCTTAAAGGAATGGGCCAAGAATACATCCGAGAATAAAACAAATGTAATGAAAATTGATACTTCAGTCCGCGGTAAGGAATTTATTAGCGGTTCGCTCATTTATCAGCAAAAAACAAAGGAGCAGCATGAAAATAGTTTGTTCCACTATTTTCTGACAAGGGATTTTCTCATCACTGTCAGCTTTGATTCGTCTGTCATTCAGTCTGATGATTCATTGCTATTAAAAAAAATGGATTATACCCATAATGCTATTGATGGATTTTTCGTGATTTTAGGCGAAATCCTAAGTGATAACATCCAGAAGATTGATAAGTTTGAAGTACGGTTAAATGAGCTGCTATGGAAAATAAAAGAGAAAAATAATATTAACCGCCTGGAGGAAATCTATGAGCTCCGTCACCAGATCCTGGTTTGGAAGAATATTATGATTCCTGTTAAGGAAATCAGGCTGGGTGTAGAAGAGACGTTTGGTGAAGGTGTCACCGATGGAACTGAATTTAAAAGAACGTGCAAGCGAATTGAAAGGGGCTATACGCTGGTGCGGGAGTATCAGCAGGAAATTGATGACCTGGTTAATTTTGAAGAAATGGTATCCATGCACCGGGGAAATGAAATCGTGAAGACACTCACGGTCATTACCACCCTTATGACTCCGATCGCAACATGGGGAGCGCTCTGGGGTATGAACTTCAAAGTTATGCCTGAACTGGAATGGAAGTATGGGTATTTGTTCTCCATTATCATAATCATCGCTTCTACCGCAGCCCTCTATATCATGCTTATTAAAAAAGGCTGGATGGGTGATATCCTAAGGGGAAAAAAGAAGAATTCATTCTTCAAATAAAGGAATGCCGTTAGAATGCGGCATTCCTTTCGTTTAGTAAATGATCCAGTGTTACTTTAATCCCAGCCTCGTATGATGTTTTAGGAAGAGTGCCAATTCTCGCTTCATATTTACTGCCGTCCAATATAACAGGTGTCTGATTCAAATACATCAATTCTGTATATTCTCTCATCATGGGATCAAATAGGCCGATTGCACGTATCATCCATTTATGGACAGGTCTGAAGGAAACGCCTCTGCTAAGATGCTGAGATACAATACTGGCTATTTCTTCTCCGGTAATGGTTCCTGCACCAGGGATATTCCAAGCTTCACCATATGAGTTTTCATTCAATGCAAGCTCGGCTAATGCTTCTGCTCCATCTTTAATGAAAATGAATTCTCTCGGTATATTGGTTTTGCCGACAAACATGCCCTTATTCTTTTCAATAATTTGGCTGAGAGTATAGTGTAAGAGTGTGTTTCCTGTATGAGGACCGTAAAAGTCAGGGAAGTGGGCAATGATATATGGTACCCCTGATCTTTTAATAGTCTCAATCAAGTCCTGGCGCAGCATGCCTTTTTTCGTGTGCGGATTCTTGGGAGAAACTTCGTTTGCAGGGCTGGATTGAAGACCATAGGAGTATATATTATCAGCATATATAAAAGGCTTATGATGTTTGCTGCAGGCCTGCAGGATATTATTTAAGATAATTGAGAGTGTGGGATCCCAGTCCGGGTAAGGGATATTGATGGCATGGAACACTGCATCTGCTTCGGACACTGCTTTCTCAACATCATCTGGATTCAAGGCATCACCAGCATGGATAACAGCATTTTGTCCCCAGCTTTTTTTAAAGTTAAGAAGGTTTTCGTTAGACCTTGCAAAAGCGATAGTTTTAATATTTCTGCGGCATAATGCTTCTGTCAAAGCATAGCCCATTCCGCCTGTTGCTCCTAATACTGCAGCTGTTTTCATCATTTGTCATCATCCTTTTTATTTAATTGACCACTGTTCAATTGAGTGGAAAAATGAAAGAAATGCGATAACATTTCTTTAACAAATTGCTTTTATTAAAAATTGGGCATGTGAAGAGGCGAGTTCCTTCACTTCTTCAAATGTGGTTTCCGTTCTGCAATAATGTGTGACAAAGCCGTGCAGACTTAGAAATACAGACCAAATATCCTTTATGGAGAGAGATTTGGGAGCGAGTGAATTAACCGCTTGTGCAAAATGCAGGTAGCTTTTGTTTGGCCCTTCATTTAGATAGCCTTTCACATCATCATCACGTATTAAAAACATCAGCTCATAATGTTTTTGATGGGTCAGGCCAAATTGTATATAACGGTAAAAAATGCTGAAAAGCTTTTGTTCATTGCTATCTGCAGATTCTCTCAGGACACTGGCGAGGACTTGATCAAGTTTTTGAAAATCGGCTTCAACAATTTCATAAAATAATTGAGCCTTGTTTTTGAAATGATAATAGATGGCACCATGGCTGCACTGAAGGGTGTCCGCAATTTTTCTCATGGATGCTGCGGCATATCCTTCCTGAACAAACAGGTCACGTGCTACAGAAATAATGGCTTCTTTTGTTAGTTCGTCATGGGCTGATTTTCTTGGACTCATGGAATCACCTTTCGTTATTGAACACTGGTCAATAAAATTATATGATGATAGGATATTTTTGGCAATGTTTTTTTACTATCTATCCAAATAATTTTAATTAGCCATCAGCTTTTGATATGCTTTAATAAAACAGGAGGGAACAACATGAATGAAACAAAAACATGCAGAGAATCTTTTACGGTAAAAACAAGCATTGTGCTTCCGCCAGACACGAATACATATGGAACACTATTTGGCGGCAAGCTAATGGCTTATATTGATGATGTGGCAGCCATCGCGGCGATGAGGCACGGGAGAAGAAATGTCGTAACCGCTTCTACAGATTCTGTTGACTTTCTTCATCCGGTTTATGAAGGCAACTCAGTCTGCCTGGAGGCCTTTGTGACCTATACAGGCCGGACATCAATGGAGATCTTTGTAAAAGTAATTGCAGAAGACCTGCTGACCGGGGACCGAAATGTGTGTGCTATGTCCTTTTTGACAATGGTTGCGGTTGACGAGAATGGAAAGCCGACTCCGGTGCCGGCGGTTGTGCCTGAGACAGATGAAGAAAAGAGCTTATATGAATCAGCAAAAGAACGTGCGGAAATTCGCAAAAAACGGAGAAAGGACAGTGAAGCCAGGGCAAAGACATACGGTACAGGTCTGCCCTGGTAAATAAGGGGGAGAATAATGGGTTCCAAAGTGATGCATAGCATCATCAACAATGAAATTGCATCCAGAATGAAAATAGAGGACAGAGCAGCTTTTTTATTGGGGGGAATAGCACCAGACGCTGTTTCTCCCAAAGGGATCTTTCCCATTTTTATAAAGGGAGAACGGATGATTATAAGAGTATTGTTTATAAATACAGGAATATAAGTCATTCACCTTACATCCTCGGCTATTACATCCACTTAATTGCAGACCATGTCTGGCTGACAGGATTCTATCTTCCCAGGCTGAAAAACAGAATGGAAAAAGATGACGAGGTCTTACCCGCTATCATAATGATTTTCGCCTGTGTAATGCAAAGCTCTCTGGACATTACGGCCCTATGAAATTTGAACCTGCCAGACTTAGAAGAGATTTCTTCCAAACAAGTCAGCTTATTTCTTCCATTTGTTTAAAACGAATTTGAATACGATAAAAAGGACGCTGAGAAGCCCCTTGAAGTGTTTATATTTCAGCAGATTGTCGGATACGTTGAAACCTCTGCAGAGCTGGGGATTGCAGAGTTGAAGAAATTCTTGCTTTTAAAAAATAAACTCCTCATTTCTTCCTAGCTTGTATCACATAATCTAGTAAAATAGATTTAACTTTCAGAATATTAACTCTTATTCCTTGATAATCCTTTTCCTTCCTCTTAAGTTAGACGTGTATAACATAACTGAAGGAGGATGAATATGAGAAGAGTTTTGAAAGCTAGTGTCCTAATGCTTTTAAGTATTTTACTAGTTGCCGGAACCATGCCTTTAACCGGGCAGGCGAAAAAGCCGAAGCCTGATGATGGCTATGGCGGCTATAGCCAGGTTGATGTTGGCAAGGACGGAATGGTGGCTTCAGCCCATCCGCTGGCATCAAAAATTGGGGCAGATGTCTTGAAAAATGGCGGTAATGCCATCGATGCGGCTGTCGCAGTCCAATTCGCCCTTAATGTTGTGGAACCAATGATGTCCGGAATTGGCGGGGGTGGTTTCATGATGGTCTATGATGGCAAAACGAAAGAAACCAGCATTATTAACAGCCGTGAGCGCGCTCCAGCAGGTGCCGCACCAGATATGTTCCTGGATGAAAACGGAAAGCCGATTCCATTTGCGGAGCGTTCAACTGGCGGTACGGCAGTCGGTGTGCCCGGCACATTGAAAGGATTGGAAACGGCCCTTGAAAAATGGGGAACACGCCCTATGCAGCAGCTGATCGGCCCTGCCATTAAGCTGGCAGATAAAGGATTCCCAATAGATTCTGTATTAGCCGATGCGATTGCCGATAATCAGGACAAGCTTGGCAGAACAGCTGCCGGCAAAGTGTTTTTGCCTAAGGGCGAACCTATTGAAGAAGGGGAGCGTCTAGTACAGAAGGATCTTGCAAAAACCCTGAAGATGATACGTGCTGGCGGGACAGACGCTTTTTATAATGGGAAAATCGCAGAAGCTCTTGCTGGTGTGGTGCAGGATTTTGGCGGATCCATGACACCTGAAGACCTTGCGGGATATGAAGTGACTATTGATGAGCCTATTTGGGGAGATTACCAGGGGTATGAAATTGCGAGCATGCCGCCCCCAAGCTCTGGCGGAGTGTTTTTGCTGCAGATGCTGAAGATTCTGGATGATTTTAATCTATCACAATATGATTTAAAATCCTGGGAGAAATATCACCTGCTTGCTGAGACCATGCATCTTGCCTATGCAGACCGCGCCGTATATGCAGGAGATCCAGAGTTTGTAAATGTCCCAGTCAATGGGCTGCTTCACCCTGATTATATTAAGGAGCGCCAGGAACTGATCAGCCTGAATGAAGTGAATCCAAGCCCGGAGGCGGGAGATCCTTGGAAATATGAGAACAGTGAAGCCAATTATGAAGCAGCTGAACAGCCGAATGACCGCCAATACGGTGAGACCACTCATTTTTCTGTAACGGACAGATGGGGAAATGTTGTCTCTTATACCACAACGATTGAACAGGTATTCGGAACAGGAATCATGGTTCCAGGCTACGGGCTGATGCTGAATAATGAGCTGACAGATTTTGATGCCGTACCGGGCGGGGCAAATGAAGTCCAGCCAAACAAGCGGCCTTTAAGCTCGATGACCCCGACGATTGTCTTTGAAGATGGAGAGCCTGTCCTGACTGTCGGTTCACCAGGCGGCCCAACGATTATAACATCAGTACTGCAGACGATCCTTTACGCCATTGAATATGACATGGAGCTAAAAGCAGCAGTTGAAGAACCGCGAATCTATACAAATAATCTGAATTCCTACCGCTATGAAGAGGGCATTCCTTCAGAAGTTATTAATAGGCTAAAAGGGATGGGGCATAGCTTCGGTCCGAGTCCGACCACGATTGGAAACGTCCAAAGTATTTTGATCGACCGGGACAAAGGAATTTTCAAAGGTGTGGCAGATTCAAGCCGCAATGGTGCTGCCATTGGTGTTGATTTGAAAGGAAAAGGGAAAAGCAAATAAGATTTGTGAGAATAGCGCCTTATCAATAAGGTGCTATTCTTTTGATGCGAAATGAATAGTCGTTCATTTTATGGCAGGAATTTATGTTTATCTGTTGAAATATAATTTAAGCAGGCATTCATAAAAGAAGGAGGAACATGCCATGGCAGTCAAAGATGAATTATACCAGCTGGCAGATAAAATGAACGCTGATCCCGTTCATATCAAGGATGAGAAAAATCGGGTATTTCAGGTGGACCTTGAAGAAAGCGGATCTATCCAGATTTTATTAAAGGAGGGAAAAGTCATAGTGGAAGAAGGGGCTTCCCATGAGCCTGAAGTGACACTGAAACTGTCAGACAAAAACTTTTCTAAGTTATTAAAAGATGATCTCAACACGACCATGGCATTTATGACAGGCAGCCTGAAAGTAGACGGTAAAATGGGGCTGGCGCTGAAGCTGCAGGAAATTGTAAAGAAATATCAATGATAATAAGGCAGCCCCCTCAAACAGGAAGCTGCCTTATTTTATGATAAAAACAGTGCCATCAGGTCTTCATCATAGTACTTTCCATCAATCTTAAGAGCGTGCCTCTCCTTTCCGTAAACCTCGAAGCCAAAAGAAGCATATAGCTTTTTAGCAGGAATATTTTCAGACATTACAGCCAGGTGGATTTGTTCAACCCCATCCCAGGAGCGTGCCTTTTCCACAGCTTTGCCCACCAGGCACTTGCCAACGCCATTCTGACGCCATGACTCTGTAACGTACATCGCATAAATATTGGACCGATGATTTACTTTCAATCCGGTTTCTCGTACTAAACTGACAACACCTATAAGTTTTCCATTTTCAAATGCGCCGAAGTGAAAGGAGTTATCCCCCTTAAATCTTTCACCATACACTTCAGGAGGCCTCCCGGCTTCCTCCTCATAGCTTGAACCAAATGCTTCCGGATTCTTTTTTAACCCTTCCAATCTAATCTCTTTGTAGATTTCAGCATCATCCGGACGCAGAAGCCTAATTTCCATCCTGGACACTCCTTTATTTTTCCTAACCCTTAGATTCTAGTTAACAGGACAAACTCCTTTAACATTTTTCTAAGAAAAGTTTTTTTCTGCTTGTATAAGGGAACAGGATAAAAAAAGTACAGGAGGGATTGGAATGTCTCAGGAAAACAGCAAGGACTTAAAGGATATTGTAAAAGGGCAGAATTCCGCGCAGAAACAAGAACAGTCATTGAAAGATCAGGAGCGTAAGCCGGATCAGCAAAACCGTTTGAAGGACCAGGAGAATATGAGGAAGTAGTTTTAAGAGAGCTATGAAGAATAGCTCTCTTTTTAAAAAGGAAAAATGACTCCCGCCCCGAATAGTAAGCAATGGGTTACTCCTATTGAATATACATATAAAAAGGGGGATGCAGAATGGGAGTGCTGTTTGGTTTAATTATCGCGACTCTGGCCTTCGCTTATGGGATCGACCGAAGAAGGAAAAAGATAAATAATACGATCCAAAAAGGAATCAGCCCAAGTGATAAACCGGGGGAAAGCACGAATTATACGATGGGTGATAATCATTATACCGGAGGCGGACAATAGCCATGGAGTTTTGCGTTATCAGCAAGGCTCTTCTTTTTTCCGGATCATGCTTTCTTCTCCTGAAAATGGGAAAAGCTAAGATTGCCTGGTTTCTACAGGGCATCAAAAAGGGTATAAGGAAACATACATATTGTAACCTTTTTAGATTTGGAGAAGTGGGCTATGAAAAAAGAAGAGTGGAATCCCTATTTGTTTTTATTCTGATTGCATCTGTGTATACGATATTTTTCACGGATGCCGGTTCGCCAATAAAAACCGGTGCTGTCATGCTGTATGCAGCTGTTATTTTTATCAGCGCCTATTCCTTGATGCTTGAGAATCGCAGCCCTAACCAGACCTTGCTGTGGATGTATGTGCTTGTATTTTTTCCGGTTGCCGGCTATCTGTTTTATTTGTTTTCCGGACAGCTTTATTTGAAAGGCCACCTGTTTAAAAGCAAAAGAAGCAGAGACAGGGATGAATGGAAGAAGCTGATGAAAAGAGAAGACACGCCAGATATATCATTCCTGCAGGACAGCCAGCACTGCTTTGCAAAATTCGCCAATAATGTAGCACTGACTCCCCTAAGCACAAATTCAAGGGCAAAAATTCTCAAAAATGGCGAAGAGACTTTTAATGAAATCAAGAAAAAGCTGCATGAAGCAGAAGAGTTTATTCATATGGAGTACTATATTTTCCGCTCTGACAGACTTGGCAAGGAAATCATCAATATTTTGATGGATAAAGCCAGGCAGGGTGTGGAGGTGCTGTTTATTTTTGATGCGGCAGGCAGCATGGGGATTACACTGGAGGATTTGCAGTCCATGGAGGATGCAGGCATTAAGATACGTCCATTTTCTCCGTTGAAGTACGGTTTTTTCAATCAGAAATTCAACTTTAGAAACCATCGCAAGATAGTTGTTATAGACGGGAAAGTCGGCTTTGTGGGCGGACTGAATGTGGGCGTTGAATACCTGGGCGAAAATGAAAAAATCGGTTTCTGGCGGGATACTCACATGCTTCTGAAGGGGGAGGCTGTGTACACACTGCATACGGTCTTTCTCTTGGACTGGGAATATGTAAGCAAGGAAGATGTGCTGGAGGAATACAGAAATGTAAAATATCCGATAGATGATGATGTGCTCGATGGTGCCGTGCAGGTGGTGGCCAGCGGACCCGACACACAGCAGGGAATTATGAGCGATTTATATTATTCAATGATATCCTGCGCGACCAGATCCATTTGGATTGCCACACCTTATTTTGTCCCTGATGAATCCATTCGCACTGCATTAAGGGTGGCTGCGGCTAAAGGAGTGGAAGTGCGCATCCTGGTCCCTGAGATCAATGACAGCTTCCTGACACAATACGCAAGCCGGTCCTATTTTGCGGAACTGCTTCGATATGGCGTTGAAATTTATTCCTATAAAAAAGGCTTTTTGCATCAGAAGATCATTATCGTTGACGGAATCCTCGCTTCAATAGGAACTGCGAACATGGATATGCGCAGCTTCCACTTGAACTTTGAAGTCAACGTCTTCCTATACGGTACAAGCTCCATCCGTGATCTTGTCGCCCATTATGAGGAGGATCTGGAAGAAAGCGAAAAAATAAGCCCCGTCCAGTATTATAAACGCGGATTGGCGGAAAGATCGAAGGAATCCTTCGCCCGGCTGTTTTCCGGGGTCTTATAAAGAAAGTGCCATGGATGTGGCGCTTTTTTTGTGTGGAAAACAGCTTTGCAAATAAAGCAGCTCAATTTGCAAATAAATTAGTGAGGCGGCAAATAGAGCGACATAACTAACAAATATAAGTGAAGCTGCAAATAAAGCAGTTGAACTTGCAAATAAATAAACGAAATTGCAAATAAAGCGGCTGAACTTGCAAACAAAGCGGCTCAACTTGCAAATAAATAACGAAATTGCAAATAGAGCACCAAACCTAGCAAATAAATAAATAAATAAATAAACCTTCAAATAGACCAAGCCCCGTACAAATAGAAATCCGAACTTGCCAATAACCCATTTAAGTCTCCAGACCGAGGCATAATCATCCTCCTTATTGGTCAAAAAAGGAAAAAATCATACTAAAATAAAGGTCAGTACGATATGATTAGAATAGTTTGAAGAGTTAGAAAGAGGGAGGGTTTTTATGCTTTCACAATCAGTCATTCAGGATGTAATTACAGCAGCCCTGGCCACTGGCGGGGATTTTGCGGAAGTGTTTGTTGAGGATCGTTTCACCAATAACCTTGCACTTCAGGGCGGGAAAATTGAGAGCAGCTTATCAGGCAGGGATTATGGGATAGGCATTCGCGTGTTTAAGGGACTGCAGAGTGTTTATGCTTACACAACGGATGGATCAAAGGAAGGTTTGCTGAAAGCTGCGGGCAATGCTGCCCAGGCGATCAGAGGTGAGAAAATCATACAGCCTGCACGGCTGCAAAAGGAAATTATTCCGGCAGTACATCCTATATCTCTGAATCCGCGCGAAGTGGAGAAGATCCGCAAAGTAGATGTGATGAAAAAGGCATCCGAAATTGCCAAAAACTATCACAGCAGCATCCAGCAGGTTACGCTCAGGTATTTGGATGAAGAACAGAATGTGCTGATTGCCAACTCGGAAGGTAAGTTTGTTGAAGATCGCCGGGTGCGAAGCCGCCTTGCCATTCAGTCGATTGCTGCAGAAGGAAATCAAATGCAGCCTGGATTCTATGGACCTGGAGCCCATAAAGGCTTTGAATTCATGGAAAACCTTAACCTTGAACATTATGCCAATGAAGCTTCCCGCATCGCGGTTACGATGCTTGGAGCGGACCCATGCCCGAGTGGGAAATTTCCTGTCATCATCGATAATGAATTCGGCGGCGTTATTTTCCATGAAGCATGCGGACATGGCCTTGAAGCTACATCTGTGGCGAAGGATAACTCCGTTTTTGCAAACCGGATCGGCGAAAAAGTTGCCTCAGATGTCGTTACATACGTAGATGACGGCACGCTTGCCAATGAGTGGGGATCAATTACGATAGATGATGAAGGCGAAAAGGCCCGTAAAAATGTGCTGATTGAAAATGGGATTTTAAAAGGTTACTTGATTGATAAATTCGGCGGACGCAGAATGGGCATGGAGTCGACAGGATCGGGAAGACGGCAGTCCTACCGCTATGCACCGACTTCGAGGATGACCAATACGTATATTGCGAACGGCAAATCCACTCCGGAAGAAATCATTTCAAATACAGAGTACGGAATTTATACAAAATACATGGGCGGCGGCCAGGTGAATACAACAACTGGCGATTATAATTTTGCCGTCATGGAAGCGTACCTTGTAAAAGATGGAAAAATCGGCAAACCTTTAAAAGGTGCTACTTTAATAGGCAATGGCCCGAAAACTCTCCAGCTGGTTGATATGGTGGGGAATAACCTTGATCATGGTGCAGGCATGTGCGGTTCCCTGAGCGGAAGCATCCCTGTCAATGTTGGCCAGCCGATGATCCGCGTAAGCGAAATGACTGTTGGCGGAACAAAGGGGGCGAATAATATGAATCTGCAGGAATTTAAGGAAAAGCTATTTCAGCTTGGCGAGCAGCATGGTTTTACAGATATGGAGCTGTATTATGAGAGAGAGGAGAAGTTCGCCTGCGAGCTTTACAAAGGGGAAATTGATTCCTACGATACTTCCGAAGTGTTCGGAACCTCCTTCCGAGGCCTTTACGAAGGCAGGATGGGCTATGCTTTTACGGAGAAACTGGATGAGGACTCCCTGTCTTTTCTGATCGAGAATGCAAAGGAAAACTCTCAGTTTATTGAAGATGAAGTACAGGAAGAAATCTTTGCCGGCAGCGAAAGATATGAAAAAGGAAACTACTATTCAGCTAATCTTGCGGAGGTCACAATCCCTGAAAAAATGAACCTGCTTAAGGAAATAGAAAAACACATCTATGCATATGATGAGCGGGTAACCGGGACTGATTATTTCATGCTGAGGAGCGGTGAAACGGAAAGGGTTCTTCTCAACAGCAAAGGCCTGAAACTCAGCGAAAAGAACAATCATGCCGGCATTTATGTATCAGTTATCGTTAAGCAAGGAGATCTAGTGAAAAACGGAGAATACTCCAAGTTTACGAGAGACTTTTCCATCTTGAATCCTGAGGAAATTGCCAAGCATGCAGTAGAAGAAGCCTTATCTCAGCTTAATGCCAGAAGTGCTGAAAGCAAGAAATATCCCGTATTATTGAGAAATGATGCTGCCAGCGCCCTCCTTCAGACATACATCCCTATCTTCTCAGCGGAAAATACCCAAAAAGGGCAATCGGCTTTAAAGGGCAAAACAGGGGAGATCATTGCGGCAGCGTCATTGAATATAGTGGATGATCCATATTTAGAGGAAGGTCTGCTAAGCTCAAATTTCGACAGCGAAGGGGTCGCCACTGCCAGGAAAGATATTGTGAAAGACGGCAGACTTGTTACCTTGATGCATAACCGCAAAACGGCTCAAAAAGATGGTGTGGAATCGACGGGCAATGCTTACAAAGCTTCTTATAAGGGCGCTTTAACGGTAGCTCCAACGAACCTTCTTGTCATTCCATCTGATCAAGGCTATGACGAGCTGTTATCATCGCTGTCAGAGGGCATAATCATAACCGAATTATCCGGCCTCCATTCCGGTGCCAACACCGTATCAGGGGACTTCTCCATTGCGGCTAATGGCTATTATGTCAAAGACGGTAAAGTGCAAAATGCAGTAAACCAAATGACGATTGCCGGAAACTTCTATGAGCTATTGAATAATATTGAAGCCATCGGCTCAGATCTGGAATTTTCGATGGGGTTCATGGCCACAGGCTATATTGGTTCGCCATCTTTATTAATCAGGGAACTGGCTGTGACGGTTGAATAATTAAAAGATAATGGCACACTACTGTAATACGTGGTGTGCTTTTTTAATTGTGTGAGAATTAAAAGTATCTAGAGATAAATAAAAGCTGCTGTATAAGCTGAAAAATCTTCTGGAAAAATAAAGGATATTCTTTCAAGGAATAGAAATATTGCTGTTAAACAAAAAAGGAGGCAATGAGATGGACCTAATTGAAACCAGCCGCCTAATTCTTCGCAGTCTTACCCACGACGATGCACCCAAGGTAGAAGAATATGCCAGTGATTATGATGTGGCCAAAACAACACTAAATATTCCCCATCCCTATCCGGAAGGGGGAGCAAGGGAGTTTATTACAAGCATCCTGGAAGCAGAGAGAAACGGTAAAATTGCGATTTTCGCCATAACGAAAAAAGAGGATAATAGCTTAATAGGACTCATCAATATAACAGGCACTAATGCAAACAGAAGAGCAGAAATCGGCTATTGGATCGGCAAGCCGTTCTGGGGAAAAGGGTATGGTACAGAGGCAGCCAGGGCAGTTATTAAATATGGATTCGAAGAGCTGAACCATAACCGCATTTATGCCCTTGCTTTTACAGACAATCCTGGATCATGGAGGATTATGGAGAAATCAGGAATGAAGCATGAAGGAATTTTGCGCCAGCATGTAATGAAAGACGGCAGGCCGGTAGACCTGACTTATTATGCGATATTGCTGGAGGAATATATAGGGGAAGGTGCAGCCATTTGAATCGCTGTCCGCATTATGTTTCAATGGAAGCAAATCATTTTTTATATGGAGGTTCATGTGCGGATCATTGCTTCCCATCCTTTTATAACAGTCAGCCGGAAGATCGATTGGAATCAGCAGCAATACATTGAAAAGGAACTTTATCTTCATTTATTTGAGGATCACATCCTTTCGCCAACGGATAAATTTCTCCTTGATGAAGTTTGGGATATGTCATACAGATCTTCCAATTGCGAAATTGGTTTTCTCTATCTTCATACCAATCGAGGGCTATTCTCTTTTCAAGTAAAGTCTGAGCCAAACCAGTTTATAAATCTTTATAGAAATCTGAAAAAGTAACAAAGCCGGAATTGTCATACACAGCAATTCCGGCTTTGTTATTAAGCCTGTTGGGCCAGTCGTACAAGCATATGGGCCAGCTTATGCTTTTCTTCATCATTGCCAGCTTTCCATAATTCTTTCAGAAGCTGTTCCTCGCGGTTTTTTGGCTCCACATTTTCAGCCAGGTAGCCAGCCACCTTTTCCGCTGTTACCGCAAGCTGTTCCTCATTTAATCCCAGCTTTTTGCCAAGCTCGATTCTTTCAGCCAGATAGCTTTTAAACTCGTCGAAATTGCTTAAAATATCTTCGGCCCTTTCATTTGACATCTTGTCCATTACATTCTTGATATTTTTTGTATCCAATTCACCATCTTGTTTGATTACATGATCCTGTTCATTCATTTAACAGACCTCCCAAAAGAACGTTTTCTTATTAAATATCCTTTTGGGGGCCAACCTAAACTTGTTTATATCTCGCTGGATGGAGATTCCTGAACAGCTTTCAATTTCTTGAATTTTAATTTTGACATAATAACGCCAATTTCATATAGCCCGATAAGGGGCACAAGGACAAGAATCTGTGAAAATAAATCAGGCGGTGTAATTAGAGCTGATACAACAGCCATGATCAAGTAAGCGTATTTTCGCATCGAGCTGAGCATGGCTGGGGTAACAATGCCGATGGTTGTCAGAAACAATAACAGCAAAGGCACTTCAAACAGAAAACCAAAAGGAATGGTCGACATCAGCAGAAAAGAAAAATATTCCCTGGCAGTGATCATCATCGCAAAATGTGATTCACCCAATAGCATTAAAAACTGATAAATAGCAGGGAATATAATAAAAAAGCCGAAGCAAAGACCGCCGATAAAGCTGAAGAGAATAGCCGGAAAAAATATCAATGATACTTTGCTTTCTTTTTCCGTTAATGCGGGCCTCACAAATAGCCAGACCTGATATGAGATAAAAGGAAGCGAAAGCCCAAGGCTGATGCTTCCTGCAATTCCCGTGTACATCTTAATCACATCCAGCGGTCCAAGCATGACAAGCTCATGATCATTCGCGAGCATAGGGATCAGTCTGTTGATGAAAAACAGACAAAGGGCAAAGCTGGCTATAAAGAAAATCAGTGATCGAATCAGCACTTTTCTTAGATCTGTTAAATGCTCTACAAGGGTTTGTTCATCCGTTTTCAATCTAAACCCTCCTATTAAAGCGGTTTATCCTTCCGGTCAGCCGTTTCGATTGGACGTTTTTTTGAATCGGGTTCCTCATCATCACTCATAATTTCTCTGGCTGATTTCTTGAATTCTGATAAGGTCCTTCCAAAGGCAGACCCGATTTCCGGAAGCTTTTTAGGACCAAAGATAATTAAGGTAATAACAAGGATGATAATTAATCCGGGAATTCCGATATTTGAAAGCCCCATGATGTTCACTCCTTTTTGTGGATTTTTAAAAAGGTGAGTAAGTGCGCCTGCCCCCTTAGGTTTCGGGGGCGGGCAAGGCGCTTCCGCCTTTCTTATGCAAGCAGTCCGCCTTCTTTGCTGTATTTGATGATTCCTTCAGCAGCACGGTAGGCGAGTGCACCAACTGTTCCTGTCGGGTTATACCCTCCGTTGTGAGGAAAAGCGGATGCGCCAATGACAAATACATTTTCTGCATCCCACATCTGCAGATAGTTGTTTACAGCTGATGTTTCGGGCTCAGCCCCCATGATCACGCCGCCGGTATTGTGTGTTGTCTGATAAGGGACGATGTCATAGTGCTCCAGCTGCTGCCGGTCATTAATTTTTGATGGTCCCATCTCCTTCATGATGTTGTCGGTGATTTTTCCAATATAGTTATAAAGATTCTTATCCTGCTCGGTGAAATCGTATGTCAGGCGTAACAGCGGAAGCCCGTAGGCATCTTTATAAGAAGGGTCTAAGTCCATATAATTGTGCTGCACAGGCATGGATGCTCCCTGTGTCCCAATGCTTAAAGCCCTTGTGAAATACTTAATGGAATTCTCCTTGAACTTGCTGCCCCATTTCGGTGTATCAGTCGGAACCATATTATATTGAATCGGACGGTATCCTGATTGGTTTAGGGAAATGGAGCCCCCATGGATAAAGCCCAGATCCGAGTGGTCAAAATTGTCTCCATTGTAATCATCCACAGTAGCACCAAGAGCACCGGCACCCATGAATGTATTAAATTGTTCTTCATCAAAAAATCCAGCTGATCCGGGAAGGATCTGGTAGCAATAATTCTTTCCAATAACCCCTGACCCTGTGTCAGGATTGTATGGACGCCCCAGTTTGGATGTCAGCAGCAGGCGGGTGTTGTTCATGACATAGCTTGTCAGAATAACCATTTCTGCCGGCTGGATGAATTCTTCCTTCGTTTGCACATCCACATAGCGTACTCCAGTTGCTTTTTTGCCGTCGTGAATAATTTCTGTTACATTCGAAAAGTTGCGGATATCCACATTGCCAGTTTCTTTGGCAAACGGAATGACGGCAACGGTCGGATCTGCCTTGGCACCATATTCACAGCCGAAGCGTTCACAAAACGCACAATACTGACATGGAGCCAGCTTGGCGCCATATTGGTTTTCATATGCCTGGCTCATATTGCCGGATGGCATATGGTAAGGTTTCATTCCCAATGATTTCGCTGCCTCTTTAAATCTTGCTGTAATGGGTGTTTCCTTCATTGGAGGATTTGGGAACGGATTCGCTCTCTTTGGCCCTAGCTCACCTTCCTCACCGCCAATTCCTGCCGCCTTCTCAAATTCATAGAAATAAGGCTCCAATTCATCGTATGTAATGCCCCAATCCTGAACTTGAAGCCCCTTAATCTTTGCTTCTCCATATTTTTTAACCGTCTGTGATTTAATTTCGAAGTCATAAGGCAAAAAGCGGAAAGTATGGCCATTCCAGTGGACACCGGATCCTCCTAAGCCTTCACCAAGCAAAAAGGAACCAAGCTGACGCATCGGAAGAGCTCTTTCTTTCCCCTGGTTACGGAAGGTAATCGTTTCTTTTGAAAGGTCCTGCATTAATTCATAGCGGATTCCATAGCGAAGTTCATCATGGACAACATAGTAGTCCTTGACACCGCGCTCTTTTCCCCGCTCCAGGCCGACCACTTTTAATCCCTGTTTCCCTAGTTCAGCCGCAATGATTCCGCCGGCCCATCCAACTCCTACAATGACGGCATCTGTTTTAGGCAATGTTTTAGCCATTTTTTATCACTTCCTTAAGAGATAGTTCTATTTCGTATATGAATGGAGGCTATTTGGTTCAATTTCCACAAATTTTTCAGACTCAATTTGATTGATATAGCTCATCTGATGGCCAGGAAAGTCTTTCATTTTCCAACCTTCCATATTCTTGTTTCCGGCATAGGCAGGATCTGCGTAAACGCCTTCAATAGTTGCTGCCCGGAGAATATTAAAAAATGTCCTGGAAGTGACACCCCGGAGCTCTACTTTATCCTCCTCAAAAGCGGTAAGGATTTCATCCTGCTGTTCACCCTCCAGTTCAGCGAAAGGCTTATTAAACTTATCATTGCTGTAGGTCTGCAGGGCAACAAGGCCGACATCAAAGACTTCATGCCGTTTTAAAGGGGACTGGTAACCCTGAAAGTTTGAGCCTGGGAAGAAAGGGCCCTGCATATATTCCCTTGTATTGTTTCCCCATGAGCCCGCAAGCTGGTGGTCAATAAAAAATGGAACATCCAAATCATTAGCGCCAGGGCCATTTTCATCCTTTGGATAAATTCTCTCAACGGCCGCCTGAAGGATTCCGAATATCTCGGGGTTTGTGAAATATAAAGGTGACTGCTGATAGGCAACCTGATCATGCCCGTTTGTATGGGGATTCTCTTCCGTTGCTGTACCGTCTTTATTCATGTTTGCGCCAATTAAGCCGCCAAGAATGCCGCCTCCTACCAAACCGCCGGCAACTAACCCGGAATTACGGATGAATCTCCTCCGGGACATGGTTGATTCTTGTTTTTGTTCATGTTCAGACATTTATCTAGAAACCTCCTTTTATTTGCCATTATGGTGAAAAAAATACATGTCTAAACAATGATCAGGAATTTTTTTAGCAGATAGGGAGAAAAGAAGAGGGGTTTTAGGGGATTTAAGGCATTAAAAAAGATGCAAACCGATTGGTCTGCACCTTTTTTAAGTCCGATGACGGACAACCTGAGGATTATGATTTGCATAGGGCCGAACCGATTTTAAATATATCGGTTATAGACGAGAGTGCCTTTCGAACGCTCTGCAAACCCTCCCTGGTTTCTTGCAATGCCAATGACGAACCTTGAAGTCGCTGTTACGCTTTTCATCGTCAACCAGTCCCTTCTGTTTTGTTATTGGCCTTGCATTATTTGTTTACCACGAGATCTTGACTTAAAACCTATTTCTTTAAAAAATGAAGTTCTTTTTCTATTCAGTTTTATCCCTTATGGATAAAATAAAAGAAAGGAAGTGAAACGCAATGAATACGAAGAAAGAAATCCGTGAGTACATATGGAATTTTCTCGAGGAAAACAAGCTTGGCCGCTTTCCGTTTCCTTTAAAAAATAGAATCCCCAATTTCAAAGGAGCTGAAAAAGCGGCTGCATTTGTTTTTACTATGCCTGAGTATAAAGAGGCTAAGGTAATTAAAGTTAATCCTGATTCTCCGCAGCTGCCGGTCCGTGCACAAATTTTGAAAGATGGAAAGACATTGCTGGTTCCAACTCCAAGGCTGAAAGCAGGATTTATTATGGTAAAGCCGGAATGGGTCCCACCCGGGGAGGAGCGAAAAGCAGCGAGCCTTAAGCATATCCACTCATATGGTAAAGAAGTTCCTCTCACCGAATTGCCGAAAATTGATTTGTTTTTTGCCGGATCAGTGGGTCTTCACCGGGATGGCCGGCGTGTCGGAAAAGGGGAGGGCTATGCCGACCGTGAATATGCGATAATCAGAGAATTGGGAAATCCCGAAATCCCTGTAATTGGAACAGTGAATAGCGCCCAGGTTACAGAGGCAGATATCCCGAGGGACCCATATGATTTGACTGTCGACTGGATTGCCACTGAAAAGGAACTGATCAAAACCAACACGCCATATCCAAAACCAAACGGGATTCAATGGGATCTTGTAACGGAGAAGGAAATGGAAGAGATGCCGGTTTTGCGTGAAATATGGGAGTTAACAAAAGGAAAGGCAGCCAAGTAATTGACTGCCTTTCAAGCTTTCACTTCATCCATTTTCTTTAAAACATCATCAATCTTTGCGTGATTTTCAGGGGATTCATCAATATGCTTCCATAAAATCTTTCCCTGTGGCGAGAAAAGCCATGTCCCGCCTTGAATGTAGACATCCTGGGTCTTCATGGATTTCATGACAAATTCCTTCTGTTTTTCATTATCAGGGACAAAGCCCTTCACTTTTCCTGTTATAAATCCAAATGCTGCTTTTGAAAGGAGCTTCCACTTTGGCATTGTTTTATGTCCCATTCCTCTATAAGCTTCCCGGGATGGATCGCTAAGGATTGGAAAAGGGAACGGGCCGAATTGCTCAAGGAATTGATTGATGAATGTTCCTTTAGAAGGAGCAATGACAATGACTTGAAAACCTCTGGCTTCCAATTCACTTATGCGCTCGCGCAACTGCGCAAGATATTCTCTGCACACCGGTCAGCCAAGATGGCGGACGAAAACAGCCATTGTATATTGGCCATTAATGGCCTGTTCAAGCGTAATATTTTTATCAGGATTTTGGGTTTCCAAAATATAATTCATTATTATCCCGCCTTTCGGATTTACTTCTGATCATACCTAATCTTTTTGAAGGAATAAAGAAATGATGCTTGCACATAAAAAAACAGGAGTTCGCACTCCTGTTTAGTCCCTGCTCCCCAAAATTCCAAAAATACGAAGAATATTAATGAACAGGTTAATAAAATCAAGGTATAGGTTAAGAGCCATTAAAGGCACTTCTTCCGGTGAAACTCCATAATGCTTCATGCGGTTGAAATCGAATAGCACATATCCGCTGAATACAAGCACTCCGATGAAGGAGAATGCCAGCATCGCGTTAGAGCTTAACGGCCAGAAGATGCTGAAAATAGAGATTGCAATAAGGGCAAGCAATGCTGCCATCAGCATGCCGCCAAGAAAAGATAAATCCCGCTTGGTTGTCGTAGCGTATACAGCCAGGCCTGTAAACACAACCGTTGTCGCTGCAAGTGCGACCAGTACGGGGTTCGGGCCAATGGCAGCCAGGTAATGGGCAACAATCGGATAGGTCGTCATCCCTGAAATAAATGTAAATACATACAGGAATGGATACCCGATGGCCTTTTTGCGGCGAAGCAGGAAAGCGAAAAGCAGCATTCCGAGTTCAAGAATCATGAGCGGCAAAAACAGGGCTGGAGGGACGAAAACACCCGCCATCGTTCCGATAAAAGCAATACCCAATGATAAGGCGAATGCCCGTAAAACAGAAGGCAAATAACTATTATTTGCGGTTTGCTGTACATACATTTGTTTCATTTCTCCCCTAAAATCATTTGTATATGTATATACGTCAGAACTATTATATAAGTTTCATCATTTATTGGTTTTTTAAAAGGTCTCTTATTTCCGTTAATAGCTCAACGTTTTTATCCACAGCTGGGGCAGGCGTTGCTTCTTCTTTCTTTTTAAAACGATTGTTGATAATCCTGATAAAGATGAAAATAGAGAATGCCACGATGAAGAAATCAACCACATTCTGTATGAATAAACCGTATTTGACCTCAGCTCCTCCAACTTTTACCATCAGATCCGTAAAGTCAACTCCGCCCATCAGCAATCCAACAAGCGGCATGATGATATCATCTACAAGAGAAGATACAATCTTTCCGAAGGCAGCTCCGATAACAACCCCGACAGCCAAATCAAGCACATTTCCCTTCAGGGCAAATTTTTTAAACTCATTCCACATAACATGTCACCTTTCTAAGAAAATTAACGTAATTATACTATAGAAGAATAAATGAAAACCAGATAAAGAAGCCCCTATTGACAGAAACAGGCTTTTTCTCTATAGTAACAATGACAATTATATTTCGAATATTCCCGTGTGAGCGGGAGAGGTTCATAGCTTCACCCTCTATAAAAAACTATGGCTTTGATTATAATAATCAACCATATCCATAAGAGGATATGGTTTTTATTTTTTAAGCTGTACTTTTTGGACCTCTTCTTAGGATCAGCGGGATCGTATAAAGGGAGGCTTTTTTATGTCAGGAAGAAAAGATGAGGAATTAACGGATATTACGCTATTGGGAAATCAGGGTACAAAATATCTTTTTGAATACTCGCCTGATATTCTGGAGGCTTTTGACAATAAGCATCCAAACCGCGATTATTTTGTAAAGTTTAATTGCCCTGAGTTTACGAGTCTTTGCCCGAAAACAGGACAGCCGGATTTTGCGACCATCTATATCAGCTATATTCCGGATCAGAAAATGGTAGAGAGCAAGTCATTAAAGCTATATCTTTTCAGCTTTAGAAATCATGGCGATTTCCATGAAGACTGCATGAATATCATTATGAACGACCTTATTGAATTAATGGACCCGCGCTATATTGAGGTTTGGGGCAAATTTACGCCACGTGGCGGAATCTCCATTGATCCGTATTGCAACTACGGCAAGCCGGGGACGAAATATGAAAAAATGGCAGAATACCGTTTAATGAACCATGACCTTTACCCGGAGACAATTGACAATCGTTAAGATCCTAGCTTGCTTAAAGTGAAATTTTAAAATAATATCAAAAAGGCAGAGCAATCTGCTTTTTTTGTTGCAGAAAATATACATAAGTGGGATTATATTCAGGGAATATTCTGTATTTTATGGTACGTTACTAAATAAAGCTCTGAAGGGGGACAAAATGAAGAAAGGCGTACATAAAAAAGATCCGCGCTTTAAAATCGCAGAGAGAGAGGCGTGGATTGGCATTGGTCTGGTGCTCTTCAATTTTGTATGGTGGTATGGGTTTGCCTATGGGATGGGGTCTGGGCCTGCTGGTGAGTATACATATATTTGGGGGTTGCCTGCCTGGTTTTTCTGGAGCTGCGCAGCAGGATTTGCCGTAATGGTGATTCTGGTAACAGCAGCTGTTAAGTTCCTGTTTAAAGAAGTTCCGTTTGAAGAAAACGGGGAAGGGGGAGAATCTGAATGAATTGGCAGGTAATTTTTCCTCTTCTCATCTTTTTAATTATTATTTTTCTCGTAGGCTTATGGTCCAGCAGAAAGATTGATACCGGGAGTTCGTTCCTGCAGGATTATTTTCTTGGAGGAAGGCAGCTTGGCGGTTTTATTCTGGCTATGACGATGATTGCAACCTACGGAAGTGCCAGCAGTTTCATTGGAGGTCCCGGCGTTGCTTACACACAGGGGCTTGGCTGGGTGCTGCTTGCGATGTCACAGGTTGTCACAGGTTATTTCGTTCTCATGGTGCTGGGGAAAAAGTTTGCCATCACAGCAAGAAAGTATAATGCTGTGACGCTCATCGATTTTCTAAAAGAACGATATAACAGCAGATGGGTTGTCTGGCTATCCTCTCTCAGCATCATTATTTTCCTTTTTTCTGCCATGGCTGCCCAATGGGTTGGCGGAGCAAGATTAATTGAGTCACTGACAGGATTAAGCTATTTGTCTGCTTTATTCATTTTTGCGGCTTCTGTTATGGTCTACGTGGTTATCGGCGGCTTCCGTGCTGTTGCCGTAACGGATGCTGTCCAAGGCGGAATCATGTTCATCGGCACCATGATCCTTCTGGTTGCTGTTATTATGGCAGGTGGAGGAATACCGAATATTATCAGCGACCTGTCTTCAGAAAATCCGAATCTGATTACACCGTTTGGCTTTGATGGCGGATTGACTCCTTTATATGTATCCTCATTCTGGATTCTTGTGGGAGTTGGAGTTGTAGGCCTTCCTCAGGTCGCAGTGAGGGCCATGTCATATAAAAATGCCAGAGCCATGCACAGGGCCATTATAATCGGAACAATAGTAGTCGGCTTTATCATGCTTGGCATGCATTTAATTGGCGTATTTGCCCGTCCTATTCTTCCGGGGATTGAAGTGGGAGATAAAGTTATGCCGTTGATTGCCATGGAAGTTCTTCCTCCATGGCTTGCGGGAATTGTACTGGCTGCACCGATGGCTGCCATCATGTCAACAGTGGATTCCCTGCTCCTCCTGGTCAGCTCGGCGATTGTGAAAGATGTCTATATTAATTACATTAAGCCTGATGCCAAAGAAGCTGCCATAAAGAAACTGAGTTTTGCGGTTACAGCCCTGCTTGGAATTCTGGTTTGCATCATGGCTCTCAGTCCGCCCGATTTGCTGATCTGGCTGAATCTCTTTTCTTTTGGGGGACTGGAAGCAGCATTCATATGGCCAGTTGTGCTGGGCCTATATTGGGCTAAGGGAAATAGATATGGGGCTGTGGCCTCGATGATAACCGGAACTGCTTCGTATATTTTATTCCATACTTTTTATCCAAATGCATTAGGCATGAATACAGTCGTATTGCCTATTGCTTTGTCACTTGCTGCATACGTATCTGTAAGTCTATTGACCGAAAAACATGCATCGGCACCAGCAGAAATATAAGCATTAGGCTCCGGAAACTATTCCGGGGCCTCTTGTCTCTTACTGTAAAACGCTGATAAATAGGGCATATGGCGTTTTATTCAACCGTGTAAGTAAAGCAGGAGAAGAGTCATATATAAAGGAAACGGGAGGAAACCCTTGTTTTTGTAAAAAAATGAGCATATTGATAGGTTTGTAGAAACGATCCCTATTTGTTACACTTAATTAGTTGAAACGTAATTGTAACATTTGACTTTAAATGGAAATGTTTTTATAACATTAGGGAGAATATAATGAAAAATTTAATAAATATGATCATGATTGCCATGCTGTCATCCGTTATAGCAGGATGTTCAAATGAAATAAATGCATCTTTAAATACAGAAGAAATAAAATTTGAAAAAGAAGATAAAGTGGAAGCTGAACAGAATACATCAGCTGTACAAGAGGTCGGGAAAGAGAAAAAAGATACTGTTTGGCTTGAAGGCAAGTCACTATTCCAGGTGGACGCAACAGATGGAAAAATGAAATATACAGTTTATCTATATGCTGAAGATGAAAGAAGAACCATTCTGGAAGAGGACAGTGCGAAAGGGAAGAAAGGCGATTCTTATTTTACAGGACATTACTCAGTTTACCTGGCTGAGAAAGGGTCGAAAGAGGCTTATAGACAGGAAGCTTTGAATAACAGTGCTGAATTGTCATTTAACCCTTCGAAGGAGCAGGTTTACACTCAGAAAATGAGGAATAAAACCATCATTTCGATTTTTCAGTCCAAGGGGGAAAATGCGGTTAAGGGCCAACTGCTGGCGATTAAAGATGGAGAAGTGCTTAAAATCAATACAGAAAAAGAAGTGGTCACTTCCTCCAAAGCGAAAATAAAAAATATTAATCAGAAGTATCTTCAAACTGCCCAAAATAAGAATGATAGATGGGTTATTTCAACATGGCTATTTAATGAAGAAACCCTTTCGATGAGCCTGCATGACCGAATAGAGCTGAACAAAGAAGATCATTCTGATATCGACTGGATGAATCTGTGGTTAAAAGAGGAAGCCCTATACTATCCTTTTAAAAACCTGGCACTCAGCGTGGATGCCATTGAAAAAGCCAAACAGGGAATTCCGCTCGGAAGCCCTTATCCAATTGGCACAAACATATCTGAAATTAAGAAGTCAGATCCAAATTATATTAAGGAAGGGTTTGAAAATGGAAGCCCTTTTGTCATGTACCCTGAAATCAGCTATTATTTTGAACGGGAAACCGGAAATGTAACCGCAATTTCTATTCCTGGACAGCGGGTGAGAACTTTCATTGACGAGATTACTGCTATGTTTGGCACTCCTCTTGAAGTAAGGGAAGAGGTGCTGTCAGGTAAAACCATTTCCACCTACTTGGCAGATAAATATTCCATCGAATTCATTTCCGATTTTGAAGGAAATGTTAGTGAAATAGTATTGATGAAAACAAAAAACCATGCGGCACAATGACCGCATGATTTTTTTGTAAAATAAGAAAGTATTATACTTTGAACTTCAAGAACCGTCTAGCGCAAGCAGCCTACCCCCTCAGGGTCACAAGCTTGTCTAGCTCCGGCTCCTAGGGACTCGGGGTCATAAGCCATTTCCTTTCAGAAGGAATAATGCCTTCTTACAGGAACCGTCTTATGCCTGTCGTCCCTGGGCAGTCGCCTCCACATTTCGGGCAAGCCACCCAAAAGGCAAAGGACGCCTTTCCGGGAGGCTCGTCTTGTGCTTGAGGCCCACAGGATGTGGGTCATGCAGACGTTGCCACAGGACGTGGCGTACTTAGTCTGCGTTCCGGGCAATGCGGTTCAGCTTTAAAATGCCCAATCACCTTTCCTGAACACGGGTTCAGCGTTGCCGTCTTCAGTAATTCCATCGATATCCATTTCAGCGGAGCCGATCATGAAGTCAACATGTGTTAAGCTTTCGTTCAAGCCGTTTTCAGCCAGTTCTTCACTAGACATTTTCTTGCCGCCTTCAATGCAGAATGCATACGCACTGCCGATCGCAAGGTGGTTTGAAGCATTTTCATCAAATAAAGTATTATAGAAAAGCAGGTTGGACTGTGAAATTGGCGAGTTGAAAGGAACCAGAGCCACTTCACCAAGATAGTGGGAGCCTTCATCTGTCTCAACAAGCTGCTTAAGAATCTCTTCGCCTTCTTCGGCCTTCACATCGATAATACGGCCGTTTTCAAATGTCAGGCTGAATTTGTCGATGATATTTCCGCCATAGCTTAAAGGTTTTGTGCTGGAAACCGTGCCGTTAACACCTGTCTTGTAAGGTACCGTAAATACTTCTTCAGTTGGCATGTTAGCCATGAATTCGTGCCCCTGTTCATTTATGCTGCCTGCCCCCACCCATAAGTGGCCTTTTGGAAGCTCGATTGTCAGGTCTGTACCTGGAGCTTTATAATGAAGCTTCTGATATCGCTTGCTGTTCAAATAATCCACTTTTTCATGAAGTGTTTCATCATGCTTTTTCCAGGCTTCAACCGGGTTATCCAAATCAGCGCGAGTTGCTTTGAATATAGCTTCCCAAAGCATATCCACACGTGATTCTTCCGGTGCGTCAGGGAATACCATGTTTGCCCAGGCTTTAGATGGAGCTGCAATGACTGTCCAGCTTACTTTATCGGACTGGATGAATTTGCGGTATTTTGCCAGCGCCTGTCCTGCAGCTTTCTGGAAGCTTGAGATTCGTTCTAATTTCACGCCTTTCAGCAAATCAGGGCTTGCCGAAACGATTGACATGAATGCCGCACCCTTTTCAGCTAAATCTTCGACTTCCTTCGCACGCCATTCAGGGTATTCGGAGAAAGACTCATCCGGTGCCAAGTCGTACTTTGTGCGAGTGACCGCATCATCGCTCCAGTTCACAACTACGTTATGAGCTCCTGCTTCATAGGCCTTTTTAACAATTGTACGAACCAGTTCAGCTGCATCAAGCGTTGTGTTAATTACAAGCGTCTGTCCCTTTTGCACGTTTACACCAACTTTTACGGCAAGCTCTGCGTATTTCTCTAAATTCGTTTGAAAATGACTCATTATGTATTCTCCTTTGTCAGAATCTTCATTTTCATTGTAGCTGTTCTGTTCGCAAAAAGAAACCTATTGAATTGAAATTCGTGCTCGAGAACCTTGGGTCTCCATCTATGGACGGAGACATAATTAAAAAGGAACCTTATACAGATTCCTTTTTGGCATGGGATGCATTATTTCTTTCAGGCAAAGCAAACATCAGCCAATACAAAAACGCACTTACAACAGCCAGCAGCGCCAGTATGAAGAATGTCCAGTCATATCCGATCCAGACTGTAAGCGGAATGGAGATAGGTGCAATGGTTTTCCCGATTGTAAATCGAAGGGAGGCAGCTGCAAAGTACTGACCCCGCATATGATCTGGAGCAATTTTTGATACATAGCTCTGCTGAAGGCCGGCTGTCATTAATTCACCCATAGTGAAAACGGCCATAGCCAGAATTAATCCCCATATCCATTGCGTTTGCCCTAACATGATGATGGCTGCTGCATAAGTAAGAGATGATAAAATAAAGACATTTCTTTCTTTGTACTTTAACATCATTTTCGTTACGGCTACGGTAAATAAGGCTACGAGGAAGCCGTTCTCAGACAGCAGAATGCCAAAAGCCTGTTCTCCCTGAACAGAAAAGTACCAGTCATTCCATTTAAAAAGCGCCTGATTATGAACAGCTTCATTTGTATAGACAGGTAATAATAGATCAAGCTGCATAAAAGTCTGTGCAGCCAGAACACCTGCTATGATAAAAAGGAGAAAGGTTTTGTCCCTGAAGATAATGCCATAATCTTTCGTTTGCTTTAATAAAACTGCATGCCATTTACTATTTTCGCTTTCTGCAAGTATTTGTATTGGCAATGTTTCCCTTGTCCACCGGGAAAGGATGAAAGATAATAGGATACAGATAATGCCGGCGGCCATAAGAAGCTGAAAACGGTAATGGACATAGAAAATGGCTCCTAAAATGGGACCCACCACAACAGCAATATTAATTGAAGTGTAAAAAATAGCAAATACCTGGCTTCTGTCCTTTTCCTCGACCACATCTGCAACCATTGCCTGGCTTGCCGGCCAATAAAATGAACCGAATATTCCCACAAAAGCAAAGCAGATAAAGCCAAGCACCGGAGAATCCAGCCAGGGTGAACTGGCAAATCCAAAAATGATGAATGAAAGTCCCTGTCCAAATGCAGAGAGAACCATCATTTTCTTGCGGCCAAAGCGGTCAGCTGTATAACCGCCCATTAAGTTGGCAAGTACGGAGAATACCTGAGAAAAAATGAGCAATAAACCAGCCTTGTCTTTTCCGAATTCATCCGCGAAATAAATCGTTAAAAACGGGAAGAACATCCAGAATGTAATATTCATAAGCGCTTCCCCAAATAACCTTACTTTTAAATTCTTATCCCAATCTTTTATTTTCATGCTGTTTCCCCAACTTCAATCTCAGAATAACGCTATCATACTACCAAAATTGAAAAAAACACAAGAAGACTTTTTCCAAAAAAGCCAAGCCTTGATTAGGCTTGGCTTTTCTTAATCAATATACAAAAAACATCAAGACCGTAGTAACTATGCCAACCCATATGGCCAGTAATGCACAGTAGCCCATTATATGACGAATATGAAGGCCAACCACACTCAGTATAGGAAGGGCCCAGAAAGGCTGGATCAGATTCGTCCAGGCATCACCCCAGCCTACAGCCATAGCCGTAATGGCAGGATCCACACCAAGCTGGAGACCGGCAGGCACTTGAAGCGGCCCCTGCAATGCCCACTGCCCGCCGCCTGAAGGAGCAAGAATATTGACGAGACCGGCGGACCAATAGGTGAATATATCAAAGGTGTCTTTACTTGCTATGGATGCCATCCCATTAATTATAGACTCTGCTAACCCGGAGCTGCCGAGAACGGCGATAATCCCGGCGTAAAATGGAAATTGCAGAATGATAGGAGAAATGGCAGAACCCGCTTCTTTAAAAGCATTGGCGTATTGTACGAGCGATTTATGAAGGATGAGGCCTAACGATAAAAAGGCAATATTGATAATATTCAAGTCAAGGTCACGCCCGTTTACAAACTCAAATATGACATAGATTACCCCGATTAATCCGGTAATGATGCCGAGAAAGGGTGTTCTTTCAAGCTTTCCGGCGGGAGTTTTTAAAACTTCCTTCTGTTCAGCGTCCTGCTTGGGTGCCTTAGGGGGAACGTATGAGATAATGCCTTTTTTGGGTGCCATCAGCACAATGAAAATTGGCATAGTCATTACAAGAGCAATTAAAATAGCAATTGTTCCAGGATGGAAAATGGTCTCCGAAGTGGGGATGACGCCAGCCGCTTCCTCGAGAAAATGGCCCTTGGTCGCAACAGTCAAACCAATTGAGCTTGATAAACCAGCCGTATAAAGAGCAGTTGGTGCATAGGCTGCAGCCACCAATAGGGGGAAGTGTGCGTTCTGATTTCTTTTCCCAACTTCACGGGCAATAATGGCGCCAACGACAACAGCAAGGCCCCAGTTAATATAATAAGCAGCAGATGAAACGAGAAAAGTCAGCACGTAGGCCTGGTTGGCTGTCTTCGCTTTTGAGGACAGCTTTTCAAGTATACGCTGTACAGAAGGAACTGAAGCAAGCGTCATGCCTGTCATTAGGAGGAGCACCATTTGCATGGTAAAAGCAAGATACACCCAGAAGCCGTCACCGAAGGATTTAAATAGCTCAACAGGTTCGGAAGGCTTCATGAAAAACCCTGCAATAAACACAAACAGAGTCATTAATACCGCAATGACAAAGGCGTCCGGGAGATACCTTTCCACAAGCTTGGAGAAACGGTCTGCCACTCTGGTTAACATCTTTTCACTCTCCTTTCAGTATTAGTACATGCTATGGAGAGGACAAGCTGTGTATGCCTGTTCATAAAGAAAGAGCCCTGGCATCAGCCAGGGCTATATATTAATCCTTATCTTCCATGGCAGCCTTAAGCAAATCGCCAAGGCTTGTTCCAAAGGAATCTTCCTTCTGGGTGTATTTCTGAACAAGTTTTCGCTCTTCCCGTTTGTTGACGGCTTTCTTTTTGTCCTGTGCTTTTTCCACCACATTGCATGGCCGGCACTGGAAGTAGGCTCCTGCTTTGCCCTGGTGGATTTCCATTTTTTTGCGGCACTGAGGGCAGCGGCGGTTTGAAAGCTTTGGATCTTTGCGCTTTCGGAAATTACAATCAAGATTGGAACAGACAAGTATTTTTCCGTCATTGGTATTTCTTTCTTTTAGGAAGGAATCGCATTCTGGACATTTTGAGCCCGTGAGATTATGGGCACGGTAAGATTTATCGCTCTTTTTAATTTCTGAAACCAATGTCCGTGTCTGCTTGCGGATATTCTGCAAAAACTCTTTGGGATCTGCTTTTCCGCGTGCAATTTTCTCCAATTCCTGTTCCCATTTAGCAGTCAGTTCCGGTGATTTCAGATCTTCATTCACCAGGTCCATCAGCTGTTTGCCCTTTTTAGTCGGAAACAGACGTCCATTTTGCCTTTCGATCGCTTCCGTATCAAGGAGCCGTTCAATGATTTCCGCTCTAGTCGCAGGTGTTCCCAAGCTGTATTTTTCCATCTGGGTCAATATGTCAGCTTCGGAATAGCGAAGAGGAGGTTCAGTAAGCTTGGCGGACAATTCAGCCGTTTGTACCGTAAAGCTCTGTCCTTTTGAGATGTTCTTCAGGCTCTGTTTTCCTGTTTCTTCATCACTGCTGCGTTCAACCTTGCGATAACCCAGGTCGATAACTGCTGTTTCCCTGGCAGTGAATGTCTCACTGTTAACTTCTATCGAAGCATGGATAGTTTCATACTTATAAGGGTTATGGAAAATGGCCAGAAATCTGCGCAGAATCAATTCGTACAGCTTCCGCTCATCAGCAGATAAATCACTGAGGTGTACACGTTCTTCAGTCGGAATAATTGCATGATGATCAGTTACTTTTTCATTATTAAAGACCCGCTTTGCCAGGACCTTGCCCTGATTCGCAAGGATCGGCTTCACTTCGTCCTTATAGGAAGCTGCAATGCCATGAAGGCGATCCATCATGGTGGCTTCCATATCTTTTGTCAAATAGCGCGAGTCAGTACGCGGATAGGTGACGAGCTTATGCTGCTCATAAAGTTTCTGCAGCACATTCGATGTTTTCTTGGCGGAGAAGCCGTAACGCTTATTGGCGTCACGCTGCAGCTCCGTCAAATCATAAGGAAGCGGCTGCGGCTCTGTTTTTTCCTTCCGGATAATGGAGTGGATAACTGCTTTTTGCCCCTTCACTTTAGAAAGGACTCCATCAGCTGCTTCTTTAGAAAAGATGCGCTTTTCACCATTTTTCTCCCAATCAGCCTGCAGGGGGCCAATTTGAGCGCGAATCGTCCAGTACTCTTTTGGAACAAATTTTTGAATTAATGCTTCCCTATCCATCACGAGAGCCAGTGTCGGTGTCTGCACCCGTCCAGCGGATAGGGGATCCTTGTATTTAGTAGTCAGGGCCCTTGTGACATTCAGCCCGATAAGCCAATCGGCCTCTGCACGGCAGACGGCGGATTCATACAAATCTTCAAATTGTTTTCCTGGCTTAAGCTTTTGGAAGCCGTCCCGGATGGCGCGGTCCGTTACAGAAGATATCCATAAGCGTTTGATTGTCTTGCGCCAGCGGATTTTCTCCAAAATCCAGCGTGCGACAAGCTCCCCTTCGCGTCCTGCATCAGTAGCAATGATAATTTCCTTAATATCCTTCCGCTTTGCCAGGTTCTCAATCGCTTTATACTGGTGGCTGGTCTGCTTCATCACCTTCAGGCCCATTTGATCAGGAATAATCGGCAGATCCTCCAGATTCCAGTTTTTGTATTTGCTGTCATAATGCTCAGGCATCTTTAACTCGATTAGATGGCCAAGAGCCCATGTCACGATATATTTATCGCCTTCCATATAGCTTTTATGAGATTGCCGGCATCCCAGAACCCGTGCAATTTCACGGGCAACACTGGGCTTTTCAGCAAGAACAAGTGATTTCATAAGAACTCCTTTCAAATTACATTCAGCCATTTCTGTACAAACTAAGTATAGCTGAAATTAATCAATATTTGTAATAGGATAATCTTTGATGGGCAGTGAAGTGAATAACTGCCTAAGTTGTATTGCTTTTCATCAGCCACAATTCATTCTACAATGAACTTACCAGTTTGTTTACAAATAGAAAGAGACAAGGTGAAATGAATGAATGCAAAAAATCGGCTTCTTTATGATTACATTCAGGAGAATTCAATCAATATCACAGATATGTGGCTGTCTTTAAGGGATAAACAGAAAGGTTCCATTTATTCTGCAGATGCAGACCCTGCTTATGAGAAGCTCCTGAGAGAACAAAATACATTTACCAACCGCACCGTTTCAGCAGCTCTGATTGATGAGGACACTTTTAACGAGAATATGGAAGAATGGGCCATTACAGTAGCGGAGAGCAGAGTGGATTCTAATACGCCCATTTTTCAAGTGCTTGAAGCTTTAAGCAATGTGCGGGAAACCTATTGGCATTTTGTTGAAAAGTTCATTAACGAAAACAAGTCTGAAGTCACAGCAGATGATGTATTGAAATGGAGCACAATTATTAACAAGGCTTTTGATAAGCTCATTAATAAATTTTCAGAGAAGTATTATCAATTAACGACCAACAGGCTTGTTGCCCAGCAAAGTCTGATCAATGAACTTGGAACTCCTGTTATTCCGATAAAAGACCATACAGCTGTACTCCCTCTTATCGGAAATATAGACACCGAACGTGCACGAATCCTGCTGGAGGAAATTCCGAAAAAATGTGCAAAAGAAGATGTAGAACATCTATTCATTGATTTATCAGGTGTGGCCATCATCGACACGATGGTTGCCCATCAAATATTCTCTTTAACGACAGCTTTAAAGCTGCTGGGGGTAAAATCCACCATCTCCGGCATCAGCCCTGAAGTTGCCCAGACTTCCATTCAGCTTGGCCTGGACTTCACAGGCATTAATACTTACGGTACATTAAAGCAAGCACTGAAAAGACAAGACATTGAATGAAATCAAGCTGGCAGAAATGCCGGCTTCTTATATAGCTATAATAAAAACGCTTTACTGTGTTACCATTCTAACAATCTAACTTGTTAAAAAATGGTAAAAACTAATTGACATCCTCTCATAGGGCACATAGAATTAATTATATTCAGAAAATATATCAAAATTAGGCTGTGATAAAGATGAGGCATCTAAAAACTGATACTGCAAATAATCTTTTTAAAAAGGCTGTATTTCAAACCTGTGTTTGAGATACAGCCTTTTCTTTATCTCGCTAATGTACCGAGGAGGAAATGAAATGGAAAAATTGACAGATTCGATGATGACTTTAACTCGCGGGGAGGAGAACAAAGTGGTTACTTTAAATGGAAATACCCTTACTTTGTCTGAAGCCAAAAGAGTGCTTTTTGAAGGAGTAAAGGCTGCAGCATCAGAGGAAAGCATGCTGCGTGTAAAAAACAGCCGTGAAGCCGTTAAGAGAATTGTAAGTGAAGAAAAGGTCATTTACGGCATTAACACTGGCTTTGGCAAATTCAGCGATGTAAGAATTGATCAGGGAGATGTAGAGGATCTTCAGCTGAATTTAATCCGCTCGCATGCCTGCGGTGTAGGGGAACCATTTCCGGAGGCTGTTTCGAGAGCTATGCTCCTATTAAGAGCCAATGCTTTATTGAAAGGATTTTCAGGAGTCCGTCCTGTCGTGATAGAAACTCTTTTAGCGCTTGTGAATAAACAAATCCACCCTGTCATCCCGCAGCAGGGATCTCTTGGAGCGAGCGGCGATTTGGCTCCTCTTTCCCATTTGGCATTAGTGTTAATGGGAGAAGGGGAAGTGTTTTTCAAGGGGTAAGAAAGCCTGCTCTTGAAGTGCTTGTTCAGGAGGGAATCGAGCCTTTAACATTACAGGCGAAGGAAGGGCTTGCCCTGATTAACGGCACTCAAGCGATGACGGCAATGGGAGTGATTGGCTATCTGGAAGCAGAAAAAATCGCTTATCAAAGTGAATTGATCGCTGCAGTTACAATGGAGGGCTTAAACGGAATTATTGATGCGTTTGATGAGAATATCCATCAGGCAAGAGGCTATCAGCAGCAGGTCGATACAGCAAGAAGAGTGAGGGAATATCTCTCAGGCAGCAGCCTGATCACAAGACAGGGAGAAATCCGGGTCCAGGACGCGTACTCCATCCGCTGCATCCCGCAGGTGCATGGAGCATCTTGGCAGGCGCTTGATTATGTGAAAGAAAAGCTTGAAATTGAAATGAATGCAGCCACAGATAACCCGCTGATTTTTGAAAACGGGGAAAGCGTTATATCCGGCGGAAACTTTCATGGGCAGCCAATCGCACTTGCAATGGACTTCATGAAAATCGCGGTTGCGGAATTGGCCAATATTTCAGAGCGCCGGATTGAAAGGCTTGTTAACCCGCAGCTGAGTGACTTGCCGCCATTTTTAAGCCCGGAACCTGGACTGCAGTCCGGTGCGATGATTCTCCAATATGTTGCAGCTTCACTTGTATCGGAGAATAAGACACTTGCCCATCCCGCAAGTGTGGATTCCATCCCCTCATCCGGGAATCAGGAAGACCATGTGAGCATGGGAACCATCGGATCAAGACATGCATATCAGATTATCCAGAATGTTAATAAAGTGCTTGCAATTGAACTGATTTGCGCACTCCAGGCAGCAGAATACCGCGGTTCAGATAAAATGGCTGATAAAACAAAACGTTTTTATGAAGAAGCAAGAAAAGTGGTGCCTTCCATCACAAAAGACCGCGTATTCTCAAAGGATATTGAAGCATGCGCGTCCTGGCTGAAAGAAGTGGAAGTAGACGCAATATAAGCAGCAGGGGTCTGAATTTTATTCAGGCCCCCGGCTTTTTAATCTTTGGCTCTTTCCTCAAGTTGCTTTGCTTCATCTTCTTCAAAGCGGTTCTTAAAAGCTTCCTGTGTCACAATAAATTCTTCGTCTTCCTGTGCTTCAGTTGTGTGGCGCTCGACCATTGTGTGTTCAGGAAATTCCCCAGGGTGATGTTTTCTTTTATGATTAAAATGGACTCCGCGTGACATAGTCTGGCTCCTTTCATTCTTGAATTCATATTCTTTCACTATTTTTCCCTTGGACACCTGGACTATGTACGGCTGATTCACTCAATATTTTCCGTTCAATTTTGTCTTTGGCCGCATAAGTATATATAGCAGAGACGAAAGAGGAAGGGAGGGGGATAGCCATGAACAATTCGAATGCCTCCGTATTTTGTGCGGGCCGGGGAGACCGAGCTCCTGTTTTTACTGCAGATGCTGTCATTGATCATCAAATAAAAAAAGTCAATTTGGAGAATTATATCGGAAAATGGGTTCTGCTGTTTTTTTATCCGAGTGATTTCACATTTGTCTGACCGACAGAATTGGCGGCGGTCGCCGCTGTGAATCCATATTTAAAAGCTTTAAACTGTGAAGTAATGTCCATCAGCACGGACAGTGTATACGCCCATAAAGTATTTAAGGAAACATCTCCCTCTTTGAAAAATGTAAATTATCCAATGGTAAGTGATCGAACCCATCAAATAAGCAGAGCTTACAGGGTTTTGGACGAGAATTCAGGAGCGGCAATCAGGGCATCCGTTTTTATCGACCCTAATGGCATTATTGCGGCAAAGATCATTTACCCCGGAGAAGTTGGAAGAAATCTGCATGAACATGTCAGAATCATGCAGGGAATTCAATATGCACAACAGACAGGAAAAGGTGTGCCGGCCAATTGGCAGCCTGGCCAGACCGGGATAAACATGGATCCGAACTTAATAGGCAAAATCTGAAGGGAGGAGGCGCAAGCTTTCTCTTGATTTTTCTGCAGGTCCTCCATATACATAATTGCTTTAATAAGCAGCGCTGAAAATATATAATAATAAGTAACAAATGAAGTGAAGGGGGAACTAGAGATTGGACTTCTTTTCTATACTGTCTGAAGATCGGATCAAAAAAGCGTACAAGGATGGCGAGTTTGATAATTTGCCAGGCTATGGGAAACCGCTTCCGTTCGATGACCTGTCTTCCGTCCCTGAAAATTTGCGCATGGCCTACCGCATCATGAAGAATGCAGGATTCACTGATGAAGAAAACCAAATGAAGAAGGAAATGCTAACGATCGAAGACCTGATTAAACAATGTGAGGATCAGGAAGAAAAAAGGCATTGCAGAAGAAGCTTAACGAAAAGATGATCCGCTTTAACAGCATGATGTCGAAAAGAAGACAAAACACCAATTCATCCCTTTTCAAAAACTACGAAGAGAAAATTAACAATAAATTATTCTAATGGATCAGATGATTGGAATTGAGGAGAATACATGAACAAAGATGAATATATAACGGTCCTTGAAAAAAGAGTGGAAGAATATGAGGCAGCCATAGCGGATATGACTGCACCGATTATACCATCGATCATTCCCCAGACGATACTGGTGCCTATTACAGGCCTGCTCATGGCAGAAAGATTTGAAAAAATTACGGCTAAAATCCTGAATCATATTAAAGAGCATGACACTGAATTCGCCATCATAGATTTTACAGACATTACGGTCGACCGCATAGAGCAGATGTGCCTTTCCGAACTTGGACAGCAAATCCGCAACCTGACTGATTCCATTAACCTCATGGGGGTTAAGCCTTACTTTGTAGGAATGACCCCGCAGCTGATAAAGGAAATCGTCCTTTCCGGAATAGCGCTAAATGCTGAAACACATGCAACCTTCCAGGCGGCCTTAAAGCATTTAATGAAAATAAACAGCCTCGTCTTTCAAAAAATATAAATTCTCAAAAACTCCTCTCTTGAATAGGACAGGGGTTTTTTTCATTGAACAGGCACATTTTCTTTCCCTTTGGGGATTTGTCCATGCGAAAACCTCCGGTGGCACATATTCTATAGTATCCATGAGAAAGGAGGTAGAAATATGTCGAGAGATTGGAGAAGAAGATTTGAGATTAATGCAGATGAAGTAGAAATCAGAGCCGAAAGAGTTATTGTAAAAGAAGATGATGATCGCCGCCGTGATGATGTACGTGGAGCGGAAGACCGCCGCAGGAAGCACCGTCGGGATGATGTAGGTGGAGCAGAAGACCGCCGCAGGAAGCACCACCGTGATGACGATGTATTTGGTATCGAAGACAATCGCAGAAACCATTGCGGCTGTGGAAGAGACAGTGTGGGCGGAGCAGAAGACGACCGCAGAAAACATCGCCGTGATGACGTACGCGGTGCTGGTGACTTATGGTACAACAGAGACTTAGCCGGATCTGGAAGAGGATGCAGACGCCGCCGAGATGATGATGACCGCAGAAGAAGAGGTTTCTGCGGATGCCGCTGGATCTAAAAACAATGAAACGAAGGCAGGGGAAGCACCTCTGCCTTTTATATATGAAAAATTCCCTAAAGAACTGTAAAAATCATCCGAAATTAATAATAGAAGGTAATAGAGATTTTCAGACTACATAGAAGGTGTGGCTTGCATGGATAAAACAACGATTATAGGCGTAATATTAGGGATCATAGCAGTTGGAGTAGGGATGGTTTTTAAAGGGGTTTCCCCGTCTGTTCTGATTAATCCGGCCGCTATTCTAATCATTATCCTGGGAACTGCAGCAGCAGTGGCTATTGCATTTCCAACAAATGAAATCAAACGGGTGCCCAAGCTTTTCGGCATTTTATTTAAAGAAGAAAAGCTGATGAACCCTGCTGAGATGATTAAGATGTTTTCGGATTGGGCTCAGCTGGCAAGAAAAGAAGGATTGCTTGCACTTGAAGTCAAAACGAACGAAATCGAAAATACTTTTTTAAAGAACGGCTTATCTCTGGCAGTTGATGGGCAAAGTGCCGATTATATACGTGATGTATTAAGCGAAGAAATCGAAGCGATGGAAGAAAGACATCAGGCCGGAGCCCAGATTTTCAGCCAGGCAGGCACCTATGCCCCATCTCTTGGAGTGCTGGGAGCAGTAATAGGATTAATTGCAGCACTGGGTAATATGGAGGACACCACGAGTCTCGGTCATGCCATCAGTGCGGCATTCGTAGCGACTTTGCTGGGGATTTTCACGGGTTATGTGTTTTGGCATCCGTTTGCCAATAAGCTTAAGAGAAAATCCAAGCAGGAAGCAAAAATTAAAAGTATGATGATCGAAGGCATTCTCTCTATTTTAGAAGGGGAGGCGCCTCGGGTAATAGAACAAAAGCTTGCTTCCTACCTTCCTGCAGGGGAACGCCGGAAATTCCTTGAAGAAAGCAGCGTGGCGAAGGATGAGTAGGCGGAAAAAGAAGCAGCACCATGAGGAGCATGTAGATGAATCCTGGCTATTGCCGTATGCTGATTTATTAACACTGCTTCTGGCCCTATTCATTGTCCTATTCGCAATGAGTTCCGTAGATGCCCAGAAATTTCAGAAGCTCTCAAAGGCATTCAATGATGTCTTTTCAGGGGGGACAGGGGTATTTGAATTCCCAAGTCCAATGCCAGAAGGCCAAATGCAATCCACTGATGCTGTGTCCGAAAAGCCAAGCAAGGATTTGGAGGAGATGGCAGCAATGGATGAATTGGAAAAAGAAAAGCTGAAGCAGGCTGCCGATCAGGAAGAACTGGCAGAGCTGCAGCAAAGAGTCAATGCTTTTATTGAAAATCAAAACCTGGCGGATAAACTGGAAACCTCTTTAACAACCGAAGGACTGCTTGTGTCAATCAGGGATAATGTCCTGTTCGGCTCAGGAAGTGCAGAAGTCCGTGAGCAGGATTTAAATATGGCAAGTGAAATTGCAGAGCTTCTCATCATGGACCCGCCAAGAAACATTATCATAAGCGGCCATACAGACAACGTCCCGATCCGCAACTCAAGCTTCGAGTCCAACTGGGAACTCAGTGTGATGCGCGCTGTCAATTTTATGAAAATAATTCTGAAAAATGACCAGCTGGACCCTAAATGGTTCAGTGCCAAAGGCTTCGGAGAATTCCAGCCGGTTGCCGGAAATGATACCAAGGAAGGCAGAGCGAAGAACAGACGGGTAGAAATTTTAATATTGCCAAGAACGGGGAATCAGCCTTAGGGGGCTGGTTTTTTTATTGAAATAAAAAAAGCGCTGAAATCCAGCCACTTTGAAGTGAAAAACATTATTCATTTGCTTCCTGTTCCGAGCCATCCGGTTTACACATGCGGCCGACCATTACACCAAATAGTAATACACAGGCAATTGGAATAGAAAAATTCAATACATGAACAATGGTCATTAACAAACCTCCCAAAAGGTATTAATTACATTATATGCCAACGTCCACAAAAAAATAATATTCAGAAAATACACATAATTTAAGACTGACAAAAGAAAAGAGCCGCAAATGGGCTCTTATAATGGAAGATCTGCTTCTGAATGAATGGTTTTTGGTTCTGTCTTTTTTCCATGGAGCAAATAGTAAACGAGTAATCCAAACAGTGCCACGCCCGCAAGCATAAAATAAAGTGAAGCGAAGCCTGTTTTTACAGCAAGTATTCCAAGAACATAGGATCCCAGTCCAATTCCGGTATCAAAAAGTGTGAAGAAGGTTGAGGTAGCAAGTCCGCGTTTAGCTGGATCAGCCTGCTTAATTGCAACCGTTTGGAGACCCGGAACAATGGTGCCATATCCCAATCCGATTATCGCACCTGACAGCAAAAACACAAAGGTACTGTTTGCCTGGCTTAGTAAAAATAACCCTGCTGCAAAAAGAATAATGGCCGGATAGATCACTCTATTTTCTCCGTACGCATCAAACCAGCGGCCTGTAAATGGGCGGGACATAATAATAAATGCCGCATATACCACAAAAAAGAAGCTTGCAGCTTCAAGCAAATCAAGCTCTTTCGCATAAACAGAAATAAAGGAAAGAATTCCTGAGTAAGCGAAAGCAAGGATGCCTGCAGAAATCGCCACGGGAACTGCACTTTTTTCAAATAAGCTTGAAAGGGTAAATTTTGGATGCTTCACAGAGCTCTCTGCTTTATGCGGTATTCTTACAAAAGCACCCAGCAAGATAGCAATAGAAGATAAAACTGTACATAAAGCAAAAATCCATGAGAAATTTGCATATTGAACAATCGTCAAACCGGCAAACGGGCCAATGACCATGGCCAGATTCATGAACATTGCATAATATCCAAGTCCTTCGCCTCTGCGTTCATTCGGTACAATATCAGCAACGATAGCTCCAGTTGCAGTGGTAGCCATGCCAAATCCAACTCCGTGCAGGAATCTCAGTGCTAAAAGAGCGGGTGTAGAGTCAGCCCAGAAGTAAAGCAAAGAAGATACGGCAAATACAATCAAGGAAGCAATCAGGATCTTTCGGCGTCCAACCTCGTCAATCCATTTCCCTGTAAAAGGCCGGCTGATCACTGCAGCAATCAGAAAGACTGAAATAATCAGACCTACCTGTGTTTCATCCCCTTTTAAATCATCCAAAATATAAAGGGGAAGCGTAGTCAGCAAAACATAAAACCCCATAAATAAGAAAAAACTAGTAATAGAAATACTCAAAAAATCCTTCGTCCATAATGGCTGTTTCTTCATAGTTGTCCTCCTAACAATGAAGTACCAGGTACCTAGACCACTTTGGTGAACTGGTCTAGGTGCCTGGTACCATATTTTCTCTCATTTTTGCCATAATTGTGATCATCGTGCTGATTTCTTCTTCCGTAATATTCTGCAGGACATTGCTTTCACTTGATCTTACTGCAGCAAGCCAATTGTCGTATTCCTGGATGGCTGCATCAGTCAGAGAAATCAATTTTTCACGTTTGTCCTTTCCTGCCGTTCTCGTGATCCAGCCCGATTTCTCAAGACGGGCCAATGTCCTGGTCATGGTCGGAGCCTCAACGCCAAGATAAGAAGAAATCTCTTTTTGAGTGCTCGGGCCTCCAATTTTCAGACGGTAAATAATCGTCCATTGAGCAGCGTATAAACCAAGCGGCACTAAACTTTCATTAAGTACTTTGGAAAAATGGCGTGTAAATTGGTTAATAGAATGAAAAAATTCACTTTGATTAGGGTGCATGTATTCACCTGCTTAAAATAATTACCTAGCTAACTATACATGAAATTTACGAAAATGTCCACCTCTTCTATTCTTTTGCTAACTAAGTGTTTAACTGCCAAATAAAAGGGAATGGAAGAATAAGGGCAACTGTGCACAACAATAAGGGGGAAATTTTTTTGGATAAGTTATTAGAAGCCGTAGGAGATATTTCAGGATGGCTGTGGGGATATCCCATCATCCTATTATTAGCCGGAACAGGACTGTATTTAACCTTTTTGCTTGGTTTCTTCCAGTTCCGTTATCCGGTATATATTTTTAAGCAAACATTCGGAAGTGTGTTTAAAAAGCCGAAGGGGAAAGGAACCGTTACACCGCTGCAGGCACTCACTTCAGCACTTGCTTCTACCATTGGTGCCGCGAATATTGTAGGTGTGCCGGCAGCCATCATGTTTGGCGGTCCAGGTGCCGTATTCTGGATGTGGATCATTGCGCTCATTGGAATGGCCATCAAGTTCTCGGAAAGTGTATTAGCCATTAAGTACAGAGAAAAAATGAAGATGGAGAATATGTGGGCGGCCCTATGTATTATATGACGAAGGGGCTTAACATGAAGTGGCTTGGTGTGATCTTTGCGTTCGCGCTGATGATTGAACTGATTCCAAGCATCATGGTACAGGGAAATGCAGTAGCAGCTGCGGTTGGCGAGACATTTAAAATTGATGGCCTTTATACAGGAATTGCTGTAGCAGTACTTGTTTCGTTAGTTGTTTTTGGCGGGATTCAGAGAATCGGCAAGGTGACCGAAATCTTTGTTCCGTTTATGGCTCTCATTTATGTAGGTGCGGCGTTAGTAGTCTTATTTATGAATCTTGGCAAACTTCCTGAAGTGTTGGAATTAATCTTCACTTATGCGTTTCAGCCAATGTCTGCAATGGGCGGATTTGCCGGAGCGGCAATTGGCGAAATCATTCGCTGGGGATTTGCTCGAGGATTATATTCCAATGAGGCAGGACTCGGAACCGCTCCGATTGCCCATGCTGCAGCCACAACCGATCACCCGGTGCGCCAGGGATTTTGGGCGATCATCGGAATCGTTGTTGATACGCTGATTGTTTGTACTGCAACGGCATTTGTTGTCCTATCCTCCGGGGTGTGGACAAGGGAAGGGGCAATGGAAGATCCTTCAGCCCTGACAGCAGCGGCATTTACGGAATACTTTGGATCATTTGGAGGTATTCTTGTTGCTGTATCCCTGGTATTCTTTGTCATTTCGACGATCATTGTCGTAGTCTTTTATGGATCCAAAATGGCAGAGTTCCTATTTGGCTCATTTGCCGGAAAAGCCATTAAAGTCGTTTACATTGCTGCCATTGTTCTTGGCTCAGTGGGAGCGGCGAAAACAATCTGGCAGTTCCTTGATCTGGCTCTTGCCATGATTTTGATACCAAACATCGTTGCTGTTCTCCTTCTAAGCAAAGAGGTTAAACAGCTGAAAAACGAGTTTTTCACTTCAGAAAAATATTATTTAAAGGATATTAAAAAAGATGATAATGCTGCGTAAAGTTTGGTCTTCCGCTTATGGCGGGAGGCTTTTTTATTAACTTCGCAAATTTTTTGAAAAATAACACTTGTGTTACAAATGGACATAAGTTTATAATATAGACAAAAGTTTAATAAGGCAGGGCTGGTCAATTATGAATGATAAAGAAATATTGATTTTGCAGCTGATTAAAGAGGATCCTTTTATTGCCCAAAACGAGCTGGCAGAAAAAACGGGACTTTCCAGGTCCGCAGTAGCCGGCTATATCTCTTCACTGACCAAGCAGGGGAAAATTCTTGGCAGAGCTTATATCCTGCCGCAAAAGAAAGAAGTGCTTTGTGTTGGAGGCGCCAATGTGGACAGAAAAATCCAGACAACAGGGCAGCTCCAATACGGAACATCGAACCCTGCAGAAAGCTCCCAATCCTGTGGCGGAGTGGCACGCAACATTGCTGAAAACCTTGGCAGGCTGGGCTGTGATGTGGGTTTGATGACAGTAGTGGGAGATGATCCGGAAGGCGAATGGCTTCTTGAATATACGAAAGCTTTTGCTGATGTCACTCCTTCACAGTCGCTGGCAGGGTCCACCACCGGTACCTATACCGCAGTGCTCGATAATGAAGGAGAAATGGCTGTAGCACTCGCTGATATGTCCATTTATGAAAGCGTTAGCAGAGAATTTGTCGAGAAAAAGTGGGGTTACCTGGCATCATCCGAAATGGTGATACTCGATACAAACTTCCCGCCCAAGGTTCTGGAACAGATTATTACAAGGTGCTATGAAGAGAACATTCCTCTTTGCATTACTCCTGTTTCTGCACCAAAAATAAAAAATCTGCCGGATGATCTGAAGGGTGTTACCTGGCTGATTGCCAACCAAAATGAGGCAGAAGCACTAACGGGGATGGAGATCAGCAATGAAGGAGACTTCTTTAAGGCGGCACAGGAGATTATGAAAAAAGGCGTTGAAAGAGTCGTTATCAGCCGGGGAGATAAAGGGCTGATCTACTTTACAAACAGGGGTGAAGCAGGTGTGCAGCTTCCTCCGAAGGTGAAAATTGCCGATGTGACAGGTGCAGGTGATTCGCTTGTATCAGGAATTATTTTTGCCCATTTAAAGGGCCTGAGCACAGAGGATGCCTGCAAAATCGGCATGTCCTGCTCCATGCTGGCTCTGCAGTCCCTTGAAACCGTTAATCCTAATCTAAACAACACACGCTTGCAGGAAACATTCAAACAATATTTCGACTAAGGAGAAGTGACATCATGTTAGAAAAATGGCTTGAGTACTCAGAAGAAGTGTTAGAAGCAAAGAAAGCAAATAAACCGGTTGTTGCCCTTGAGTCCACAATCATTTCACATGGAATGCCCTACCCGCAAAATGTTCAGACGGCAAAAGAGGTAGAGGAAATCATCCGCAAAAACGGTGCTGTTCCTGCAACGATCGCCATTTTAAACGGAAAAATTAAAATCGGTCTGTCAGATGAGGAACTGGAGTTCCTGGCCCAAAGCAAGGACGTGGAAAAAGCAAGCCGCCGTGACCTTCCATATTTGGTAGCGAAAAAGAAAAATGGTGCGACAACTGTAGCAGCCACCATGATCTGTGCAGAGCTTGCCGGCATTGAAGTGTTTGTAACAGGCGGAATTGGCGGAGTTCACCGCGAAGCTGAAACCACAATGGACATCTCGGCTGACCTTCAGGAGCTTGCGATGACCAATGTTGCTGTTATCTGTGCAGGTGCAAAATCCATCCTGGATATCGGGTTAACGCTCGAATATCTAGAAACCCACGGCGTTCCGGTCGTTGGATTTGAAACAGATGTATTGCCTGCCTTTTATACACGCACAAGTCCGTTCAGCGTGAACTACCGGGTGGATAATGCAGAAGAAGCAGCCGAAATGATCCGCACAAAATGGGAACTGGGCCTAAAAGGCGGCGTTGTCATTGCCAACCCAATCCCTGAAAAAGATGCGCTGGAAGAAGCGTTCATCACAAATGTTATTGAAACTGCTCTTAAAGAAGCAAAAGAAAACAATATCGCAGGCAAAAAAGTAACGCCATTCCTACTAGGTAAAGTGAAGGAGTTAACAGAAGGAAGAAGCTTGACAGCGAACATTGCATTGGTGAAGCATAATGCGGAAGTGGGCTCTAAGATTGCTGTTAGTTTGAATAAGTAAGGGGAAAGCCAGACTTAGGGAGTCTGGCTTTTTATACTGATAGAATGATAGCTGTGATGATGATGGCTAAATATAATAATAATCTTAAGAAATTGATCATCAGGATCTGTCCCTTCTGGAACCCATATATTAGATGATATGTACAGGGTCTTATATGGGGGAAGGGTGTTTGTCTATATGCAGTAAAAAGGGCACTTCCTTTGGAATGTGCCTCTTAATTTTGTATTCTTTTGGCATTCAGGATATACCGGGATGGTGCATTGCCCACATATGAGAAGGGGTAGCAGGTGGAAACAGTGAGAATTTCGTTAGGAGCGGTGGAGCGGATCACAGTGGTATCGTCTGCATCAACAATCTTAGAATCGGTAATTTCATATGTAAATTTACCATATGGCATGCTGACTTCAAAAATATCACCGATTTCAAGTTCGCCGAGTCTTCGAAAGACCGTATCCCGATGCCCTGACAATAAAATCTGATCGGGCTGCCCGGGAAGTACAGTTGTGGAGTAGTGGCCAACCCCTTTTTCCAGCTCATCCTCATCTGTTCCTTCTATAATGGGAAGTTCTGCTTTTAAACGGGGGATACTTAAGATGCCAATAGCTTCACCCTGCTCGAAGGATATATCTATTGGCTGTTCTGTTAGGAGAACACTTTTACTTTCTTTGTTTACTTCGTTCTGAATTCCTTCTTGTGCCTGGGCTAAAGAATCCTTTGTTTTCTTCTCTTGAGCGTACATTTCCTGCAGCGAGAACAGGACCAATCCGCCTCCGATTAAGATAAAGAAGGAGGCAGCTAATAGCAGCAAACGGCTTTTAACCTTCAATTAAGAATTACCTCCATTCAACTTCTTAAATTTAATAAAGTCCAGATAATAAGCGAAATCCTCTTTCGTAATTCCCTGCCTGATTGCTTCTTTGACAAGGGAAACCCACTCCTCATCCAGCTTAGACAAGTCTGTAATATCTTCTCTATTCTCTTCCAGCAGATCCTCAAGATTAGCATCCAGTGTCCTGGCGATTCGCGATAAAACCTGCAATGAAGGGTTCTCCTGTATGCCTCTCTCAATATAGCTTAGGTACGATTTGGATACCTCTGCTTTTTCAGAAAGCTCATTAATTGAGTATCCTTTCTTGATTCTTAAGGTTTTAATCCGGCTACCTATCATAGGCATAATACTCCCTTATCATAAAATGTAAAGACATTTTCATTATAACGAACAAAATGTTCAATAAAAAATACAAAATAGTGAGAATTCTCGAGATATTCTTAGAAAAAGAACGAAAAACGTTCTTTAAAACGAAATTACGGCTGAATTTGGTATTTCTCAAAATAAGGCGGATGGACTATACTCGACTTATCGGTTCGATAAAAAGAACGAAACGAACAAAAACAAAGAACATCAACTCACTAGGAGGGGTTCTTATACGATACAAACGGATTAGAAAATTTGGGAAGAAGAATAAGATCCTATTGCTTGCATTTAAGTTTGTGGCTGCCTGGTATCTGCTTATTGGGATGTCGGCAACTTTGACTGGGCAGACGAATGCCTATTTTAGTGATAGTGACACAGTAACTGGGACCATTCAAGCCGGTACCTGGGAGACAGAAGAGCCAGGGTGCTCTAAAGGTGAGAAGCATGGGGAATGGGATTGCAGCTCTCTAAAATTCGTTGGACAAAAGTATGATGGGCAGAAGATATATGCAACCATTCAAAACACAGGGTCAGATATGAAAACGAATGGAACATATGAAATTTATTACATTGAGAAAGGGAACCCCAAGAAAGGAAAGCCTGTTGGTGAAGTGCTGACATTTGCTCCTATTAAAGAAGGAAAAATAATAGAAGTTTCTTTTATTCCTCAGCAAAGTGGATCCTATATGTTTAAAGCCTATCAGCACAAAGATCATCCTGGAAATGGGGAGCTGTGGAGTGAAGCTATAACAGTAAGCATAGATGCAGGTGAGACTGACAATGTGGAAGAAGAAAAACGGAACAAAAGGCAGATGTAACAGAAGAGACTGCCAAGGAACAGGTAAGCAATAAGACAGAGGAAACAGGCAAAGAAGCAGCTGAACCAACGAAAGATAAACCTCAAGAGAAGCCTGAGCAAAAGCCAGCAGAAGAACCAAAAGAAGAGCAGAAGGTAGAACAGCCTAAAGTTGAAGAAAAGCCACAAGAGAAACCAAAAGAAGAATCAAAGCCGGAAGATACCAAGGCTAAGTCTTCAGAAGCTCCTGTTAATTCTGAAGAAAGCACAAATGAGGCAGGTGAATAGCTTGAAAAAAGCATTGAAAATGATAAGCAACATTATAACAGCGGTTCTATTCATTAATTTAATTTTAATGGCCATCCTAGTGGTCTCCTCCAAAGCATCAGGAGGAGAGCCGCAGGCCTTTGGATATCAGCTTAAGACAGTGTTATCAGGCTCTATGGAGCCTACCTTCCAAACTGGATCTGTTATTGCAGTAAAGCCGCTTAGCTCTGAAGAAAGAAAGTCTCTTAAGAAAGATGATGTCATTACATTCCAAGCAAGCGAAGAAAAATTAATTACTCACCGCGTAATCGGTGTCAGCAGCAGCGGAGATCATGTCATGTATGAAACAAAGGGAGATAACAACAAAACTGCAGACATGGAACCTGTGCTATCTGAAAATGTAAGAGCTGTTTATACTGGTTTCACCATTCCTTATGTGGGATATTTTATAGATTTTGCTCAATCGAAAGAAGGAAGTGCCATCTTGCTTATTGGCCCTGGCTTACTGCTCCTGGGGTATGCAGCATTTAGCATCTTCCAGACTATAAGAGAAATTGATCCTAAAAGCAGCAAAACGGATTCAGAAGAAAAAACAGCTTAATTTGGTTGAACTCCCTATAGAAATACAGGGGTCAATATATAAAATTATACATACCCAAAAAGGGGTAAGAGGAGGAAGCTTTATTATGAATCTTAAGAAAAAATTAGGTATGGGAATTGCATCAGCAGCTTTAGGTATTTCATTAGTTGGTGGGGGGACATTTGCATATTTTAGTGACAGTGCAGAAGCCACTGCTAAATTTGCAGCTGGAACATTGGATTTAAGTGTAAGTCCAACAACTATTATTGATGTAAATAATATTAAACCAGGAGATACTATGCTCCGCTCATTCAAATTAGTTAATGGTGGTACCTTGGATATAGCTACAATTGATTTAATGACTGATTATAAAGTTAATGATGCAAATGGAAATAATGGGGATGATCTTGGGAAACATATCCGTGTAAATTTCTTAATAAATGCTGATAAATTAGACGCGCCAATTTGGTCAACAACACTTTATGATCTGAAAAATTCAAGCCCTGATGTAATTGCTGGAAACTTCTGGAGTGGTTGGTTTGCAGAAAATGGAGGAAATTTAGCAGCAGGCACTTCTGATACTCTTTATGTACAATATGAGTTTGTAGAAAACAATGCTGATCAAAACGAATTCCAAGGAGATTCTTTAGAACTGAAATGGACATTTGACGGTAAGCAAGGCGCTGGTGTTGCAAGATAATTATTTTTCAGAACAAAGGGTGGGAATTAATTTCCCGCCTTTTGTTAAATCTATCGTTGTGAGGGAATGCCATGAAAGTTAAAAGTTTGCTGGCAAAACCTATAAAAATATTTATTATATATAGCTTTGTTTTCTTAATTGTTTTTGGAAACAAAACTGCAATAGCACTGGACAAGGAAATTGATATTAATACGAACTTAGATAACTCAAATAGATACCTATTTAAAGTAGAAAACCTAAAACCAGGCGACTGGATGCCGCGAAATATAACGATAAAAAATGATGGCAATCAAGATTTTAAATATACTTCTAACATTGGAAAATCGAAGTCTATTAAAGGACTTTTTGAGGAATTAGAGCTTGAGGTTAAGAAAGATACAAAGATGCTTTACGAAGGAAAACTTAAGGATTTTAAAGGCTTCTCTCCCAGAGAATTAGGGAAGGGGACAGAAGAAACTTTATTTTTCCAAGTAACAATGCCAGAGCATTTGGGAAATGAATTTCAAAATTCCGCCGCAGAGGTTGAAATCATTTTTCTTGCGGAAGCAACAGGTGATTCTGGAACCGACAACGAGACTCCCGGATCAGGAGATAATAATTCTGGAGGGGGAACTAATACTTCACCACCATCAACAGATGCCACGGTAATTCCAGAGAAAGTGAATAAGCTCCCAAATACCGCAACTAATAATTATAATTTATTACTTATTGGTGCACTATTTTTAAGTACTGGAAGCGTAATTTTATTATGGCGTTATAGAAGGCTTCGGAGTGATACTTAGATTAAGGCCTGAGGAACTGATTCTTTAAGGCCTTAATTTTAATTCGTGTTTAGAACTTATTTAAGCAATTAATGAATATAATCAAATAGCTGCTCATTAAGCGGTGAACTTATGAAAAAAATCTGCAGTATCTTGCCTTCATTAATCTTCTGGATAGTCTCTTGACGTTCTTTGGAATTAGACTATGGCTGATTGAAGAAGTGAATCTAATAATGGATTTTCTATATACTATAGAACCCCTATTATTTCTTTCTGTTAAAGCTGTTTTTTCAGGCTTTTTAATTCTAAACTCAACTTCGACTAATTTTCCAACGTAAACCAAGGTAAAGAAGAGGTGCAGCTTATTTTTATTCATTCATATTAGTACTTCATGTTTTATGGATTTATGAAGATCTATCTTAATAACCGATAGAGTAAAAATACTATTCTTAGTCAAATAAGGAGGCTGAAAATGTACCGAAAGAACTGCAATAAATGCCACAAGCCTTCATACAGCAGCAGTGAATCGGGTGACTGGCTATGCCCGATATGCGGATCTAATTTAACGGATGAAGTCTTTCTGAATGCTATGACCCTCGAACCAGTCCACACGACCTTTAAAAAATGTATAAATCCGCATACCGATTCAATAAAACAAATCAGCAAAAATTTCAGAAAAAGAATCGGACTTTCCTACTACTCAAAAAAGAGTTCGACCATTAATAACAACTTCCTTTAAAAGATGAGGGGTACAGGTAATCAAAAGAACCTAGATCAATTAGAAATTTGTCGAAAATCAAATTAATTTAATATTAAAATAATTAATAAAAATTACAAAATCTGACAACGTTAGCAATACGGCCATAGTAGAATACATTTATGGTAAAAATTTCTTTGAGCCGATAGGCGCAGAAAAAGGCAAACTCATTGAAAGATGAGGACGCAAAGTCACGGGTCTAAGGTATTGGATGATACTACGATGGCTGGGTTGCCTGGAATACGATATGTATCCTGGGGGAAGAATTTTGACGGAGCAAAATGTAAAGGTCGAAGGAATTGATTTGGAGTGGCTGCAGTTAATTATGGAAGCAAAGAACCTAGGCCTGCAAAAGGAAGAAATTAGAGAGTTTTTACATAATAACAAAGCCAAAGAGCTTCTGATGGAAGCCTAATATCCGGTATTGCTAAGTATTTCTGTTAGAGGTATCTCTATATACGGAAATGCTTTTTATTTTGGCTGTTTTCGTAAAGTTTGTTGCTATTTAATAAATTGATTTAATTTACTGAGTTGATTGGAGCGGAGGGGACTTGACTCCTGCGGGAGGCTCCCGTTCCTCCCCGCGGAAAGCAAGTTCCCGCAGCGGAAATCAACGGGCAGAATAATAAGCAAAAACAACACACTATGAGAAAGGATCCTAATTTTGCAAAAAAAATAAGCCTGTACCTTCAGGCTCATTGCATCTATGATTTTTGTCCGCTTCTCCACTTATTAAAATCCAAAAACTCCCGAAATTGCTCCTTAGAAACACCAGACTCCATCGCTTCCTTTACAATTTTCATCCATTCTGAATCGAGGTCTTCCTTGTTGATCTGCTCATGGATCAGATGGTCCACGGGAACATTCAGAACACCTGCGATTTTCTCAAGAAATTGAATCGATGGATTAGTTTGCAGATTGCGCTCAAGCGAGCTTAAATATGATTTTGCCACACCGGCCTGGTCGGCAAGCTCGGATAAGGACATTTTCTTTTCCTGGCGAAGTTTTTTTACACGATCACCGATCATCGTATACCACACACCTTATTTTGTATGTAATAGGATTATATCATATATCTAGTTCCATATTAAGAACGATTTGTTCAATATTATTACCATCATACCACAGTGTCAACCGGTTTAAATAGTTAGTTATCTGTGATTTATAAAAATATATCTTTTGTCGCTCGCAAAAAGTAATGCTCCGCGTCAGAGGACGGGAGCATTTTGGTTTTCAATAATGTGAATAATTTGCTGTGCAGCAGCTTCCACATCATCCGCATTTACGTGGTGGAATTGGCCTTCATAGTCATGCTGTTTAAAAGCATAGCGCGGATCGTAATAGTGTTCTAATAAAAGCTTTATAAATAGCTCGTAGTTTTCTGCTTCAGCTGATTCATCCAGCTGCTCGCGGATTTCAGTATCTTTCAGACGTTTTTTAATAAACACAAGGCTTTCATCCACTTTCGGCTTGAACCATTCTTCTCTTTGATAAGGTTCCACATAGTCACGGAGGATACGCTGCACACGGGACTCCATGCTGGCAAACATATCAATATGAATACCAGTTTTTTTGGTATCAAGAAGCTCGTCCGGCTGAACAGCCTTTCCTATTCGCTTGCTTTCAGCTTCCATAATAATATAAGGGGAACCTTTAACCTCAGAAAGGGATTGATACAATAGTGCATCAAATGTTTTTTGTGTGCTGCCGTCTCCCATGCCAAAGGATCCGAAGATTGAACCGCGATGTCCTGCCATTTCTTCAAGGTCAATAACAGGATATCCTTTTTCGCTTAATACCTTCAGCACATCCGTTTTCCCGACGCCGGTCATTCCGTGCAGAACAACTGCTTTTTCAGGAATCAAGTCTGCTGTGTTTTCAAGAATATATTGACGGTACGCTCTATAGCCCCCAATTAAACGGGGGATTGAAACGCCTGCATACGTTATAAATGTGGTGACCGCTTTACTGCGCATGCCGCCGCGCCAGCAGTAAATGACAGGCTGTAAGCCATCATTTTTCAGGTCTCTGATTTTCTGCATCATGGACGGAATTTTAGGTGAAACGATTTCCATCGCTCTCCACTTAGCCGCATCAGAACCTTCTCTCTTATATAGTGTTCCGATTTCCACACGCTCTTCATTGGTGAAAAGCGGAACATTGACAGCACCGGGAATGCTGCACTCCTCAAATTCAATTGGAGACCTGACATCGACCGGAACTGCGTTGTCCATTTGGATATATTGTTCGACTGCTATTTCTCTCATTATTATTGCCTCCAAAAAATAATGCTATATATCGTCCGAAAAGGAACGTTAATTGATTTTACTCTCTCTATTATACAGGATTTTGAAAATATAGGTGTCTCCCACAATCATACTCCTATTTTTAAAAGTTTGTTCTAATAATTTTTTCCAGACATTGTAATATCAGCATATCCATTGGTTTTGCTTTTTAAAAAGGAGGTTAAATAAAAGGCAAAGGTGGTGGAAACATGTCCTTGAATACAGCGGTTGCAATTGTGGGCGGAGGGATTGGCGGCTTGACGCTTGGATTGAAGCTGGCCCAAGCCAATATTGATGTCCTCGTTCTGGAGAAACTGGATGCCCCATCTTCCGTTTATAAGGGAGAACTCCTGCAGCCGAAGAGCCTGAAAATTTTTAAGCGGCTTGATGCTTTGGATGTAATCCGCGAGAATGGCTTTTCATTTTCCCGAATTGCGTTTAAGGAAGGGGAAAAAGAGTTTGCCATGGATTACAGCATTCTGCCGGGAGATTATAAATACTCACTCATGATCGAGCATGAAAGGCTGAAAGGAATCCTCCTCAAACAGGCGCTTCAATATCCAAACTTTCATTACTTGTCAGGGACCCTGGCAAAAGGCTATGAAAATGGCGAATTAATGGTTGAGCGGAAGAATTTAAAGGAGCAGCTGACGGTGAAGGCTGACTTTTTTATAGGTGCTGAGGGAAGGAATTCCATAACAAGAAAAGTAATGAATAGCAAGATTAAAAAGATTGAGTACAATCATCAATTTTTAACTGTTACTTTCCCCCGGCCTCAATCATTGGAGGAAGGGAAGATCATTTCTAAGGGTGAACGGTTTCTCGGATTATTTCCGCTGCCGGATGCGAAAGTACGGTCTGTCTATTTAATTCCGGAGGGCACTTATAAGGAACATCTCAAAAAAGGAATTCACCATTTCCATAAAAACTATTTAGAGCTTTTTCCGAAATTGGAGGGGTATGTGACCAGGCTGGAAAATTGGAAGGATATTCAGCTGATGATTCCGACAGCCTTTTATGCAGATAAATATGTGGATGGAAAGCTCGCTATCTTGGGGGATGCAGCCCATACGGTCCATCCGATGGCAGGTGAAGGGATGAATATGGCGATTCAGGATGCGGATGTGCTTGGTGAATTGCTTGCAGAGATGTATGCGAGCGGAAGAATTTCGCCGGACAAGCTTAAATGGTATGAAAAAGTCCGGAAGCCCCGCGCTGAAAACATGATCAGCCTCAGCCATTTATCGGCCATAGCCTATTCCTATTCCAACCGGGTTATTACTGGAATACGCCGCAATGGCCTGAAGCAGATTGAAAGAGATAAAACATTGCAATATAAGCAAATGCTGAATGTTTCAGGCCTTGGATATTGGTCAGAGAGCCTGTGGGATCGATTGATTCAGGCAGGAATGCTGCCGGCAAGAAGAACAGAATTATCAGCTGCCGTTAAAAGCGATTACTTTTATACAGAAAAAGATGACTATCCCTGGAAGAAGGTTGAACAGCCATGATAAATGAATATGTGAGATTACTAAAAGCACGAAATTGGATGAAAAAGAACCAGCCGTTTTTATATAGCTGGCACGCATACGTAGGCTTCGAGCTTGACCTTTTTTCCCAGTTCCGCAGCTGGAAAACGGTAAAAGAGGTGGCATCAAGCAAAAATCTTCAGGAGGAGCTGCTTTTAAGGTGGGTGGAGGTGGGGCTTTCGATCCGTCATTTGAAAAAGAAAGGGAAGGATAAAATTAAGACAGCATCTAAATTCAGTCTTCCATCTACGCCGAAAAACCCCCGATCTACAGGAATCATCCTGAAGGAAATGATGGAATTGCATATCCCGACTTTACTCTCTTATCCAGAACTGCTCCGTTCCAATAAGAAAAACACTTTTGACCATGAAGAGCATGGACCTACCGTAGCGAGAACCTCGTCACTGCTTGAACAGCTTGCATTGCCGCGTCTGATGAAAACCATTAAGAAAAACAAAATGGAAAGGATCATCGACATTGGGTGCGGGGAAGGCGGCTATTTAAGCAGAATCAGCCAAAAGTTCCCGCAGGCAAAACTGGCAGGCATTGAAATGAATGAAGAGGTGGCAGATTCCGCCAGAACCAATTGCAAAGATATTCCCAACATTAAAATTGTCACAGCGGATGTCCATGAATACTCACCTGAGCATCAGGCTGATTTAATTATGGTCAATAACTTACTGCACTATATCCAGCCGGAGGATCGCAAGCAGCTGCTATTCCGCTTGAAAGGCTGGCTTAGCCGAAAAGGATCCATAACTATTATCACGCCCATTCTTCATTCGAAAAAAGGGGAAGAGTTTTCAAGTGTTTTTAACAGCTTCTTCTCTGCATTTGAAAATCTCTATCCTACCCCGACCGAGGAGGATATACATCAAATCGCTAAAGAGCTGAAGCTGAAAGTAAAAACCTTCAAGCCGGTCGTAACCGAAGGCGGATGGTATTTTATCCAGCTGTCCAACAGGTAAATGAAAGCAAGCTAGATAAATGGTAGAATGGTGTAAAACATGACTGAAATGGTGATTGAAATGAGAAATAATAAATACCTAGTGATTTATGAGGAGCTTGCCCAGCAAATTCAGGAAGGCAAGTATCCCGCCAGATCCATTCTGCCATCTGAACATGAATTGACGGAGATGTATTCCACTTCAAGGGAAACCATCCGAAAAGCGTTGAATTTGCTTGCGCAAAACGGCTTTATCCAGAAAATCCGCGGGAAAGGCTCGCTGGTCCTTGATTTAAAAAAGCTTCAGTTCCCCATATCGGGTCTGGTCAGCTTTAAAGAGCTGGCCGGGAAGATGGGTCAGCGTGCCGAAACGATTGTGGACGAATTTTCACTTATTCAGCCTGATGCAGAAAAGATGAAGCATCTCCATATTGATAAAAGTGAAAAGGTATGGAAAGTGTATCGTGTCCGGAAGATTGAAGATGAGCGGATTATTTTGGACAAGGATTTTTTAATTGAGAAATATGTCCCGGGCTTGAACAAAGAAATATGCCAGAGCTCTATTTTTGCCTACATTGAGGGCGAACTCGGGAAAAAATCAGTTTTGCCAAAAAGGAATTTACTGTGGAAGAACCAACTGCTGAAGACCGCAGGCTCCTTGATATGGAAGGGTTCCATGCCATTGTCGTGGTGAAAAATTATATCTACTTTGACGATGCCACCCTTTTTCAATACACAGAATCCAGGCACAGACCCGACAAATTCAGGTTTGTTGACTTTGCCAGAAGAATGGACAGCCAGGTATTTTAAAGGTGAATATGCCTTTTTACGTTTAAGATTGTCCATTCAGGGAAATCTCCTTATGTGAAGATTTTTCAAAGGAGATGTTATAAATGAGTAAAAAAATCGCATGCTTAATTACCGAGATGTTCGAAGATAGTGAATACACGGAACCTGCCAAAGCATTTAAAGAAGCCGGCCATGAAGTTGTGACAATTGAAAAGGAACAAGGCAAATCTGTTAAAGGAAAACAGGGCGAAGCCACTGTTCAAATAGATCAAAGTATTGATAACGTAAATCCGCAGGACTTTGATGCACTATTCCTGCCAGGCGGATTCTCACCGGACCAGCTTCGTGCCGATGACCGATTTGTTCAATTTACAAAATCCTTCATGGACGAAAAGAAACCAGTATTCGCCATCTGCCACGGACCACAGCTATTGCTGACAGCTAAAACACTCGAAGGCCGCGACGCAACCGGCTATAAATCCATCCAAGTCGACATGGAATACGCAGGAGCCAAATTCCAGGACTCAGAAGTCGTCGTCTGCCAAAACCAGTTAGTAACAAGCCGACAGCCAGATGATATTCCGGCATTTACACGTGAATCGCTTAAGTTGTTAGGTTAATAAAATTGACAGCCCTCTGCCTTAGTTGGTAGAGGGCTTAATATATACACTTAATATGGGTTTTGATTCCGTATAATTGTTAAATAACTGTGCTGATTGGAGCGAAAGGTACGAGACTCCTACGGGAGTAGCGAACCAGGGGAGACCCCGCAGGCGGTCACGCCGAGGAGGCTCGCGGTAGCCCCGTGGAAAGCGAGTGCCTGCAGTGGAAATCAGCACCCATATCAACAGCTGCACATTATGTTTAAAGGGTACAACCCATCAAAAAAAGCAGCCATCAATAGGCTGCTCCAATAATTATTTATTCTTCCTCAAACTCCCCAGCTCTTCCACCAAAGCCTGCATTTCATTCGGGCTAAAAGAATCCTTCTTCATAACAAGATCATAAATATCCTTCAATTCCTCATACATTTCCTCATCAAAGTGGGAAGGCTTTATAGCACCTAAGTTTAAAACCTTCAGCTTTTCCTTAATCGCCTCAATCATAAACTCCACATTCTCAACCGATTTCTCTGACAAATTATTCATTCCCAACACCCTCTCATCACTATGTATTCACGAATCTTCGTATTCTTTTCATCTTTCCATGTTCTCAATAAATTGTCAATATAAATTAGGCTTGCATGTACCATGGAAATTAGTAGAAAATAAAGGAGAAAGTTTGTACAAATCACATAAGATAATACAAGAAATGGACGAGTCAGGTTTCGTCAGCCGGAAAAAAGGGAAAAATTGAATCAAATTTTCATATAATAATTTTGCTAAAGGAGAATAAAATATGGGGAAATCATTGTTTTGGAAAGGCGTACTATATGGAGCACTTGCAGGCGGTGCGCTAAGCCTTCTTGACAAATCTACAAGGGAAACCGTTTTTGAAAATTGCCGGAAAACGTCCAGCAATGTCGGCTATTACTTAAAGCACCCAAGTGAAGCAGTTAATCAGGTGAAGGATGTTTCCAACAAGGTCAAAACAGCGATTGACCAAGTAAGTGAAGACGTTGCTTTTATTACTGGAACAGTGGAAGAAATAAGAGAAATGGCACCGGAAGTAACACAGATTGTCCAGAATACAAAGCAGGCCTTTTCAGATATTAAGCTGAAGGGATCAAGTGAACTGCCGGAAAAATCTGCTGACGATTCAGTTCAGATTCCGCATTAAAAACAAGTGAGGTGTTGGAATGGGACGAACTTTTTCGGCTCTGATTCCAAACTTATGGAGGAGAGTAGAAGAGGATGACGTGTTTGGACTTGCAGCCCAATTGGCGTATTTCTTTCTCCTCTCTCTTTTTCCACTGCTAATTTTCTTGGTCACACTCGTTCCTTATTTGCCGATCACACAGCAGGATATCTTAAATGTTGTTCGGGATTTTGCACCAGGAGAGACCATGAAGCTTATTGAAAGCAATATCTATGAAATTACGCAAAGAAATGGAAAGCTGCTTTCCTTTGGGATCATCGCTACGCTCTGGTCAGCTTCAAATGGAATCAATGCCGTGGTGAAGGCTTTTAATAAGGCGTATGACGTTAAGGAAACCCGTCATTTTATTATTGCACGAGGGATGGCGATATTACTGACGTTTGCCATGATTTTTGTGTTTGTACTGGCATTGCTCCTTCCTGTTTTCGGAAGACAGATTGGTTTGTTTATTTCTTCAGAATTTGGTTTGTCAGGCCAATTTCTGGCGATATGGAATATGGTCCGCTGGTTAGTGAGTCCATTCATTCTCTTTGTGGTGTTTACAGGGTTATACTGGATTGCCCCAAATAAAAAATTAAAGTGTATAAGTGTTGTACCTGGTGCCATTTTTGCAACAGCCGGCTGGGTGCTGTCATCACTTGCCTTTTCATACTATGTCAGCAGCTTCGGCAATTTTTCCGCGACATATGGAAGCATTGGGGCCATTATCGTGCTTATGATCTGGTTTTACATATCCGGCATTATCATCATTCTTGGCGGGGAAATCAATGCCATCAATTCTAAGATTAATAAAGAGGATTGCTGATGAAAAAGTTTCCTTCTTAAAAACATTCTCTCCGTAGCACAATAGTAATGGGGGAAAATGAATTTTCAGGAGGGCATCGAAATGACAAAACACACGAAAAAAGACGGCGGCACAAAGCAAAAAGGCAAAAATAAACCTAAACAAAAAACATCCGGATCTGCTAACGGGCAGAACGGCTACCATTAAAAAGAAAGGCGTAAGCGCCTTATCACGCAGGACCGCAGGACTAAGGACACCACGACCTGTGGAAACGTCTGCATGACCCCCATCCTGGGGGCCCCAAGCACAAGACGAGCCTGAAAGGCGTCCTTTGCCTTTGTGGCAGGATTGGTTTGTGTACTCGAGGGGGCAGGCTGCTTGCGCCAGACATAATAAAAGCCTGGGAAACTGAGTTCCCAGGCTTTTTCTTATGATCTCAATAACCTCAGGCTATTTAAAATAACTAAAATGGTAGACCCTTCATGGCCGATTACTCCATAAGGAAGGTCAAGTATCTGCAGGAAGTTGGATGCAATTAAAAACATAATGACCGTTATAGAAAAGATGACATTTTGTTTGATAATGCGATTCATTCGGCTTGAAAGTTTAATGGCTTCGGCAATTTTTGGCAGGTCATTTTTCATTAAGACAACATCAGCTGTTTCAAGCGCTACATCCGTTCCTTCGCCCATGGCAATTCCGACATTTGCCGTTGCAAGGGCAGGGGCATCGTTTATTCCGTCACCGACCATGGCGACATTGCTGTATTTTTCTTTGAGCTTTTTTAAATGCTCCACTTTGTTTTCAGGCAGGCATTCGGCAATATGCTCATTCACATGGCTTTCGCTGGCAATCGCTGCGGCCGTGGTCTGGCTGTCTCCAGTAAGCATGATGGTGTAAATCCCTTGCTGCTTCAATAGGTCTATTGCCTGCTTCGTCTCTTCGCGGACAACATCCTTGAGGGAAATAAGGCCGATTACTTCATCATTTTTCTGTACAAACACAATAGTCTTTCCTTCACTTGCCATTCGATCGGCAGCAGCTTCTGCAAATGCCTTGGCCTCTGTTTTACCGACAAAAGAGGCTTTGCCGATTTTCCATTCATCTTGATCAACTTTGGCTTTGACTCCAAATCCGGTAACATCTTCAATGCTTTCAGGACGAACAAGGGATTCTGATAGTGTTTCTTTAGCATATTTGACTATGGCATTTGCAAGCGGGTGGTTTGAATGACTCTCAATGGAAGCTACCTTTAAAAGCAGATCTTCCCTGGAAAGACCATCCTTGATTATTACATCGGTAACTTCCGGTTTTCCTTTTGTCAGGGTGCCGGTTTTATCAAAGGCGATTGCCTTAAGATGGCTTAAGTTTTCGAGGTGCACGCCTCCTTTAAACAGAATGCCGTGTTTCGCACCATTCGAAATAGCGGATAAGGTTGCGGGCATGATCGATGCAACCAGGGCACAAGGTGAAGCGACGACAAGCAGAATCATTGCCCGATAAAAGGTTTCTGTCCAGCTCCATCCTAAAAGAAAGTGAGGAGCAAACATCATTAAAACGACAACAGCCAAAACCACTTTGACATAGGTTCCTTCAAACTTTTCAATGAAAAGCTGTGAAGGAGATTTCTCGCTTTGGGCAGATTGGACCAGCTCAATGATTTTTTGAAAAAGAGTTTCATTATTTGGTTTTGTTATTTCAACGGTAATCGATCCGTTCAGATTCACAGTACCGGCAAATACCTGGTCATCTGCACCTTTGGAAACTGGCAGTGATTCACCCGTGATGGCTGCCTCGTCCAATGAGGAATGGCCTTTTACAATCGTTCCATCTGATGGAACACGTTCACCTGGTTTCACCAGGATTAAATCCCCAATCTTCAGCTCAGAAACATGCACACGTTCCTCGGCCCCATCTATGATCCTCAGGGCTTCTTCCGGCTGAAGTTCCATGAGGGAAGAGATTTCTTTATGGCTCTTGTTCATGGTGTATGTTTCTAAAGCGCCGCTGACGGCGAAGATGAATATCAGGATTGCACCTTCTGTCCAATACCCGATAATGGCTGACCCGATCGCAGCAAAAATCATCAGCATTTCAACATTCAGTTCTTTATTCTCAATGGTCTCTTCAATACCTTCTTTTGCTTTCGCAAAGCCGCCTATAATGAAAGCAAGCAGATAAGAGGCAATCGATGCAGCCTCCATATTGCTTCGGTCTAATAACCAGCCTGCCAGAATCAATACACCGCTTAGAAGAGCGGCAATCAGTTCAGCATGCGGTTTGATTTTTTCTAAAAGATTTTCTTCAGATGCAGTGCTGCTTTTAAGCAGAGCCTTTGCCTCCATACTCATCGTTTGTCCTCCTAAAAATGATTTTAAAGTTTTTTCAGTTGTCTTATTGAGAAGAATAATCACATTCAATACCCCTAAAAAACGACGAAAGCTGCCACCAATTAGGTGACAGCGTTAAAATCCAGTCATATCAGGTAATGCCAGCTAGCATTATGCAAATATTGTATTCTATTACTCTTATATTACTATATAGCCTATGAAAAGGAAAGTTAAACGGTCTCTATAAAAATTAAATAAATTTATTTAGCTTATGAATTTTGCACGTCGATTTCCGCTGCGGGTACTTGCTTTCCGCTCCAATCAACTCAGTAATTTAATTTGCATTTAAAAACCCCGCACCAATATTAAACTGCTTTACAATGCTTAGAATGACTGGCTCTTTTCCAATACCTGCTGTTTATTCCCAAACAATGTGACTGCACCAAAGATAATCAAAAGCATGACACTGATAATATTGAAGAAGCTTATGGATTTGAATAATTCAATGAAAAGGCCGCCGAAATAGGGGCCAATCAGGCTGCCAATGCTAAATGCTACTCCGCATAGGAGATTGCCGGTTGGAAGCAGGTTTTTAGGCATTAAGTCTGCCATATAGGTGATGCCAAGTGAAAAGGTTGATCCGACTGCCATACCGGCAATGAATAAGCAAACTGTTAGAGCAAAGACCAATTCTTCGAGCATGCTTGCGGCGATGAAGCTGATAAACCCGATAAAAAGAACACTCATTAATACGTTGCGTCTGCCGAATTTATCACTCATGATCCCTAAAGGAAGCTGGAATATGATTCCGCCGATTGCAAATGAAGTGAGCAGAAGGGAAACACTTGAAACCTCAAGTCCTATGCGCAGGCCGTAAATAGGGAAGCTGCCGTTCAAGGAGGCTTCAAGGAACCCATAGCCGAGTGCAGGCAAGAAGGCAACCCATCCATATTTTGTGGCTTTTGAAAAACGTTTCATTGTTTCCCTGAATGAGTTGATTTCAATGGCCTGTTCAGGGAAGTCATTTTTCAATGTAAATAAGAACAGCCAGGCGATTAGACATAGTATGGAAGAAAGGACAAACGGCATGGTTTCATTAATTTTGACAAGCGGAGCCATTAATGGACCTACTGCAAAACCCACCCCGAAGAAAAGTCCATATAATGAAATATTCCGGCCGCGCTTGTTTTCAGGTGAGAAGGATGTGATCCATGTTTGTGTGCCAAAGTGCAGGGCATGGTCGCCAATTCCGATTAAAAGCCGGAGAATGAACCAAAACCAAAATGATTTCCAGAGAGGAAACAGGATGAGAGATACCACCACTAATAAACCTCCAAGTATGATAACAGGCTTGTAGCCGTATTTGCGCAATGGATATTCCATAAAAGGAGAGATGAGCAGGATCCCAATGTATAAACCTGTTGCATTCAAACCATTCAAGCTGGAGGAAATGCCGTCATTTTCAAAAATAATTGCAATTAAAGGAAGCAGCATTCCCTGACTGAAACCTGAAATGGCCACAATGCTGATGAGAATCCAAAAACGCATTGTTTCTTTATTCATATTAAAACCTCATTTTCTGACGTGAAATATAAATGTCTCCTAAATGATGGTATCGGGAATAGAGAATCTTGGCAAGAGAAAGTTGCTGGTCATAATATTTTTGTTTGTAGATAAAATAGTGTAATCTCTAATATTAATAAGATAAAAAGGGGCGAATACCATGGAATTTAAAATGAAGGAAGAAGCAGGCTTTTATACCGATTTGCCATTTGGACGCCTGGATGTTGCCGGGGATGAAGAGCATGGCTTCAGACCGTACCAGCTGCTTGTCGCTTCGCTGGCTGTGTGCAGCGGGGGTGTTTTGAGGAAAATCATGAAAAAAATGCGCATGGAATTCGAAGACATCGAAATAAAAACCAATGTGGAAAGAAATCCTGAAGTCGCTGATCGTGTAGAGAAAGTACATATTCATTTCATCATAAAAGGAACTGACTTAAATGAAGCGAAACTTCACAAAGCATTGGAATTGACTAGAAAAAATTGTTCAATGGTGCGCTCAGTGGAAGGAAGCATTGAAATAGAAGAGACATTTGAACTTATTTAAAACGCAAACAAGGAAGAGGATGCCTCTTTCTTTTTTATAGGCAAGCTTTTCATCAGTATCTTTGTGAAGGGTAACTGAAAAATAGTATAATAATTCCTATAAAAATAATAAGAATTGAAAATTAGAAGTGAGGTGCCCCGCAATGAAATTCCAAGACTTATATACAGCCGAAGCAAGAATCCAGCTCATGGAAAAACTCTCGGAAACGTTTTTATCAAGAGCTGGCAAAAATGATGAAGAGGGTCTTTTTCCCTTTGAAAATATAAAAGAACTTAAAGAATCGGGATATACATCATTAACAGTCCCCAGACGATATGGAGGAAAGGAAATCTCCCTTTCTGAATTTCTGCGCCTCCAGGAAAAGATTGCTGAAGGAGATGGCTCCACAGCCTTATCCATTGGCTGGCATATGGGCATTATCAAAAGCCTGGGCGAGAAAAACAACTGGGATGAATCAGTATTTAGGGCTTTATGTGAAGAAGTAAAAAAGGGGCTTTAATGAATAACTGTGCATCAGAACCTCAGACGGGCAGCCCTACAAGGGGAGGAAAGCCAATTACCTCTGCCAGAAAAGAAGAGGGTTTTTGGATCATTAATGGCCGGAAAAGCTTTACAACCATGGCCCCTGTGCTTGATTACTTCAATGTGAGCGCCACGATTGAAGAAAGCGGGGAAATAGGAAACTTTTTAATTCCGAGAAGTTCCGAAGGCCTGGAAATAGAGGAAACATGGGACAGCATTGCCATGAGAGGAACGGGGAGCCATGATCTTCTTTTAAAAAATGTAAGAGTGAAGCAGGACGCGCTAGTCGAGCTGTTTCAGCCTGGAAAAAAGGAGCGGCTGGCTGGCTTCTCCATATACCGGCCTGTTATTTAGGCATTGCACAAGCGGCTCAAGATTATGCCATTACCTTTGCCAAAAATTATTCCCCGAACAGCATTAGTGGTGCAATCATTGATTTGCCAAATGTTCAGCAAAAAATTGGCGAGATGGAGCTTGAACTCATGAGAGCACGCCATTTTCTCTATTCAGTTGCAAAGAAATGGGATGAAGCAAACGATGAAGCCAGAAGCAGGATGCAGCCTGAATTGGGAGCAGTCAAGCTGGCTGTAACAAACGCAGCCATAGCAGTAGTCGATTTAGCCATGCGTGTGGCAGGTGCCCGCAGTTTATCAGCAAAAAATCCTCTGCAGCGATATTACAGGGATGTGCGTGCCGGCCTGCATAATCCGCCAATGGATGATATGACCATTCTGGCCTTAGCAAAAAAAGCTATAAAGTAACCCGGAAGGCTGCTCTCTTAGCAGCTTTAGTTATTATTTAAAAAACTTATTTCATCGTAGCCCCAATCGCCTGGTGATTGGGGTATTTTGTTGTCTTCATGTCTGAATTAGCGGTTAAGTTCGGACAGCAAAAGTCGTGGTTTGGGCCTAGGGTCTCCCTGAGTTCAGACAAGAAAAAAGGGAAAACCTTGAATTCTGTCCGAAGCCGCTCCATGTTCGGACAGGAGAAGAAGAAATATCGTGGACTGAGTCCGAAGTCGCCCTATGTTCGGACAGAAAAAGAGGGGAAATCGTGAATTGTGTCCGAAGTTGCCCTATGTTCGGACAGGAGAAGAGGAAAAACCGTGGATTGAGTCCGAAGTCGCTCTATGTTCGGACAGAAAAAGAGGGGAAATCGTGAATTGTGTCCGAAGTCGTCCCGAGTTCAGACAAGAGAAGAGGAAAAACCGTGAATTGTGTCGGAAGTCGCCCCGAGTTCGGACAAGAGAAGAGGAAGAACCGTGGATTGTGTCCCAAGTCGCCCTGTGTTCGGACAGCAAAAGCTAAATTTCTTCCCTGTTTTTAAAATGCCTAAATCCTGCTTCAAGTTTGAATTTTTTCGAAAGCGGCTAAAGAGAAAGAAACGTTTTACATAAACTTACTGCATATAATCACATAGGCGTGAATGAGCAGGCAATACTAAAAATATTAAAACGTAAGGAGAAAAAAGATATGACTAATAAAGTTTTCATGGTATTGGCGTTTGCAGGTGTGCCCCTGTCTGTCATCGGAACATTGATGCACTGGTCCAATATTTTGCTGTTTGTGATCTACTGCATCACCATTATCGCATTGGCCAGCTATATGGGAAGGGCGACAGAAAGCCTTGCCATAGTAACCGGCCCCCGAATTGGAGGGCTGCTGAATGCCACCTTTGGAAATGCGGTTGAACTGATCATTTCGATTTTTGCTTTAAAGGCCGGCCTGATTAGTGTTGTTCTTGCCTCACTGACAGGGTCCGTATTGGGAAATTTACTGTTAGTGGCCGGCCTTTCATTTTTCGTTGGAGGAGTTAAATACAAGACCCAGTCCTTTAATGTATATGATGCACGTCATAACTCAGGACTTCTGATGTTTGCCGTCATTGTGGCTTTTGTGATTCCTGAAGTTTTTTCAATGACCATGGATGAAGCTGAAACGATAACTTTCAGCATTGGCATCTCTGTCATATTAATAGCTCTTTATTTAGCGGCTTTGTTCTTCAAACTGGTCACTCACCGGGGCGTTTATCAATCAAAAGAGGATGACAGAAGCTCTCATGAGGAGGAAACTCCGGAGTGGAGCAAAGGAAAAGCCATTGCTGTACTTGCCATTTCTACCATTGCGGTTGCTTATGTATCAGAGAATCTGGTTCACACCTTCGAAGAAGTTGGAGAAGCGTTTGGCTGGACGGAATTGTTTATTGGGGTGGTCATTGTGGCAATCGTGGGAAATGCGGCTGAGCATGCTTCTGCCATCATTATGGCTTATAAAAATAAAATGGATATAGCTGTTGAAATTGCTGTTGGTTCCACGCTGCAGGTTGCGATGTTTGTAGCACCTGTTCTTGTACTGCTTTCATTGCTGTTCCCGGCTGCAATGCCTCTTGTCTTTACATTGCCTGAGTTAATTGCCATGGTGACAGCGGTGCTGCTTATGATTGTCATTGGCAATGATGGGGAAACCAATTGGTTCGAAGGCGCCACTCTGCTGGCAGCTTACGTTATAATGGGAATCGGATTTTATCTTTTATAGTCATGACCAAACAGAAAACCGGCTCTGAAAAAATCTCAGGGCCGGTTATTTATATGGGTATTTAAGTACTTTTTTAAAGGATTATGTTTTTCAGAGAATGGTTCTGTTCGCTTTCAGTCATTGATCACCAACCTTTACGCTGATTTTTGACCATTATCATGACTTGCAGAAGACTTAACAAAAAAACGATTCTCCTCCTTTTACATAGTAGTGGGGTTGATTTCCACTGCCCTCCTTTAGTTTAGTAAGCCTATTATAAAACATTATTAGATATTTGTAAATATTCAGATTTTTACAAAATCATTACAAATGAAATATTTTTGCTGCTGATTCCTCCTCAAATCCCTCCGTTATTTTTCACGGGACGGATAATATCCACTTTCTCCGAAAAAACTAATATCAACCTAAAAAGATTGTGACTTGAAAGGAGAAAGACATCATGAAAAAATACGTAAGCATTCTTTTTAGGTCTTATATTAATACTGTCATTCCATCCGGCCGCAGAAGCGCAGAAAGGGACTGAGAAATCGGCAAAACAGCCGCCGAAGGCCATTGTTGTCCCTAATTCGGTGCTGAATGTTACAAAGGAAAATACGTATCCTAATCCGGCTCAGGATATGCCGACACTCCAGCCGAGTGAATTAACCCAGCAGCTCATTGATTCATCCAAGGTTAAAATCGAAAATCCGGATCTCATTCGGATGCTGAATGAAACCTCTGTGAGCAGCACTCCGTTCGCACTTGGATACAGGGCCATCGTCTATCTCGGTCAGTGGCCGCTTAATTATGAGTCTGCTGAAACCTCCCTAATTGGGAATATCAGAGGATTAACACGAATTATTTCGACAACCGCGGCGGCAAGGCCCCATACCAGATTCATTATGTTCAGGAAGCCCAAAAGGTTGTCCGTGGAGGTTTGACTGCCAAGGTTCCCAATGCCGAGGATGTAAAAAAGATGATGCTTCTCAAAGCCATGGAGAAATCCGGTCTGCCTCTTGCTTTTGAAACGATTGTTGGAGCAGGCACCAAAAAAGATCATATCTATAACATTCCGCCCAAAAGATTAGGGTATCTATACGGCTATGCTCCCGCAATCAATGAAAAGGGGAAAGTAACGTATGGAGAAGTGTATTTGATGCTGAAAGGCAGCAAGAAAATGATTGTCATTAAAAATGTCACTTCACAGGGAATAGGTGCCTGGATTCCGATTCAGGATCATGTGACGTTTGGGTTTCTTGTTTCGGAAAGGCCTAGATAATAAAAAAGCCAGCCTGACATATAGGCTGGCTTAATCTATTAGATATTCGAACGTCTTGTTTTGAAATCTGTTTCTTTATAGTAGCTGTTCTTTACCAGAACGTTAGGGCCAAGGCATCTAACCCCCGCACAATGACAGTTCAGAGAATCAGCGAGTTCTGTTTTGCTCCACTTTTGATAAATATCCTCAAGCTGATCAGTTTGGATATTTCCCAGCGGCGGTGTATCGCCAAAGTCAGTGACAATGACATCGCCGGTGAAAATATTTATATTCAGCCGTGATCTTCCGTCAGGGTCATTCCGGACGGTTACATTATTTGATGAATGCAGTCTTCTTAAAAGATCCAGGTCTTCTTTATTGCTGCTGCAGGCATAAAAGGGCAGGGTGCCAAACAGCATCCATGTATTCTCATCCCGGATATCCAGCAGATGATGGATGGCTGATCTCATTTCTTCAAGAGTTAATGTTTCTAATGATGAGGCGAAGTCTGATGGATACATTGGATGGACCTCATGGCGCTGACAGTTCATTTCTTCTATAATCTGTTTATGAATTTTTTCAAGATAAGGCAATGTCCGTTTGTTGAGCATTGTTTCAGCAGAAACCATTACCCCCGCTTTCACGAGCTCCCTGCTGTTTTCAATCATCCTGTAAAAGAGCCGCTGACGCTGCTCTATCGTCGGCTTTCGCTCCATCATCGCAAAGCCGCCTTCGATAAAGTCCTCCTCAGTTCCCCAGTTATGAGAAATATGAAGGACATCCAAATATGGAATGATTTCTTCATAACGGGCTAACTCCAGTGTCAGATTAGAATTAATCTGTGTTCTGACCCCTCTTTCGTGCGCATAGCGAAGCAGCGGCGCAACATAATTTTTAACCGATTTTTTTGAAAGCATCGGCTCCCCGCCGGTAATGCTCAGTGAGCTTAAATGAGAAACTTCATCCAGCCTCTTAAGCATCAAATCAATGGGCAGGGCATCGGGGTCCCTGGGCTGAAGTGTATAGCCGACAGCGCAGTGTTCACAGCGCATGTTGCATAATACAGTGGTTGTGAATTCAATATTTGAAAGCACCAATTTTCCGTGCTGATCGATATCGGAATAAGCTTCCCATGGATCATTTTCCGGTGTGATAGGTGAAAGTTGTGTTTTCATATGTATCTCCTTTTAAATCTAAGTCCTTTGTCATTATTTAATCTTTCATATCCCATGTCAATCGATAGTTTGGACTAAAAATGATATAAAAACGTTTAATTTCTCCTCATGCGGGAATTAACTCAATAACAAACGCGAAACACTTTTTAACTTAAGAGGAGGATTTAACATGGAACAGAATAACACTTATAATACAACAAACACAACAACTGCTTTAAGATCAGATTATGGACAGGATATGAATTATGACCATGATAACGGATCAAACAGCAAGCTGATGAAAGGGATTGTCATTGGCGGTATTATTGGCGGGGCTTTAGCAATGCTGGATAGTACAACAAGAACAAAAGTAAAAACGAAAGCGATGGATCTAAAGGATTCTTCTGCAAATCTTATTTCTGAAGTGAAAGAAAATCCTGGTGATGTAAAGGATAATATGATTAACCAGTTTAAGAGTGCTTCCAATACTCTTAAAGAGGCCATTAAAGATGCCCAGAGTTTGTACCAGCGTGTCAACGAAGATGTTTTCGGCAACATGGATATGGTAAAAGAAGTGTCTAATGAAGCCATGTCAACAGCAAAGGAAGCAAAAAGCGAGCTGGCTGATATCGGGTCAAAAGTAAAGGAAGCAGGTTCAGAATTAATGGAAAGCCCTGTTGAGAACGGTGGAAATTCCACTGGCTCGAACAACCAGGCAGCAAGTTCAGTGAGCAGTTCAGAAACTGCTTTCCCGGTAGAGCGTGGAGAAAGTGCTGTCACCTATAGTCCTGAGACTCAAAAGAACAGCAATAACCTTTAATTAATAATATAAAATTTCCTCTGCTCTTATGAGTGGAGGATTTTTTATTGGTTCTGTTTCCTAATGATGGTTGTTTTATATATACATGGAGGGGGTAACCCTTAACTATAGGTATAGGACATTTTTTGGAGGTTACATTTATGGGTTATAGACGAGGGAAATCATTATCAAAGGATATGGAAAAACAATCTTACGAAAGAGAAACAGCTGTTGGAACTGCAGGGATGGTAGTCAGTCCTCATTCAGTTGCCACAGATATAGGTGAAAAAATACTGCGGGAGGGCGGCAATGCAGTAGATGCTGCAGCTGCCATCCAATTTGCATTAAATGTAGTAGAACCAATGATGACAGGCATTGGCGGAAGCGGATTTTTAATGGTTTACGACAATAAAAAGAAAGATGTAAAAATATATGATGGACACACAAGGGCGCCAAAAGGTGTGCATCCGGAAATGTTCCTCGATGACAATGGGGAAGTAATCGATTTTCGCAAACGCTCTACGCATGGAACAGCAGTAGGAATCCCGGGAATATTAAAAGCTATGGATTCAGCTGTAAAGGATCACGGTTCAAAGTCATTAGCCGATCTGATTCAGCCGGCAATAGAAGCCGCAGAAAGCGGCATTGAAGTGAACTGGGTAATGGAGGAAGCTCTTCAGAACTTTCATTACAGGCTGGGTGAGGAAGCCAAAGCTTTTTATTTTCCGGAAGGCAAATCTCTAAAGGAAGGTGACAGACTTGTCAAGGATCATTTAGCCAAGACATTCAGGATCCTGCAAAAAGAAGGAATAGCCTCCTTTTATGAAGGAGAGATAGCTGAAGCCATCGTAGAAACGTTAAAAGAAGAAGGCGGCTTTATGACGCTGGAGGACCTGAAAAATTACCGGCTTACCATTGATGAGCCGATATGGGGCGAGTATAAAGGCTATAAGATCGCTTCGTCCGCTCCTCCCAGTGCAGGCGGGGTAACCGTTATCCAAATTCTTAAAATGCTGGAGAAGTTTGATTTAAGCCAATATGACGCAAAGTCCTGGGAAAAGTATTATCTGATAACCGAAGCTATGCGTTTGGCTTTTGCGGACAAAGTTGCCTATTCAGGGGATCCGGAATTTTCTGATCTCCCTATTGAAGGCCTGCTACATGATGATTATATTGCTGAAAGGGTAAAGGCTATAAATTTTAAAAGGAGAAATGATGCAATAGATTTTGGAAACCCCTGGAAATATCAAGGGGGCGAACCAAAGCAGATTATTCGCCAGCCGGATGACTTAGAGAAAAGTGAAACAACTCATTTCACGGTTATTGACCAATGGGGCAATATTGCCGCATGTACATCAACCGTTGAGCATCCATTTGGGTCAGGGATTATAGTAAAGGGCTACGGATTTTTATTAAACAATGAACTTACAGACTTTGATGCCAACCCTGGCGGAATCAATGAACCAAAACCGGACAAAAGGCCGGTCAGCTGCAAAAGCCCGACGATCTTATTTAAGGATGACCAGCCCGTTCTAACTCTTGGTTCTCCAGGCGGACCGACCATTATTGGCTCGGTTTTTCAGACGATCGTGAATATCATTGACCATAAAATGAATCTAAAGGAAGCCATTGAAGAGCCCCGGATCTTTGCCACAACAGGCCCGCTTATTGAATGGGAGCCGGGAATAAGCATGGAATCCAAAGGCGAAATGGAGTCAAGCGGATTTGAATTTGGAGACAAGCCAAGCCGAATCGGGAATGTTCAGGCCATTCAGATTGACCGGGAGAAGGGCCGTCTATATGGTGCGGCTGACTCCAGCCGTGAAGGAAAGGCAGCCGGAATTACAGAGGAGCAAATAAAAAGCTGATGCCGCCTGGCATCAGCTTTTCTTTGAATCAATATCAGATAGTGTGCTCGTTTTGCTGTTTGAGCTGCTCCTTTTAATGACTAACATACTGCCGTTAGTCTCGAATACAACTGCTTCCACATCTTCCATTGAGGAAAACCCATTGGAACGAATAGCCTGCATAATTACTGATTTCAAAACCCTGTTTTTATATAAGGCTGACTCTATGAATTGACCTTGATAATAAAGCAGGTCAGGACTTGCTTTATTGAATGTGGCTGAATGAAGAGAAAGCCAGGCTACTATATAGGCCGATCAAAAGTGCATATGCAGTCAGACCCTCTGCAAGTGATACCTGTTTGTTAAGGAAAATAGTCGCCAGGGTAGACCCAAGGGCAACTGTTACCACTAAATCAAATGCATCATTTTTGTTAAGGTCCGTTTTCCTGATAGTCTCAGGAACAGAATCAGAAAAATATAGCTTATAGCTCCATTTGAAAGAACTCTCCATAAATCTTGCCAGCTTGAAAAAACATGATTGCCTCCCTTCTATATGGTTTTTATTCCTTTTATAGGAAGACAGTAAACGGAAGATTTTTATCTCCATTCATGTTGCATGGAGGCAATTGAAGGGTATATTAAATAAAAATACTTATTTGCTGAAATAACTAATTTCATGTAGGATGTTATCGAGACGAAAGGAGAGAACGTTTTGGGCAGTCCGATTCAAGATAAGAATTCACAGGTTACTTTTCTAAAACAGCGCTTAAATATGTTCCTGGACGTACTGGAAGCTATTGAGCCGGAAGACACCGAAATCGAAGACATCGACCGTTTAATTGCTATGATCGATGACCTCGAATCCAAATGCCGTGAATTTAATAACCGCGATTAAAACAGGAGCCTGAGGGCTCTTTTTTTATGGAAATTGCTTTGGGAATTTCCTCTTTCATCCTGTAAACGATTGCAACCTTTGTCTTTAAATACGCATCAGATAGGAGTATAATGATTACGATTAATAATTGTAATTTTCATAAAAGATATGAGCTATATAGGGAGCAAAGGGAAGGGGACTAAAGCAATGAATATCGACAAATTTCAGGAAAGCATGTATCAGCTGATTGTTGAGACATCTACTAATCTTCCGCGTGATGTGCGCCGTGCAATCAAATCAGCGAAAGAAAGAGAAAATGCCGGCACTAGAGCAGCGATGAGCTTAGATACCATTACGAATAATATTAAAATGGCTGATGATAATGTGTCGCCAATTTGCCAGGATACCGGATTGCCGACTTTCAAAATCAAGACGCCAGTCGGTGCTAACCAGCTGGTCATGAAGGAAGCAATCAAAAACGCAATCGCCCAGGCAACTAAGGACGGAAAGCTTCGCCCGAACTCTGTTGATTCCTTAACTGGCGCCAACAGCGGGGACAACCTTGGCTACGGAACACCTGTCATTAAATTTGAACAATGGGAAAAAGATTATATAGACGCCCGCCTGATTCTTAAAGGCGGCGGCTGTGAAAATAAAAATATCCAATATAGCCTTCCCTGCGAACTTGAAGGCCTTGGCCGAGCTGGACGCGACCTAGATGGAATCCGCAAATGCATCATGCACTCTGTATACCAGGCGCAGGGACAGGGATGCAGCGCCGGCTTTATCGGTGTCGGCATCGGGGGAGACCGCTCTTCAGGCTATGACCTGGCGAAAGAGCAGCTGTTCCGTTCTGTAGATGATGTAAATCCTAATGAAGATCTCCGCAAACTCGAGGATTACGTGATGGAGAATGCAAATGAGTTAGGAATCGGAACAATGGGCTTCGGCGGGGAAACCACGCTTTTAGGCTGTAAAGTCGGTGTTATGAACCGTATTCCGGCAAGCTTCTTCGTATCTGTTGCCTATAATTGCTGGGCGTTCCGCCGCCTAGGAGCAGCCATCAGCATGGAAACAGGCGAAATTAATGAATGGATGTATCAGGAAGGCGAGCACATCGACTTTGGTGCTTCTGAAGCTGAACTAGAGACAGCGGCAGCAGCAGAAACAGCAGAGCAAACAAACATCGTAACATTGCAGGCGCCGATTACTGAAGAACAGATCCGCAACCTTAAGGTTGGTGATGTGGTACAGATCAACGGCATGATGTACACGGGCCGCGATGCCATCCACCATCACCTTATGGACCATGATGCACCAGTCGATCTGAATGGGCAGGTCATTTACCACTGCGGCCCGGTCATGATGAAGGACGAAGACGGCAAGTGGCATGTAAAAGCTGCTGGACCGACTACAAGTATTCGTGAGGAGCCATATCAGGGAGATATCATGAAAAAGTTCGGCATCCGTGCTGTTATCGGTAAAGGCGGAATGGGGCCAAAAACATTGGAAGCACTTCAGGAACATGGCGGCGTTTACTTAAATGCAATCGGCGGTGCTGCACAATATTATGCTGACTGCATCAAGTCGGTTGAAGGCGTGGACCTCATGGAATTCGGTATTCCGGAAGCTATGTGGCACCTTAAGGTTGAAGGCTTTACTGCAGTTGTGACGATGGATTCCCACGGGAACAGTCTTCATAGGGATGTAGATAAATCTTCACTTGAGAAATTGGCTCAATTCAAAGAGCGTGTATTCTAATAGATGAACGGGAGAGAGGCTGTTTGCGGCCTCTCTTTTTTGTGCATTTTTTTGCCAATGATCCCTGCGAATGTTTTTATTTCATTCACAAACACTAAGAAAAAAATATTGGAGGAGCTCAGATGAAAAAATTAAGTATCTTCCTGAGTGTTTTTATTTTGTTTTTTTCCGGAACAGCTTATGCGAATTATGGCAATTCGCCGGTTCACTGGGGATTCAAAAAAGCAAAAAATGAGGTGCCTGCCGAAGCAGGAAAGCCGCTCGACTCACTGCTTGAAAGACATGGCTCCTATTATAAAGGCGATCCAAGCAAAAAAGACATTTATTTAACATTTGATAATGGATATGAAAACGGCTATACAGGGCAAATTTTGGATGTTCTGAAAAAGGAAAATGTTCCTGCTGCCTTTTTTGTAACAGGACATTATTTAAAAAGCGCACCCGATCTTGTAAAGAGGATGGCGGATGAAGGGCATATCATAGGCAATCACTCCTGGCATCATCCTGATATGACAAGAGTGAGCGATGAGAAATTTATTAAAGAACTTGAAATGGTCCGTGCTGAAAACGAAAAGCTTACAGGTGTTAAGCATATGGCATATTTGCGGCCGCCTCGAGGCATTTTCAGCGAACGCACTTTGGCTTTGGCTAAAAAGGAAGGCTATACGCATGTATTCTGGTCACTGGCCTTTGTCGACTGGAACACAGACCGGCAGAAAGGCTGGCAGTATTCTTACGACAATATTATGCGTCAGATCCATCCAGGCTGTATCCTTCTCTTGCATACTGTTTCAAAGGACAATGCCGATGCTCTCCAAAAGGCCATACAGGATCTGAAAAAACGCGGGTACACCTTTAAGAGCCTTGATGATCTGACATGGGAACAGGCAATTGGGGAGCGGATGCTGTACTAATATATGTTTGGCCGATAAATATTGTGGTAGGCCGTTAAAGCTGGACATTTTGCCGATAAATCCAAGATTTGGCTGATAAACGATAGTTTCGGCCGATAAAAAATTTGGATGGGCACAACAAAGTGATATTGGCCGTAAAACTTAAGATTAGGCCGGTAAATTATGTGCTTTGGCCGATATTTTTTTAAGATGGCCGGTAAATGCCCAATTTCGGCCGGTAACACTGCAGGAATTTATAAATTGCATGAAATAGACCCAACTTTTCAGGGTCTATTTTGTATATAGTCCAACAATTTTAGTAAAATAACGGCAAAAAATGCTATAATCGGGGAAAATGATAAAGGACGGATTCTTCTTGGAAAAGATTCAGGTAGAAGGACCTTATAATTTTGATCTGGTACTGGACAGGCTTTCGAATGACCCTCTTAATCAGGTTGATATAGAAAATCGGTCTGTGAAAGTGCCTATGCTGCTCGGCCAACATCCAGTTGTTGCAAATGTAAAAGCAATCGGTACAACTGATAAGCCAGAATTTTTAATAACCGGAACTGATGGCGCTTTTAAAGAAAAAGCAGCAGAGCGTTTATCGGAAATTTTTCAATGGCATCTGCCTCTTGAGAGGATTCACGAACATTTTCAAAACACAGAATTACAGCCAATTTTCGATGCTCATTATGGTACTCCAATTGTTCTTGATTTTGATCCGTATAGCTGTATATTAAAATGCATTATTCACCAGCAGCTTAATCTTGCTTTCGCACACACGTTAACAGAACGGTTTGTAAAAGCATTTGGATTCGAAAAGGATGGAGTGTGGTTTTATCCGCTTCCCGAAAAAGTTGCAGAACTGAAAGTGGATGAATTAAGAGAGCTGCAGTTCAGTGGACGAAAGGCTGAGTATGTAATTGGCATCGCAAAAGAAACGGCCTCGGGAAATTTAAACTTTGACGAGCTTAAAAACCTTTCAGATGAAGAAATTTATGATAAACTTATCAAATTGCGCGGTGTCGGACCCTGGACTGTTCAAAACTTCTTGATGTTCGGGCTGGGCCGGCCAAATCTTTTTCCAGCTGCAGACATTGGCATCCAGAATGCCTTAAAAAAACTATATAAATTAGAAGCGAAACCGACTCTTGAGGAAATGGAGACATTCTCGAAGAGCTGGGATCCTTATTTGAGCTATGCTTCTCTTTATTTGTGGAGGAGTATCGAGTAATTTGGAGTGATGAAGCACCATGAAACAAGAACAAACAGCTAAATTAAAACTAAAGCAAACATTCCCGCTGACAATCAAAAGGCTTGGCATCAATGGGGAAGGTGTCGGTTATTTTAAAAGGCAAGTCGTATTTGTTCCAGGAGCACTGCCTGGCGAGGAAATCACAGCAGAAGCAACAAAGGTAAACCCAAAGTTTGCTGAGGCCAAAATAAAAAATATCCGTAAAAAATCGGAATTCCGTGTTCAGCCGCCATGCCCGGTATATCATGAGTGTGGAGGCTGCCAGCTGCAGCATCTCCGGTATGATCAGCAGCTGAAGGAGAAACGGGATATCATTATTCAAGCTTTAGAACGCCATACTAAGCTGAATCCCGAGAAGCTGGATATCAAAGAAACCATTGGAATGGAAGATCCGTGGAGCTACAGAAATAAAAGCCAGTTCCAGGTTGGCCAAAAAGACGGGAAGGTGCTTGCCGGATTATATGGCATGAATTCGCACCGCCTGATTAATATTGAGCACTGTGCAGTGCAGCATCCGCAAACAACAAAGGCGACTGAAACAGTGAAACGAATTCTCCAGGATTTGAGAATCCCAATCTATAATGAAAGAAGCCGAAAGGGTATAGTAAGAACAATCGTTGCCAGGGTGGGAATCCAGACAGGAGAGCTTCAGATTGTACTGATCACAACTCAAAAAGAGCTTCCAAAGAAAGAGATCATAATAGGAAAAATCAAAAGCGAGCTTCCTGAAGTAAAATCAATCATCCAAAATGTGAATGGTGAAAAAACCTCCCTTATTTTTGGACAGGAAACCATGAATCTGGACGGAAGGGACTTTATCCAGGAAACACTCGGAGATTTGCAGTTTGAACTATCTGCACGGACATTTTTCCAGCTGAACCCTGAACAGACCGTTAAGCTTTATAATGAAGTCAAAAGAGCAGCGGCTTTAACCGGCAAGGAAAAAGTAGCTGACGCATACTGCGGCGTCGGAACGATTGGATTATGGGTAGCCGATCAGGCAGCGGAAATCCGCGGCATGGATATCATCAGGGAATCCATTGAGGATGCAAAGAAAAATGCTGCCCGCCATGGAATTAAACATGCCCAATATGTTGTCGGCAAAGCAGAGGAATGGCTTCCTAAATGGACAAAAGATGGATGGCGTCCGGATGTTATTATCGTCGATCCGCCAAGAACAGGACTTGATCATCAGCTGTTAAAGACTATTTTAAAAGTCCAGCCCAAGAAAGTGGTTTATGTCTCATGTAACCCATCTACATTGGCAAAGGATATTTCGGTCCTGAGCCCCAAATATAAAGTAAATGGCATACAGCCTGTGGATATGTTCCCGCAGACCGCACACGTGGAGAGTGTGACACAACTTGTTTTAAACGTGTAACCCAAACATAAGCTTTTGCTGATCCACCCTGATTTCGTAAAAAATATTTTTGCGGTTTCGGGGTCTTTTTTCTGTTAATCCCTGCTGTTTTTTAGGATGTTTTAGCAAAGCTTTATTTTTTACTCAGCCAGTGGAATACTGTTTAATGGGATGGATGCCAGCAGGAGATATTTTAGCTGTACAAAAATTGTGCAGTTAAAATTTACATTATTTAATCAGTTTGATAAAAAGTGCTTAAGCATGGTATAAGTGTAAAAGAAGCAGGGATATTCTGCTTTTTAATTTTGGGATTAAAAGTTGGTTTCCCATATTGAGAGGATTTGAATTTTACTATGATAGATAATTTTTGGCGTGAGTTACCGCGGCCATTTTTTATACTGGCACCAATGGAAGAGGTGACGGATGTTGTTTTTCGCCATGTGGTGAGTGAAGCAGCCAGACCTGATGTGTTTTTTACTGAGTTTACAAACTCAGATAGTTATTGTCACCCTGAGGGGATTAATAGTGTGCGTGGGCGTTTGACTTTTACAGAGGATGAACAGCCAATTGTAGCCCATATATGGGGGGATAAGCCTGAATACTTCCGGCAAATGAGTATTGGGATGGCGGAACTGGGCTTTAAGGGATTGGATATCAATATGGGCTGTCCTGTACCCAATGTGGCACAGCACGGGAAGGGAAGCGGCCTGATCCGCCGCCCGGAAGTGGCAGCTGAATTGATCCAGGCAGCCAAAGCAGGAGGTTTGCCGGTAAGTGTAAAGACAAGGCTTGGCTTCACGGAAGTAGACGAATGGAAGGTCTGGCTGAAACACATTTTGGAGCAGGACATTGCTAATCTTTCCATTCATCTGCGTACAAGGGACGAAATGAGCAAAGTGCCTGCGCATTGGGAGCTGATCCCGGAGATTAAGAAACTTCGCGACCAGGTGGCACCAGATACCCTTTTGACGATCAATGGAGATATTCCTGACCGTCAGAAGGGCTTGGAGCTGGCCGAGAAATACGGTATTGATGGAGTTATGATTGGGCGCGGCATATTCCATAATCCATTTGCTTTTGAAACGGAGAAGAAAGATCATAGCAGTGAGGAATTGCTGGACCTTTTAAGATTGCATATGGATCTTCATGATCAATATTCGCATTTAGAGCTGCGGCCGTTCACGGCTCTTCACCGTTTTTTCAAGATCTATGCCAAAGGATTTCCAGGGGCAAGTGCACTAAGAAATCAATTGATGAACACAAGGTCTACAGATGAAGTGCGTGAATTGCTTGATGCGTTTGTGTCAAAGAATCTTGAAAATAATAACTGAATTCTAAATGGGGATGGGCAAGCGGTCCATCCTCCTTTTTTTCACAAGGTTTGTTGCTTTTTGTATTATATTTACTGAGTTGATTGTAGCGGAAGGTGCGAGATCCTTGAAAATGCATTCGCATTTTCTTCGTGCGGTGTTTACTCAAGGGAGCTTACTCAATGTCTGCGGGAGTAGCGGACAGGTGAGACCCCGCAGACGCACAGCGTCGAGGAGGCTCACCGCCCGCCCCGCGGAAAGCGAGCAGCCTGGAGCGGAAATCAACGGACAGCATTGATAAGCAAAAAACAACAATTTATACGAAAAGAGCCTAAATTTTAAACTTGAGGGATGAGGATGAAAGCTTTTTTATTATGCACATTCATGGTATTTTCTTTTGCAATGATAGCAGGCTGTCAATCAGCTGAAACAATGGTTCTGCTGGATGAGGAAGTCAGAGAAATCAAAGTTTCAAAATCGGAGGGTCTAGGCGGAATTAATGAAGAAAGTTTTATTTCTTTCAAGGATAGAAAATCGATCGCTGTATTTGAAAAGGCAATAACATCTGCTGTAAAACAGTCAGGGAATGCAGATATTAGTAAACCTGAGTATGATATAGCAGTAGAATATAAAGGAGAACTTCCTTCTCACGGCATTCATTTGTGGCTTGGAGAAGACAATGAAAAAAGCGCCTTCATGTATATTACAGATGAATCTGTTTACCTAACTTCTCCAGAAATGACGATAAAACTAAGAAGCCTAATTCTCTCCAAATAACAGCAGCCCAGCCATTTCACCTGTGTGTGGAATTAAATTCCATATGGTTAATTCACTTGGAAAAGGGGTATTGATCAGTAATCCAAAAGGAGGTGGCCAAGAATGGAAGTAGAAGTTTTATGTAATGTTGAGAACTGCAAGTATTGGGCTGAAGGTGATAAGTGCGTTGCCGACTCTATTTATGTGATTGGCCAAAATGGCCGAGAAGCTGATGATGTAGAGGAAACAGCCTGTAAAACGTTTGAGCATCGTGAATAAGATTGAGTAGGCCTGACTGCTGGAGAATTTTAACGATCCCGGCCGTCAGGTTTTTTTACATACAAAAAGAGAAGATTATTAAGACCGCTATGTTTCTCCGGAAAGGGTATAATAAATGAAAATGACACTAAATCCATGCAGACAGGAAGGAGATAGAATGACGACTATTAATGAAACCGGATGGAATTTTGATAATAGCTATTCACGGCTGCCGCAGACATTCTTTTCAAAAGTAAAGCCAAATCCTGTACAATCACCTGAGCTGGTGATCCTTAACGAGCCACTGGCGAAATTTTTGGGACTAAACATTGATGCATTGACAAGCGAAACTGGCATTGAGGTACTTTCTGGCTCTCGAGTTCCAAAAGACGCTGAACCTCTTGCTCAGGCTTATGCAGGGCATCAGTTTGGACACTTTAATATGCTTGGAGATGGCCGGGCCATGCTGATCGGCGAGCAGATAACTCCTGAGGATAAACGGGTGGACATTCAGCTGAAGGGCTCCGGCAGAACTCCGTTTTCACGCGGGGGAGATGGGCGGGCGGCTCTAGGCCCGATGCTCCGAGAATTCATTATCAGCGAAGCCATGTATGCTCTGGGAATTCCCACTACCCGCAGTCTGGCAGTTGTAACAACAGGTGAAGCGATTATCCGGGAAACTGAGCTTCCAGGTGCTGTACTGACAAGAGTGGCTGATAGCCATATACGGGTGGGCACTTTTCAATATGCGGCAAATTGGAGGCCGGCTGATGAGCTTAAAACACTGGCAGATTACACGATTCAGCGCCACTACCCAGAAATTAAAGGCGATGAAAATCCTTACAAGACACTCTTGCAGAAAGTGATCAAACGTCAGGCTGCACTCATTGCGAAATGGCAGCTAACAGGTTTTATCCATGGAGTCATGAACACCGACAATATGACAATTAGCGGAGAAACCATCGATTATGGTCCGTGCGCCTTTATGGATAAGTATGACTTGGCAACCGTATTTAGTTCCATTGACAGAGAAGGCCGGTATGCCTATGGAAATCAGCCTTATATAGGCGGATGGAATCTGGCAAGGTTTGCTGAAACCCTCTTGCCCCTGCTGCATGAAAATGAGGAAGATGCTGTAAATATAGCCCAGGATGCAATTTCGGAATACAATAAAATTTATCAAAACCATTGGCTTGCAGGGATGAGGGCAAAACTCGGATTTTTTAATGAAGAAGCACAAGATGAAGCCCTATTTACCAGCCTTCTAAAGATGATGCAGAAGTCTGGAGCAGATTATACAAACACCTTCCGTTTATTAACATTAGACAAGCCTGAGGAAACTTCGATATTTGATGATCAAGAATTTGCAAACTGGCATGGACAATGGCAGGAAAGGCTGAACAGGCAAAAGGAATCGAAAGAAGCAGTGAATGAATTAATGAGGAAGAGCAACCCATCCGTCATCCCCCGGAATCACAGAGTTGAAGAAGCTCTTGAAGCAGCTGTTACCAAAGGGGATTACAGCGTGATGAAAAAGCTTCTTGCAGCACTGAAGGATCCTTATGCCTATACAATAGAACAGGAAGAATACTGCAAGCTGCCAGAGCCATCCGGCATGCCATATCGAACATTTTGCGGAACTTAATATAGAGAAATGAACAATTAGAGCGTTGGCTGTAATTTTGCAAAGCCTGGCCCCATTAGTGGGGCAGGCATTTTTTATTTAAGCAGTTAGTGCTTTATTGTTGACTTCAGGAAATCACGGTGTTATTTTTAAGACAGAACATACATTCGATTTGGTGATTATCCTGAATATACATCTTGAAGAAATCATATCAAAAAGTATCTTAACACCTGCCAAAGGTGCAATTGACAACTTTACTCATTCATTGAACCCCTATGCGGGCTGTGCCTTTGGCTGCAAATATTGCTACGTTAGGGAGCTTCCTGTTTCCATTTTTCGTGAAGAGGAATGGGGTGCGTGGATTGATATAAAATCAAATGCGGCCGAACTTTTGGAGAAAGAATTGGTTAAAGCTAAAAAGAGGGGAAAAGTTGCTTTATTTATGTCCTCTTCCACAGACCCTTACCAGCCGATTGAATATGCCTCAAAACTGACAAGAAGTTTATTGGAAGTTATGCTTAAAAATCAGCCTGACTTTTTACATGTACAAACCCGTTCTCCTATGGTGAAGCGGGATATTGATTTATTTCAGCAATTCGGAGATAGTATCAGAATCTCCATGACAATCGAGACAGACAAAGAAGAAGTCAGAAAGGCATTTGCACCAGCGGCCCCTCCCATCCCGGCAAGAATGGCTGCACTAAAAGACATAAAAGATGCAGGAATTATAACTCAAGCAACAATAGCCCCGTTACTGCCTTGTTCAAGAGAATTTCCTGCAAAACTTAAGTCTATTGCAAATCGAGTTACAATTGACGATTTTTGGATGGGGGATGGAAGCGGCGGACGCAGGACTGAGAGACTTGGAATCCGCAAGATCTTTGATGAGCTTGGTTTGGAGAAATGGTATAGTCCATCTGCATATAAAGTGGTTCTTAAAATGCTGGACCGGGAATTTCAAGATGCACCCATTCAATTAGGTGTATCCAAGGCTGGCTTCAGCCCTGATGGCAAATAGCTGACTATAAAATATATGAGGTATTTTTATGGATCTATTAAGTTCACATTATGTAAGAGGTATTAGCCTTAAAAGAGAAGAAATTCCTTCCTTCAATCAGTATCCCTTCAACCTTCCCAGCTTGAAAACCATGGATGAGGTGCCTTTCCACCCGAAAGTAACCTTTCTGATTGGAGAGAATGGAATGGGAAAGTCGACACTGCTCGAGGCAGTAGCGGTTGCACTAGGATTTAATGCAGAAGGCGGATCTTTCAATTTTAACTTTTCAACCTTCGATTCGCATTCTGTGCTGGGAGATTATCTCAAGGTGATAAAAGGCATAGATAGGCCGTCTGATGGTTTTTTTCTAAGGGCAGAGAGTTTCTATAATGTCGCTTCTAATATTGAGGAAATGGATCGGGAAGGTGGCGCACCAAAAGTAATCGACTCCTTTGGAGGCCGTTCTTTACATGAGCAATCTCATGGAGAAGCGTTTTTCTCTACGTTTCTTCACCGGTTTCGCGGCAATGGGATTTACATCCTGGACGAGCCGGAGGCAGCACTTTCTCCTTTGCGGCAAATGTCCATGCTGACAAGAATTCATGATTTGGTCAGGGAACACTCACAATTTATTATCGCTACACATTCTCCGATCATTATGGCCTATCCGGAGGCAGCGATATATGAATTCAGCGAGGAAGGCATTTCAGAAAAGAAGCTGGAGGAAACGAATCATTACCGCATCATGAAACAATTCTTTGATGATAAGAAAAGGATGCTTCATCATTTGCTGGATGAATAATAAAAATGGAGGCCTCATGCCTCCATTTTTGTCTATGTATCTTATTCACTTTCGTGGCTGAACATCCAGTTTACACCAAATTTATCTGTTAACTGGCCAAAGCTCTTGCTCCAGAAAGTTTCCTGCAGCTCCATTGTTACTGTGCCGCCTGCCTGCAGATTGTTAAAATACTTTCTCAGCTTATCCAGGTCATTAATGACAACTGCGAGATTAATGTTATTTCCTACTGTAAATGGCATACCGGGAAAAGTATCTGAAAACATAACATTACTGCCGCATATGTTAAGGCTTGAATGCATGACCAAATTCTTTGCTTCCTCTGGAAGAGGATATTCAGGATTTTGCGGTGATTCACCAAAAGTTGAAATCTCAGGCATTTCCAGTTCAAAAGCCTTTACATAAAATTCAATTGCTTCACGTGTATTTCCCTCGAAATTAAGATAGGCATTAACAGCCATCCCTTTCACTCCTTCCTAATACAATTCCATTATAGACAAAATATTCTAAATTTAATATAGCTCAAAAGTCAAAAAGTGAAAATCAGGACAATTTTTATAATTCCTGAAGTGCTTGATCTACATTATTGAAGCCTCTTCGGTCAATGCTATCTGGTTCATCCGATTCAATTGTCCACTCATTTTCTGCAGGAGTTAATCCGCCATTACCATCTTTAATGAATGGACTATGTACGTGATAAGTTTTCCCTGCCTTTTTCACCGTGTATCCTATATAGCAATGATGATCCTGGCCTTCTTCCTCGAAAATACCAATATCATCGATTTCATATTTGTCTAAATATGACTGAAATGGCTCCTGCAATGCACTGATAATTTGCTCTCTTGGTAAAAACTCCATGACGTATGCTCCCTTCCGATTATCTATCCCTTAATATGGCTTTTTTTGCAGGGATTAAACACGGAACTGTGAAAAGAGTACTCCGCATCAGCGAAGTACTCTGCTCCTTAACTTAAATTTAAGTTTTCCGAGAAGCTCCATAAGCTCTTCATATTCTTCCAGCTGAATGCTGCAAGCCTGAATGGCCTCTCCGACATTTTGGGTGATAACCTCTTTTTCTTTGCGTGCTTTTTCCTCGAGGAAGATATACACCTTGCGTTCATCAGCTTTGGAACGCTCTTTTCGAAGCCAGCCATTAGAAATCATTCTGGAGATCATAGGTGTGAGTGTCCCCGTGCCAAGATTTAGTCTTTCTCCAAGCTCCTTTGCTGTCACGCCATCCTTTTCCCAAAGTGCCAGAAGTACCAGATATTGGGGATAGGTTAAGCCAAATGGCTGAAGGGCACTTGTATACAGTTTTGTAAATTCGCCTGCTGTTTCATAAACAGCAAAGCATAGCTGTTTGTCCAGTGTAAAAAAGTCTTTCACATAATCACCTGATTCTAATCTCTAGCATTACAATAATTTCGTCAAATCATCCTCGATTTTTCCTGGTTCAGTTGTAGGTGCATACCGTTCTACAACCTGGCCATTCCGGTCCACAAGAAATTTAGTAAAGTTCCACTTAATGTTTTTAGACAGAATTCCCTTTTTCTGTTCTTTTAGATAAGCAAATAATGGATCCGTATTGTCACCATTTACATCAATTTTAGCGAAGATCGGAAAGGATACACCATAATTAAGCTGGCAGAACTCAGTTGTTTCCTCAATATTATCGAATTCCTGGTTATTGAACTGATCACAAGGAAACCCAAGAATTTCAACGCCGCTGTCTTTATACTTTTCATAAAGCTCCTGCAGTCCTTTGAATTGGGGTGTTAATCCGCATTTGCTGGCTGTGTTTACAATAATCAGAGGCTTGCCTTCATATTCTTTCAAAGATTTCAATTCACCAGTTGTTTTTTTGACTTCAAAATCATAAACCGTTGTCATTAGGATACCTCCTACTTTTAATCGTGTACGATTTAATCTTAAGCGATCTAAACTCCTTTTGTAAACAAATCAGCTTTTTATGAAACTACCATTAAGTTTATTCGTAGAAAAGGTAGGTTTCAATTTCATTTACAAAGGGTGATCATGATGATGGACGAATTACGGGAAGCGATTGAGAAACTCCCGGAGAGGGGAGCGAAGAGCTATTTATTCCACATATTGCTTCGGGTTCACTTATTGAATAACAGTGTTGATTCCCAGGAAGAGATACTCGAACTGCTAAATGATATTCAAAAAAGGATACTCTTTTATTCTCAAGAAAGAAAATTGGAGCGGGAATATGAAACATACCATATTGTGTGCGGAGAATCACCGGCAGGCGCTTTAAAGGTTGGGCTTAGTAAAGAAAATAAGGTCATTGGCTATCCTGATTTTTTTAGTAACGGACCTCTCTGGAAGCTGCATGAAGAAGAGGGCAGAAAAAGCGATTAGAATGGCTGATGGATCACATTAATATGCATGAAGATTACCTGGAAATGAGATATGAAAGAAAAGTAGCTAAAGCACTTGAAGAGATAGATTCTATTCCAGCGGGAAAACCGATCGTTATCTGGACAGCTGACAATGCAGATGAACAAACTGGTTTACGGTATTTCCTTCACTTATTAAGAAACAAAGAAAATAATGTGCATGTTATTAATACTGCTCAGTCATATAAGGAGCTTTTCCCTGCGAAAAAGCATCAATCCATTTTAAGGCACTCAGGCGAAGCAGCTCCTGAGAAGCTGAAGATGATGCTGGAAAAACACTTAGGAAGCCCTTTATCTGCAGAAGAAAAAGTAGGTTTGTATCTGATTGGCAGTCCCTCTCCAAAACAAGGGAAGTATTGCGTATATGGGAAGATAATGAAATACATAGTGTACCAGAGAGTTATTTTGATGAATCTATCATCGAGTCAGCCAAAAAGCTGCATAAAAGCAACAAAGGTTTTATAAAATCAGCCAGATTAATTGGTGAAGTGATTGGGCATCTGGATGAGCCAATTGGTGATGGCTTTGCAGAGTATAGAGTAAGATCCTTAATTTATAACGGAATATTAGCCATAAAAGGAATTCCGAAAAGTATGAGGTATTATAGCATTAAACTGAAAGAATTTTAGATGAATCCGGTTTTTCACCGTAATCAATTATCCCTGTCCACCGTGTGTTAGTATTATTTCGGTCTAGCAGCAGTCCGGTACTTGAAGTGAATTAATATCTAAAAGCCATCTGCTGGAATTTCATGCAGGCTTCATTTATTCTTAATAAAAGAAACGAATAGAAGAGGGATTTATCTTGAAAAAGATTTACAGTGATATAATTCAATTCCGTGGAACCCACTTTGATTTTGGTTTCATGCAGGGAGAACTTATAAAGGATTCTCTTTCTGTGAAAAATCGGGAGGATCAATGGAAGGTAAGAAAGCCGCGATTTTCAATAAATGAAGCAGAAGTGAAAAAAGCGATTACAAGGTTTGCCCCTGGTATTTGGGATGAACTGCTTGGGATACGGGAAGCATTGCAATGGCCGATGGAGCGGGTTATGCAGGAGTTTGGCGGCTATCGCCTCGATTATGTCCGCTCGGGCTGTTCCATCCTTACAGGGGCTGATTACCTGATCCGCAATTATGATTACCATCCGAAAACCTATGAGGGGCGCTATACTTTTTATCAGCCAACAGATCAGGGATATGCGATGATTGGCCCCAGCCAGAGGGTGACCGGGCGGATGGATGGCATGAACGAAAAAGGACTTGCGATTGGATATAATTTTATGAATCGGAAAAAGCCTGCTGATGGCTTTATCTGCTGTATGATCGGCCGCCTGATTTTGGAGGCATGTGCAAATGTGGAAGAAGCGGTTGAGATGCTAAAGGAAATACCGCACCGTCATTCCTTTACATATGTGGTGCATGATACAAGCGGAGAGACTTATGCAGTGGAAACATCTCCGAGAGGTGTACAGGTCCGTCAGACAACTGCCTGCACAAACCATTTTGAAATCATGAAGGATGAAAATCGCAACCATCTAGCTGACAGCCTGCGCAGGCTGGATGTCATGAAAAGCCATCAGGGTGAGCGATTAGATGCACATGATGCTTTCCGCCTCTTGAATGATAGCGATAAAGGCGTTTTCTCGGATCTTTATGGAAGCTGGGCCGGGACGATTCATACATCCGCCTATTTGCCGGGGGAGATGAAGGCCTGGTTTGCGCTCGGCGGCGACAGAGAGCCGAGTATTTTTGATTTTGGGCATTGGCTCGATGGACAGGATATTGAAATGAATAGAATCACTGGTGAAGTTGATACGGACATTCCTTTTTTGCATATGGATGAACAGGCGAATTGGTTCAGGTAATAATGAAACGGAGAGATGTGTTCTCCGTTTTTTCCTTTTTTGAAAAAATAAATTCATCATTTGTACAAACCATCACATTCTTTCATCACTTCATGTTATGGTACACTTTATATATGAATTGGATGTAAACTGAGGTGCATACGAGTGAAAACAGTATTGGTCATAGGCGGCGGTGTAACAGGATTGTCCGCTATGTATGAACTGAATAAGTGGAAAAAAGAAAATGATCAGGATATAAGGCTTGTACTGGCAGAATCAGCAGAACAGCTTGGCGGGAAAATCCGCACTGTCAGGGAAGGCGGATTTGTAATAGAAGCGGGAGCTGATTCGATTGTTGCCCGTAAAGCGAATGCGATGAACTTTATCCAGGAGCTGGGGCTGGAGGAAGACGTTGTCTACAATGCTGCGGGGCGGTCTTATATATACAGTGATGGTGAGCTGAAGCTGATACCGGCAGATTCTGTGTTTGGGATACCGGCCAGTGTTGAATCTCTTGCCAAATCTGCTCTTGTTTCAGCAGAAGGAAAGGTTGAAGCCCTGAAAGATTTTTATACGAAAAATGATAGATTTACAAAAAACGATTCCATCGGCGATTTCCTGGAGCATTTTTTCGGAAAAGAACTGGTGGAAAAGCAAATTGCGCCTGTTCTTTCAGGTGTATATTCCGGAAATCTCAGTGACTTAACCATTGCTTCGACTCTTCCGCAGGTGTTTGATTATAAAGAAAAATACGGCAGCATCATTAAAGGTTTTGAAGAAAATAAAAAGGTGTTCCAGAGCGGAGGGGAAAGAAGTTCCTCTCCTTTAAAAAAGGTCTGGATGGATTAATAGATGCTTATGAGGAGAAATTGGATGAATCAGAAATATTTAAAAACACGAAGGCAGTTAAAATAGAGAAAAGTGATCGTAAATATATAGTCGATTTCTCGAATGGCGAAACCCTGGAGGCCGATCATGTGGTGCTGAGCATTCCGCATAATGCCGCTGCAGCGCTGTTCGATCATGAGGAGCTGAAGGCGGAATTCGAACTTTTGAAGAACAGTTCCTTAATCTCTATCTATCTTGCTTATGATATTCCAGACAGCGAGCTGCCTGAAGACGGGACAGGCTTCATCACTGCAAATACGGATGAATTGACCTGCAATGCCTGTACATGGACAAGCCGTAAATGGGAGCATACCTCAGAAAGCGGTAATCTGCTTGTTAGATTATTTTATAAAAGCAGCCATCCGGCCTTTGCATCTCTAAAGGAAATGAACGATGAAGATTTGCTGCAGACGGCTTTGGCCGATATTGAAAAAAGCCTTGGCATTACATCTGTTCCCGCTGCCAGTGAAGTGACGAAATGGACTGAAAAAATGCCAAACTATTTGATATCCCATCCGCAGACAGTAGCTGCACTTGAAAACAGGCTGGACCAGGAATACCCTGGAATATGGCTTGCAGGCTGCTCCTATTATGGTGTAGGAATTCCAGATTGCATCGAAAATGGGGCAGAAACTGCCAGAAAAATTATTGATCGTATATAAACCAAAATCCCCTTCTGCTAAAGATGGGGATTTTTTCTTATATGATTTTTGTATGATCCTTAGGACCTTCAATTTTCATTTGCTCAAGCTCGAGCTTCATTTTTTCTGTTTCAAGCAGAAAGTTTTCCTGCTTCAGCTTTTCCAGGGTGATTTCATCTTTTATCATATTGTGTTTAATTTTTGCCAGTCTTTGTGTATGAAAAGTCAGGATGGCGATGATGGGAATAGAGAAAGTCATCACTACAGCAATAGTACCTGTCAAATTCCTTGCACCTCACATTTAATTGAATTAGAAAATTTTGTATAATTTGTATTTGTATAAATTATAGCAAATGACAAGTGAGATAGAAACGCGAAAATAATCTGGTGGTGAAGAAATGGCTGAAATTACTATAAAAAGAGTATACGATCCGTATGAAGAGGCTGATGGATACCGGGTATTAGTGGATCGGCTGTGGCCGAGGGGAATTAAAAAAGAAGATGCACATTTATCAGCCTGGGAGAAAGAGGTTGCACCAAGCAGCGAGCTTAGAAAATCTTTTAATCATAAACCTGAACTTTTCGGTATATTTCGGGAAAAGTATCTCATTGAACTGCGCACACAGACAGACAAGATTCACAAGATGGAAGAACTGTACGAGATATCAAAGAAGCAAAAACTAACATTACTATATGCTGCAAAAGATACAGTAAATAATCATGCAATTGTATTATTAGAAGAATTATTAAGGAAGGTGAAATAGAAGCTTAACTTTATAGGAAGGAAAAAATAAAAAATAGGTAGAAATACTTTAAAAATAAGTAATAATTCTGAAAGTTAAGTGTTTTCTTTTTTCCTATACTTTAAGTTAAAAGAAGTGAGGGAGAAGGAAATGATTGATTTACTCCTGATTCATGGAACTGTCATTACTATGGATCAAAACAGGCGGATAATCACCGATGGAGCTGTTGCCATAAATGGAAGCAGGATCCTGGATGTGGATATGAGTGAGAAACTATTGGAAAAGTATGAGGCAAAAGAAGTGATAGATTGCAGCCATCATTGTATCCTGCCTGGATTAATAGATGTACATGGACATGGCGGCCATTCGATGTTTAAGACAATTGCAATGGAAAGCTTGGATTTTTGGATGCCAATTATGACGAATACGTATAAGCATTTTGTAACAGACGAATTCTGGTATTTTGAAGGAAAGCTTTCTGCACTTGAGCGCCTGAAGGCGGGCATAACAACAGGTGTATCTGTTCTTGGCTCAATGCCAAGGTCGGATGACCCGGTTTTTGCCATCAATCATGCAAGAGCCTATGCAGAAACTGGTGTCAGGGAGGTTGTTTGCACTGGTCCCTGCAATCCGCCATGGCCTCATTCATTCAGCAGGTGGATAGACGGTCAAAGAATTACTAAAGAAGTCACCTACGAGGAAGTGTTAAATGGTGCTGAAGCAGTAATTGAAGCTTTAAACCATGCCAATCAAGATCGGACAAGAGCATTTATTACTCCTTTCGTAATTGTTACATCAGTTGAACCATCTGGCCCAACTTCACCTGCGAAACTTCATCATTTAACAGAGCATGATTTATACCAAGCAAAGAAAGTCAGAGGAATTGCCAGAAAATATAATACAAGAATCCATTCTGATGCTTTTGGAGGCATGATTCACTTAGCAGTAAAAGATTGGGAGAATGCTCTTTTAGGTCCTGATGTTCATCTTCAGCATTGCCGTGGGATATCCTTTGATGAAGCGAAAATATTAGCTGAAACCGGAACAAATGTCAGTGCCTCTCCTGGATTCTCTCAAATTCATGCCCGCACACCGATGATAGAATTGATCGAGCTGGGAACAACAGTTGCTATATCAACAGATGGCACTTCACCATCCACTAGCTTTGACATGTTTCAAGCCATGAGAAAAACACAATTTATACATCAGGCAGCTCATAGAGATGAATATTGCTTACCTCCTGGAAAACTTCTGGAGATGGTTACGATTGATGCTGCAAAATGTATTGGATGGGATGATGAATTGGGCTCTCTTGAAGCGGGGAAAAAGGCGGATGTTATAACTGTCAATATGCATCAGCCGCACTTAACACCTGAGTTTATGCATATTCACCGGCTCGTCCATCAAGCTTATGCAACTGATGTGGGGCATGTTATCGTAGATGGCAGGGTCCTTATGAAAGACAGAGCAGTCTGCTCCGTTGATGAAAGATCAGTTTTGGCAGAAGCAAATGAAGAAGCTAACTCAACAATTAAGCGTGCAGGGCTTGAAAAATACATGAAGCAAACGAAATATTTTTGGGGTCACACACGAACCTATGGGGATGGTATGGATCATGATAAAGAATCTGATATTGGGGAGAAAGGGGAAAATCAATGAAGACCAGGCTAAAGGGGAAATATGTAATTGGATATGATGGAAAAGATCATGTCCTGATAGAAAATGCTGAGGTTGTATTTGAAAATGATACCATCATTTATGTTGGAAAAAGTTATTCGGGCCAAGCTGATAAAGTTATAGATGCCGGCAGCGCTATAATCAGTCCGGGATTCATTGACTTGAATGCATTAGGCGATATTGATCATGATATCTTGCATTTGGAGGCCAGTTCAGCAAGACAGAAAAATCTGCTTTGGTCAGAGAGGTATGTTAAGCAAGGGCACCATGAAATTATGACAGCTGAAGAAGAGGCTTTTAAATCTTTATATGCCTATTCACAGCTGATCCTTCATGGAATTACAACTGCTATGCCAATCACTTCTGTTCATTATAAAAAATGGGCAGAAACATATGAGGAGCTTGCTTCAGCAGCGAGGCATGCTGCTGACTTGGGACTGCGTATATACCTGGGTCCAAGCTATCAATCGGGGATAAGGGTCGTCCAGGCAGATGGCAATATAAAGATTCATTGGGATGAAGAAGCTGGAAGGCAAGGATTAAAAAGAGCTGTGCGCTTTTTGGAAGAGTTTGATGGTTCATTTAATGGTTTGGTCAGGGGAATGCTTGCCCCTGAGCGGATTGAAAGTCAAACGGAAGAAAGTCTTCTCCGTACAAAGCAATATAGTGATCACTATAAAGTTCCGATAAAATTGCATGCAGCCCAAGGTGATTTTGAATACCATACAATGATTGAGAAATATGGCGTAACGCCAATTAGGCATTTATATAATCTTGGATTTTTAGGATCCAGAACGGCGATTCCTCATGCCCACTTTATTGCTGGCTACAGTGGGGCAAAAATTGGTGGTGGAGATGATTTGTCACTGCTGAGGGAAACGGGCACAACTGTCATTCATTGCCCATTAATAATTGGAAGGCACGGACAGGCAATGGAATCCTTTGCAAAATATAAACAGTCAGGAATTAATTTAGCGTTAGGTACAGATACGTTTCCTCCGGACATGTTCCAGAATATCAGAACAGGGAGCATGCTTTCCCGGATCGTAAATAAAGAAGTTAAAGACTCAGCATACTCAGATCTTTACCGTGCTGCAACTTTAGGTGCTGCAAAGTTTCTGGGAAGAGAAGATTTGGGCCGTCTTTGTGCTGGCGCAAAAGCAGATATTATTGCAATTGATTTAGACGGATTCCATATGGGAGTATTAGATGATCCCTTAAGAACAGTGATTGCAAGCGGAACTGGAAGAGATGTAAAGTTATCCATTATCAATGGGAAAGTAGTCATGACAGACCGAAAAATACCCAACCTTGATTTAGAGGAATTAAAAGGAAAAGCGCAAGAATATTTTATGAAAATGAAAAAAGGTTATTTAAAAAGAGATTATCAGGAGCTTCCTGAGAATGAATTGATGCCGCCTTCTTTTAGGTTTGTTGATTCTATTGATTAGCAACGACGTTTTTTATAAGTAGTAGAAAAAGTTTAAAAACATGTAAAGAAAGTAGAAACAGATTAATCAGAATATTTTATATAATTAGACAAAGGCTTTAGAGCTGAAAAAGGGGGAGTGTAATTGAAAGTGAAAAAAAGAATGGGGTTAGTGATCTTAGCTCTGCTGATCGTGATCCTTATTTCAGGATGTTCGACTAAAAAGCAAGTTAACAGCAATCAGGACTCCAAGGGAACAGCATCTGAAAACGGCGAAACATTAGTTATAGCCCGGTTATCTGACGCAGAAAATTTAGATCATCATTTTATGTCGACGATCAATGCTGCCAGCGTTACACATAATAAAATTTATGAAGGTCTTGTTGGTCGGGATAAAAATGCCGAAATCAAGCCGCTGCTGGCTGAAAAGTGGGAACAATTAGATGAAACAACTTGGGAGTTCAAACTTAGAGAGAATGTTACATTCCACGATGGGACTGCATTTAATGCTGATGCAGTCAAAGCAACATTTGACCGGTTATTAGATCCGGAAGTTGCATCTCCAAGAGCTGTAGTATTCAAAATGGTTGAAGAAGTAAAAGCAGTTGATGAATTTACTGTTCAATTTAAACTATCAGAACCTTTTTCACCCTTACTATCCATATTGGCCAGTCATGAAGGCGGCATTATCTCACCAAAAACACTTGAGAAATATGGAAATAAAGTTATTGCAGAACCTGTAGGGACAGGTCCATTTGTATTTGAATCCTGGACTCCAGGTAAGGAAATTGTTTTTAACAAAAATGAAAAGTATTGGGGGACTCAATCTAAGCTGGAGAAAGTCATTTTTAAAATCGTCCCTGAAGAAACAACAAGGATATCTATGCTTGAAACAGGCGAAGCTCACATAGCCGAACCTTTATCCGTCACAATGATGGAAACGGTGGAAAACTCCAAAAATGCAGAAATATTCCGCAGTGAAGGATTTGGTACAGAATATATTGGGTTTAACGTTGAAAAGGAGCCATTCGATGATGCCCGAGTCCGCAAAGCTATTGGACATGCTGTTGAAATGGATTCTATCCTGGAAGGTGTATTTGAGAATGTTGGGAAAAAGTCCAATTCACTGCTTGGGCCAAAGGTATTTGGATATCATGAAAGCTTAGAAGCATATGAATATAATCTCAATGAGGCAAAAAGGCTTCTGGCCGAAGCAGGCTACCCAAATGGTTTTGGAACAACGTTGAAAACAATGGATAAGAAAGAATGGATCAATATGGCGGAAGTTCTTCAGTCTCAGCTGAAAGGGATAGGAATCAAACTGGACATTCAGGTATATGAATATGGGACATTTGTCGAACAAGTAAACCGCGGTGATTCCGAGATGTTTATTTTAAGCTGGAGAAATGCGACTGGAGATGCTGATTATAATCAATATAACCTTTTCCATAGCAGTTCACACGGCCCTGCCGGAAATACCTTCTTTTACAGCAATAAAGAAGTGGACGGCTTAATAGAAGCTGCACGGGCTGAAAAAGATTCGGATAAGCGGATGGAGTTCTATGCAAAAGCTCAGGAAATCGAAATGGAAGAATCTATCTATATTCCGGTTCGTGTAATTGAGAATATGGCTGCTATTTCAAAAGATGTAAAAGGCTTCTCTATAAGTCCATCTGGATACTTGGAGATCAATGACATTTCAATTAAATAAGACTCTAAGATAAGAGGGATATCCATTCTGGGTACCCTTTTATCTTGTCCGGGGCCGGAAAGGTGAATGAAAATGAATAATAGCTATTGGCTAAAGAATGTGCGTTTGGAATGCGGATACAAAAATGAGAATAATAGAGTGTCAGGTACTATAACAGATCGATTTCATTTATTAATAGAGGACGGCTGCATTGCAAAGATTACGAAGGACTTAGAGGCTTCATCTGATGATCTGCCTATAAAAGATGCAAAGGGACTGCTGCTATTGCCATCCTTTGTTGAAAAGCATGTCCATCTCGATAAAACCTATATGGGGGATAAGTGGAGGGCCTGCATCCCTGCATCGGGTGTTATAGAACGGTGTGAAATTGAAAAGAATGCATTGTTATCTATGTCTGCAAGTACCTATCAGCGATCAACAGCATTACTTAAGCAACTCATATCTTATGGATCAACTCACATTAGAACCCATGTGGATATATACCCTGAAGTCCAATTACAGAATTTAGCTGAAGTTCAGCAGGCATTGGAGGAATTTTCAAGCTATGCAAGCTCCGAGATTGTTGCCTTTGCCCAGCATGGCTTGCTGCGCTCAGGGACACCTCAGCTTATTAGAGAAGCTATTAGAAATGGTGCAGGAATTGTAGGTGCGGTCGATCCAGCTACCGTTGACAACAATATTGAAGCTTCGCTTGTTCAATTGATGGATCTAGCTGTAGAAGGCAATGCAGATATTGATTTGCATTTACATGATCCTGGTCACCTTGGTACCTTTACAATGAAAAGGCTGGCCTTTCTGACTAAGGAAGCTGGCTGGGAAGGAAGAGTAGCGATTAGCCATGCATTCGGCCTGGGTGATGTTTCAAGGGCAGAAGCCGCTGAAATGGCAGAAATTTTAAAAGACGCAAGTATATCGATCGTTACTAGCCTCCCGACTGGCCGGGCAATCCCGCCTGTTGATCTGTTAAGTGAGTGTGGAGTAGAGGTTGCTGTTGGAAACGATAATATTTTTGATTCCTGGTGGCCAACAGGCAATGGCGATATCCTGGAAAGAGCAGGCCGCTTAATTGAACGGTATAGATGGACAGATGAAAAGTCTCTTTCGCAAGCATTTAGATATATTACAGGGGGCAGAACACCGCTGGATCAGAAGGGAAACCAGATCTGGCCAACCCCTGGAGATGAAGCCAGCATGGTCCTTGTCGATGCAAGCTGTTCAGCAGAGGCTATGGCTAGAAGAGCGGAACGCCATGCAGTGTTCTACAAGGGGAATTTAGTTTGCGATAAAGCAGGGAAGAAAAGAAATTGAAGAAGTAAAGAAAGCTAAAAAATTAGTAAAAGAATCCGAAAAAAATAGTTCGATTTTTTTATACAATTTAATAAATCAGTTAATGAGGTTCCTCGAAATACAGAACAAGATTAAAAGTAACGGGGGAAATGCGATGATTTATGATTTGTTAATAAAAGGCGGCAAAGTGGTTCTTAAAAACGAGGTAGTTAACAATGATATTGCCATTATTAATGGAAAAATTGCAGCGATTGCGGAGACGATTGACCATGAAGCTGAGCTGATTATCGATGCCTCTGATCAATATGTCATGCCTGGAATGATCGATACTCATGTGCATGTTTGTGAGCCTGGCCGAACAGAGTGGGAAGGGTTTATAACTGGAACTAAAGCACTGGCAGCAGGAGGAACTACATGCTATGCGGATATGCCCTTGAATGCCCTTCCGGCTACGATAGACAGGCATACACTGCAATTAAAAGCAGAAGCAGCCAAGGGGAAGAATTATATTGATTATGCATTTTATGGCGGACTTGTTCCAGACAATCTTGAAAGACTCGAAGAGCTTTCAGATGAAGGAGTTATCGCCTATAAATGCTTTATGTCCACTTGTGGAACGGATAATCCCGATGATTTTTCTAATGTGGATGATTATACCCTTTTTGCGGGGATGAAAAAGATTGCTGAACTGGGTCAAATTTTGTCGATTCATGCGGAAAATGCCCAAATTACTGATCGATTAGGCGAAGAGTTAACCGCACAGGGCAGGACAGCAGCAGCAGATTATGTCTTTTCACGGCCTGTTTTAACAGAGGTTGAAGCAGTGAAACGCGCCCTTTATTTTGGAAAAGAAACGAAGTGCCCTATTCATTTTGTGCACATTAGCACCGCAGAAGCGGTAGAAGAAATTATGAAGGCCCGAAGCGCGGGTCAGGATGTCTCTCTTGAATCCTGTCCCCATTATTTTACGATATCAGCTGAACAGCTTGAGAAAATTGGCCCGGCTGCCAAATGTTCTCCTCCACTGCGAAGTATAGAGGAACAAGAAAGGCTTTGGAAAAAGTTAATAGAAGGCAAGATTGATATGTTAACATCTGATCATTCACCATGTCCGCCTGAAATGAAGCATAGTCCTTCAAATAATTTTTTCGAAGTGTGGGGAGGAATCACAGGGTGTCAAAACAGCGTTGATTTAATGTTTGATGAAGCGGTTTTGAAAAGAAAACTGCCAATCACTCATTTTGCAAGGATGATTTCTTCTAATCCCGCTGAACGTTTTAACATTCCCAATAAAGGAGAAATAGCAGTATCAATGGATGCAGATATCATCTTCATTGATGCTAATCGTTCCTATGTTGTTGAGGAGGAAGGCCTATATTATCGGCATAAGCATAGCCCATACATTGGAAGGATGATTAATTGCCGGATAACCAAAACCCTTGTCCGCGGCAAGATTGTATATGATTTGGATCAGGGGATTGTTGGGAAACCACTCGGAAAAGCCCTTAAGTTAAAAAATGGCAGGTCAACTTTGAATATGATCTGAAATTAAAAAGTCCGCAGAAAGATTATAGATAGGGGAACTGGGTATGACAGACTTAATCAATTTGCAGGGGAAACTTGAATATGAAAATTTAGCAAAAAATATTGTGAAAAGGCTTGAATGGCTGGGCTCATTTGCAAAGGACCCAGAAGGAGGAATTACCCGTCTTCTATATTCCCAACAATGGACGGACACTCAGCAAGCTTTGAAGAGATGGATGGAAACTGAGGGTTTGGAAGTAAAGTTTGATGAAGTTGGAAATCTCAGCGGAATACTAAAGGGGTAAATCAGACAGAAACCGTTTTAACTGGGTCGCATATTGATACCGTGAAAAATGGCGGGTTGTTTGACGGCCAATTTGGCATAGTAGCTGGGATACTGGCTTTAATTTATTTGAAAGATCATTATGGGACTCCAGAACGCAATCTCGAGGTTGTTTCACTGGCAGAAGAAGAAGGAAGCAGATTTCCTTATTGCTTTTGGGGTTCAAAGAATATTGCCGGATACGCATATAAAAAAGATGTTGAAAATCTTACAGATTCAAATGGAGTAATTTTTTCTGAAGCCATGGGTGAGGCGGGGTTCAGCTATAGGGATGAAACAAAATCTCCGCGGCAGGATTTGAAGGTATTCGTTGAAATCCACGTCGAACAGGGAAATGTCCTTGAAACTGAGAAAAAATCTGTTGGTATTGTGAAATGCATCGTTGGGCAAAGGCGTTTTACAATTGAAGTAAAAGGTCAAGCCAATCATGCTGGAACAACACCCATGGCATATCGAAAAGATGCTGTATATGCTGCCAGCCAAATGATACATGAAACACTAAATATGGCAAAGCAATATGGCGATCCGCTTGTAGCAACCGTTGGGAGGATTGATATTTCACCCAACACTGCAAATGTGGTGCCGGGAAAAGCTGCGTTTACTTTAGACCTGCGCCATATTGATAAAAATACGATGTCCCATTTTACTGAAAGATTTATAGAAAACATAAATGATATATCACGAGAGCATGGGGTTGAAACGGTCATTGAAAAATGGCTTGATACGGACCCGGTCCCAATGGATCCTGAAATTACAGAATTGATTGAAAAGAAGTGCAAGGAGAAAAATTTGAGCTATAAAGTAATGCATAGTGGTGCTGGCCATGATGCACAAATTTTTGCACCGTCCATTCCGGCGGCTATGCTTTTTGTGCCGAGCGAAAAGGGCATTAGCCATAACCCTGGTGAATATACTGCGCCTGCTGATTTAGCTGAGGGAGTTCAAGCACTGATCAGCACTTTATATGAACTGGCTTATAAATAATATTAATGAAAAGGGGAGTTATATATGGGTTATCCAAAAGATTTATTATCGAGCAGGTCTGTAATAGAACATGGAAAATATGCTTTAATTGCACCTGAAGGATTAGTGAACAATGTTATTCCTGGATTTCATCATTGCCATATTTCGATTTTAGGTTCTCCTAAGCTTGGGGCAAGCTTTGTCGACTATCATGTGACAATGAAAAAAGAAGGCGGAAATAAAGAAGGCTTTGGCGGACAGGAGGAAGTACAGACATTTGTTTACATACTGGAGGGGAAAATAAAAGCTTCAGCAGATGAAAAAGAATTTATCTTAGAGGAAAGCGGATACCTTTATTGTCCGCCGGGAGTGAAAATGTACTTAGAAAATATGAATGATGGGGATTCTAAGCTCTTCTTATACAAGCAGAAATATCGCCGTCTTGAAGGGAGAAAGCCCTGGGTTATATCAGGACATGCAAATAGAATAGAATTCAGGAACTACGATGATATGCATAATGTCAACATTAAAGATCTGTTGCCTGCTGATTTAGATTTTGATATGAATTTTCATATCCTTTCGTTCGATCCTGCTGCGAGCCACCCGTTTATTGAAACACATGTTCAGGAACACGGAGCATATATCCTTTCCGGAGAAGGGATGTATAATCTCGATAACAAGTGGATTCCAGTAAAAAAAGGCGATTATATTTTCATGGGCCCTTATGTTCACCAGGCAGCGTACGCTATAGGGAGAGAAAATTTAACATATATCTACTCAAAAGATTGCAATCGGGATGCGGAACTATAAAAAATTACAGGAGAGGAGAAATAGCGGTGCCAAACATACAGAAGATTATGGAAGAAAGAGTTTTTGAAATCGATAAAATAGCAAAGTTCGATTCAGATAAACCGCAAAAGAACTATTTTTATGAAACTGATAAAACGGCAGGAGCTGTCTGGTGTCTGGAACCTGGACAGGAGGTATACTTGCATTCTCACTCCAATGTTGATGATATATGGGTTTGTATGGAGGGAACAGGAACCTACTTTCCTGACTTGGAGAATGAAATTCAAATAGGTAAAGGCATGGTGATCCTTGCTAAGCCTAATCAGATTCATGGAATGCGCAATACCGGGAAGGACAGGTTTTTATTTGTTGGATTTGCAGCCGGGTCTTTGCCAATGGATATAACAAGATATTGACTTGCAGGCTGTAGTCTTTTAAAAAGTGTATCGCTCTCAGCCAGTTTTCTGGAAGAGAGCGATATGTATAATTAGATCCAATTTATGTTCATAACAAACAAGCACCCCGGCTAAACTTTCACAGTCAGCTTCGTTCTTAATAGATTGTAAATGAAATAACCTAAGCAAATTAAGCTGGACAGGGAAAAGCTGATCCAAATCGTAAGAAGATTTTCCATAATAGGCAAAGCTGCAAACCCCCGGCAGTCCCAATAATAGATGCAAGGGGAATAAGGGCAGGCAAGGTTTTACTGCCAAGGATAATATACAGCATGGGAACAATCATGGAAGCATAAGTATTACCGAAAAAAACAGCAGTTCGATAGGAGATGGAGGCAGGATACTAACTATAATAAGTAATAATAAACACATGGCTCCGGAAAACAGATAGGTGAATCCCCATTTTTCTTTATTGCTGAGGGGGCGAAGCATCCCGACGATATTTTTAATGATCAATGTGACAACAGCATGTAATTCTGCACTAATTGCAGATGAAATGGCACTGAAGCAAAACAGGACAAATAAAACAATAAGCAATGTTGAATTGATTTTTCCTATTAACTCAAATAACAAGGAATATATGGAATCATAGCTTCTTCCAAAAATAATAATCATGATCAAAGATGATAATGCAAGAGGAATAGTTGCCCAAATTAAACCCGCTAGTGTAAAAGTAATTCTCAGCTTTTCTTTTTTTATAATAAAAACTCTTTGCCATGAGGCACGATCAATAATTACTTGTCCAAAGCCAATTAAAATAGCTGTGAAAATAAACAAAATAGCTTCCGTGTTTTTAACGTAAAGGATGTATGGATGATATAATTTAATGCCTTCATAAACAGGATATACACCTTCCTGGATATAAAAGTAAACAGGGATGATGATGACAGCGCTGAATATGAGCACGACATTAATGCCTGCAAGCTGATGGATTCTTTGCATGCCCCCTGCTCCCCCAATAAAAAAACAAAACAATAAAAAGAAAACCATAACAGAAAAAACAGGCAGGGGAAAAATCATGTGCAGTAGGATTCCTGCCCCCATAGCTTGAACGAATATAGAATGGAAACTAATTACGAGAAGAATAAAAATCATGAACCAGTAACCGGGTGGAGTCAATCTTTTGCGCAATACATCACCTATCGTTTGCTGGTCATGAAACCGATCTCGAATCTTTTTTGCTAATATTCCAAATAAAATGAGTGCAAGAGCCCCCATAAGGGAATAGCCGATTCCTCCGGTTAACCCATACTTTATTAATGTTTCGGGAGATGAAAGAATGGTATTGCCTGTTACCCATCTTGACAAAAGACTCACAACACCAAAACCGATTCCCAGCTGAAATGCTCCGCCAATATAGTATTGAAAATCGGTTTTCTTCATTGTGAAGTCTCCTTCATGCGGTAATCCCTGGGTGATTGGCCAGTCATTTTCCGAAAGATTTGGCTAAAGTAGTGCTGACTGTTAAATCCGCACTTTTCTGAAATGGTGCTAATGCTTAATTCAGGGCTTTCAATCAGCATTTTTTGTGCCTGTTTTAATCGAAAGTCATTTAAGTATTCGGAAAAGCCCATTCCTACTTCCTCGTGAAATTTTCTGCTCAGATAAGCTGAATTGATATGAATTTTAGATGCTAAATAATTTAAAGTAAGCTTTTCATTGTATTCCTTTTGAATAATTTGCAAAGCCTTAACAATTTGCTCAGAGTAGCTGCCAATTCGTTCATACCTCCGCAAAACGCTCATTAACTCCTCTTCAATGACGGGCTTTGTAATATAATCAACTACTCCAAGCCTGAGTGATTTTTGAATATAATCAAAGTTTTGATAGGCTGTAACCATGATTAAGTCCATATCACCAGCTGCGGAAAGCTCCATAGCTAAATCTAACCCTGATTTGCCTGGGAGCTGAATATCAAGGAAAGCGAGAAAGATGTCGTGCTTTTTTATAATTTGAAGAGCTTGTGAGGCATCCTGAGCCTTAAAAAGAATCCAATTGGGAAATTTCTTTTTGATGAGATATTCCAGCTGTTCCAATTCTATAAGTTCATCATCTACAAGCAGAATATTCATTGCATCCTTTCTCCTTCCAATTTCTCTGACATAATAACGTGGGGGAATATAGCCAAAACTGCTGTTCCATCTCCCTGGTCTGTTAATTGCACAGAAGTTTCATCATTGGGAAATAATAGTTCAAGTCTTCTTTTTATATTCTCCAGCCCCACGCCGCCATCCTGGGGACTTGTTTCATAGCGCTCTAAAGAATTGTTCCACACTGAAACATGAATCGCTGATTCGATCTTTATTATTTTTATTTTTAATAAGGCCTCGCCAATATGTCTTTCAAAGGCATGCTTAAAAGCATTTTCCACAAGTGTTTGTATTAAAAAGGGAATGATAATGGCATTATTCACATGGTTGTCCAAATGAATTTCATAATGAAGACGATCTCTAAATCTTGTTTTCTGTATCTCCAGATAGTAATTAACATAAGTAAGCTCATCTTCAATTGATATGAAATTATTTAAAGTCCGATATTTAAATTTTAGCAGTTTTGAAAGGGTTTCAATGGACCGTATTAATTCTGCTTTACGGTCCAGCCTAGCTAGAGCCAGGATGGAGTTTAAGGTATTAAAAAAGAAATGCGGCTGGATTTCCTGGTTTAATTGATTGTATAAAGCTGTTTGAAGTTCACTTTCTAACGCTATTTCTCTTTTTTGCCTCTCAAGTAAATCAATTCTTTTTTCAAAAACAAATAAAAATAGCAGGGTAAAGGCTCCCGCCAGCGGAACCAGAACACAAAACATAATGTATATGGAGAATGATTCAATAGGCAGCATGTGGTTCGTTTCTCCTTAAGTATTAAAAAAGGGAGGTATAATAACCTATCCCTTTTTTAATATAACATTTTATACAAAATAGAGGTATTTGTATTAAACTGGAAGAGTTTCAGCGATATGACAGCTTACAAAGTGATTATTAACCAGCTCCCTAAGGGGAGGTTCCTCTTGCTTGCATTTTTCAACAGCAAAAGGACAGCGTGTATGAAACCTGCAGCCTCCAGGAGGATCAATCGGTGATGGAACATCTCCTTTTAATATGACGCGGTCCCTTTTTAAAGTTGGATCCGGAACTGGAATAGACGAGAGCAGTGCTTTTGTATACGGGTGAAGCGGAGAGTCGAACATTTCTTTTTCTCTGCAATCTCGACCACTTTTCCCAGATACATCACCATAACCCTGTCTGAAATATGCCTGACGACACTAAGGTCATGAGAGATAAAAAGGAAGGTCAATTTAAACTGCTTTTGCAGCTTCTTTAATAAATTGAGAATTTGTGCCTGGATAGATACATCCAGGGCAGATACAGCTTCATCACAAATGATTAATTTTGGATTAACGGCCAATGCTCTGGCGATTCCAATACGCTGGCGCTGGCCGCCGCTAAATTCATGCGGATATCTGTCAAGTGCTTCTGGAGGAAGTCCGACATAGCCAAGCAGTTCCAGCATTCTTTCCTTTCGCCTTGATTTTTCAACCACATTCTGAATGGCCATGGCTTCATTTAAAATTTGCTTCACCATTTGCCGGGGATTAAGAGAAGCAAAAGGATCTTGAAATATAACCTGCAAATCACCTCTAAGTTTTCTCATATCCTTTTTATTTAACGTTAAAATATTTTTCCCCATATAAAGAACCTTTCCGTCAGTAGGTTCATCAAGCCTTAAAATTGCACGTCCGGTTGTTGATTTCCCGCATCCGGACTCCCCAACTATACTTAATGTCTCACCTTCAAAAAGCTCAAATGAAATATCGTCTACCGCCTTTACATATGCCTTTGGCTTGAAGATAGAGTCTTTTTTAACCGGGAAATATTGTTTTAATCGATCTACATGCAAGATGATATTTTTTTCTGCTGTCGTTTCCACGTTAGACAACCCCTTCTTTATCTCTTTTGCCAGTCCACTTGTCGGTGTATTTCCAGCATCTTACTTTAATATCTTCAGAATAGGAAACAAGATCAGGCTGGTGTGCAGCACATATATCTTCCGCATAAGGGCATCTAGAGGCGAACCGGCATCCGCCAGGCATATTGTAAGGGCTGGGGACACTGCCATCTATCGTAATTAGTTCTTCCTGATCTTCATGGATTTTGGGCAATGAGTTCAATAGCCCTTGCGTATAAGGGTGCTTTGGATCAGCAAATATTTGCTCTGTAGAAGCATGCTCGACTATATTTCCGGCATACATTACCGCTACCTTATCACAAGTTTCTGCCACAACTCCCAAATCGTGGGTAATCATGATAACACCCATTCCTATTTTTGTTTGCAGCTCTTTTATCAGCTCCAGTATTTGCGCTTGAATCGTAACATCCAAGGCAGTGGTTGGCTCATCTGCTATTAATACCTCAGGTGTACATGCAAGAGCCATAGCAATCATGACACGCTGGCGCATCCCTCCGCTCAATTGGAACGGTTCTTGTTTCGCTCGTTTTTCAGGAGAGGGATTCCAACCATCTTCAGCATATCAACTGACTTATCCCATGCAGCTTTTTTCCCATCTTTTGGTGCAGCCTCAAAGCTTCTGCAATTTGTTCCCCAACCGGGATTACAGGATTCAAGGAAGTCATTGGCTCCTGAAAAATCATAGATATTTCATTCCCGCGAATTTTTCTCATTTCATCCTCTGGCATTGTAACTAAATCTCTTCCTTTAAAAAGAACGGAACCCCCGGCAATTTTTCCCGGTGGAGAAGGAATGAGGCGGAGAATAGAGAGGGAAGTCATACTTTTCCCGCATCCGGATTCCCCTACAATTCCCAGCGTTTCCCCTTTATGCAGTGTAAAATCGATGCCATCAACCGCTTTGCTGACTCCCCGCTTTGTTGTAAAGTGGGTTTTTAATCCTTTTACTTCAAGTATTGGCCTGTTACTTTCTTTCATATCCAGTCACCACCCTTAACTTAATTTAGCTCAATGCGTTTATTGAAGAACCGATAGAAGACATCTACGAATAAATTCACAACTACGAAAATAAGTGAGGCAAATAATACTCCTCCCTGGACCATTGGAAGATCACGCATTCGAATTGCATCGACAATCATTCTTCCCAGTCCATTAATAGCAAAGATCGATTCCACCAATACGGTGCCTCCAAGGAGTGCGCCAAACTGCAGGCCCACAACCGTAATCACTGGAATCAGGGCATTTCTCAGTGCATGTTTATAAATAATGATTCGTTCGCGAAGCCCTTTTGCACGTGCTGTCCGAATATAATCCTGGCGAATAACTTCCAGCATGCTCGATCTGGTCATCCTTGCGACAATTGCTGCTCCTCCTGCTCCAAGGGTAATAGCCGGCAAGATGACATGGAGCAGACTGTCCCATCCTGCAACCGGCAAAATTTGAAGCTTAACAGAGAAGAAATACATAAGCATGAGGCCAAACCAGAAGCTTGGAAGTGAAATTCCTAAGAGTGCAACAAGCATGACGCTGACATCGGTCAAAGAATAAGGTTTAACAGCTGAAATAATTCCTGCTGCCATTCCCAGCACGATTGTAATAATGATGCTAAAGAAGGCGAGTTCAATGGTAATTGGCAGTCTTACTAATATTTCATCAAGAACAGGCTGGCTGTTTTTTAAGGAGACACCTAAATCCCCCTTAAACACACTCGTTAAATATTCGAAGTATTGGATATATAAAGGCTGATTTAATCCAAGCTGGTCTCGAATAGCTTCAATCGTTTCTTTTGAGGCGCCTTCACCAGCAAGAAGTACTGCAGGATCCCCTGGAACGAGCTGCATAATAAAGAAGACAACAAAAGTAACTCCAATAATGACCGGGATTGTTTGTAAAATCCGGCGTAATATAAACATCAGCATAGATATAACCTCCTCAAAGCTTTTATTTTTTCATCCTAGGGTCAAACGCATCACGCAAACCATCACCAAAAATATTAAATCCAAGAACTAGAATAGAGATGGCAAGACCTGGAAATAGGGCGATATAAGGTGCGGAGAATAAGAAATCCCTCCCGCTGCTGAGCATGGTTCCCCATTCAGGTGAAGGCGGCTGTGCACCCAGGCCGAGGAATGATAATCCAGCTGCTGACAGAATGGCGGTAGCCAATCGCAGAGTCCCTTGAACAATAATGGGTGAAAGAATATTCGGGAAAATATGCCTGGATATAATGACAAAATCAGAGGCGCCAAGCGATCGGATTGCATCAATATACTCAAGGCGCTTTACTTCTAAAGTAGATCCCCGGACGATTCTAGCAAATAAAGGTACAGAAAAAGCTCCTACTGCTATGGTCACATTAATCAGACTTGGACCCAGTGCTGCAATAATTGCTAGAGCAAGGAGAATCCCTGGGAATGCAAGCATAACATCCATCATCCTCATGATAATGGTGTCAACCCATTTGCCATAATACCCAGCTACAAGACCAAAAATGATTCCGAAAAATGCTCCGAATAACACAGCAGCAAATCCGACCCCCATTGAAAGCCTTGAACCATATAGAATCCGGCTTAAAATATCTCTTCCTTTATCATCTGTTCCCATCCAGTGGTCTGCAGATGGAGGAGTCAGCTTATTTTCCAAATCAATTTCGTATGGGCTATATGGAGCCAGCAGCGGTGCAAATGCCGCCATTAACAGATAAACAAAAATAATAATAGCCCCAGCAAGTGCTGCTTTATTTTGCATCAATATAGAAAGAAAATCTTTTATTCTAGATTCCTTTGAGCCGCTAATCAATGTCTTTACAGCTATATCTGGCTGCTCCGTTTTTACTTGAACTGTCATCTTATTTCCCCCTAAAAGATTTTTTTACTAGCAGTAAATTGAAAATCAGTCTTCCTCCTTTCAAAAGAAGAATGGATTGCAAACGTTTAGTTAAAATTATCAAAATTACCTGTAAAGTAAATATTTTTTAAAATAGTTGTCAAAATATTTAAAAATCAAGTAAATATTCTGTAAATATCTAAGTGCATCATCTTCTATAATGCAGATATGCATTTACGGAGGGACGGTGAACATTGAGTTTATTACCGGAATTATTTACTAAAAAAGGGGAGAGAAAAATGGAGAAAGATAGAAAGCACTTTCGAAAGGGATTGCTAATGATTTTCCTAAGCTTAATGATGCTGCTGTCAACAGCATGTTCTACACAAACAAAAACAGAGCAGGAAGCTGGCAATGAATCCGAAGGTAAAAAGGATGGGGGTACATTGACAGTTGTCCGTTTATCAGATGCAACAAAATTAGATCCTCACTTTATTACAGACATTCCTTCAGCAAATATTATTTATCAAAAAGTATATGAAACTTTAGTGGAACCAGATAAAGATATGAACATTCAGCCGCTGCTGGCAACAGAGTGGAATGTCATTGATGATACGACCTGGGAGTTTAAACTAAAGGAAGGGGTATCCTTTCATGACGGTACACCGTTTAACTCTGAAGCTGTGAAGGCCACCTTTGATCGTTTGCTGGATCCAAACACTGGATCGCCTCAGCGTGAGAAATTCGCGATGATTAATGAAGTAAAAGTAATTGATGAATACACAGTACAATTATTGCTTGATTACCCGTATGCTCCGCTGCTTTCTATTCTTGCAAGCAGTGAAGGAAGCATCATGAGTCCAAAGGCGCTGGCCGAAAACCAGGAGACGCTTGCAGAGAAACCTGTTGGTACAGGCCCGTTTGTTTTTGAAAATTGGAAGACTGGACAGGAAATTTCCTTGAAGAAAAATGAAAATTATTGGGGAAAAAGTCCAAGTATTGATGAAGTTGTTTTTAAGGTTGTACCTGAAGACGCGACTCGGCTGGCTATGATTGAAACAGGGGAAGCACACATTAATGATCAGGTGCCTGTTACAGAAATTGAGCGAATTGAGGCTTCTGAATCGATGGGACTTCTCCGGGCTGAGGGGCTTGCAGTTGAATATATTGGATTTAACACGAAGAAAAAACCATTGGATGATGTTAAAGTCCGCAAAGCAATCAGCCATGCAGTTGAGAGAGAAGCGATCATTAAAGGGGTTTATAACAATGTGGGCACACTTGCTAATGCCGCGATGAGTCCAAAGGTGTTTGGCCACAGTGAAAAAGTTAAGCCTTATGATTATGATCTAAATGAAGCAAAGAAATTGTTAAAAGAAGCCGGATATGAAAACGGACTTAAGCTTAAATTACTGACAAGTGATAGAAAAGAACGCATCAATATGGCTGAAGTTATTCAATCGCAATTAAAGGGAATTGGCGTTGAGGTAGATATTCAAGTAATGGAATATGGAGCATATATCGATACAATTGATAAATCTGAGCATGATCTATTTATCGGAGGATGGGGAAATGCCACTGGAGATGGTGATTATAATCAGTACAACCTTTTCCATACTGCTTCACAGGGACCTCCTGGAAACCATTTTTATTACAGCAACCCAGAGGTAGACAAAATTATCGAAGAAGCACGAAGAGAGACTGACGAAGCAAAGCGGAAGGATCTTTATGAAAGAGTAATGCAAATGGAATTAGAGGATGCGGTCTATATTCCAATCCGAAACTATGAACATATGGCTGCGCACAGTAAAAATGTAAGCGGCTTTTGGCTGAATGCTGCCAATTATTTAATGATTGATGATGCAGTAATTAAGTAAGTAAATTAAAAAGGGAAACGGAAAAGTACTTTTGAAGCAAAAGTGCTTTTCCTTCATTTTCAATTTTAGGAGGAATCAGAATGACAGCTCTATGGATTACAAATGTTCGGCTAGAAAAAGGATTCATTTACGAAAATGAACAAATTACAGGGACAAGCACAGAAATTTGCCACTTGAAAATCGAAGCTGGAAAAATTGCAGAAATTTCACTGCTTGCCCCAGATTCTAATGAAAACCAACTTGATGCAAAACAGAAGCTTCTGCTTCCTTCTTTAAGAGATATGCACATTCATATTGACAAAACCTATTACGGCGGGCCATGGAAAGCCTGTACACCAATCACAAATGGCATTTTCACTAGATTAGAAGAGGAAAAGGAACTTCTGCCAAAGCTTCTCCCAACCGCACAAGAACGTGCTGAAAAAATGATAGAGCTATATTTGGAAAATGGCCATACCCACATTCGCACACATTGTAATGTTGACCCTGTAATTGGCCTGAAAAACTTGGAAGCTACTGTCAATGCACTAAAAAAATATGAAGATGTCCTTACATATGACATTGTTGCGTTTCCGCAGCATGGACTGCTGAGGAGCGGCTCTGTTCAGTTAATTCGTGATGCTATGAAAAATGGTGCCACCCTGGTTGGCGGTGTGGATCCAGCTACCGTGGACAGAAACATTGAAAAGTCCCTGCATACCATTTTTGAAATTGCAGCAGAGCATAATAAGGGAGTCGATATCCATCTTCATGATCCTAACTCATTGGGAGCTTTTACATTTGAGAGAATGGCAGATTATACAAAAGAAGCAGGCATGGCAGGAAGAGCAACAATTAGCCATGGAATTGCTTTAGCCGACCTGTCCGGAGAAGCATTGGCTGAGATGGCGGCAATATTAAAAGAGCAGGAAATTGACGTGACCACTACCATTCCAATTAATCGTACAACTATTCCAGTTCCTGCCCTTGATCGTTATGGTATTCCCGTTTCAGTAGGCCATGACAGCATCACCGATCACTGGTCCCCGTTCGGAACAGGAAACACCATACAGAAACTGGGGACCCTTGCGGAAAGGTTCCGAATGATTGATGAATATTCTTTATCATCAGTCTTGAAGTTTGCAACTGGCGGTATTACTCCCCTGAATAAAGCTGGTGAAAGGGTTTGGCCAAAAGTCGGCGACGATGCAACGATGATGCTTGTTGATGCGACATGTTCAGCAGAGGCAATTGCAAGAAGAGCACCGGTTGAGTCATTATTTTTCAAAGGCAATAAGGTTGAAAGCAAACGAACTGAACTAAACATAATAAATTCATAGCTTAAGAGCAAAAAGGAGGGTTAAGTAATGCCTAAGTCCCATTGGTTAACAAACATTAAGCTTGAAACTGGATACCTCAAGGATGAAAAGGGAGTTTATACTACAAAAACTGAACTATTTCATTTGAAAATTGAAGATGGAAAAGTAATAGAAAAACAGAGCAGCGGATATGAAATTTCGAAAAATGAAAATACAGTGGATGGAAGAGGGTTTTTGGCACTGCCATCTTTTAAAGAGATGCACAACCATCTTGATAAGACCTATCTTTCTCTTGATTGGAAGGCTTGCAGGCCGGTCAAAAATTTAGAGGAACGTTTAAGGTATGAAGCAATGGAGCTTGAGGAATTGGCGCCTACAGCCAGGCAGCGGGCAAGCAAAATGATTGAGCTTCTCCTTTCTAAGGGATCAACTCACATTCGTACCCATGTAAATATTGATCCTTATATTGGCTTGAAGAACCTGGAGGGCGTAAGAGAAGCTTTAGAAGACTATTCCGACAAACTGACATTCGAAATTGTAGCTTTCCCTCAACACGGTCTTTTAAGGGAACATGTAATTCCTCTCATGAAAGAAGCGATGAGATCTGGAGCCAGCATTGTAGGCGGTCTTGATCCTGCAGGAATTGACCGTAATATTGAAAAGTCACTTTATGAAGTCATGAATCTGAGTACAGAATTTGATGCAGATATAGATATCCATTTACATGATGGAGGACATGTAGGGCTATATACAATTGATAAATTTGCTGAAATGATAGAAGAAGCAAAGTGGCACAATCGTGCTGCTGTAAGCCATGCATTTTGTTTAGGGGAAGTACCAGTCCCGCAAGCAGAAGAAATGGCGGAAAGATTGAATGAGCTTGGAATGTCGATCATGTCCACTATTCCTATAACAAAATCTCTTCCACCAATTGAACTCTTGGACAGAAAAGGTGTAAATATTTATCTGGGATGCGATGGTTTCTATGATTCATGGGGACCTTTCGGGACTGGAGATCTGCTGGAAAAAGTAACGAGATATGGTGAGCTTTACCGTAAGAGCGATGAAATTTCTCTGGCACAATCATTAAAATGGGCCACTGGGGGTCCTGTCCCATTAAACAAGGATGGAGAGATGAGTTGGCCGCTTGAGGGAGAAGAAGCAAACTTGGTACTTGTCGATGCTTCGTGTTCGGCAGAAGCAGTTGCGAGAACACCTAAAAGAGAAGCGGTAATTTTTAGAGGGAAAGTTGTAGCAGGACAGCTGACATAAAAACGTTTCCTGATATAAATACCATATTTTATGGAGGATCATATGTTAAAAATTGATGATAGCCTTGTGCTATTCGACGCAGCAGAAAATGGTGACCTTGACTGTTTGAAAGCCTGTCTAGAGAGCGGCATTAATATTAATCTTCAGGATAAGAAAAAACGAACGGCCATTTTGATTGCTTCGATAAATAAGCATTATGATATGGTTCATTTTCTGGCGGAGTCAGGGGCAGATATTAATCTTCAAGATCAAACCAGCTTAAACCCATTTTTATATGGATGCATTCATGGAGATTTGAAGTTAGTTAAAATGATGATTAGCGCTGGGGCAGATATTAATCTCTTAACGAGATTTGGCGGAGTGGGTATTACTCCAGCCTGCGAAAAGGGACATATAGAGGTGGTTCGTGAGCTTTTAACATCTACAGATATAAACGTAAACCATACCAATTATTGCGGATGGACACCTTTGATTGAAGCCATTGTTTTGAATGATGGAGGAGAAACCCAGCAGGCCATCATAAGGATATTGCTTGAACACGGGGCCGATACAAGCCTTACAGACCAATATGGTGTGAAGCCGATTGAGCTCGCCAGAAGAAAAGGATACAAAGAAATAGAGGATATCTTATTTACCGCTGGTATAGAGTAATTGCATAGTAAGGTATTTTAGGCAAAGAACTCCCTTTCTGTTTTAATAGCAGAAAGGGAGTTCTTTTGGTTCATAAAAGTGTGCTGAAAGTTGATTCCCTAAGCAGCAATAGCAGCAATGTAAAAGCATAGTAAGAAAACTAAAGTTTAAAAGTTTTATTTAGCAGGGAAGATATAGGAAAGGACATTCAGATAATTTTGAAGACAGTATGTTAACATCAAGTATAAGGAAATATTTAAATAAAGGAGGAAATGCGATGAATAAAGATATACAAAAAGAAGAAAACCGTTTTTTTATGAATGATGATGAAGGGAATATGATTGCTGAAATCACCTATATTCCAAGCGGCGATTCCGTCATAACCATAGACCATACATATGTAAGTGAATCTCTGCGCGGTCAGGGAGTTGCCGGAAAACTGCTGGAAAGTGTCGTTCAGGAGGCGCGCATCAAAGGGTATAAGATTGTTCCTGCCTGCTCATATGCTAAAGCTGTTTTTGACCGAAAGAGCGAATATCAGGATTTACTCGCGAAATAAAGGAGGTTTTTTCTGAATGGATGCAAAAATAAAAAATGTAAATGGAACAGCCATCTCATATTATGATGAAGGCACAGGTGAGCCGCTGGTATTGCTGCATGGTTTTTGCGGCAGCAAAGATTATTGGGCAAGGATGATTCCAATTTTGGCGGAGGATTTTCGCGTCATTGCGGTGGACCTTCCAGGACATGGGGGGTCAAGTTTGCCGGCCGGTGAACTGTCAATTGAAAAGATGGCTGAAGTGATCAAAGGGGCTATAGATGAGCTGGGGTTTGATAAAGTATCTCTTTTCGGACACTCATTGGGCGGCTACGTAACCCTTGCATTTGCTGAATCTTATGAAGACATGCTGAAATCTTTTTCTCTTGTCCATTCAACAGCCAGCCCCGATTCAGAAGAAGGAAAGAAAGGAAGGGATATCGCTGCCGGCAAAATTGATAAAGAGGGAATTGAGTCCTTTATTGATGGGCTTGTGCCCAAGCTCTTTGCGCCCGGTGAGAAACATCCCAAGGAAATTCAAATGGCCAAAGAGATTGGCTATCGTACAAGCTCTGAAGGTGCAAAGGCTGCTCTGAAAGCGATGAAACTTCGTGCGGACCGCAGCCATGTCTTGAAAAGTACAAAGCTCCCGGTATTACTTGTTGCTGGAGACAAAGACCAGATTATCCCTCCAGAAAAGTCATTTGCAGTTGAAGGGCCTAACATCAAACAATTGACCATTAAAGCTGCCGGGCATATGAGCATGTACGAAGCACCGGAAGAACTGGCTCAGATTCTTCGCAGGTTTTTGAAAGAGTAAGCAGACTCTTTTTTTGAGCGCACATAATTATTTCTATCCGCACACAAATTTGTGTTATCCGCACATAAAGGTTCCTATGACAGCAAATTAGTCATTTTTACTATTGAAATATAGAAAAAAAGCTCCTTTTCACCCGAAAAGGAGCTTTTCTTACTTAAATATAACTGAAATGATCTCGTCTGTAGTCATTCCGCTTTCTATTTCAAATGTGCCGGGACGCAATTCGTTCTCAAGTCCCCGTTTTTCTACATCTTTATAGAATTGAATTCCGCTTTCAATAATATGGGCTTTTTCAAGTGCGTTCCCAACGTCAATGCTGGTCATTCCCATAGATACGGTTAAAATAGTCCGGTAAACAACTTTTTCGCCAGTTTTGTCCTCAGTTTTCTCTTCTGCTTTTTCATCTTTCTTCTCGCTGGACTTTGCTGCAGCAGCGAGCTGTTTGCTCCATTCAGCTTCAGTGTTGATGACGTAGCCTTTAGATGCGAGCAATTCAATCATTTCTTTATCTGACAGCTTTTCTGCTTCCTCTGTCTTATCAGAAGGCTTTTCTGTACTTTTTGCTTCAGAAGGTCCAAAAAGGTAGACGCTTCCTGTCAAGATGGCCGCCGCTAAAAGGCCTGCTGCAAAACTGCGCAAGGTATTTGGTGTCATTGGGCAACCATGCTCCTTTCACCTTTGTTCGCTGAATAAGGCAGAAGCATCAGGTCGACCTCTTTAGGTGTAAGCTGTTTTTTTAATGCAATGCTTTCATTCGAATATCCGCGTTTATGCAAATCCAGTACCTCGCGAAGCAAAAGTCTTTCTTCTGATGGCCCGCTCATTGCCCCGGATTGCTTTGCTGTAATCTCAGCATCCAATTCAATATTTCTGATTTGCTGCTGCAGTTCATGAATTTCATTTTTTAATGTAAAAGTAACCTGATCGATTTGCTGCTCAATATTTGATTTGGATTGCGCCGTTTTTAAAAACGATAAAATGAGCAGCACAACTGCTGAACCAAATAATATGGCGATTACCCATCCCATCCTAAAATCCTCCCTTATGTAAACACATTTTTTCTAGTAATCTATTTTTTTACCAAACTAAATTATACCTTTATTGCCTGCGGATTTCGAATGATAACCTCAAAATAACACGATAGTCCCGTTTTTATGTAAGAAAAAGGAGCGCGCGGTGAATCTTATTGCTTATTAACTAAAGAAATAAGAGGGCAAAAAACCCGGTCCAGACGGGACCAGGCATCAGTTTGTCAGCTTTCTTTCTGCAGCTGGGCACGTTTGGCTGCATGCAGTATATCTTCAATAGGGGAGACTCTGCCGAATTTATCTTTATGGACAATATGTTTTCTTTCAAATTGGGTGGGATTATCGATTCCAGCAGCTGCCGCAAGATTAAATAATCCTTCTCTTAGAGAGATGACATAGTTGCAGACCCGGTAATGCTTTTCATCAACAATCAATCCATCCTGCAGCTTCTTGTCAGTTGTCGCAACCCCTGCAGGACAGTGATTTGTATGGCAGACTTGGGCCATGATGCAGCCGACGCTGATCATAAAGCCCCTCGCAATATTGACAAGATCCGCTCCCATCGCAAGAGCAATGGCAATTTTATCAGGAGTGATTAATTTACCGGAAGCGATAATTTTTACACGGTCTCTGACTCCGTACTCCCTCAGCATTTCATCCACAACTGTCAGGGCTGATTGGATGGGGAGCCCCACACTATCTGCAAGCTCCTGATAAGTAGCCCCTGTTCCGCCTTCACCGCCATCAACTGTAATAAAATCAGGGCCTTTGCCGCTCTCCTTCATATAGGAAATCATGCTCTCCAGGGCATCAAGATCTCCTACCACTATTTTCATTCCGACAGGCTTTCCGCCTACACTCCGGAGCTCCTCAATAAAATGGAACATGGAAGGGGCATCCTCAAATTCATAGAAACGGTTTGGACTGTTAATCGTTTTGCCAACCTCTACAAGCCGGATTCTGGCAATTTCTTCGGTTACTTTTTCACCTTCAACATGTCCGCCGCGGGTTTTTGCACCCTGTGCAAGCTTTAGTTCAAAGGCTTTTACCTCAGGTATTTCACTTTTCTTTTTAAATTCTTCCCAGGAGAATTCCCCGTTAGCCTTTCGGACGCCGAACATATCAGGGCCAATTTGCATTATTATGTCCGGGCTGCCGGCAAGATGATACTGAGACAGACCGCCTTCACCAGTATTCATCCAGGTGCCGCCGGCAAGGCCAAGACCTTTTGAAAGTGCAGTGATCGCTTTTTCGCCAAGAGAACCGTAGCTCATGGCCGATTGTCCTACAAGTCCCTTGACTCTGAATGGCTGCCGGCAGGTTTTTTCGCCCAGCACAACCGCATCTTCATCCCGCAGATAGTAAGGATCGGCCAATTTTTCTTCGCTGTGTTCCTTTCTTGAAAAAGATTGTCTCCATCGACTTTATAAACACGTGTTTTAACTTTCTGTGTATTATCCACCTTCATCTCATCAACGAGTTTAGGGAACAGGGTATTGCGTATATAGAACCCTTCTTCATCAAAATCTCTTATAGAGCCGAATCCTATTAGTCTTTCTTTATATTTGCCGGCTTTGACCACATCCTGGTATTCCTTTCTGGAAAAAGGCTTGCCTTCCGTATCATTATTGAATAGGTATTGTCTTAGCTCAGGTCCCACTTTTTCTGTGATGTATCGCACCTTCCCAATTACCGGAAAGTTTCTGAGTATGGAGTGCTGTTTTTGCCTGTCATCTTTTACATACCAATAAATAAATAGAATGACTGGTACAAAAATAACCAATGCAATGAATATAAATAATGCAATGACAAGGTAATCTGTTAAACTCATTTTATCCTCCTTCTATTAAAACTGGCTTAGGGCTTCTCGTATAGGGGTGTCCCCAGAGGCTGCCTCAATGGTTGAATGAAAGATAGCTTCTTTATCAATAGACTCTACTAGAACTTCGGCTGCGTCCTCACGCGAAATCTCAGCATCCCGGTCATGGATTTTCTCTGACAGGGTAATTTTTCCGCTGCCGGGATTGTCAGTTAATTGACCAATCCGGATAACCGTGTAGACCAAATTGGCTGCTTTAAGCATATCTTCTGGAAGATCCTTCGCAGCAATCTTGCGGGAAGGGTCCGTTTCCCTTTCCTCCGCTTTGACTGCACTCATCATCACAAATCGTCTGATACCGGATTCTTGTGCCAATTGGATGATATCTGAAATAGATTGGTGATCGACCATGACTGTTTTGCTCGTATGTTTTTTAGGATTGACGCCTGTTAAATAAATCACTGCATCTGATGCCTGAAGAAAGGGGATCAGCTTTTGCTCGTCATAAACAATTGCATGGGATGCACCCAGTTTTACAAGGTCTTCAATTTGGTTTTCATTTGCAGCAACGGCAAGAGCTTCAAGCTTCTTCTCCGCGAGCTTTCTGATTACATGTTCGCCCACATCTCCATTGGCACCGATTACAATAACTTTCATGCTAACGCCTCCTTTTCTACCCTTTTTCCACATAGGGTTTATTTAAAACCAAAATTAGGCAAACAAAAAAGCGGCCACTAGGACCGCGTACGTATAGGATGATTCCGTTTTCGCTATAATATTACATGGATTGAAGCCCAAAGCAAAGCCACTGCATATAAAATAAAGCTCCATCCTTTGCGGATGAAGCTTTACCATTTATGCCAGCCTTTTAAAATTTTGGCCAAGAATTTCATTCATCGTATGAACAGTGATAAATGCCTTATTATCAACCTGGGTAATGTAACTTTTCAGCTTTGTGAAATCTTTTCTCCCCAGGATAGTTGTAATGACTTCTTTTTTATCTGATGTGAAGGCACCGGTTGCGGAGTGGATGGTTGCACCTTTGCCCAGTTCATGAACGATATAGGTTTTAATCTCATCACTGTGGCGGCTGATAATAACAACTTCTTTGTTTGAATTGAATTGCTGAAGTGCATAATCAATGACAAATCCATTAATTATGACACCAAAGAAGGCATACATGCCAACTTGCGGGCCGAACAGAACGGCGGAAGACAGGGCGATCAATAAATCCGCAAGAAGCACTCCTCTGCCGACTTCAATATTTAAGTATTTATTAATAATCATGGCGATGATGTCTGTCCCGCCAGTAGAAGCCTGCTGGTTAAAGACAATTGCCATTCCGGTCGCGGCGATGCATTGCCCGATGATCAGCTGAATAAGCAAGTCTTCGCTTAGCGGATGGGCCATCGGGGTGAATTTTTCAAGCACCCACACATAAAAAGACAAAGCGAAGCTCGCATATATAGTTTTTGCCCCAAAGCCTGATCCAAGAAAAATAAAACCAACTGCAAACAGGATCAAGTTGACAAGAATCATGAAAGTACCTATGGAGAAATCCGGAAATAAGTCATTCATGATGATCGACAATCCGCTGACCCCTCCTGTTGCTAAATTATTGGGGGACAAGAAAAAATGGACATTTATAGAAACCAGGAATGCTCCCAGATTTATCATGATAAAAGAAAATAGTTTTTGCCGCATCGCCGCAACCTCCTTTTTTATAGTTTTCTCGAGATCCGTATAAAGTGGAACAACGGGATTATAAAGCCCTTAAAGCCCCTTTGTAAAGGGAATGAGGGCAAAAAAATAAGGTTTAATAATTATGAAAATTGGAAGGGTTTGCAAGAGGGGCTGATATTATCTATTTTTGCTTAATTCTTATATAATAAGTTTTGGTTAGCACGACGCGAAAGGATGTAAAAAATCTTGAAAAATAGGAAGCTTATTGTCATTCCCATAATGATTCTTGTAGCTGCAGCTGCAATGTGGATGCTTAATAAAGATTATCAGCAAATAGATTTGTTGATTCGATTGCTGATAGCAGCTGGTGCAGCACTATTATCAGGGGTCATCTCATACTTTTTATTCAAGCCGGAAAAAGAAGAACAATAATGATGCCTGCTCCCTGGCGAGGGGACAGGCATTTCTTTTGGAACTTTTACCACTCGGTTTGTATATAAGCAGAAGGGGATGAGAGAAGTGAATCATATTGTGGAATGCCCAATATGCAATGGTGAGGAATTTGCGGAAGGCACCGACTTCATGCCGGTTAAACCATTAAATAAAAAGCTCTCAGCAGGATCTTTAAAAATCTATCGTTTTTGTTTAAGTTGAGGAGAAGTTGTTTCTATTAGAGTTGAGAATCCAGGTAAGTTTAAAAGCCGGTGATAGAAGAGAATGCCTCGTGAAGCCGAAATTTAGGAAGCAAAGAGAAAAATAGTCGCCATGAGCGCTGCATGAAGCCGGCAACCAGGAAGCCAGTAGAAAAATGGTCGCCATGAGCGCTACATGAAGCCGAAAATCAGGAAGCAAAGAGAAAAATGGTCGCCATGACCGCTTCATGAGCTGAAAACCAGCAAGCCAGTAGAAAAATGGTCGCCATGAGCACTACATGAAGCCGAAAATCAGGAAGCAAAGAGAAAAATGGTCGCCATGACCGCTTCATGAAGCTGAAAACCAGGAAGCCAGTAGAAAAATGGTCGCCATGAGCACTTCATGAAACCGAAAGTCAGGAAGCAAAGGGAAAAATGGTCGCCATGGACGCTTCATGAAGCCGAAAGTCAGGAAGCAAAGGGAAAAATGGTCGCCATGAGCACTTCATGAAGCCGAAAATCAGGAAGCAAAGGGAAAAATGGTCGCCATGGACGCTTCATGAAGCCGAAATCAGGAAAACAAACATGAAAAAGTCGTCATGAATCGCTTCCGCCAGCCAGCTCTTATTTCTTCCGCTTGAGCAGCTGTAAATCAATGTACAGCTGGCATCTTGTGTTAAAGTCATCAAAGTCGATGGATGTTAAATCAGTAATTTGTTTCATTCGGTATTTTAAAGTATTTGTATGGATGAAAAGCTGTTCCGCTGTCGGCTTAAGGCGGCAGTTGTTTAATAAATACACCTCAAGCGTCTTCAGCAGGCTGGTTTGGCTTTCCAGGTCTTTTTTCTGCAGCTTCAAAAGGTCTTCATTTACATATTTAGTCAGGCTGTTATGCTGAGCAATAGGTTCTAAATAACGGAATACCCATAGCTTTTTATATTCATACGGCAATTCTTCAGGTGATCCAATGAATTTGGCGGCTTTGATGACCTCCAGAGCCTCTGCATAGCTTTTGCGCAGTTTTAAGATGGAGGAATATTCTCCTCCGATCCCTGCATACACAGTCTGCGGTCTGAATTGGCTAAGAACGGTATTGGTTAATTCATGTGCGTCTTCTGATAGGCTGCCGGGTGCAGGGGAACTGCTGCCGATCATGACGATAATTTCATGCTGGTTTGTAAATATGTGAGCTGGATGGCTGAGGGCATTTGCAAACAGCCGAACGGTTTCATTCAATTCCGCAAATATCTCTTCATCTGCCTGCACGACAGAAAATACATTGATGATAAAGGCCTCAGGGAGGATGATTTTAACATTGGCCGCCTCCCATTTGATCTGATCTTCCGTCTGATAGGTACGATCAATAATCTTTTGATAAAATTGATGTTTTTCTTCTTCCTTGCGCAGTTTTTTCAGGTTTTTCTGATATAATAGCTTTCCAATATGGAAGGAAACATCATGCAGAAAGTTCATTTCGCTTTCAGATAGAGTGTCTTCTATTTCCTGAACCCAAATAAAACCCAGTATCTGCTCTTTATATTTTGCACTTACAACCACGCGCTGGTTAAGGCCGATTTCTTCCATTTTCTTAATTCTAAAAGGCTCAGGAATTGTCTTTAACTGATCAACAATGCCTTCATCCATAAATTTCTCCAAAATGGGTATGGGCCATCTCTTCGAAAATATGGTCTGCTGGTTCGCCAAATCAAAATGTTCAATATAATACGAGCTATAGGCCAGCAGTGAGAATTGTTCATCCTCGATGACAACAGGCTTCTTTAAAAAAGTACTGACCATTTCTGTAATCTCATCTATATCTGTCATATTAAGGATTTTCTCCAGCGGCTGACTCATTAAAGGCTCCCTCCTAAACATTGCTGTTCTTATTATAGTGAAAAACAATGGGAGGCACCACTCGAATTTTGCCGAAAGAAAAAGGACCGGGCATTTTCTTGGCCCAGTCCTGAAACGTTTAGGTTATTTTAAGGATTTTTCAAAGTCAGCAAATTGTTTTTCGATTTCTGCAGATGGCTTTGCAGTTAGAAGGCTTACCACTATGATGGCAATTAAGCTGGCAGCAAAGCCTGGAATCATTTCATAAAGTACTTCAGATAATCCGGCTTGAGACCAAATGATGACAGTGCTTGCCCCAACAATCATTCCGGCTAATGCTCCCCATCTTGTCATGCGCTTCCAATATAAGCTAAGAATGATAAGAGGTCCGAAAGCGGATCCGAAACCAGCCCATGCATAACCCACAAGGTCTAGAATCGTTTCATTTTTCTCCCATGAAATAATCAATGCAATGATAGAAACTAGTAATACAGATAATCTTCCTATTGTAACCAATTCTTTATCTGTAGCTGAGCGGCGGAAGAACGTTTTATATAAATCTTCCGTCAATGAGCTTGATGTTACAAGCAGCTGTGATGAAATGGTACTCATAATAGCTGCCAGAATGGCTGAGATTAAGAATCCAGTGATGATCGGGTGGAATAATACCTCGCCAAGAAGAATGAAAATGGTTTCAGGGTCCTCTATTGAAATGCCTGTATCAGCAACATAAGCAATACCCACAAAACCAGTCAGCATAGCGCCAATACTCGAGAAAATCATCCAGCCCATCCCAATGCGGGTGGCTTTCTTGATTTCTTTAACAGAACTGATAGCCATAAAGCGGACGATAATATGAGGCTGCCCAAAATAGCCAAGTCCCCAAGCAAAAAGGGAAATGATGCCTAAAAGACTTGTTCCTTTAAAGATATCAAGGAAAGCTGGATTGATTGTTCTTGCAGTATCAATTGCCGGCCCAAATCCGCCTACATGGAAAAGTGTTACTAATGGTACAAGAATGAGGGCGATAAACATAATCAAACCTTGAACAAAGTCTGTCCAGCTAACCGCAAGAAATCCACCGAATAGTGTATACGCTACTACTACACCAGTAATGATCCATAAACCTGTGTGGTAATCCAGCCCAAAGGTGCTTTGGAATAATACTCCCCCGGATACCATGCCTGATGATACATAAAAGGTAAAGAAAATTAAGATAACTAATCCTGAAATCAGGCGCAGAATTTTGGAAGCATCCCCGAAACGGTTTTCTAAATAACCAGGGATCGTAATAGAATCATTGGCTACCTCAGTATACGTGCGAAGCCTAGGTGCAACATAAAGCCAGTTCGCCCATGCCCCGAGTGTTAAGCCAAGGACAATCCAGGAAGCGCTTAGGCCAGTGGCATACATGGCTCCCGGGAGTCCCATCAGCAGCCAGCCGCTCATATCGGATGCACCCGCACTTAAAGCGGTTACCGCAGGACCCAGTGTTCGTCCTCCGAGCATGTAGTCTGATAGATTGGAAGTCCTTTTATAGGCATAATAGCCAATCCAAAGCATCCCAATCATATACACGGTAATGGATATAATTAATGCATAATCCATTTGTAAGCCTCCTTTTTGTTAGTTTACAAATATTTAGATAAAATAAGCGATGAGAAAGCAGTGGGCTGCTTTCTCATTACTTAGAAATCACAAATGGTTGGTTATTATTATAGCTGTATTTTATTGTTTTGGAAGAAAAATAATTTTAAAGTTTTACTTTTTGAAAATGCCCTTAAAAGCAAAAGCAATATTAGCAGGGCGTTCAGCGAGCCTTCTCATGAAATATCCATACCAGTCCATTCCGTATGGTACATAGACACGCATCTTATAGCCTTGCTTCGCCAGTTCCAGCTGTGTTTTATTCCTCATGCCATAGAGCATTTGGAATTCAAAGCGATCGTTTGGAATGTTATGCTTCTTTGCCAATTCTTTTGTGTACTCAATGATCTGATCATCGTGGGAAGCTATTGCTGTATAATTTCCGTTTAACAGACTTTGCTCAATTAATTTCTTATAGTTTTCATCTACATCTGTCTTTTCAGGAAAAGCATGCTCCGGTGATTCTTTATAAGCACCTTTTACCATTCTTAAAAAAGGCTGATATTTCCCCAAATCCTCGAGGTCCTTTTCAGTCCGATACAGGTAAGCCTGCAGAACTGTACTTACACAGCTGTACTTCTCTTTAAACTGCTTAAACAAATCGATAGTGGCCTGGCAGCGCGGTACATCCTCCATATCAATTGTCACCATAATTTTATGCTTCTCGGCAGTATCAAGAATTCTTGTCATGTTTTTCACAACAAGATCACGATCGATATCCAGACCAAGAGAGGTCATTTTTAGGGATACCTGTGAATCAAGTCCTTCTTTGCTGATCATTTCAATGGTTGAAATACATTCCTCTGTCCGTTCATTAGCCACTTCAACAGAATCAACAAATTCTCCCAAATGGTCCACTGTTACAGAAAGTCCTTGATTATTCAGATCTCTGATAAAGCGGACGCTGCTTTTGAAATCAACCCCTCCAATTAATTTACCTGCCGCAAAACTTCCGCCTCTGTTCTGGGCAATTTTATTCAGTAAGCTATTTTTTGATAAATATAGAAAAAAGTCTCTTGTAATCGCTTCCATTTCTTCCGGCACCTCCAATGGTTATATCTTTAGATTAATCTTACAATTCTGTGACAAGTTACGACAATGTTCATAAAAAACAAAGATTCTATATTTCTATTGTTGACAGAAGACAATGAAAGGCTGCATTTTCCAGACGATGAAACATCTGCTTCAGTTCCAGGCAACTTCCGCTTTCCGTTGTCAATTAATATGTAAGAAAAGTTTCCATATTATTGTTTACATTGACAAGCATTTGTATTTAAATAGTAATATAGTTTTGAATATTTACTTATTTCTGATAACGGGGGTTAGAGAAAATGAGAAAGCAGTTAAAGAAATTTGCGCAATTTACAGCATTGTCCAGTTTGCTTGTCCTCTCTGCATGCGGCGGCAATCAGGCAGCAGGGGATGAGGATGGGGAAAGCAGCGGAGGAGCAGTTAAAGCCGACATTGGAGTTATTTCTTATATCAGCGGGCCGGGTGCAGCTTATGGCGAAGCAATCACAAATGGCTTAAAGCTCGCACAGGAAGAAATCAACGGCAAGGGTGAAGTCGAGATAAACCTTGTTATAGAAGATTCCGCCGGCAAGCAGGATCAGGCATTGACAGCAGCACAAAAGCTTATGAATTCAGAGAATGTGACAGGCATTATCGGGCCTACATTAAGTACAGAAATGAATGTAGTTGGTCCAGAAGCCGATCTGAACGGGGTACCGATTATGGGGACTTCAACAACTGCAGAAGGGATTCCGCAAATTGGGGACTATGTCTTCCGAAACTCGCTGCCTGAAGCATTGGCGATTCCTGCTTCAATAGATAAAGCCATTGAGAAATATGATGCTAAAAAAGTAGCAATTCTATATGGAAATGATGATGTTTTTACAAAATCCGGCTTTGACACGATGAAAAAAGCAGCAGAAGAGAAGGGGCTTGAAATCTTAACGATTGAAACGTTCCAAAAAGGACAATCAGACTATAATGCGCAATTGACGAAAATTAAAGGTTTAAAGCCAGACCTTATTCTGGCCTCGGCTCTATACAATGAAGGTGCAGTAATAATGGATCAGGCAAGGAAAATGGGCATTGATGTCCCGTTTGTAGGAGGAAACGGCTTCAATTCTCCTGAGGTCATCAATATAGCAGGGGATGCAGCAAATGGACTGATTGTGGCAACTCCATGGTATGGTGAAAAAGAAGATGATAAGGTCAAGGAATTTGTCGGTAAGTATGAGGAAGAATACGGCAAAAAGCCTGACCAATTTGCAGCACAGGCTTACGATGCACTATACATTATGGCTGAAGCATTAAAAAATGCGGGTGAAGCTGATCGTGATGCACTTCGTGATGCTTTGGCCGAAATCCAAGGCTTTAATGGAATCCTTGGGGAGTTCTCTTTTGATGAAGAAGGGGATGTCGTAATGGATCCGACCGTTTTGGTTATCGAAGGCGGGGCATTTAAGGAATTTAATTAAGAAAGCTGCAAAAGTGAAGCTCTGGCGCTATCAGTGCCAGAGCTTACTTTTAAGAAAATGATTCATATAAATAAAGTTAGTAGGTGAATACCGTGTTAATTGAACAATTAATAAACGGAATTACCCTTGGCAGCATTTATGCCATCGTTGCACTTGGTTTACATTGGTTTTCGGGGTGCTTGGCATTATCAATATGGCACACGGAGAAATCTTTATGTTCGGGGCCTTCATTGGTGTTGTTGTCACTTCCACATTCAAAGGGCCGCTTTGGCTGGCCTTTATGGCAGCGATTTTGGTAACTGCCGCAATGGGATATCTGCTTGAGCGATTTGCCCTGAGACCTCTCAGGAATAAACAGGGAGTATCCCATCTGGCGCCATTGATCAGTACCATTGGTGTTTCGATACTGCTGGAGAACCTGTCGCACCATATTTTTGGTCCAGGCAACCATCCTTTCCGTGCTTCTTTTGCGGAAATAAGTTTCCAGATTGGTTCGATAACCGTATATCTTGTGCAGATTGTTATCTTTATCATTTCTGTCCTTCTCATGTACGCCCTTTCTTTTTGGCTAGGCAAAACAAAGGCAGGAAAAGCCTTAAGGGCAACTGCTGAAAATCTTGAAACTGCAAGCCTGCTTGGTGTTGATGTGAAAAGAACGATTACGATGACTGTTATTATCGCATCTGCGATGGGCGGGATTGCCGGGATCCTGGTCGGAATGGCATTTAACTCTGTTACCCCTCAGATGGGATTATCCATTGGGCTAAAAGGACTTGCCATCATCATTCTTGGCGGCATGGGGAATGTCAAGGGAGCGATGGCCGGAGGCCTTATCCTTGGCTTGGCGGAAACCTTTGTCGTTGTTTACGGCAATTCGGGATACAAGGATGCAATAGCTTTTGCGGCAATTATCGTCATCCTTCTCATCAGGCCGCAGGGGTTGTTTGGCCAAAAAATTTCAGCGTAAGAAGGTGAACTCATGCTTGCAGAATTAATAAATCCATATTATTTACAGGTAGCTTCTTTTATATTAATCAACATTATTTTAGGGGTAAGTATATATATTACTCTATCAACTGGTCAGCTCTCGCTTGCCAATGCAGGATTTATGGGGATCGGTGCCTATACATCGGCCCTTCTGACGCTGAACTTTGACCTTCCTATTATTGTGGGGATACTTTCGGGCACTTTATTGGCGGGTTTATTCGGAATCCTTATCGGGATACCGACATTAAGGCTTCAGGGGGTTTATCTCGCCATTGTGACTCTCGGGTTTGGAGAGGTTATCCGGGTTATTTTTGTAAACTGGGAGTCTATGACAAAGGGAGCTGTAGGCTTATCAGGCATTCCTCATATGGGCCGTGAACTGCTGAATACTTTAAAAGAATTTGGCTTTGATCCGAAAATACTTGGACTCCAAAATAACCAGTTTGTTTTTCTAGCTATTTTCCTCATTTTGTTAGGGGTTACAATCAGCATAATCACGTTTTTCAGAAGGCAGAACCGCTCCAGAGTGGGACGGGCTTTCGCAGCGATTAAGCTGGATGAAAAAGCAGCAGAGTCAATGGGAATCAATATTACTTATTATAAAGTCCTGGCATTTGCACAGGGGGCACTGGTAGCCGGATTTGCAGGTGCATTATTTGCACATGTTCTTGCCTACATAAGTCCTGCCGATTTTGCCTATCACCGTGCGGTTGAGATACTGATTTTCGCAGTTTTTGGAGGAAGCGAAGTAATTTGGGGACCGGTGTTTGGAGCGCTCTTCTTAACTGTAATGCCCGAAGTGCTCAGGTTTATAAGCGAATACCGCTACATGATTTACGGTCTGATCATTATTATTATGATGGCTGTCCGGCCACAGGGATTAATTGATGTAAATATTTTAAATTGGCTCAAGCTTAAAGCATCAAAGAGGAGGCAAAAGCATGGTACTTCAAATCAAAAAAGCATGTAAAAACTTTGGCGGGCTGAGTGCCCTGTCTGATGTCTCGTTCTCTATTAACCGGGGTGAGATCTTTGGGCTGATCGGTCCAAACGGAGCCGGGAAGACAACGATGTTCAATCTGATTACATCGATGTTTACGCCTACCTCAGGCGAGATTATCTTTAATGAAGACAATATCAATGGCTTAAAGCCGCACCTTATCACGAAAAAAGGCATTTGCAGAACATTCCAGAATATTCGCTTGTTTCCCCAGATGACAGCAGAAGAAAATGTGATGGTTGGGGAGCATTGCCGGAGTAAATCCGGGGTGTTCAGCAGTGTATTCAGGACAAAATCACAGCGGAAAGAAGAAGAAAGAATCCGCAGCAAAGCGAATGAACTATTAGAGTTTGTTGGGCTGGGAGGTTTTGCGGATATTGTTTCTGACAGCCTGGCATACGGCCAGCAAAGAAGGCTGGAAATTGCCAGGGCACTGGCAAGCTCTCCTCAGCTGCTGCTTCTGGATGAACCGGCAGCCGGAATGAACGAAACAGAAACAAGCGAATTATTTCATCTCATCAAAAAAATTCAGGAACAAGGCGTTACCGTCCTGCTGATTGAGCATGATATGCCGCTTGTCATGAAATTATGCGACCGTATTGCCGTGCTAAACTTCGGCAAGAAGATTGCTGAAGGAACACCTGCTGAAATCCAAAATAATTCGGATGTCATCGAAGCCTATCTCGGCAGTGAGGAGGAAGATTTGTATGCTTAAGGTAAACGGGATTAACGCCTTTTATGGAAAAATCCAGGTTCTGAAAAGCATCAGCCTCGAAGTGGAAGAAGGCAGTATTGTTACGATACTTGGCGCAAACGGAGCAGGAAAGACAACGACTATGAAGACCATTTCCGGATTGCTCAAGCCTCAAGCCGGCAGCATTCAATTTCAGGGGCAGGATGTAACGGGACTGCGGCCGGACCAGCTGCTGCGCAAAGGGATTGCCCTTGTTCCGGAAGGCCGCCAGATTCTTTCAGGAATGACAGTGCTTGAAAATCTTGAGATGGGAGCGTACCATCGGAAGGACAATGAAATTGACCAGGATATTAAGATTGTAATGGAACGTTTCCCAATCCTTGAAGAAAGGCAGAAGCAGCTTGGAGGAACATTATCCGGGGGTCAGCAGCAGATGCTGGCCATTGCGAGAGCGATCCTCAGCAAACCAAAGCTGCTTCTTCTTGACGAACCTTCAATGGGGCTGGCCCCTCTAATAGTGGCAGATATCTTTAAAATTATTAAAGAAATTAACGAAGCAGGCACAACTGTTCTTCTGGTGGAGCAGAATGCAAGACAGGCACTAAAAATATCCGATTATGGGTATGTTCTAGAAACAGGGAAAATGGTTGCTGAGGGAAGCTCACAAAAGCTCCTGAATGATCCTAGAATCATGGAAGCTTACCTGGGGCGGAAATCAAGCTAACAATAAAAGGCCGAATCTTTAGATTTGGCCTTTTATATTTTTACCTATTGGATTATGGTAAAATCGGTTGAGAAAAGATTTATTTCTGCAAAAACCGGAGGACAAATGAAAAAGGTAAAGAAGATTTTAAAACGGCTGATCATAATCTTATTAATTCTCGGCGCATTTATGTTTTTAAACAACACCTCCCTGCTTACAAAAGAAAGAAATGATAAGCCGCTGCTTCTCGCCCATAGAGGAATGGCCCAGACCTTTCATATGGAAGGGATAACAGGGGAGACCTGTACGGCTGAAAGAATTTACGAGCCTGAGCATTCCTTTCTTGAGAATACGATTCCTTCCATGGAAGCAGCTTTTGCGGCAGGTGCAGATGCAGTTGAACTGGATATTCAGCTTACAAAGGATGGACAGTTTGCGGTATTCCATGATTGGACGCTGGAATGCCGGACAAATGCAAAGGGAAATACCAGAGATTATACAATGAAGGAATTAAAAAAGCTGGACATTGGATATGGCTACACAGCTGATAATGGAAAAACCTATCCGTTTCGCGGTAAAGGAATCGGGATGATGCCAAGCCTTGATGAAGTCATGAAAGAGTTTCCGGAAGGAGATTTCTTAATCCATATTAAAAGCAACGATCCCCAAGAAGGAGAAAAGCTTGCTGAATACCTGTCCATGTTTTCAGAAGACAGATTGGAGAAAATATCTGTTTATGGAGGAGACGAACCTATTGCTGCTCTGATAGAAGAAATGCCTGCAATGAGGGTGATGTCCAAGGCAACTTTGAAAGAATGCCTTCTCCCTTATTTAGGAACGGGGTGGACAGGATATGTTCCAAACTCCTGCCATAACACACAGCTTCATATTCCTGAATCATATACAAAGCTGTTATGGGGCTGGCCAAATAAGTTCTTGAATCGAATGGATGATGCAGGCACAAGAGTTATTGTGGTTGCAGGGGACGGGAGCTGGTCGGAAGGATTTGACAGATCGGAAGACATGGAACGGCTGCCTGATGATTATTCAGGAGGCATATGGACAAACAGGATCGACCTGATTGCCCCCATATATAAGAATGAATAGGCGCTTGGTCTGATCCAGGCGTTTTTTAATTTTTTTAATGGAATTATTTAAAAATTTTGTAAAAAGGATTATGATATTAATAGGTTTATTTAGTTTGCCGAAGGATTTTAGTTGTCTTATTATACATATATTATAAATTGCAATTACAGCTTGGGGGACTATAAATGGCGAAAGTTTTAGCATTTCTTAAGCCTTACCGGATAGCGGTGGCAATAGCATTATTCTTAATGCTGACGGAGCTTGCTGTTGAGCTTATTCAGCCATTGCTAATGGCAAAGATCATAGATGAAGGCATCCTTCAGAATAATCTTCAGGAGGTAGTGAAGTGGGGAGGGATTATGCTGGCTGCCTCTTTTGCCGCCTTTGCGGCTGGAGTCATTAATTCCTTTTATGCTGCCCATGTCAGCCAAAGCTTTGGTTTTGATGTAAGGAAAAGATTATATGACAAGGTACAATCCTTCTCTTTTGCCAACTTTAATCTTTTTCCGACATCTTCATTAATTACCCGAATGACTAATGATATTACGCAGCTTCAAAATACCGTTTTTATGAGTCTTCGAATCATGATGAGAGCCCCTCTATTAATAATTGGCGGCCTTATAATGGCTTTTGTGGTAAATGTGAAACTTGCTCTTATCTTATCAGCTGTGGCCCCATTCCTTTTTCTATTTCTGTTTTGGGTAATGGGAAAAGGAGGCGTGCTCTTTAAAGCAGTCCAGGAAAAGCTGGACTCTGTGAACAGCGTCATGCAGGAGAATCTGACAGGGATTCGGCTAATTAAAGCGTTTGTCCGCAGAAATCATGAAGTGAAACGATTTACGCGCACGAATGAGGATCTTAGAGATGGAACGGTTAAAGCATTGCGCCTAATGGAAGTGACCATGCCTGTTTTGCTCCTAATCATGAATCTTAGTATTCTTGGCGTGCTTTGGTTTGGCTGCATACAGGTAAATACAGGGGATGTAAAGGTTGGAGAGATTGTTGCAATTGTTAACTATGCTACCAGGATAACGGCCGCTTTCTCCATTTTTTCCTGGATTATCATGGCATTCTCAAGGGCGCGGGCCTCTGCGAATCGTGTAGCAGAGGTGCTGGAGACTGATGTGGATTTAACAGACAGCTCAAGATCCAAGAATGCCCTAACAGTAAGTCAGGGCAAAATTCTATTTAATAATGTATCTTTTCATTACCCAGGCACTTCTGAGAAGGTACTGGACGGCATCAGCTTTACAATATATCCCGGGGAAACAGTAGCGATATTAGGTGCAACAGGCTCAGGGAAGACCTCTTTATTTCAGCTCATCCCCCGGCTATATGATGTGACCGGAGGAAAAGTTGAAATTGATGGGCATGATGTCCGGGAAATGAAAATGGAGAATCTCCGCAGGAAAATTGGCTTTGTACCTCAGGAAGCCCTGCTTTTTACAGGCAGTGTGAAAGAGAACATTTCATGGGGCAAGGAAGATGCAGTGATGGAGGAAATAACTGAAGCAGCTGTCAATGCACAAATACATGAAACGATTATGAAGCTGCCACGAGGTTATGAAACAAAAGTGGGACAAAAGGGTGTTAATTTATCGGGCGGGCAAAAACAGCGTCTATCCATTGCCCGGGCGCTAGTAAGAATGCCGAAAATCCTTCTGCTTGATGACAGTACAAGTGCACTGGATATGAAAACAGAGGCAAAACTTTTGAGTTCTTTAAAAAAATATACCTGTACAACACTGATTATCACACAGAAAATCAGTACAGCAATGGAAGCAGACAGAATCTTATTGCTTGAAGATGGAAGGCTTCTGGCTGAGGGAGACCACGAGAATCTCCTTAAAACATCGGGATTGTATAAGCGGATTTTTCAATCCCAATCTGGAGAGGAGAACAGAAATTATGCTTAAACAGCTCAAAGAACCTTTCCAATATAAAAAGATACCTCTCGACTTGAATGGTGAATTTACTAAAGGGAAAAAGCCGAAATCTGAGAACATTAATTTCACATTAGAAAGAATCTGGACATACTTGGCCTACAATAAAGGGTTGTTATCTCTTGTTCTATTAATGGTGGTTATCAGCTCAGCAATGGGGCTGCTTGGTCCTTATTTAGTCGGGATGGCGATCGACGAGTATATTGTCACAAAGAACAGCAATGGATTTATTGCCTTACTGATCTGGCTTGGAGTCATATATGTGCTGAACTCGCTTGCACTTTGGTTTCAGAATTATTGGATGATCGGCATCGCACAGGATACTGTATTTACAATGAGAACGAAGCTTTTCAAACATTTGCATAAGCTCCCTATTCCGTTCTTTGACAAGCGGCAGCAGGGGGAACTGATGAGCAGGGTAACAAACGATATTGAAAATGTCAGCTCGACTCTGAACAGTTCAGTGATCCAGGTCTTTTCCAGCCTGCTGACTTTGATTTGCACAGTTTCCGTTATGCTTTGGCTCAGTCCTTTGCTGACGATCATTACTCTGATCATTGTGCCGCTGATGTTTTTTGGAATGAAATGGATTACAGCACGGACAGGAAGGTTATTCAAAGAGCAGCAAAAGAATCTTGGAGAGCTGAACGGTTTTATTGAAGAGACCATATCAGGACAGAGGATCATCAAGACCTTTTCACAGGAAAAGAAAGTTATAGCCGAGTTCCGGGAAAAAGGAGAAAAACTTAGGGGGCAGGGTTCTGGGCTCAGACATATTCCGGATTTATCCCGAAGCTGATGAATGTTCTGAACAACATGAGCTTTGCCATTATTGCCGGGGTTGGAGGCATTTTTGCCCTGAATGGTATGATTTCAATCGGTGTCATCGTCATATTCACGGAGTATTCCCGGCAATTCACACGTCCGCTTAATGACTTGGCAAACCAGTTTAACACACTTTTATCAGCGATTGCAGGAGCAGAGCGGGTATTTGACATTATGGATGAAGATGAAGAATTCAGAAATGAAGAGCAGCTAAAAGAACTTACCGGAGTAAAAGGCGAGGTAGAGTTCCATAATGTATCTTTTTCTTATGAGGAAGATGGAAATACGGTAAGGGATGTAAACCTTCATGTAAAAGCAGGACAGACTGCTGCTTTAGTTGGTCCGACAGGTGCAGGGAAGACAACAATGATCAATTTGCTCTCACGGTTTTATGAACGGGACTCAGGCCTTATATTAATTGACGGTGAAGATATAGCCAATGTGAAAAAAGAAAGCCTGAGGAAGCATATGGGTTTTGTGCTGCAGGATTCCTTTCTATTCCGCGGCACTGTGCGCGAAAATATCCGCTACGGCAGGCTGGAAGCCTCAGATGATGAAGTGGTGGAAGCGGCTAAGCTTGCCAATGCCCATTCCTTTATCATGAAACTTCCTCAGCGGTATGAGACAGTGCTGAGTCAGGACGGAAATGGCATAAGTCAGGGGCAGAAGCAGCTTCTTTCCATTGCACGTGCCTTTCTGGCCAACCCGGGCATTTTAATTTTGGATGAAGCAACAAGCAGCATTGATACAGTGATAGAGCTTAAGATTCAGGATGCCCTTCAGGAACTGATGAAAGGCAGGACCAGTTTTGTCATTGCCCACCGTCTGAATACGATTCAGAAAGCGGATAAAATTTTTGTTCTTGAAGAGGGCAGGATTATTGAGGAAGGTACTCATGATTCTCTGCTTGAACAGGAAGGCTTTTACTATCGGCTTCACGGTAAAGCGGCAGTGGGTGCTAATGCTTGAAATGACAGTTGGATGCAAAATGGGTATATGGCCAGCAGGGATGCAAAAGGCGGACTTGATTAATATCAAATCCGCCTTTTTGCTTATCTATAAAATGACATTCTTTTCCTTAGCTTCTTTTAGCCAGTCAGGGAATTCATTCAGCAAGAGGTCATAAAGTTCGTTATCAGAAATGGTCTCGATATCTTTAATGTGGAAAAAGTTTGCGTTATCGATATAGCGGCCATCCATTTCATCCAATTTTTCCAGTACTTCAAAGTTTGAATCGCCTATGCCGACAAACTGCCAAAATAATGGTTTATCGGAGGATGCTATAACCGGCTTTTTGATCGTTCTTTTACAGCCCCCATCATTAATGAAAACAATGAAGGCAGGGTCTTTACTAGGATCTTCTGTGGTATATTTCTGAATGACATCCTCCATTACTGGCGGTTCATCATTTCTTCCGAATTTGTGAATCAGATCATTATTTAATATATATTGATCCACATATCCTTCAAAGTCATGTTCTGTTACCGGCTTCAGCCTGGAAAATTCATTATCATAGACCCAAATATCAAGTGCACCGTCATCATCAAATTGGCTGGCAACTGCTAAGATTCTCTCCACAACCCTTTGGACAGTCCCGTTTTTATATAACTTGCGCATGGAGCCGGAAATGTCCAGTACAAGTCCAACTCTGGCAGTAACATTTGTCAGGTTCTTTTTCTGCAGCACAATTCCAGCAGATTTTTTCAATAAACTAATAGAGCTCATTACTCTGAATCCCCCTTTAATCATATACCGAAAATTTACCATATTGGGAGACTATTAGCATTTAATTTGCATCTTAATTCGAGAATTTCATGGCAAAGTCGATAAGCATTTTTTCATATAAATGAATGGAATGCGGCAGGACATATTCATTATCACCGTGCCAGTTCATGCCGGTTGGGCCAAACTCGATAGCTGGTATCCCGTAATTGGCAAAGAACACAGTATCGGCAGAACCATGCTGTCCAAAGAAAACGGCTTTATCTTCTGTGTGTTTTTCAACAATAGGTTCAAGCATTAAGATGAAAGGATTGTCTCTGGCTGTCACAAGCGGCTTGCTGAACATATTCATAATTATTTCTCCATCTGTGATATTCTCGATTTGTTTGATGATCTCTTCATGATCCTGTTCAGGCAAGTACCGGATATCATACGACATGATACATTTTTCAGGCACCTTATTATAAACATCTCCTCCAGTTATTTTTGCCAGATTAATCGAAGGCTGCGGAAAAAATTCAGACGCCTCTTTTGCAAAAGGCAATTTTAATAGTTTTTGATGTACTTCAAAAGCCTTTTCAATGGCATTGACTCCTTCCCATGGACGGCTGCCGTGGGCCGGATCTCCGTCTATCTGGATGTCCAGCCTGATAACTCCTTTTGCTTCCAGTGCAATTCCGAGCTGAGTCGGTTCAGAACAAATGACAAAATCCCCGCGATACCCCTGTTCTGCTAAATACCCGGAACAATTAAAACCGCCGATTTCTTCATCTGATACAATTTGAAGCTGAATTTTTACGCCAATTGGCTTATTGCGGAGTTCTTTTACTGCACACATCATGGCCGCAACCCCGGCTTTCATATCTGCTGCCCCGCGTCCATATATTTTATCGCGGAGTTCTACAGGAATGAATTGTTCATCCTTTCCTGAGACAACATCCACATGCCCATTAAAAATAACGGTCTGATCACCGCTTCCAATTTCACAGACTGCCATTTTATATCCATTATTTTCAATTATTCTAGAGGGAAGGTCGTGGCCCGACAGCCATTGATGACAATATTCAATAGCCTGGTTTGCTCCTTCCTTTGAAGAGCTATTAATAGCAATGAGATCTTTCAGCAAGCTTTCAAGCATGTGTCAAAGGTCCTCCTTTAATGCAGCAATAATTTACACAGTACTATTCCTATTCCCGCTTTGGCCGGATGAAAACAGCCTTATTAATGATAGTCCGATATTTTGTGAAGAATTAGTGAAGTATATTGCGAAAAGGGATGGAAAGAAGTATATTATAAGTGAGGAAAGTTAGTGAAGTATTTCACAAATAACTTCACGGCAGCAATCTTTCCTCTCGAGAGCTGGCCGGCTTTTAAATCCCCTGATAGGGAAAAATTTTTAAATGAATATGTGAAATTTATCACAATAATAACGTGGAGATGATTATCATGAAATGGTGGAAAACTCCTAAGACAGCAGTCGTGTGGACAATATTAAGGGTTTGGCTTGGTATACAATGGCTGGAAGCAGGATGGCATAAGGTAGCAGGCGGATTTAATGCAGGTGGGTTCATGCAGGGGGCCATAGCACAAGCCGCTGGCGACCATCCAGCAGTGCAGGGCTGGTATGCGGGCTTCCTGGAAAATGTAGCATTGCCAAACGCAGATTTATTCAGTACTTTAGTTGCATGGGGTGAAGTCCTCGTTGGAATTGGACTAATACTTGGAGCAGCGACCATTCCGGCATTAATCGCAGGAGCTTTCATGAATCTAAATTTCCTATTAGCAGGAACAACAAGCACTAACCCAATACTATATACAGCAGCAATCATCCTTCTATTTACAGGTGCAGGTGCTTACTGCTGGGGTGTTGACAGATTCGCCATCCCCTATATTAAAACAATGATAAAAGGCGGTCACGGAATAGGCAAAAAAGAAGCACACACTCACTGAGCAGAAATATGAAAGGCAGGAACCTGAGGTTCCTGCTTTTTTTGTCCTTTAATAATAGAAAAGCATAGAATTCTGAATGTCGATAAATGTCTCGCTCCAGTGACTGCCCCCTCGAGGTCACAAGCTTGTCTAACTGCGGCTCCTAGGGACGTCATAAGCCATTTCCTTTCAGAAGGAAGAACGCCTTCTTACAGGAACCGACTTATGCCTGAGGTCCGCAGGATACGGGTTATGCAGACGTTGCCACAGGACGTGGCATTCTTAGTCTGTGCTCCTTCATGGGCATGGGCTTCCGCTTTTCTATTTAGGCTAGCGTTTTTGTCTGCTCTTTGCCCGCTGATCAGCAGCCTTGGAACGTGCCATTGCCTCGAGATCATCATGATCGGCAAGTTCGCGGTTAAATTCTACGTCGATGCCGTCAGATTTCATGTTTTTTGGTACTTGTGGAAGTGATGATTTGTTTTTATCGCGAGTTTTATGTCCATGTGCACGGCCCATTGCAAATAACCCCTTTCAGCAATAAAGGTGCGGAAACTAATTATTTCCGTACCTTTATCATGTGCCTTTAATAGGGATGGTATGGGTGGAAATTAATGTTTTGACTGTCTGCCTGCAAATCCGCCTGCTTTGTCAGCTCTTTTGAATTCTCTTGAATAAGTTACTTCCTGCATGCTTGATAAAGTGCTTTTGGATTTGTCTCTTTTCTTTTTGTCCACTTTGTATCATCCTTTCAGAATAAGGTTCACACTTCCCTTATTTTTCCCTTATTTGAAAAAAATGATACAAATTTCATTTATAAATATCGCTAAGAGCTGCCTTTAATTCTGGATATAAAAATTCGTAACCGAATGACTGCAATTTTTCAGGAAGTACTTTTTGCCCCTCTAATACCAGGGTACTCATCTCTCCAAGAGCTATTTTTAGAGCAAAGCCCGGAGCAGGCATCCAGTGCGGGCGATTAAGGACTTCTCCAAGTATTTGCCCAAATTCCTTCATAGTCACAGGATAGGGCGATGTGAAATTTACGGGACCCTGAAGCTGTTCGTGTTCAATGCAATAAAGGATTCCGCTTACGGCATCATCTAAATGAATCCAGGAAACCCATTGGCTGCCTGTTCCGACAGTCCCTCCGGCAAATAATTTATAAGGAAGGGCCATTCGCGGAAGAGCACCATCGTTTTTCTCAAGAATGATTCCAAACCTGCAGAATACTGTCCTGACTTCAAATTCTTCTGCTTTGGCTGCCTCTTCCTCCCAGCGTCTTACTGTTTCAGCCAAAAAATCAGTACCGCTTTTCCTGGAAGATTCGGTGAAAGTTTCAACCTGGGAAGTGCCATAGTAACCAACGGCGCTGGCATTTATAAGTGTATACGGCTTTTCTTCAAGGCGGCTGATAATCCGGCGAACTTCCTTCGTGGCTGTAATGCGGCTGTTTAATATCCGTTTTTTGCGATCTTCCGTCCATCTTCCACTGTTAATGGACTCACCAGCCAGGTTGATAAACACGTCAATGCTTTCCAGAACATCTTCCGGTGAATCATCATCGTTCAGCCATTGTATATAATTCAGATTTTTAGAATGCTGCTTATGAGATATATTTCTCGTTAGAATAAATATTTCATGTTTTTTCTCCAGTAATTTTTTCACCAAGGCGTTTCCAACAAAGCCAGTTCCGCCTGCGATGGCTATTCTCATGGGCGATTCCCCTTTCAAGTGCAAATACCTTGTTACAGTTTACGACGTTCTCTTTCAAAATCCTTTTTTGATAAGGCTGTTTTCGCAAGGTTTGTTGCTTTTTGTATATTATTTATTGAGTTTATTGCGGCGGTAAGACCCTGTCGAAGAGACTCACTGCCCGCGGCCTGCAGAAAGCGAGCAGCCTGGAGCGGAAAACAACAATTTATACGAAAAGAGGCTTTGATTATGTTACATTTAAGAAAAGAGGTGGAGAAAATGCCGATCATTACGAAAATCACATTTCAGAAAAAAACACAGACCGCTACAATATATATATGGATTATGGGAAAGGTGAAGAATATGCATTTAGTGTGGATGAAGATGTATTAATAAAACATCAGCTCAAAAAAGGAATCGAGCTTGATGAATTTTCACTAAATGAAATTGGCTATCAGGACGATATCCGGAAATCCTATAACATGGCTATTCAGTATTTATCCAGAAGGATGCGCTCAGAAACCGAAGTCCGCAAACATTTAGCTGACAAAGAAGTTGAAGAACCTGTTATTCAGGAAGTTGTTCACAAATTGTATGATTACAAATTTTTAAACGATGAAGAATATGCAAAAGCTTTTGTGCGTACACAAATGAACACATCAGATAAAGGGAAAGGATTAATCCGCACTGAACTAAAGGAGAAAGGGATATCCCCTAAATTAATCGATGAGGCGCTGGAGGTGTATTCAAGGGAAGCTGAATTAAGTACAGCAATAAGGCTGTGTGAAAAGCATGCACAGAAATATGGCCGTGATTCATCAAAGATCCTCAAACAAAAACTGGAGCAGATGTTAATGCGTAAAGGTTTTAATTTTGACATCATTCAAGAAGCAATATCTGAAACGGAGATTGAAAAAGAAGAAGATGAAGAATTGGCTGCCCTAAAGTACCAAGCGGAGAAAGCTAAGAGGAAATATGCCAATCTTCCTGAATTCGAATACAGGCAAAAAATGAAACAAACCTTATTTAGAAAGGGCTTTTCGTTTGATTTAATTGATCGATATTTAAGTGATGAAGAATAACACATGGAAGCCCATGTGTTATTTTTTAGATTCAATTACAATGGACTCTTCATTCAAATTATCCAGAATCATTACTGCCACTTCTTCAGGAGAACGAAGCCTGGATTTGTTTTTGATATGGTCGCTTTCATCCCAGAAAGAGGTATCCATTCCGCCCATATAAACGGCTTTAACTTTAATATCCGTGTCTTCGAGTTCTTTCTGAAGGCTCTCTGTAAACCCTCTTACAGCAAACTTGCTTGCTGCATACACTGATTCATTTACTTTTCCTTTTAAGCCAGCAGTCGAAATGATGTTCATCAGCAAGCCGCCGTTTTTTTCTTTAAAATAAGGCAGAACAGCCTGAGTCATATAAATAGTGCCCAGCACGTTTGTTTGAAGCATTTCCTGTATTTCCTGCTCTCCAAGACGTTCAAATGGCCCAAAATGTCCAACTCCAGCATTGTTAATTAAGCCGTAAAGTTCATGGCTTTGGATTTGCGTCATCAAGCTGCTGATCTCCTGGAGTTTTGCAATATCTAATGTAAAGGATTGAGCGCTTCCGCCAGCTTCAAGAATCTCCTTTTCCACACTTTGCAGTTTGTCCAAAGTCCTTCCTGTTAAAATAATATGGAATCCTTGTCTGGCAAATAATAAAGCAAGCTCTTTGCCTAATCCGGACCCCGCGCCGGTAATGATGACGGACTTCATATGTTTCCCTCCTTTGAAGGTCTTTTAAACACCATTTTAACAAAAAAGTTCAATACTTGTGAAATAGCATCAAAACAAAAGGCAGGACCCTTTTCTAAACAGGCATTTTCTCATATACTTAGGTATGTCGAACCGGAAATCAACGGGCACATTAAAAGACTAAACAGAAATTTCAAGAATTAACCAAAGCAATATACGATTATCTAGAGAAAGTAAGAGGGGTTAATATGCAGGAGAAAAGGTACAGTACAATGACTACGTATGAGCTTCAGCAAGAAATTGCCAGCTTAAATGAAAAAGCAAGGAAAGCGGAACAGATGGGTATGGTAAATGAGTTTGCCGTACTTGAGCGCAAAGTAATAATGGCGAAATCCTACCTGCTCAATCCTGATGATTTTTCCCCTGGTGAAATTTATGAAATCGATGGAGATCCAGGAGTTTACTTTAAAATTGAATATATGAATGGCGTGTTTGCCTGGGGATTCCGGCTAAATGGAAGCAAAGGTGAAGAAGCTTTGCCGATCTCCATGCTGAAAAAACTGGAAAAAAGAGGATGATGTAAACCATCCTCTTTCTGATTTTAGTGCAGTCTAACTCACTTTATGAATTTTTGCGAATCTGCCGTTTTAAAATAATGAGGTCTTGAGTTTGCTGGGTCTCACCATTTACTTGTGAATGTGCACGTTTAGGCCTAAAGTGCGGTGAAGTAAATGGACTGGAATAAGGGTTATCCCCAAAAAAGTTTTTGCTGTTTCCCATAACCAAGCCCTCCTTGTATTTTAAAATTCTGGTGTGTCACTTTCGCGGTTTGATGAAGCTCTCATTCGTTCCTGAGGGTGCGTATTAATTGTGCCATCAGCCCGGCGTGAAGCATATTCTGCTTTAGCCCGCGGCTCCCCTTCCAATTTTATATTGTTTTGATTTGGGAAATTTCTCGCTTTATTGCGCATAAGCAGCCTCCTAAACCGGAATAAGAGCGTGAACGGCATATTAGCCAATCACGTAATACTATTATTTGTTTTTTTCGAAAGGCTATGATGGATACTGGTTATTAATAAATGGTAATGAGGTGACTTTTATGAATGAGTACCAGCAAAAGCTTTATGAGCTTTTATTGGAAAAAAACAAAATGCTTTCAGCAAGCCAGGCCCAGACATGGATTGAACTGCTATGGGAAGATTTTGAAGCAACTTATGCCAAGGCTGGCAGAGAATATAAAGGTGCTGAAATGACAGAAAGAATCGTAAGGCAATGGGTAGAAAACCACGGAAGCAGGCTCCATGAATTTGTTGCCAATAATCCTAAATACAAACATTTACTCGAACAGGACAAAAATGCGCTGAATTGAAAACAGGCTGCCTATTTAGCAGCCTGTTTTCATTAGCCAGGAATGATATCCAGTTTTTTTCGAAGTTTTTCCTCACTGAAAATCCAGCCTGTATAGGATGATTGAATGTTAAACTCCCGATCGAGCTGGACCACGGCTACAAATGGATAATGTCCATTGCTCCGGTAGCGGAGGTCAATGAATCGAACTTCATAATAATCATCATATTCATCCACTTCCCAGCGGTAAACAGGTGAGAAGGATAGGAATGCTGAAAGATTTTTGTCTTTCTTCGCGGCTTCAATTACAGGTGTTTCAGGAACAGGAACGCGGTTAAATTGATCGAGAATCCTCACATGGTTTTTAACAGCACGCCCAACGAAAAATTGCTGCTTGCTCATCACGGCAACTCGCCATTGATTGAATTTCATAGTTGGGGCAATGATGATTTCTGTGGCATCCGGTATAATTACTTTTACAGCTCTCAGCACACTTCTCTGAGCTGCGAATCGAAGAAGATAATACACGACAATAATGCCATAGATAATTAAAAATGTATAACCAGGATGAGCCCCGAAGGCCCAGATAAATAATCCTGCGACATGGATCCCAAAAATAAATGGGTCAAATGTGTTAATGATTCCCAAAGCTACCCATTTGGAAGAAAAGGGCCGAAGTGCCTGAGTTCCATAAGCATTAAATATGTCTACAAAAACATGCAGGAAAACAGCCAAAAAAGTCCACAGCCATAAATGAAGCAAATCTGCTGTTGGAAAAAATGGGTAAACAACTGCAAGTATGGCAAGAGGCCAAAGCAGCACAGCCGGTATGGAGTGGGTAATTCCCCTGTGATTGCGAATATAAACGGCATTATTTCTTAGTTTTAAAACAGTATCTATATCTGGTATTTGTGAACCGACTATGGCTCCAATCATGACACTTGTTGCTGTAGCAGAACTTTCAGCAACAACGGGGTCAAGAGTGGCAATGCCGCCAATCGCCAGCCCCATAACTACATGTGTGCCGGTATCCAAGAGGAAAATACCTCCTTCCTTGGGACATGATTCTTGTGTTTGATTTAATCTATAGCGGACATGATGCCGCTTTTTTAGTGTACCAGCAAATTTCTTGTATTAACAGCTGAATATGGGTACCTTTAAAGGAGTTGATGAATAATGTTCAATCATCAAGAACTAAGGATTAAAGAAGCGACTGTACTAATATATTCCCATATTTTCCGATTGTTTAACATCAGGAGGATTAAAAATTGAAAGAAGTTAATCAAAATACGATTGAATCAGTTGATATAAATGGTTTTCAAGATGATTTGCTCAGGTGGTTTGAAGCTGAGCAAAGGGATTTGCCATGGAGAAAGGACCAGGATCCTTACAAGGTTTGGGTTTCCGAGATTATGCTTCAGCAGACGCGGGTGGATACCGTAATTCCTTATTTTCATCGCTTTATTGAACAGTTTCCGACTGTAAAGGATCTATCTGAAGCAGACGAAGAAAAGGTATTAAAAGCCTGGGAGGGTTTGGGCTATTATTCAAGAGCAAGAAACCTTCAGGCGGCCGTCCGGGAAGTCCATGAAAAATATGGCGGAAGAGTTCCAGATACACCAAAAGAAATTTCTACATTAAAAGGAGTAGGGCCTTATACAGCAGGAGCAATTCTCAGTATTGCTTACGGAATACCGGAACCAGCTGTGGATGGCAATGTCATGCGGGTCCTTTCGCGTATCCTCTCTATCTGGGATGATATCGCCAAGCCTTCTTCCAGGAAGATCTTTGAGTCTTCCGTCCGAAAATTAATTTCACATAAAAATCCGTCCCATTTCAATCAGGCCCTTATGGAGCTTGGCGCATTAATTTGTACACCAACGTCACCTTCATGCTTATTATGCCCGGTGAGAGAACATTGTACTGCTTTTTATGAGGGGACGCAGCATGAGCTGCCCGTAAAAACTAAAACAAAGAAGCAAAGAAATGTCCAGTTAGCAGCAGCTGTCCTCATAGATGATCACGAAAGAATTTTGATACACAAAAGGCCTGAAAAAGGCCTTCTTGCTAATCTCTGGGAATTTCCGATGGCAGAAATCAATATTGCTTATGTAAGCGACAAAGAGCAGATGAAAGATGTGTTCAGCACACAATTTGGCGCCGAAGTGGAAATACAAGAAATGACTGGTCAGATTGAACACGTTTTTTCCCATCTAACATGGAACATAAATGTGTATAAAGGAAAAATAATAATACTTGAAGAAGAAAAAAATGATTTGAAATTAGTCAGCCTTGAAGAAATTAAAGAATTTCCTTTTCCGGTTTCCCACCAGAAAATATGGAAGCAATATTTGGATAGCAGAGGATAGAAAAAGGAGGCGTGCCCCCTTTTTCTATATGATTAATCGTAGCTTACCCGGGTTCCATGCGTATAATCAGCTTCCTGTCTTTTCAAGCCGCCGCGGTTTTCTATTTCTTCGATGATTTCCCTATGGATGGTTTGGCCCTCAGCATTTAAATAAGGCATGATCTGCTGAAATGAATGATGGTAAAAAGCAAGCTCACTGTCCTTCCAGTCTGATTTTGACATCATAGAGAGCTCTGTCATATCACGTCCGACAAACAATTGCCATCTTCCTTTCCTTATTTGGATTACAAATAGTGTTTTAATTCGAATTGCCATATATACATGGAAAAAGCTAAAATGAAATCGGTAAGGGGTTTTATTTAGGCTGTTTTTTAAAATTTTGGTGCTGTTAAATTCAAACAAAGTTTAACATGCAGAGTTGGTTAGAGCGGAGGACACTTGCACCAAACTAGAGAGAACAGCTTAATTTTTAAATTCCCGTTATAACAATCCCTAAAACAGTTTGGAACAGGAATACATAACAGAAAGGAAACTGAATCATGACACAAAAAGTAGCACTGATAACAGGAAGCAGCAGAGGAATTGGAAAGGCAACGGCCATCAGGCTTGCCAAAGAAGGCTATGACATTGTCATCAATTACGCACGCAGCAAATCGGCTGCAAATGAAACAGCAGCCGAAATTGAGGCACTGGGAAGAAAAGTCCTGGTTGTAAAAGCAAACGTAGGTGACGTAGAAAAAATTAAAGGGCTATTCCAGGAGATTGAGCGTGAATTTGGAAGGCTGGATGTGTTTGTAAACAATGCAGCATCCGGTGTACTGCGCCCGGCAATGGAACTGGAAGAATCCCATTGGGACTGGACAATGAATATTAACAGCAAAGCTCTGCTTTTCTGCGGACAGGAAGCTGCAAAGCTGATGGAGAAAAATGGCGGCGGAAAAATAGTAAGCATCAGCTCCCTGGGATCGATCCGCTACCTGGAAAACTATACGACTGTGGGGGTTTCAAAAGCCGCATTAGAAGCATTGACACGCTACTTGGCTATTGAACTGGCTCCCAAAAATATCGTCGTAAACGCTGTTTCAGGCGGTGCAGTTGATACTGAAGCTTTAAAACATTTCCCTAACCGTGCAGAGCTTCTCGAAGAAGCAAAGACCAAAACTCCTGCAGGGCGTATGGTGGAAATTGAAGATATGGTTAATACAGTAATGTTTTTGATAAGTGAGGATTCCAGCATGATCCGCGGCCAAACGATTATTGTGGATGGAGGCATTTCACTGCTTGTTTAATGAGAAAATGGATATCTTTGGTATTTAAAAAAGTTGGATAGTTTCCTCCGCTCTCGGTTAAATTAATGAGCGTGGAGGTGATTATAATGGCTAAACAACCAAACCAAACTCAAGCTGGAACTAACGTTCAAGAAGTGAGACAACAAAACGCACAATCTGCTGGACAAGGCCAATTCGGAACTGAATTTGCCAGCGAAACAAACGCTGCTGAAGTAAGACAGCAAAACCAGCAAGCTGAAGCTCGTAAAGGTCAAAATGCCGGCAAACAAAGCCGCTAATAACATTTAAAGAAAGAAACCGCCTTTTAAATGGAAAGGGCGGTTTCTTCTTTTTTGTGCGGATTAGAATTAAAGTCCCCAGTCAATTTTTTATCTCTGGTCATCACTTCGACAAAACTTCCATAAAGTCAACATAACTAGTCAAAGGGTTAAAAAAAGGTGCATCGAAATATAAAGATAGGAAAAATAATGGGGACGGTGAAACAAACATGGAGAACTTTAACAGTTTAGTTTCAGAACAGATGAAAACGATGGAAAAGCTTCTTTATCTTCAAAGTGAATTGGAACGCTGCCAAGAGATTGAAGAAGAATTGAAGGCAATTCAGCAGGAAACGGAGCTTGAAAGTGTACAGTATGAGATTGCAAGGATGAAAGAAGAACTGAAAGAAATTCATCGTATATTTGAGGAACAGACCGAAGAGGTCATCCGCTCCTATCAGGAAGTAAATGTAACTGTTTAAAAATAACTTTCCTTCCCTAAATCCATCTGTTCTTCTATACCTATAAAATCAGCTATATATCCTTTTTTTAAAGCCGTTGATACATTTCAATGGCTCTTTGTTTTAAAAATTTCCTTTTACCGTTATAATAGTAGAAAACAGGAATCGTACTTTGTTGCCTTTTTCTTTTGGATAGTATTGAGTCATGCTGTGCAGTAAACGCCGGCATGAAGGGGAGGACGCCTATTAAATGGCGCCAAAAAAAGTATTTTCAGGTTGCAAAGCTTCCGGAATGGAAAGTAGGGGAAAAAAATGGCGGTACCCATCGAAGGCGAACCAATGCAAATACACAGCTATAAACATAATGGGCATATCCACCGCGTCTGGGAGGAAACAACCGTATTAAAAGGGACACAAAATTTAGTGATTGGCGGAAATGACCGGACAATCGTAACAGAATCTGACGGAAGAACATGGGTGACAAGAGAGCCAGCCATTTGTTATTTCCATTCACAGCACTGGTTTAATGTGATTGGAATGATTCGGGAAGATGGTGTTTATTATTACTGCAATATCAGTTCACCATTCATTTTTGACGGAGAAGCGTTAAAGTATATTGATTATGATCTTGATATTAAAGTGTATCCGGATATGACATTCAATCTGCTTGACGAAGATGAGTATGAACGGCACCGTCAGGAGATGAATTATCCCGATGTAATTGACAGCATCCTTAAATCGAATGTTGACAATCTCATCCATTGGATCCGTCAGAGAAAAGGACCTTTTGCACCCGACTTTATTGATATATGGTATGAACGTTATCTTACTTACAGACGCTAAAAAATGGCTGAATGCCGAAAAAACGCCTGTTGGACCTTGAGTCAGCAGGTTTTTATTTTTGTCCAGATCTGCATGATTACCAGGTTTAGGGGTAAGTTTAAAAAAATAATTGGAAATATCGGCTGATAGTCCAAAATAAAAAAGCTGCATGATGAAGAGAGGGGAGCGATCCGGTTGGACAGTATAAAGAGATATTTGAAATTCGTAAAGCCGTATCGGCTTCAGATTATCGGAACCATTATAATAGGCATCATTAAATTTGCCATTCCACTTTTGATTCCGCTTCTGATTAAGTATGTAATTGATGATATTATTGGCAATGAGGCATTAAGCCAAAGCGATAAGACCAGCACACTTTTAATGGTTATGGCTGTGATGATTGCTTTATTTGTCATCGCCCGTCCGCCAATTGAGTATTACCGCCAATACTTTGCCCAATGGGTGGCAAGCAAAATTCTATATGATATCCGGGATAAGCTTTTTACCCACATTCAAAAGCTAAGCTTCCGGTTCTATGCAAATACAAGAACAGGGGAAGTCATCTCCAGGGTCATAAATGATGTTGAGCAAACCAAAACATTCGTAGTAACCGGTTTAATGAATTTATGGCTTGATGTGGCAACTATTTTAATAGCAGTTGTCATTATGCTGAATATGGATGTTACGTTGACGATTGTGTCTCTGCTTTTATTTCCATTTTATGCTTTTTCAGTCAAATACTTTTTTGGGAACCTCAGAAAGCTGACAAGGGCCCGTTCTCAGGCTCTTGCAGAAGTACAGGGCTATCTGCATGAACGTGTTCAGGGGATGGCAGTTGTTAAAAGCTTTGCAATTGAAGATTATGAGCAAACCCAATTTGATGCGCAAAATAAAAATTTCCTGACAAAAGCGATCGACCATACGAAGTGGAACGCAAAGGCATTTGCAGTTGTTAACACCATTACAGATATTTCACCGCTTTTAGTAATTGGCTATTCAGGATACCAGGTTATCCAGGGGGAAATTTCTCTCGGTGTCATGATGGCGTTTGTCGCTTATATAGATAGATTGTACGGCCCGCTGAGACGGCTTGTTAACTCATCAACAACCTTAACTCAATCGATAGCATCCATGGATCGAGTATTCGAATTAATTGATGAGAAATATGATATAGACGATTCTTCTGATGCAATCCAATGCCGGAATGTTAAAGGGCATATCCAATTTGAAGAAGTAAGCTTTTCTTACAATGAGAATGAGCCTCCAGTATTAAAGAAAATAAATCTTGATGTATCAGCAGGGGAGACAATTGCCCTTGTTGGGATGAGCGGAGGAGGGAAATCCTCATTAGTAGGGCTGATTCCGCGTTTTTATGATGTCAACGAAGGCAGAATCCTGCTTGATGGCACTGATATCCGTTCATTTAAGGTAAGGAGCCTTCGCGATAAAATTGGCATGGTGCTTCAGGATAATATTTTGTTCAGCGAATCGGTTAAAACAAACATTCTTCTCGGCAAACCCGATGCCAACGAGGATGAAGTAATAGAAGCTGCCAAGGCTGCCAATGCCCACGAATTTATTATGAATTTGCCTGAAGGTTATGATACCAAGGTAGGCGAGCGCGGTGTGAAGCTCTCGGGAGGGCAAAAGCAGCGGATCGCCATTGCGAGAATTTTTTTGAAAAACCCGCCGATCCTTGTGCTGGATGAAGCCACTTCAGCCCTTGATTTAGAGAGTGAACATCTGATACAGGAAGCATTAGAAAAATTGGCTAAAGACCGCACGACTTTTATCGTGGCTCATCGCCTTTCCACCATCACTCATGCGGATAGAATTATCCTGATAGAGCATGGTGAAATTTCTGAAGCTGGAAGCCATGAGGAATTAATGAAAAAACAAGGTAATTATTATAAGCTTTTTCAAGTTCAGCAGCTTGAAAATTAGGTTTAAAAGCCGGCTCTATTACAGGGCCGGCTTTATTGTGCGCTTTTTTATAGCAATGCGTTAAATTACTATAGTGTTAAAACTGCTGCCGGCAAATAACGGTCATTAATCTCCATCTTTTTCATAAATATTAGTAGGATATTACTTACAAAATCATGTCTAAAAATATATAATGTTTACTATATTTAAATAATTTAGAAAAATGAGTAGACTTAACCAATCTTTTTTTATAGAATGAAAAAAAGATAGTGACCTAAGGTCCAATATTGTTAAAAATGTCCCATTTCATAGAAAAGGACGTTCAAGAAAGGAGTATCCGTGTGACTCAAGCTCCAGTTTTAGATGTAAAGCAGCTGAGGACTTCCTTTTTTCTTCAGATGGAGAAGTTCCCGCCGTGGACGATATCAGCTTCTCGGTTAACAAGGGTGAAATTCTTGGAATTGTAGGTGAATCGGGCTGTGGAAAGAGTGTTACATCACTCTCCATTATGAAGCTGATTCCACAGCCCCCGGGAAAAATTACGGGCGGCGAAATCCTCTTGGATGGAGAAGATCTTGTTAATGCATCAGAAAAAAGAATGCGTGAATTAAGAGGCAATGAAGTGGCTATGATTTTCCAGGAGCCGATGACTTCATTAAATCCTTTATTTACAATTGGAGATCAGCTGGTAGAAGGAATCAAATTACATAAAAAATTAAAAAAGAAAGCCGCGAGCCAGCAGGCAGTTGAAATGCTGAAGCTTGTTGGACTGCCAAGGGCAGAGCAGATTATGAAGGAATACCCCCATCAGCTCTCAGGGGGAATGAGGCAAAGGGTAATGATTGCCATGGCTTTGTCCTGCCATCCGCGCCTTTTGATCGCGGATGAGCCGACGACCGCTTTAGACGTTACAATCCAGGCCCAAATTCTATCTTTAATGAAGAATCTAAATGAAAAACTGGATACAGCTATTATTATGATCACACATGATTTAGGGGTAGTAGCTGAAGTCTGTGAACGGGTAATTGTTATGTATGCAGGGAAAATAGTGGAAGAGGCTCCGGTAGAAGAGATATTCAAAAACCCAAAGCACCCTTATACCCAGGGACTACTTCAATCAGTGCCTGATGTAAGAGAAAAGAAGGAGCGTCTATATTCCATACCGGGAAATGTCCCAAAACCGGGCTCCATCAAGACTGGATGCCGTTTTGCAGCGCGCTGTGAATTTGTCCATGACCGCTGCATAACGGAAAGTCCTCCGCTTTACAATGTCGAAAAAGCAGAACAGCATACGGTGCGCTGTTTCCTGCATGAGTCTGGGGGTGTCATTAATGACCGAAGTGCTGTTGGAAGTTAATCAGTTAAAAAAGTATTTTCCAGTATCCGGCGGTCTGTTTGGAAGAAAACAAGGCGATGTGAAAGCGGTTGACGATATCAGCTTCTTCGTCAATAAAGGTGAAACGCTTGGATTGGTCGGTGAATCAGGATGCGGCAAATCAACCACGGGCAGAATGCTGATGCGCCTGATAGAACCAACAGAGGGAAAAGTAGTTTTTGAAGGCAAGGATCTGACTGCCCTCAACTCGGCGGAAATGCGCAAAATGAGAAAGGAAATGCAGATGGTATTCCAGGATCCTTTTGCTTCCTTAAATCCGCGCCATACAGTTGAGCAGATTTTGGAGGAGCCTCTCATTGTCCACGGAATCGGCAATAAGGAAGAGCGTAAACGGAGGGTAAGGGAGATGCTTGAGGTTGTCGGCCTCAGCAGCTACCATGCCAAGCGCTATCCGCATCAATTCAGCGGCGGCCAAAGACAGAGGATTGGAATTGCAAGAGCATTGATGACCAAGCCTAAGCTGATCATTGCAGATGAGCCTGTTTCAGCTCTTGATGTATCCATTCAATCACAGGTGCTCAACCTGCTGGAAGATCTGCAAAAGGAATTCCAGCTGACGTATATATTCATTGCCCATGATCTCGGGGTTGTTAAACATATCAGTGATAGAGTTGGTGTTATGTATCTTGGAAGATTAGTAGAGATCACAACATCTGACCAGCTCTACGATAAACCGCTGCACCCGTATACAAAGGCTTTGCTTGGTGCAGTTCCCATCCCTGATCCGACTTTAAAGAAAGACAGGGAGCTATTGACTGGGGACATTCCAAGTCCGCAGAATCCGCCAACAGGATGTGCATTCCATACAAGATGCAAAGAATGCATGGAGATCTGCAAAACAGAGAGGCCGCAGCTGAAGGAAATAGAACCAGGTCACTTTGCAGCCTGCCATCTTTATAGCTGAGCTATAAAAAGGGCAGAACTGCATGGATGATAAATAGGTTAATAGCCGATACCGGCAAAAGAAAAAAGGGGGAAAACAATGAAAAAGCGCAATGGCATTTGGTTTCTTGTTGCAGCTTTGCTTCTGTCACTGGCTCTTGCCGGCTGCAGCAGCAACTCAAGCAGCGGAACGAAAGACGAAAAGGATAAAGAGAAAGGTACAGATACAGAAGAAACGTCTTCAGGCGGCACATTAGTATTTGGCCGAGGCGGTGACTCTACTTCGCTTGATCCCGCTATCACAACAGAAGGTGAGTCATTTAAAGTTACAAAAAACATCTATGAAACTCTGATTGAATTTGGTGAGCAGGATACAGAAATTCAGCCTGGCCTTGCTACTGAATGGGAAGCAAGTGAAGACGGGCTAAAGCATACATTAAAGCTTCGTGAAGGCGTAAAGTTCCACGATGGAACTGATTTTAATGCCGAAGCGGTTGTCTTCAACTTTGAAAGATGGAAAGCTGGAAACGCTGAACAGTTCTATTACTATAACTCTCAGTTCGGAGACAAGATCTCTGAAGTAAAAGCTGTAGATGATTACACAGTTGAATTTACTTTAAACAAGCCAATTGCACCATTCTTAAAGAACCTTGCAATGTCACCATTTGGAATTGCCAGCCCGGCTGCTATTGAAAAGCACGGTGAAAAGTTCCTTCACAACCCGGTTGGGACAGGACCATTTGTATTTAAGGAATACAAAGCAAACGATCGCATTACTCTTGTGAAAAATGAAGAATACTGGCAGGAAGGTCTTCCAAAGCTTGATGAGGTTATCTTCCGTGTTATTCCAGAAAACTCTGCGCGTCTAAATGCATTGGCTACAGGTGAAGTAGACTTAATCGATGGTGTTAACTTCAGTGATGTTGGCCAAATCGAAGGAAACCCGGACCTTCAAACTTTTGAACGTCCATCATTAAACGTAGCTTACCTTGGATTGACAAGCACCCGCGGACCATTAAAAGATAAGAAAGTCCGCCAGGCATTGAACTATGCTGTTGATAAGCAAGCGCTAATTGATGCTTTCTATGCTGGTGCAGCTGAGCCTGCGAAAAACCCAATGCCTTCAGTTGTAGCTGGCTATAACGATGATGTTGTAGATTATGAATACGATCCTGAAAAGGCTAAAGAACTTTTAAAAGAAGCAGGATATGAAAATGGATTTGAAATGGAACTATGGGCAATGCCGGTTCCTAGACCATATATGCCGGATGGACAAAAAGTGGCTGAAGCACTTCAAGCCAACTTTGATGCAATCGGTGTTAAAGCAAAAATCGTTACTTATGAGTGGGGTACTTACCTGGATAAAGCCAAGAATGGTGAAGCTGATACATTCCTATTAGGATGGACTGGCGACAATGGGGATGCTGATAACTTCCTATATGTGCTTCTTGACCAGGACAGCATCGGCTCCAACAACTACACTTACTATGAAAACCCTGAGGTGCATGAATTGCTTGTAAAGGCTCAGGCTAGTGCGGATCAGGCAGAGCGTGAAGAGCTTTACAAACAGGCTCAGGTTCTGATCAAAGAAGATGCTCCATGGATTCCGCTTGTCCACTCAAGGCCAATCCTTGCGGGCAAGGCTGATATCACAGGCTTCAAGCCGCATCCAACAGGTTCTGATTTACTGGCAACTGTAGAATTTAAATAAGATGCTTTTCAAGTGAGATAGGTATACTTCTTATATTCAAGGAAAAGGGAGTACAGTTCTGTAGCTCCCTTTTCTATTCCAACAAATTTTAGACAACCTTCAAGAGAGGTGAAATGGCAATGCTGTCCTATACACTAAAACGTTTGTTTTCCCTTATTCCAGTTTTGCTGGGGCTTTCCCTTATCGTCTTTTTTATGATTCGGGCAATTCCTGGTAATCCGGCACAGATTATCTTGGGACAATTGGCAACAAAAGAAGCAGTAGAGGAATTAACGAAGCAGCTGGGGCTTGATCAGCCTTGGTACCTTCAATATTTTACATACCTTGGCGGGCTCTTCACGGGGGACCTTGGAGAATCACTCCGTACGAAAACAGAAATTAGCCAGGAAATTTGGCCGTATCTGGCTGCAACAATTGAACTTACATTCGTTGCCATGTTAATTGCTGTTTTTATCGGTGTGAATGCCGGAATCATCAGTGCATGGTATCAGAATTCCTGGTTTGATTATGTGGCAATGGTGCTTGCACTTATTGGTGTTTCCATGCCAATCTTCTGGCTTGGTTTAATGGAGCAGTGGGCATTTGCCATTAAGCTGGACTGGCTTCCTACCTCAGGAAGGGAAGAAGTAAGAAATCCGATTACGGCCATTACGAACATATATATGATTGATACCCTCCTGCAGGGAAGAATGGATCAATTCTGGGATGTTATCAGACACTTGATTCTGCCGGCATTTGCCCTGGCGACAATTCCAATGGCGATCATTGCGAGAATTACACGTTCTACGATGCTTGAAGTAATGAGATCTGATTTTGTCAGGACGGCGAGGGCAAAAGGCTTAAGAATGTTCTGGGTCGTTTATAAGCACTCGTTAAAGAATGCCATCATTCCAGTTCTTACAATTATCGGTCTTCAAATGGGACTATTGCTTGGAGGAGCGATTTTAACAGAGACGATTTTCAGCTGGCCGGGTATCGGACGTTATATTTATGAGGCTATCAATTATCGTGACTATCCTGTTATCCAGTCAGGCATACTTGTCATTGCATTTATCTTTGTCATGATCAATCTAATTGTGGACTTGCTGTATGCAGCAATCGATCCGCGCATTAAATATAATTAAGGAGGGGGAACGGACTTGGAACTTTCAAGACAAAAAGACCTTCAGCCGCCTATTATGCCAGCTGAAGAAAAAGCAGTTTCCCCCTGGGTGGAAGCATGGAGGAGCTTTAGAAAAAATAAACTAGCTTTAATTGGCACCATTATTGTATTATTTTTCATTCTTCTGGCTGTATTTGCACCGCTTATTGCGCCGCAGGGAATTAATGAGCAAATGCTGTCAAAAAGGCTTCAGGCACCATCAGGCGAGCATTGGTTTGGAACGGATGACTTCGGCAGGGATATCTTCTCAAGAGTTGTTTATGGGGCAAGGATCTCCTTATGGGTAGGGTTTCTGGCCGTAATCGGATCTATTGTAGTTGGCTGCCTTTTAGGTGTAGTAGCAGGGTATTATGGCAAATGGGTTGATACAATTATCTCCCGCATTTTCGATATCATGCTGGCTTTCCCAAGCATCTTGCTGGCCATTGCGATTGTGGCAGTGCTTGGCCCATCATTGAGAAATGCCCTGATTGCCATTGCGGTAATCAATATTCCTAACTTTGGCAGACTTATTCGTTCAAGGGTGCTGAGTGTAAAACAGGAAGAATATATAATGGCCGCAAAAGCGATCGGAATGAGCAACAGCCGGATTCTCTTCAGGCATGTGCTCCCAAATAGCATGGCTCCGATTATTGTACAGGGAACACTTGCCATCGCAACAGCAATCATTGAATGTGCTGCCCTTGGATTTCTTGGCCTTGGTGCAGAGGCGCCAAATCCTGAATGGGGAAAAATGCTTTCTGATGCTAAGGCATATCTAATACAGGCTCCATGGACGATGATTTTCCCCGGGCTTGCGATTATGCTTACGGTTCTAGGTTTTAACTTAATGGGTGATGGATTAAGGGATGCACTTGACCCAAGAATGAAGAACTAACAAAAAAAGCAGCTGAAATCAGCTGCTTTTTCCTATGATTGTTAGTTTATATCCCCCGGCTATTCGGAGTTCTCCGGTATTGAAACCTCATTTTCCTCTTTATGATATGCCTGAAAACTGGAAATAAGCTTATCAAGGTGTTCCACATGTTCATCATAATCAACAATAGCTGATACAACTTGCATGATATGAGGGAGAATGGATTCTTCATCATGCTCATACTCTTTATGCTGAGCCAGGAAAAGGTTCACCAGTTCCTTTCTGCTCAGGCTGAAGTCGCCTTCCTCAAAAACTACATTCGGCCGGACTTTTCCAATAAATTTAAGCATGACGTGTTCATGATAGTGGATAAGGATATCAAGCTGCTGCTGAACTGCATGCTGAAATTCTTCTGGCATTTGCAGCAGATCATTTTCATAGCGGTGAAGCTTTTTTAACGTTTCCAGTGAGCGTTTAACAGTCGAGATCATTTGCCTATATATAACGAGTTTTCTGGATTTAACCTGATCATTGCGTTTAAAATAATTTCTTTCCTCTTTATACATTAAGTACAGCTGATCAAGCTTCACATTGCTTTCTTTCATTTTATCAATATCGTTTTTGAGCAGTTTGTGTTCAGACGCATGCCGTATATTTAGCCTGATCCATTTGGTAATTTCCTCCGTGCTATTGGATATTTTAAAGTAAAGTTTATTTTCGTATTTAGGAGGAAGAAATACAAGGTTAACGATAAAAGCCGATAATACACCAAGCATAATGGTTGAAAAACGAATAAGTGCAAACTGCAAAAAGGTATCGCCAGGTGTTTCCATAATGGCAATCAGGGTTACAAGTGACAGTCCAATCGTGTTTTCGATTTTAAGCTTTAGATTAATCGTGATAACAATAATAGCTGCCAGACCTATAATGAAGACATCGTTGCCGAATAATAGCACGAAAATCACGGCAATTACTGCACCGATCGCATTACCCTGGATCTGTTCAACAATAGATAGATAAGATCTGTAAATAGTCGGCTGAACAGCAAAGATAGCTGCAATTCCTGCAAAGATTGGAGCAGGCAGATGAAAGAGTTCCGATAATAAAAGAGCTAGAATGATTGCGATTCCCGTCTTAAGTATGCGGGCGCCAAGTTTCATACAATAAATGTCCTTTCTTTCTTTAAGATTTTTTATCTTGTGGTTCATTAAAAAGCAAGTTGAATTAAACCGTAATTACAGTAATTATACATACTTTAAACGGTTTTGCTCATTATTAAACAATATTGTACTATACAGGGATATGGAAAGAAGTTCAAGGGGCATTTTCATGAAATTTTTATTAAAAGTTGTAAAAAAGATAAAGGTGCCTAAACGATGTGAAAAGTTTAAGAGAACGGAGAATAGTGCGGCTGGCGAAGCACGGAAACAGTGATGGAAATCATGTGGTGGAATATTGCCGCTGGGGGAGCACTGAAACAGCGGAACTCAAGGAGCGTAATAGTGCCGCTTGGCGAAGTGGGGAAGTAGCGAAAGGAACTCAAGGAGCGGAATAGTGCGCTGGACGAAGCACAGAAGCAGTGAAAGAAACTGGGAGTTGTGCCAAAACAGAATAAAAAAGCCAAACTAAGACTAAAAGCCCCATCCGCTGAAACGGTTGGGGCTTGGTTGGTCATCACTCTGTGGAAACAGAAGGATCTGCCTGTTCTTTGACAGGAATGACTTGAACGAAGTGGTCTTCCGGATGATTAAGAAGGGAAGCAAGCTTTGAGGCTTCTTCTTCCTGGCCTTGATCGTTCAACAGTGCAACGTATTGGCCAAGCAGGTCTTTTACATCTTCCTTTCCTTTATCGGAAAGAGGAGTAACAGAGACTTTTGCTCCCTTGGCAATTCTGCGCTGGATGGCTTCTTTTGTTAAGCCCATTTCCGGCTGGTGTCTTAGGTAAACAACACCGCCTGTCATTCCTGCGCAGATCCATGGACCGGCATCACCCAGAACCAGGCCTCGGCCATTAGTCATATACTCAAAGGCAAACCCTTTAATATTTGCATTTGAACCGATATTGCCGTATTCCTTTTCAGGCAGCGGCTTTTGCAGCTGGCCGCCGATAATCATGTCTGCTCCAGATAATCTGATTCCGGCACGGGCGTCAGCATTTCCTTGTGCCACAAGCAAACCTTGCTGAGCGCCATAACCAAAGCCTTTACCAACAGAGCCATTATAAAACTTGCCATTCTTGCCTTTTGCTTTAAAGATTTTAATTTGTCCGCCGAAAGAAGTTTTTCCGATGCCATCCTGTGCTCCTCCAGCAACTTCGATGTTGATGCCGAAACTGTTGTAAGCTCCAAGGCCATTGCCCGGGATGGATCCGCCTTTGTATTTCAAATCAACTTGCGGAAGAGTTTTATAAGAACCGTCGAGTCTGTCTCTTACACGGTGGCAGGATACTCGGCTTCCCAGTACTCGCTGCTCGGAAGTGATGCTATGGAACTCACGTGACTGATGTAATTCTTCCACACTTGCATCCAGATACTCTGCTCCAACAGCCACCTGCAGCTGGGCTTCCTTTAGTGCTTCAGGTGTTTCCTGGACTGAGAATTGGCCGATTTCAAGTGTTTTCAGAAGGTGAGTCAGATCAAGCTGATCCTGGCCCTTAATCTGTACAAGCAGGTCAGAACGTCCAACTGCATCCTGCAGGTTTTTTACACCAATTGAAGCTGCCAGTGCTTTCAGTTCGTTGCCAAAAGCAGTAAACAGGTTCATGATGCCTTGGACAGCAAGGTCGAATTGACGAGGAACAAACCTTCTTAAACCATGTTCCTTCGCCTGTGCTTCTGAATCAATTTGTGTTGCAATACCAACATGGCAAGTATCAAGATGGCAGCCGCGGCATGTTGTACAGCCGATAGCAAGCATGGAAAGTGTACCAAAGCCTACACGGTTAGCACCTAGCAGCATAACCTTCAATACGTCTGCTGCACTCTTGATTCCGCCATCAGCCCAAAGCTCCACATTATCGCGGATTCCTGCCTCCAGAAGGGCATTGTGGGCTGCCTTAACACCAATTTCAACCGGAAGGCCTACATGCTGCAAGGCATGAATTCTTGCTGCCCCTGTACCTCCGTCAAAACCGCTCAGTGTGATTATATCGGCACCAGCTTTTGCAATCCCGACTGCAATGGTTCCAATATTCGGCACAACTGGCACCTTTACCGAAACTTTAGCTTTGTCATTGGCTGTTTTAAGCTCGTGAATCATCTGTGCCAAATCTTCAATCGAGTAGATGTCATGATTGTTGGAAGGTGAAATCAAATCCGATCCAATTGTTGCATTACGTGCCTCGGCAATTTTTGCAGTTACCTTGGATCCAGGAAGGTGACCTCCTTCACCAGGCTTTGCACCCTGCCCTATTTTTATTTCCAGCAGGTTGGATGAATTAAGGAGCTCGGCATTAACACCGAAGCGTCCTGATGCCACTTGTTGTCCGCGGGTTCTCGGATATTTTCCAAGCATATCCTTGATTTCTCCGCCTTCGCCATTCAGGCTGACCATGTTCAAGCGGTCAGCACCTTCAGCATAGGCTCTGAAGGCTGTTTCATTCTGAGATCCAAATGACATGGAGGAAATGACAAATGGCAGGTCATGCTCGCCCACATGCAGGCTGATATCCTCAGGATTTAAATGAGAAGCAGTTTCCTTAAATCCGGTTAAATGACGGATTGTTGTTGGATTCTGGTCTTCCTGTTCTGTGATTTTTTCCTTATATGCATTGTAGTCACCAGTTGAGGCAACTTCGCCGATCGCTTTCCAGATTCGGGGGAAAAGGCTGAATGTTTTTCCGATCCGTTCTTTTTCATTCTGGTAATCTTCTGCTCTTGCAAATGCATCTTCCTTTAAAGCGCTAAAGCTAAATGAAAGCTCCTTAGATCCGAAGAAATTCACTATATTCAGGTATTCGGCTAATTCTTCGTGAAGACCAATGGCAGAGAATAAACGTCCATAGCCTCTTAATTCATGAATGCCGATTGTTGAAATGACTTTTTCCAGTCCTTTAGTCAGAGCTGAATATAAATTCTTAAGCGGTGTTTCAGATTCGCCAAGAACTGTCATAAACATATAGTAAGGACTTATAATATCAGCGCCTAAACCGAATGCTGTGATGATATCATGAAGCGATCTGATTGAACCTGAGCGCAGCAATAGGGAACATTCACGGCGCACAGCCTCTTTTACAAGAGCTTGATCGATCGCAGAGACCGCAAGGTGCGGATCAATCCAGTAAGCGTCCTCCTGATGAGCATTGGCGTCGTCTAGTACAAGCAGGGTTTTGCCATTTTTGACAGCATCAACTGCTTCTGCTGATAAACGGTCTAAAGCTTCTTTTACCGTTTCATCTTTCGTAAATGTGGTAGACAAATAAGATATCAGCTTTTGTTCCTGATAGAAGCAGGTTACCTGATCGTAGCTCGGCTGATTAAGTTCAACGGAACATTCATAGCCTGCTTTGCCTTCTATTAAAATAGGAGTCTGCAATTCAATTACGGCCCCTGGCTCCTGTTTTTCAAATAAAGAAGGACGCTGGCCGATAATCGTGCGGGTTGAGAAATGCTCAGTTTCCCGGTCACGGTCAATGGCAGGGTTTGTAACGACAGCAACACTTTCCTTAATAAAATCTGCGATGTTTTTCCGCTGAGGATTTAGTGCTGCTAAAGGAGAGTCGTGTCCAAGAGAACGAATTGGCTCCGCTCCTTTTTCTGCCATTTGCTCTACCAGCTGGACATGATCTCTCTCCCAGCCGAAAGCTTTATACTGCCCGTTATGAATCTTATCCGGATAGTTTACAGAGACGGTTTTCTCCAGTTTAGGAGATTGCAGGCGAATCCGGAAGTTATCAGTGTTCACACGCTTTGAAAATCTGTTAAAAACTTCAGCCTGATAATGGCTGTGTTCGTATACTGCAAGTGTATCTCCGTCCCATTTTAAACCAACCTTTTCACCTGGTGAAAGCGGCTTAGGTTCATTTACATATTCACTGGATGGGATGATACCAGGCTCAGAAGAGAACAGATAAGAACTTTCAGTTTCCAGCATCCAAAGCGGGCGGAGACCCAGCGCATCGACACTGAAAACAGCTTCATCGGCAAAACGGGAAATAATTCCTGCTGGACCTTGAGCAAAATGTCCCCATGCTTCACGGATATAGGCGTACATATCCTGAAGGTGATCAGGGTATGATTTGATTTCATTCACGATAGGCGGGAACATAACATCCATTGCTTCAAACAGGGTAAATCCATCCCTGCAGATAAATGTTTCAAGTGTTCTGCTCAAATCCTGAGAATCACTGCCGTCTTTTACAAGCGGAACGCCAACCATTTTGGCTTCATCCCTAAGCTTGGCAATCGTGTTGATTTCTCCGTTATGTCCTAACACACTAAAAGGCTGCACGCGGAAAAAGCTTGATAATGTGTTAGTGGAATAGCGATTGTGCCCAAGAGTCATTGTTGAAGCAACAAGCGGGCTTGCTAAATCATGATAGTATTTAGGCAGAATGTCTCCCGCTCCCATTACTTTGTATACAGCATGATGCTGGCTAAGGGAAGCGACATGAACATGTTCGTCTTCTTCAAAGTCAACAATCAATTCAAAGAGCTTCTTGGAAAGCTCTCCGCCATTCTCCTCTGCTAAACAGGCAAACTGCCAGAATACAGGATTCTCCTGAATGGCAATGGGACCTAAAGCTGAGGACTCGGTTACTTCATCAGATGCATAAATAACCATTAGATTTGCGTCAGCAAGCTTTTGCAGCAAAATGGCTTTAAGTGATTCAGTATCCTGCTTTCTGGACATGAACACATGTCCAACGACAAATCCTTCTTTTTCTGCTGCTTTAGGATCTGCTCCTGCTTGTTTTAACTTTTCTTTCCATAGCTCTCTTGGGATATCAATATGAATCCCTACGCCGTCGCCTTCTCCATTTATAAAACCGGCACGGTGATTCATCGTAACGAGTGCATTGATACAGCTGAAAATATTCTCGCGGGTTGGGACTTTCTTTTTCTCCATTGCAGAAACAATGCCGCACGCATCGTGCTCCTGGCGGTGAAACTCTTTAAAAAGTGAAGGACTCCATTGCTGTAATGTCATAAAATTCGGCTGAAAATAAGGCTGTGCCTTAAAGCCGTTCACCTCCTGAAAAATAGTAATCTATAAAAATTTAGTGTTTACGGGTTTTAAATGAGGCTGCTGCAAAGTTAATCTTGTTTTGAAAGGATAAATGCATAGGCATTTATTAAATGAATAGTTCGATTATTCGGGACAGGCTAATAATATATTAAACTTTTTATGCCAGCGTAATCCGCTCTTACACAAAAGATTTCTCCCATCATATCATATGAATTTTCAGAAATCAATTATTTATACAAAAAGTTGGATATGATTAGAAGGGGGACATTAGTTTGTGTATAAAAAATCGCCTTGTTTGTAAACGTTTTCATTACTGGAGTTAAAGAAAACGGAAGCATTTCTGCTCCCGTTAATGTATAAAAATATGAATATTTATTAGTCTTTTAATTGCTGAAATGCGTTTTGAACCGCATGAATTGTTGCGTGGATATCTTCCTCGGTATGCGCAATTGTCATAAACCATGCTTCATATTTTGATGGAGCCAGGTTTATTCCCTGATTGAGCATCAGCTTGAAGAATTTTGCAAACATTTCTCCATCTGTATTTTCCGCCTGTTCATAATTCACAACTTTTTCTTCCGTAAAGTAGATTGTCAGGGCACCTTTTAATCGGTTAATTGTTATGGGAATGTTATGTTCTTCTGCAGCTGCACTAATGCCTTTTTCAAGCAATTCGCCAAGCCGGTCCAGATATTCATAGACACCAGGCTGTTTCAATACTTCGAGACATGCAATTCCTGACAGAATCGAAGCTGGATTACCAGCCATTGTACCTGCTTGATATGCAGGACCTAACGGAGCTACTGTTTCCATGATTTCCTTCTTCCCGCCATACGCACCGATTGGAAGGCCGCCGCCTATGATTTTCCCCATAGCTGTCAAGTCTGGTTTTACGCCTAGCAGGTCCTGGGCACCGCCATACATAAACCGGAATGCTGTGATGACTTCATCATAAATGACTAGTGCCCCGGCTGCATGTGTTAATTCGTTAACCTGTTCCAAAAACCCTGGTTTGGGTTCAACAATTCCAAAGTTGCCGACAATCGGTTCCACCAGGACGGCAGCGATTTGGTCGCCCCATTTTTCCAGCGCTTCCTTATATGGTTCGATTTCATTGAAAGGAACTGTGATCACTTCCTGGGCAATGCTCTTTGGAACCCCGGCAGAGTCAGGGGTTCCAAGTGTTGACGGCCCTGACCCTGCAGCAACCAGTACAAGATCGGAATGGCCGTGATAGCAGCCTGCAAACTTAATGATTTTGTCCCTGCCCGTATAGGCTCTTGCAACACGGATCGTGGTCATGACCGCTTCAGTTCCTGAGTTCACAAAGCGGACTTTATCCAAATTAGGCATTGCTTCCTTTAGCATTTCCGCGAATTTCACTTCATGTGGTGTAGGAGTTCCATATAATACTCCGCGCTCAGCTGCTGTTTTTATTGCTTCTGTAATATGGGGGTGAGCATGCCCGGTAATGATGGGACCATAAGCAGCCAGATAATCAATATATTGATTGCCGTCCACATCCCAGAAATAAGCGCCCTGTGCACGTTCCATTGCAACCGGCGAGCCGCCTCCAACTGCTTTATAGGAGCGGGAAGGACTGTTCACCCCGCCGACAATATGTTCTAAAGCCTGTTTATGCAGCCGTTCAGAATTAGTAAATTGCATGTTAATCCTCCTGATAAAATCCAATTATACGTTCATCATTATTTTAACATGTTTGGAAGGGGCTTCGTCCAATCTAAGGGGAAGGCGGACTATTCTGTATTTTAGAAAGCGGAAATGGAGCAATCTAGTTGTGAAGAATGCGCTGTTTGTCTAAACTATTTCATTAGGGCATTAATTGGCAGGAGGAGTAATGATGAATGATGCAATAACAGTACGCAACTTAAAGAAGGAGTTTAAAGCATATTCAAGCCGCTCAGGATTAAAAGGTGCTTTCCGTGACTTGCTTACAAGGAATTATAAGATTGTGCCAGCGGTTAACAATATCAGTTTTAATGTAAAGCAAGGGGAGATGGTTGGGTATATTGGTGAAAATGGGGCGGGGAAATCAACCACCATAAAAATGCTGACGGGGATTCTAACCCCAACCAGCGGTGAAGTGATTGTGAATGGAATGAACCCTCATAAAGACCGTGAAAAATTCGTCAGCACGATTGGAGTTGTCTTCGGCCAGAGATCTCAGCTTTGGTGGGATATTGCTGTACAGGAATCCTTCAGGCTTCTCAAGAAGGTGTATAAGGTTACTGATGAGCAATACGACAGTCATATGGCGCATGTTATCAAAACCTTAGATATTGAACCTCTGCTCGATAAACCGGTCCGGAAGCTCTCACTCGGGCAGAGAATGAGGTGTGAGCTGGCAGCAGCACTCATCCATAATCCTCCGCTGCTGTTTTTAGACGAGCCCACTATTGGGCTAGATGTGCTTGTAAAATTGAAAATCAGGGAGTTCTTAAAGGAAATAAATGAAAAATATAATACAACTATTCTCCTGACTACTCATGATCTTTCGGATATTGAGGCGTTATGCGAACGAGTTGTTATGTTAGATGACGGTAAAATCATTTATGATGGAGCATTAAAAAGCCTGAAGGAAAAATGGGGAGAAGGGAAGGAAATAGAATTTCAATTTCTTGAAGAAGTGGGCCTTGCCGATTTAAACAAGATTACGGCATCATCTGAAGTAAAATGGGAAAAGGATGAGAAAGAAGCGATCTTTACCGCCTTTGTGGAGGATAATGATGAACTGATTTCCCTGCTTATCGCTAAAGTCGTGGCGGATTTGAAAGTGAAAGACATCAATATTAAAGAAACTTCAACAGAGGAAATAATTAGAAATATTTATGACCGGGGGATCTCTTAATGAAAGGATTTATTTATAACCGGGGGTGTTCCTGTGGATAAATATATAGAAATGATTCGGATCCGCTTTTTGATGATGCTTGCCTACCGAACGAATTACTATACAGGCATTCTGATATACAGTATTAATATTGGCGCTTACTATTTCCTGTGGAGCGCCATTTATGGAGAAAAAGATGCGATTGAGGGAATGTCTGTGATCCAGATGTCGACATATGTGGCTGTAGCGTGGATGGCAAGGGCATTTTACTTTAATAATATAGACAGGGAAATGGCTGCTGAGATTAAAGAAGGAAAAGTAGCGGTGGAACTGATCCGCCCATATAATTATTTGGGCATGAAAACGATGCAGGGATTGGGTGAAGGGATATTCCGTCTCTTCTTTTTCTCGGTTCCGGGAATGGCAATTGTCTCGTTCATTTTTCCGCTCCAATTTTCTGCGGATTGGACTACCTGGATTTTCTTTGCGGTATCGATTTTATTAAGTTTTCTTATAAATACGCAAATTAATTTATTGACAGGTATTACCACTTTCTTCTTATTTAATAATACTGGGCTTATCCGGGCGAAAAGAGTTGTGATTGATCTCTTTTCCGGTCTTCTGATTCCTATCAGCTTTTTTCCGGTCTGGGCACAGGATATATTAAGATTTCTGCCCTTTCAGGGTATTAGCTATGTGCCGAGCATGATCTTTACAAATAGCTTTTCAAATAACGAAGCTATACAAGCTATCATTATGCAGGGGATCTGGGTTCTTATTCTGATAATGCCAATTCAGGTTCTGTGGATCATAGCGAAAAAACAGCTCATTATTCAAGGAGGGTGACAGATGTTTTATATAGCCATTTTCTTTCAATATGTCGCCCAATATATGAAAACAAGAATGCAGTACCGTGCAGATTTATTTGTAGAGATCCTTTCAGATCTATTATTTCAGGCAGTCAATTTAATTTTTATCTTAGTCGTCTTTGGCCATACAACTCTCCTTGGGGGCTGGACAAGGGATGAAATTATCTTTATTTACGGATTTTTCCTTGTGCCCTATGCACTGTTTTCATCATTCTTTAATATTTGGGATTTTAATGAGAGATATATTGTAAAAGGAGAACTCGATAGGATTTTGACCCGGCCGATCCATAGTCTGTTCCAAATCGTTTTAGAACGGATGGAACTTGAATCTCTTTTTGGGGCTGTTACTGGAATTGCGGTTATGATTTACGCCGGAAACAGTCTTGGTTTAGAGATATCCTGGACAGATCCATTCTTATTCTTCTTATTTGTGATAGGTGGAATGCTTGTGTACGGTGGCATCTTTGTCATGATTGCCTGCATCAGCTTTTGGGCGGATGCCAGAACATCAATCATGCCGATGATGTACAACATCGGGAATTATGGCAGGTATCCGGTTGATATTTATAATAGTGTCATACGCTTCGTCCTAACCTGGGTGCTTCCGTTTGCCTTTGTTGGTGTATATCCAGCTTCATACTTTTTGGGGAAAGAGGAATGGTTTTTGTATTCCTTTTTAACGCCTGTAATCGGTATAGTATTCTTTAGCATTTCGATTCTGGCTTGGAATTCAGGTGTTAAGCGCTATCGCGGTGCGGGCAATTAAAGACGGGTTAAATCCCTGGCTTTTTTTATGGGAGGAAATTCTGAGTATAAGCAGAAAGACGTTTCAGAGACAGGCTGTCATACAGGACTGGCTATAAGCGTATAAATGAATTGATAAGCATTTCGAAATGAGGTGCAGTATGGCATTTTATTTATCGCTGATTTTAATCGTGCTGTGTATGATCATGAGTCTGCAGACTCTTTTCTCATCCGCCAAGATAAAGGGAAGATGGGTTTCTGTGGAGAATTTCCTTTATCTGATAAGTTTGTATGCAACGATTATGATTGGGTTTGGCCTTATATATATATGGCTTGATTTACATGGGCTGGTGGTTTTAATGGACGGCACTGACTATATGGAAACTGGTTTCCTCGAGAGACTGGAGACGGGTTTCTATTTTAGTGCGGTAACACTTTTTTCAGTTGGGTATGGAGATATCAGTCCTGTTGGTATAGGCAGGCTTATTGCCGTACTGGAAGCGTTAATCGGTTATGTGATCCCGGCAGCATTTGTTGCCAGGGTAGTATTTGATGCAGGTGACCGGGTTTCATAATGCTATCAGTTGTTTTTGACCACAAAGTTGGATAGGCTTAGAGTAAGAAACCTATTCAACAGGAGGAATTAAAATGGCAATTGAAATCGGTAAAGCAGCTCCGGATTTTGAGCTCGAGGCCAGTAATGGTGAAAAGGTAAAGTTATCAGATTACCTCGGGAAAAATATTGTTCTTTATTTTTACCCGAAAGACATGACGCCTGGCTGCACAACCCAGGCATGTGATTTCAGGGACAATCATGATAATTTTGCAGATGTGAATGCTGTCGTTTTAGGAATAAGCCCCGATCCGCTCAGCAGGCATGAGAAGTTTATTGAAAAGCATGGATTGCCTTTCCTGCTGCTTGCGGATGAGGAGCATAAAGCGGCAGATGCCTATGATGTCTGGAAACTGAAAAAGAACTTCGGGAAAGAATACATGGGAATTGAACGTTCCACTTTTATTATTGACAAGGAAGGCAAACTGGTTAAAGAGTGGCGCAAGGTTAAGGTAAAAGGGCATGTCGAGGAGACACTGGAATATATAAAGGAGAATTTGTCCTAGCCGCAAATGGGTTGCCTATTTTTTAACGGAACAAGGCTTTTGTCCATTCCGAAGAACAAGTTTTGCATATCATTTTATTAGGGCATACCTCCTCAGATACTTTTTCGAAACGGACCTGAACAGGTTCGTTTTTTTATGTTTATTATTTTTGCCAAGCGGCATGGGGTGAAACGGTGAATTAAATAAGATGGAGTGGTAGTTATGAAAATTGTTTCTTCCATTTTGCCTCCCAAGAGCTGCAGGAAGAGGCAATACTGGATTTTCCTTAAGGGGATTTTCTATTTATTGACGGATTTGAAGCTGCGGGAAATCCTTTATGATGCTAAGTATTTATTACACATGGGTAAGAATTAATAAGATAAAAAAATTAAAGTGGATTATGGTGATGTCAGCAGGAATAGATGAAATGCATTTCAAAACATGCAATGGGAATGAAATTCTTATGGCTGAGTTTACGCTTGGTACTTTGTTAGGGCATGTTAAATAAACTGCCGGCGGAAAATGAAAAGGTCCAAGTCTGGTTAAATTTTTAAGCATAACCTTCATACATATATATAAAATAACAAAGATTATTAATGCGATCGATTTTGAAAGAGGGTATTAAGATGAGGATTTATACAAAAACGGGAGATAAGGGGACAACGTCATTAATATACGGGCAGAGAGTCAGTAAAAATGACATTCGCGTTGAGGCATACGGTTCATGTGATGAGGCTAATTCTATGATTGGAATGGCCTTAAGCCATTTAAGAAGTGAGTATTTCAGCGGGAAAGAAAAAGTGGAGCAGGTGTTTCATAAAGTGCAGACAGACCTGTTTCATGCAGGAGCAGAGCTGGCAACGCCTGCAGGAAAAGAAGTTAAATGGACGATAAAGCAAGAGGATATCACCTTCATGGAAAAGCAAATTGATGAGTGGGAAGCTGACCTTGGAGCGCTTAATAACTTTATATTACCCGGCGGTCACCCTTCGGGAGCTGCGCTCCATGTAGCTAGAACGGTGGTGAGAAGAGCGGAACGATGTGCGGTCTCGCTCGGTGAAGAAGTGAATCCGATCGTTTTAGTTTATCTGAACCGATTGTCAGATCTGCTGTTTGTTGCTGCCCGGTTTGTCAATCACCATTTAGGCTCCGGTGAGCAATCGCTTCACGCTGAAAAGAGTTGATTCCCTCTATTAAGGAGTTTGTAATATTGACAAATGTGGTAAAAAATTAGTACACTATTTATAAAGATTATAAAGTAAGAATATTTGTTGGAAAAGAGGTGCATGGCGGTGGCGCATATGGAATTAAAAGAGGCGCTGGATACTTTAAAAGATACTGGAGTCCGTATCACTCCGCAGCGTCATGCGATACTTGAATATTTAATAAACTCCATGTCACACCCTACTGCTGACGATATATACAAAGCATTAGAGGGTAAATTTCCAAATATGAGTGTGGCAACAGTTTACAATAATTTACGAGTATTCCGTGAGGTTGGCCTGGTAAAGGAACTGACATATGGTGACGCATCTAGCCGCTTCGATTTTGTAACCACTCATCATTATCATGTCATTTGTGAAAGCTGCGGCAAGATTGTAGACTTCCACTATCCTGGTCTTGATGAAGTAGAGCACCTTGCTTCACATGTTACAGGTTTTAAAATCAGCCATCATAGAATGGAGATTTACGGAACGTGTCCGGATTGTGCAAGTAAAGAAGCTCACTAATAAATTATTTAAAGCTGCCGGCTGTGTGCTGTCAGCTTTTTATTTTTCCATAAAAAAACCGGCTTTCAGTTAGCCGGTCATTCTTAAAACTTGAATATGAAGCAAGAGATAAATCAGCTCTGCTTCGTATTTTTTTTGTTGTATTTTTCATCAAATTCAACGCCCTCAAGTTTTGGATCGAGCGTTAAAGGTTCATTACAGTACATGCACATATCAACTCGGCCAAGCATCTTTGTATGTTTTCCGCAATTTGGGCAAACCACCTGCACGGTTTTTGTTGAAAGCATGCCGATCCAAAAATATACACCGGTGCTAGCAAGAATGCAGAGCATTCCAAGAAGCATAAATATTGTCATGAGAAGAGCGGAATTCCTAAAGAATATTCCGAGATACATAACGATAAATCCGATAAAAATTAAACTAAGGGCAAATGTACGAATCTTATTGATTTTATTTGAGTACTTAGCCATTCTGCTCCCTCCTAAAAACTAACTATACCATACTCCTTTTGCGTAAATAAATATTAATATAGAATGGTGTCGAAAAATGTCTCACATTTAGGAAGGATTTCATTTATAATTGTCGAAGATATACGCTATCAATAAAATGGAGGAATTATGATGGAAGATATTCTCCGTCCTATATATCAAGAACGGGCAAGCCAGACGAACACTCTTGGCGTGATTATGACCGAAAAACTGCAAAAAGCTATTCCTGCTACTGATACATTTGATGCTGTACTGCTGATCCTTGTAGAGGAAGCAGATGAACCTGTGTTTGTTAAACATTACACATATAAAGATAAAAAAGCTGCTCTTCATATTGTGACAGACAAGCAGCTTCGCGAATGGATCCTGCTGGGGTCGAACCGAAAGATCTTTGATTGGCTCTATAATGGGAAAGTTTTATTCGATCGAAATGAATATATTTATAACCTGAAGGTGGAATTAAGAGAATTTCCGTTCTATGGGCGAAAATTAAAAATGGGTCTTGAGTTTGCCAAGCTGATCAGAAGATATATGGATGGCAAAGCCTTTTTTGAAAATCGCCATTATTTTGATGCCTATAACCATATTGTTCATTCCCTTCATCACCTGGCCAGACTGGCTGTTATTGAAAATGGATTCCATCCAGAGGTAACTGTCTGGAACCAGGTAAAGCAAATTGAACCTGAAATAATGAAGCTATATGAAGAATTGGTGAATAGCCAGGAGCCTCTTGAAAAAAGACTGGAGCTTCTGTTTCTTGCAAGTGAATTTCTAATTCATTCAAGAACTAAGCAAGGAATCAGCCATCTTGCAGATGTGCTTGCTGAGAAAGATGCATGGTCCATCCACGATATTATGAACCATGAAGAGCTTTATCTATATGCAGTTGACTTAAGCATGCTTCTTGAGTATTTGATTGATAAGCATTTTATCGAAACAGTAAATGTTGAAACAAAAGGGCAAGGAATTTATCACAGGTATTACAAACTCAAAAAAATTATCGTAAAAAAACTTTAAAAGTTATTGACCTTTATTTAAATCCTTGTTATATTTATATCCGTCGCTGCGATATGAACGAAAAACATTTTCACAGACGACGGATAACTTATAAAAAAAGTGTTGACAACTAAATTCAACACATGTTATATTGATAAAGTCGCTTCTGAGCGATTAGGTAAAATATAACAAAGAGAAATTGATCTTTGAAAACTGAACGAACAAAAACGTCAACGTTAATTCTTTAGTCTTTTTTGAAAAGACAATTTATGAGCTTAATCAACTCTTATATGGAGAGTTTGATCCTGGCTCAGGACGAACGCTGGCGGCGTGCCTAATACATGCAAGTCGAGCGGACAGATGGGAGCTTGCTCCCTGAAGTCAGCGGCGGACGGGTGAGTAACACGTGGGCAACCTGCCTGTAAGACTGGGATAACTCCGGGAAACCGGGGCTAATACCGGATAATTCTTTCCCTCACATGAGGGAAAGCTGAAAGATGGTTTCGGCTATCACTTACAGATGGGCCCGCGGCGCATTAGCTAGTTGGTGAGGTAACGGCTCACCAAGGCAACGATGCGTAGCCGACCTGAGAGGGTGATCGGCCACACTGGGACTGAGACACGGCCCAGACTCCTACGGGAGGCAGCAGTAGGGAATCTTCCGCAATGGACGAAAGTCTGACGGAGCAACGCCGCGTGAGTGATGAAGGTTTTCGGATCGTAAAACTCTGTTGTTAGGGAAGAACAAGTACCGGAGTAACTGCCGGTGCCTTGACGGTACCTAACCAGAAAGCCACGGCTAACTACGTGCCAGCAGCCGCGGTAATACGTAGGTGGCAAGCGTTGTCCGGAATTATTGGGCGTAAAGCGCGCGCAGGCGGTTCCTTAAGTCTGATGTGAAAGCCCCCGGCTCAACCGGGGAGGGTCATTGGAAACTGGGGAACTTGAGTGCAGAAGAGAAGAGTGGAATTCCACGTGTAGCGGTGAAATGCGTAGAGATGTGGAGGAACACCAGTGGCGAAGGCGACTCTTTGGTCTGTAACTGACGCTGAGGCGCGAAAGCGTGGGGAGCAAACAGGATTAGATACCCTGGTAGTCCACGCCGTAAACGATGAGTGCTAAGTGTTAGAGGGTTTCCGCCCTTTAGTGCTGCAGCAAACGCATTAAGCACTCCGCCTGGGGAGTACGGCCGCAAGGCTGAAACTCAAAGGAATTGACGGGGGCCCGCACAAGCGGTGGAGCATGTGGTTTAATTCGAAGCAACGCGAAGAACCTTACCAGGTCTTGACATCTCCTGACAACCCTAGAGATAGGGCGTTCCCCTTCGGGGGACAGGATGACAGGTGGTGCATGGTTGTCGTCAGCTCGTGTCGTGAGATGTTGGGTTAAGTCCCGCAACGAGCGCAACCCTTGATCTTAGTTGCCAGCATTCAGTTGGGCACTCTAAGGTGACTGCCGGTGACAAACCGGAGGAAGGTGGGGATGACGTCAAATCATCATGCCCCTTATGACCTGGGCTACACACGTGCTACAATGGATGGTACAAAGGGCTGCGAGACCGCGAGGTTAAGCGAATCCCATAAAACCATTCTCAGTTCGGATTGCAGGCTGCAACTCGCCTGCATGAAGCCGGAATCGCTAGTAATCGCGGATCAGCATGCCGCGGTGAATACGTTCCCGGGCCTTGTACACACCGCCCGTCACACCACGAGAGTTTGTAACACCCGAAGTCGGTGGGGTAACCTTTTGGAGCCAGCCGCCTAAGGTGGGACAGATGATTGGGGTGAAGTCGTAACAAGGTAGCCGTATCGGAAGGTGCGGCTGGATCACCTCCTTTCTAAGGATATTTACATGAAACGTGACGTGTTTTGTTCGTTCAGTTTTGAGAGTTCAATCTCTCAATGAAAGATTCGTTCTTTGAAAACTAGATAATGATAATGAAGAAGCAATAACCGAGTAATCGCCATCTTAGTTTTTTCTCTTATTTTGAAAATAAGTAAGAGCACAAACCATGAGGACGATGAGCGGCAAGGAGATCAAGGAAGCGACCGAGTGAGCACCGGAGCGTACTTCAGTACGTGAGGAGCGGAGCGAGAGAGCTGACGCAGAGATCCGCAGTCGATCAGCGGCCGAAGTAGGTTAAGTTAGAAAGGGCGCACGGTGAATGCCTTGGCACTAGGAGCCGATGAAGGACGGTACTAACACCGATATGCTTCGGGGAGCTGTAAGTAAGCTTTGATCCGGAGATTTCCGAATGGGGAAACCCCCTATCCGTAATGGGATAGGATCTTTACCTGAATACATAGGGTATAGAAGGCAGACCCGGGGAACTGAAACATCTAAGTACCCGGAGGAAGAGAAAGCAAACGCGATTCCCTGAGTAGCGGCGAGCGAAACGGGATTAGCCCAAACCAAGAGGCTTGCCTCTTGGGGTTGTAGGACACTCTACACGGAGTTACAAAGGAACGAGGTAAATGAACAGGTCTGGAAAGGCCGGCCAGAGAAGGTAAAAGCCCTGTAGTTGAAACTTCGTTCCCTCCAGAGTGGATCCTGAGTACGGCGGGACACGAGAAATCCCGTCGGAAGCAGGGAGGACCATCTCCCAAGGCTAAATACTCCCTAGTGACCGATAGTGAACCAGTACCGTGAGGGAAAGGTGAAAAGCACCCCGGAAGGGGAGTGAAAGAGATCCTGAAACCGTGTGCCTACAAGTAGTTAGAGCCCGTTAATGGGTGATAGCGTGCCTTTTGTAGAATGAACCGGCGAGTTACGATTACATGCGAGGTTAAGTTGATGAGACGGAGCCGCAGCGAAAGCGAGTCTGAATAGGGCGAATGAGTATGTGGTCGTAGACCCGAAACCAGGTGATCTACCCATGTCCAGGGTGAAGTCCAGGTAACACTGGATGGAGGCCCGAACCCACGCACGTTGAAAAGTGCGGGGATGAGGTGTGGGTAGCGGAGAAATTCCAATCGAACTTGGAGATAGCTGGTTCTCTCCGAAATAGCTTTAGGGCTAGCCTCATGTAGTAAGAGTCTTGGAGGTAGAGCACTGTTTGGACTAGGGGCCCCCATCGGGTTACCGAATTCAGACAAACTCCGAATGCCAAAGACTTATCCATGGGAGTCAGACTGCGAGTGATAAGATCCGTAGTCAAGAGGGAAACAGCCCAGACCACCAGCTAAGGTCCCAAAGTATACGTTAAGTGGAAAAGGATGTGGAGTTGCTTAGACAACCAGGATGTTGGCTTAGAAGCAGCCACCATTTAAAGAGTGCGTAATAGCTCACTGGTCGAGTGACTCCGCGCCGAAAATGTACCGGGGCTAAACGTATCACCGAAGCTGTGGATTGACATCTTACGATGTCAGTGGTAGGAGAGCGTTCTAAGGGCGTTGAAGCCAGACCGCAAGGACTGGTGGAGCGCTTAGAAGTGAGAATGCCGGTATGAGTAGCGAAAGATGGGTGAGAATCCCATCCACCGAATGCCTAAGGTTTCCTGAGGAAGGCTCGTCCGCTCAGGGTTAGTCGGGACCTAAGCCGAGGCTGAAAAGCGTAGGCGATGGACAACAGGTTGATATTCCTGTACCACCTCTTTACCGTTTGAGCAATGGGGGGACGCAGGAGGATAGGGTAAGCGCGCTGCTGGATTAGCGCGTCCAAGCAGTTAGGCCGGTAACGAGGCAAATCCCGTTACCACACAGGCTGAGCTGTGACGGCGAGGGAAATTTAGTACCGAAGTTCCTGATTCCACACTGCCAAGAAAAGCCTCTAGCGAGGGAAAAGGTGCCCGTACCGCAAACCGACACAGGTAGGCGAGGAGAGAATCCTAAGGTGAGCGAGAGAACTCTCGTTAAGGAACTCGGCAAAATGACCCCGTAACTTCGGGAGAAGGGGTGCTCATTAGGGTGAATAGCCCTGATGAGCCGCAGTGAATAGGCCCAGGCGACTGTTTAGCAAAAACACAGGTCTCTGCGAAGCCGCAAGGCGAAGTATAGGGGCTGACGCCTGCCCGGTGCTGGAAGGTTAAGAGGAGAGGTTAGCGCAAGCGAAGCTTTGAATCGAAGCCCCAGTAAACGGCGGCCGTAACTATAACGGTCCTAAGGTAGCGAAATTCCTTGTCGGGTAAGTTCCGACCCGCACGAAAGGCGTAACGATCTGGGCACTGTCTCAACGAGAGACTCGGTGAAATTATAGTACCTGTGAAGATGCAGGTTACCCGCGACAGGACGGAAAGACCCCGTGGAGCTTTACTGTAGCCTGATATTGAATTTTGGTACAGCTTGTACAGGATAGGTAGGAGCCTGAGAAGCCGGAGCGCCAGCTTCGGTGGAGGCGTCGGTGGGATACTACCCTGGCTGTATTGAAATTCTAACCCGCGCCCCTTATCGGGGCGGGAGACAGTGTCAGGTGGGCAGTTTGACTGGGGCGGTCGCCTCCTAAAAAGTAACGGAGGCGCCCAAAGGTTCCCTCAGAATGGTTGGAAATCATTCGCAGAGTGTAAAGGCACAAGGGAGCTTGACTGCGAGACCTACAAGTCGAGCAGGGACGAAAGTCGGGCTTAGTGATCCGGTGGTTCCGCATGGAAGGGCCATCGCTCAACGGATAAAAGCTACCCCGGGGATAACAGGCTTATCTCCCCCAAGAGTCCACATCGACGGGGAGGTTTGGCACCTCGATGTCGGCTCATCGCATCCTGGGGCTGTAGTCGGTCCCAAGGGTTGGGCTGTTCGCCCATTAAAGCGGTACGCGAGCTGGGTTCAGAACGTCGTGAGACAGTTCGGTCCCTATCCGTCGTGGGCGCAGGAAATTTGAGAGGAGCTGTCCTTAGTACGAGAGGACCGGGATGGACGCACCGCTGGTGTACCAGTTGTCTTGCCAAAGGCATCGCTGGGTAGCTATGTGCGGAAGGGATAAGTGCTGAAAGCATCTAAGCATGAAGCCCCCTCGAGATGAGATTTCCCATAGCGTCAAGCTAGTAAGATCCCTGAAAGATGATCAGGTTGATAGGTCAGAGGTGGAAGCGTGGCGACATGTGGAGCTGACTGATACTAATCGATCGAGGACTTAACCAAAACGAAAAGCGGAGGCGACTGTTCAACTTCGAGAGAAGTTAGGAGCCGAAGCTAGACAAGTTATTGGTGAATACTCGGCAAATTCTTCTTCATACATTATCTAGTTTTGAGGGAACGAAAAATAGTAAATTTCCTCTTGAAAAATGATAAAAAGACGGTATAATAATACTTGTCTTTGAAAAATAGTCTGGTGGCGATAGCGAGAAGGTCACACCCGTTCCCATACCGAACACGGAAGTTAAGCTTCTCAGCGCCAATGGTAGTTAGGGGCTGTCCCCTTGTGAGAGTAGGACGCTGCCGGGCTGTTTTACAAATATCACTATTCCGCAGTAGCTCAGTGGTAGAGCATTCGGCTGTTAACCGAACGGTCGTAGGTTCGAATCCTACCTGCGGAGCCAAATGGAGAGCTGTCCGAGTGGCCGAAGGAGCACGATTGGAAATCGTGTATACGCTAACCGCGTATCAAGGGTTCAAATCCCTTGCTCTCCGCCATTATTAATTCTATATTGGCCCCTTGGTCAAGCGGTTAAGACACCGCCCTTTCACGGCGGTAACACGGGTTCGAATCCCGTAGGGGTCACCATAATGGAGGATTAGCTCAGCTGGGAGAGCATCTGCCTTACAAGCAGAGGGTCGGCGGTTCGATCCCGTCATCCTCCACCATATTATTGTCGCGGGGTGGAGCAGTCCGGTAGCTCGTCGGGCTCATAACCCGAAGGTCGCAGGTTCAAATCCTGCCCCCGCAATTTGGTCCGGTAGTTCAGTTGGTTAGAATGCCTGCCTGTCACGCAGGAGGTCGCGGGTTCGAGTCCCGTCCGGACCGCCATTTTTACAATATTAATAATATTTGGCTCAGTAGCTCAGTCGGTAGAGCAAAGGACTGAAAATCCTTGTGTCGGCGGTTCGATTCCGTCCTGAGCCACCTTTACTGAATTGATTTGCCGGTGTAGCTCAATTGGTAGAGCAACTGACTTGTAATCAGTAGGTTGGGGGTTCAAGTCCTCTCGCCGGCACCATTTTTTTATGTTAATATGGAGGGGTAGCGAAGTGGCTAAACGCGGCGGACTGTAAATCCGCTCCTTCGGGTTCGGCAGTTCGAATCTGCCCCCTCCACCATTTATATAGGGGTATAGTTTAATGGTAAAACGAAGGTCTCCAAAACCTTTGATGTGGGTTCGATTCCTACTACCCCTGCCAATTTTATAATGGCGGCTGTGGCGAAGTGGTTAACGCATCGGATTGTGGCTCCGACACTCGTGGGTTCGATTCCCATCAGTCGCCCCATAATTTTAAAGTAACAGTACGAGTATAACTCTCATATAAATGTAATATGAACGATCAATGGGCTATAGCCAAGCGGTAAGGCACCGGACTTTGACTCCGTCACTCGCAGGTTCGAATCCTGCTAGCCCAGCCATTTTGCGGAAGTAGTTCAGTGGTAGAACATCACCTTGCCAAGGTGGGGGTCGCGGGTTCGAATCCCGTCTTCCGCTCCAGAATAAACTTCAATTTATGGCGGCATAGCCAAGTGGTAAGGCAGAGGTCTGCAAAACCTTTACCACCGGTTCGAATCCGGTTGCCGCCTCCATAATCTAAATCTTGATTCGCTGATATACGCCGGGGTGGCGGAACTGGCAGACGCACAGGACTTAAAATCCTGCGGTAGGTGACTACCGTACCGGTTCGATTCCGGTCCTCGGCACCACAAGATTTACTACATTTTAATATGCCGGTGTGGCGGAATTGGCAGACGCGCACGACTCAAAATCGTGTTCCTTCTGGAGTGTCGGTTCGACCCCGACCACCGGTATCTAAAAAAGGTTTCCTAATAGGGAAACCTTTTTTGTTGTTAATTAAAATCTGTGCAAATTTTAAAGCGGAAAGCAAATATCAATGCAGCCCTTCTGCTGATTGTGATGCAAGTTGTTTCAATGCAGGGTTCCGAACGATTCAGAGGGTGGTTTCGAAATGGGGTTCTGAACTGTTCGGAAGTAATTCAAAAGGACATAATTATTGACTTAGCAGGAGGAAAAAAACGATGTGTCCTAATGTTGTGAATTGAGCGGAACTAATAACTGAAGAGGCGAAAAAGAATCTCTAAATTTCGAAGATGTTATGTGAACGGAACTTATGCACCAAAATAGAGCCAGAAAGATTCGATGACTTTATGTGAACGGAACTAATGAAGCAGAATAGTGCCGTTCAGTTTCAAAGATGTCATGTGAATGGAACTAATGCAAGAGAATAGTGCCGTTCAGTTTCAAAGATGTCACATGAATGGAACTAATGCAAGTGAATAGTGCCGTTCAGTTTCATGATGTCAAGTGAGCGGAACTAATGCAGCAGAATAAAGCCATTAAGGTTCGATAACCTCAGTGAATGGAACTAATAATTCTGAATAGAGCCCTTCAGTATCGATAGTGTGATCTAAAAGAATCTAATGATGTTTGCTTATTCATGAATCGTGTGAGGATAGCCGAAGGGGACATGCCATACTGTTAAAAATAAACTACTCAACATAATTGTGTTTTATTCAAAGTAAGAAGTCTTGCCATGAATGATATGATTAAAGTTGTTTGATAGGATTTTCCGGATTTTTTCTTTGAAATAATATCAGAACACCATTCATGCACAATATTGGTTGTTAGCATCATATCGGGAAACATAACTCTAAACTCTTTAACACTTCTAACGATTGCCAATTCGACATCTTCTTTGTATCCGCAATTCTTACATACTAAAGCAGCTCTGTGCAATCGATCCATAAAGTGCTGGCAAGAAGCACACTTAACCCCCTTCTCCAATCCCTCAAATGTATACTCAAATCGCCTTCCATAAGGAATATCCTCCAAATGCAAAGACAGTAACTTGTCTGCCAGCATTAAATGGTTCTTATTTGCCGGTTGAGATTTCAATTTTAATTTGTCTATAAATCGGTTAATTTGTGCTGGAAATATAGCAGGAAGATTCATTGTGGCTTGATACAATTGAAATTCGGGGTTAATAAAAATAAGAAGAGCCTTAAGAGGGGTTTCTACTCCCAATTTCTGCAGAAGTCTTCTCAGGAGGGATTCACTTCGCTGAAGCTGCAGAAGAGGATTTTTAACTTCAGTATTTGCTGGTACTGTATACCATCTGTTTTGTTCGATATAAAAGTCTCCCTCATAATTCTTAACTTCAAAAAGATAGATACAGCCTCCAGTGAATAATAGTGAATCTATTTGGAAAAGGGTGTTACTGTAATCGAACAATAAATCATTAAGAATAATCCATTCCTCAGGCGAATGTTCTAGTAGTTCATCAAATTTCTTCTCACCTGAAAAACCTTTTTCTAAATTAAGAAAGAGGCTGTAATCTTTTGGGGAAAGCCGCATTCTTCCATGTAAACACTGAAGCAATTTTAATTCTTCCGGTTCATAACGATATTTTAATATCATAGCCCACATCCCTATATTCAAGATAGCTTCATTCTATGCAATGTATTCGATTAACACAAGTTAAACCTTTTAAACAAGTCAAAATATTGCACCTTTTTAGTCAATTCAGTCACCTATATATGCAAACGGTTTCAAATATAATGTAGGAAAGCGTTTGCAAGAGATAAGGGGGCGGTGAAAAGATTTGGAGACAAAGATTGAGGTCGGGGAAGCAGCAGTCAATTCAGAGGTTAAAACAGTATCCAGGAAAAAAGCAAATCTGAAAAAAATGCTAACATACAGTGCTTTTGTAGGACCGGCATTGATTTTTTTCCTGGTGATTCAAATCATTCCTTTTTTGATGGGTATTTATTATTCCTTTACTTCCTGGAATGGTGTCAGTTCTGTGGTTGAGTGGGTAGGACTTGAAAATTATTTAAAGATCTTTAAGAATGATCCTAAGTTTTTTGATTCCTTTATTTTTACTACCAAGTTTATGTTAGCTTCGGTTATTATTAGTAATTTACTAGGTTTTGGGCTTGCGTTATTATTGAACGCAGCATTGAAGTCCAGGAACTTATTGCGGACTGTGTTTTTCATTCCTAATGTTATCGGGGGATTATTGCTTGGGTTCATCTGGCAGTTTATTTTTGTAAAAGGGTTTGCGGCAATTGGAAATCTTACAGACCTGTCCGTTTTTAAGCTCCCATGGCTTGGGGATGAGACAACAGCATTCTGGGGGATTGTAATTGTGTTTGCCTGGCAGATCAGCGGATATATGATGGTTATTTATATTGCAGCGCTGCAGGGGTTGACCAGACATTGCTGGAGGCTGCCAGGATCGATGGGGCATCAAGCTGGACACTTCTGACGAAAATTATTATTCCACTTATTTTGCCGGCGTTTACGATTTGTTTCTTTTTAACTATTTCAATGGCCTTTAAGATTTTCGATCTGAATATTTCACTGACAGGCGGAGGTCCTTTTAATTCAACACAATCTGTAGCGATTAATATTTATCAGGAAGCATTCCAAAATAACCGGTATGGTCTTGGTACCGCGAAATCCATTCTGTTCTTCCTTGTTGTGGCTATTTTTACAACGGTTCAGGTTATGATGACCAAGAAAAGGGAGGTTGAGGCATAATGAATCCCAGATATACGAAGGTTACGTTTCTGCTCGAGATTATCGGAATCGTATTAGGAGTCATTTTCCTCATACCTTTTTATTTCGTGATCATCAATTCTGTAAAAGGTTTTGCAGATATTTTGATTGATGCTGCAGCGTGGCCGCAGGAGTTTTTATTCTCCAATTACTTGAAGGTATGGGATATTATTAATTTCCCGCGGGCCTTCTGGAACTCGCTTATAATTACGGTGATCAGCAATATTGGACTTGTTGTCATTAGTTCCATGGCTGCCTGGAAGATGGTCCGAACCCCGGGAAAATTCAGCAAAATCCTATTTGCCCTATTTGTTTCTGCGATGGTTATTCCATTCCAGACGGTCATGATACCGCTGATGAAGCTGGGAGGCACGCTGAATCTGACAAACAGCATACCAGGTCTCATCATTATGTATTTTGGCTTTGGTGTACCATTATCGCTTTTCCTGTATCACGGATTTATTAAAACAGTTCCAATAGAGATAGAAGAATCGGCCCGAATTGATGGGTGCAGCCAGTTTGGGGTCTTTTGGAGAATTGTTTTTCCGCTTCTAAAACCAATCACTGTAACGGTTGTTATTTTAAATACATTATGGATCTGGAATGATTATCTGCTGCCGCTTCTTGTGCTTCAGGATGCAGAACTTAGGACGATTCCTTTGGCCACAAGTTCATTCTTTGCACAATATACAAAGCAATGGGACATGGGACTGGCCGCCCTTGTAATGGGCATTACACCGGTCGTTATTTTCTTCCTGTTCCTGCAGAGGCATATTATTAAAGGCATTGCACAAGGCTCCATCAAGTAGTTATAGAGACTTTTGCGGCCATATGGGCTGTTAAAGTTTATATAAAAAATTATTCAGGGGAAACAAAATGAAACGCTTTGCTTTATTACTGCTGTCATTGGTTCTGATGGCGGGCATTATGGCAGGCTGTTCTTCTTCCAGCTCTTCAGGGGACGAAAAGCCTAAGGATGATTCAAAGAATGAGGATGAAGTGGTAACATTAAATTTGTTCCAGTTTAAAGTGGAGATTGCCGATCAGCTTCAGGAAATGATCGGTGAATTCGAAAAAGAGCATCCGAATATTAAAGTAAAGCTTGAATCAGTCGGCGGCGGTGCTGATTATGGTGCCGCATTAAAAGCAAAGTTTGCATCCGGCGAACAGCCTGACATTTTTAACAATGGCGGATTTAAAGAATTGGAGCTTTGGAAGGAGCATCTTGCAGATCTTTCAAATGAGCCTTGGGCAGAGCATGTGCTTCCAATTGGAAAAGTACCAATGACTGATACAGACGGAAAACTTTATGGAATGCCTGTAAACCTTGAAGGATACGGTTTCATTTATAATAAGGATTTATTTGAAGAAGCAGGCATTACTGAACCGCCTAATACGATTTCTGAATTGAAGGATGCTGCTGAAAAACTAAAGGATAAAGGAATTACTCCTTTCTCTGCCGGTTACGGAGAGTGGTGGGTCATTGGTCAGCATTTATTAAATATTCCATTTGCACAGCAGGAAGATCCAGTGGCATTTATTGAGGGCCTATACAGCGGATCTGAAAAGATTATTGGCAATGATAAATTTAAAGAGTTCAAAGAAGTGCTTGATACTGAAATAAACTTCGGAAATGAAAATCCATTAACAACAGATTACAATACGCAAGTGACTCTATTTGCTTCCGGCAAAACGGCTATGCTTCAGCAGGGAAACTGGACAGAAAACATGATTCTTGAAATCGACCCTGAAATTAACATGGGATTCCTTCCAATTCCGCTGACTGATGATGAAGCTGAAGCAGACCGTTTACCAGTAGGCGTTCCGAACAACTGGGTTCTTAATAAAAATTCAGAACATCTTGAAGAAGCAAAATTATTCCTTGACTGGATGGTTTCTTCTGAAACAGGAAAGCGTTATATCACAGAAGAGTTTGCGTTCATTCCTGCCTTCGACAATATAGAGCCAACCGGTTTAGGGCCTCTTGGCCAGCATATTCTTGAGTATTCTAAGGAAGAGAAAACTGTTCCTTGGACATGGTTCAGATGGCCTGATGGTGCAAATAAAGAGTTTGCTGCAACAATCCAGGAATACGCTGCAGGAAAGATCGACTATGATACGCTCGTTGAACGCTTCCAGGCATCCTGGGATAATTTGAAATAAATTTGGTTAAACAGGAAGCATGTCTGCGGAAGATATGCTTTCTGTTTTATATTTTAATGATAAGCAAAACCCCATAGCAAAAAGGCATCCCCAAAAGGGAAGTTCGCTTTATACTATTGTAAAAGACAAAGCAGCGGGGGATGTACATGTTCAAAAAGAGCATTAGGAATAAACTGATTGTTCTATTGATGGTAGCAACGATCGTTCCATTTGGGGCGTCTATAATCATCACTTATTATCATACAGCGGAATCATTGAAAGACCAGGCCATCAAGGAAAATAGCAACCTATTATATCAAGGAAAAGTGAACCTGGAGGGTTACATAAATGAGCTGGATGGATTAACACTATCCCTTTACAATAATCCAGGTTTAATAAACTTTTTAAAAGATCCCCAAAAGGAAAATAATTATCAGGCAGTGGAAGCTGTAAGAAATGTAATTTCTACCATACTGTATGCAGAAGAAAATATTAAAAGGGTCAACATTGCTGTTGCAAAGGAAGATCGTCTTATAACAGCTTCCAGGCGCTCTACAGTTATTTTTTCAAAGAAGCTGACAAATGCCAATCAGGAATTTTACCTAAAAGCAAAAGAAAGTCCAAGCAATATGTATCTTGAGCCTATTCATAAGATAAAGGAGCCTGAGGACAAAAAGCCTAAAAATGTAATAACGCTTCACAGATCTTTAATCAATATTCCATCAGATGATATATTGGCATATATCTCACTGGAGTTCTCACCAGATCAAATAACCAATATCAGCCGTAATCTTTACTCGGAGGAAAATGAAGAATTCTATATTATATCTCCTGAAGGGGAATTGATCTACCATTCAACTGATGAAACTGATGAAGATACTAAAACGACTGATTGGATAGATTGGGTAATGAGTACAAATAAAGTTAATGGCACGGTTGAATGGAAAGAAGGTTCATTCAACGGCGTCATGATATACGATCAATTATCGCAAAATTCTGGCGGCTGGTATCTTGTTAAGCGTGTCCCATATACCACTTTATATGAAAGTGCATTCAGCGTGGCGAAAATCAATATCATGTTTGGCGTAATCGGACTCATCCTGGTTATTCTTGCCACTCTATTTATCTCTGTTAGAATCACTTCACCAATCAGAATCCTGCTGAAATATATTGATCAGGTTGAAAAAGGAAACCTTAATGTCCGTTTTCAATCTTTTGGCAATGATGAGATTGGCTATCTCGGTGATCGATTTAAACAAATGATCGATAAAATAAATGATTTGATCAATCGGGAGTATAAACTTCAGCTTGAGAACAAGACCAATCAGCTAAAGGTTCTGCAGTCCCAGGTTAATCCGCATTTTTTATATAACGCATTGCAGTCCATCGGAACAGCGGCATTAAAAAATCAGGGTCCGCAGATTTATTCGTCTGTTACCCGCCTTTCTAAAATCATGCGATACAGCATGAATATGGAGGAGGATATGGTTCCTCTTCAAAAAGAGATCGAACATACCAAGTCCTATCTCCTGCTGCAAAAAGAGCGGTTCGGTGACCAGCTTCAGTTCAGTTTTCAGCTTGATGAAGAAGCATTGGGGTTTCCTGTGCCGAAAATGATTTTACAGCCCATAGTGGAGAATTATTTTAAGCATGGCTTTGATGCACGGGAAAAAACAGGAGAGGTTAGTATCACCTGCAGACAGGATGAATTTTATCTGGATATTCTGATCGGGGATAATGGCAGCGGCGTTTCTGAGAGCAGGCTGGAGGAAATCCGATTGCATTTGATGAATGACAGGATAGGGCAAAAGGTTGAGTTAACGAATATCGGACTGAAGAATGTTTACACCCGGTTAAAACTCTATTATGGCAATCGTGCATACCTGCAGCTTAAGAATCTTGAGCGCGGCGGGCTGCTTGTTTCTATTAAACTTCCAAAAAGGATGGAAGGTGGATAAGATGAAAGCAATTATTGTGGATGATGAAAAACATGTGAGGGAAGGCTTGTTGCTTCTTGCGGATTGGAGCCGCTTTGGAATTGACACAATCCTGGAGGCGGTAGATGGAAATGAGGCCATAAAGCTGATTAAAGAGCATCGCCCGGAAATCATATTCACTGATATGAGCATGCCAAAGAGAGATGGCATAAGCCTTTTAAAATGGATTCATTCTTCGGATCTATCCAGCAAGACGATTGTCGTCAGCGGATATGATGATTTTGACTATATGAGGAATGCCATCTGTTATAAAAGCTTTGATTATATTTTGAAGCCTATTGATCCTGAAATATTGAATGAAACCCTGGAGAAAGCCATAAATGAATGGAAACAGCAGAGTCCTCCAGAGGAATGCCAGAAGGAGCATGGCGGGGAGATGAATGTGATTCAGCAAATAGAACAGTTTTTGCTGGAAAGCTATAACAAGGATATTAACCTGCAGGAAATTGCAGACAGATTTTATTTAAGCAGGGAGTACATTTCCAGGAAGTTTAAACATGAATATCAGGCTACCATAACGGATTTTATTACGAATGTCCGAATGAACAAGGCAAAAGAGCTTCTGCAGAACCCTAAACTGAAAATCTATGAAATTGCTTTCCAGGTCGGCTATCAGGATGAAAAGTACTTTAGCAAAGTCTTTAAAAAGACAGAGGGGATTTCCCCAAATGAATATCGAAGCATGAATTAACAGAAGGAGGAAGATTATGATCAACGTGCTTGTCTGGAATGAGAATCGTCATGAACAAAAGGATGAAAAGGTAAGGTCTGTCTATCCGGATGGTATTCACGGTGCCATTGCAGACTTTTTAAATGAAGAAGATTATAAAGTAAAGACAGCTACATTGGATGAGCCTCAGCATGGACTTAGTGATGCTGTTTTACAGGAAACAGACGTTTTGGTCTGGTGGGGGCATCTCGCGCATGGGGAAGTTGAGGATGCAATCGCTGAAAAAGTAAAACAAAGAGTGCTGGATGGAATGGGGCTGATTGTCCTGCATTCCGGCCATTTTTCTAAGATTTTTAAAGCATTGATGGGAACATCCTGTGATTTAAAGTGGAGAGAAGCGGATGAAAAGGAACGGATTTGGATTGTAGACCCGAGCCATCCCATTGCAGAAGGACTTGGAGAATATATTGAACTTGAAAAAGAAGAAATGTATGGGGAACATTTTGATATCCCTGCACCGGATGAACTTGTAATGGTGAGCTGGTTTGAAGGCGGGGAAGTTTTCCGGAGCGGCTGTACATACAGGCGCGGAAAAGGGAAAATCTTTTATTTTCGCCCAGGACATGAAACGTATCCAACTTATTATCATAAGGACGTTCAGCAGGTTATTAAAAATGCTGTTAAGTGGGCTAAACCAACTGATCTTCCCGTACCGGTCTATGGAAATGCGAAGCCATTGGAGAGAATCAGAGTGAGTCAAGAAGGAGTGGAGAATTAAGATGAAAAAACTCAAAATTGGAATAATTGGCTGCGGAAGTATAGCCAAGCATCGGCATATGCCTGAATATCATGCAAGCAGCGGGGCTGTCATTGCAGCGGTATGTGATATTAATGAAGAGCGTGCAAATGTGTTTGCCGGGTTGTACGGGGCGCAGGTGTACACCGATTATAGAGAATTGCTGGCTAATAAGGATATAGATGCAGTGAGTGTCTGCACCCCGAATTATCTGCATGCTCCCATATCAGCTGCAGCATTAAACGCCGGCAAGCATGTACTATGTGAAAAGCCTATGGCAACTTCTATGGAAGAGGCACAGGACATGATTGAAGCAGCCAGTAAGAATGGAAAGAAATTAATGATTGCTCATAATCAGCGCTTTGTTCCATCTCATAAAAAAGCAAAGGAATTGATTGCAAAAGGTGAAGCTGGAAAAATCTATAGTTTCCGGACGGCTTTTGGCCACGGCGGGCCAGAGGGATGGAGTGCAGATGGCAAAGAAAGCTGGTTCTTCAAAAAAGATCAGGCTTTTATTGGCGCCATGGGCGACCTTGGTGTACATAAGACCGACTTGCTGCGTTATCTGCTGGGAGAAGAGTTTGCTGAGGCAGGAGCATTCGTAGAGACAAGTGCCAAGATGGGTGCTGATGTCGATGATACAGCGGTATGCGTTTTAAAAACGGAAAGCGGTGTAATCGGTACATTGGCTGCAAGCTGGTCTTATGTCTCAAAAGAAGACAATTCCACAATTATTTATGGAGAAAAGGCAATTTTGAGATTAGAAGATGATCCGGTGAATTCTCTCATTGTTCAGTATGCAAATGGTGAAACAGTGAAGTACGAACTTGGCGGGATTCAGACAAATGAAGAAGGAGGACAAAAGAATTCAGGCGTCATTGATCATTTTCTTGAAAGCATCTTAAATGAAAAGGAGCCTGCGATTCCTGGTTCTGAGGGAATGAAGTCGCTCCAAGTGATACTTGCTGCGCTGGAGTCGAGCGAAACAAAGCAGATTGTCAGAATTAAGTGAGGTGCATCAATGAAGAAACTTCGGATCGGGATTATTGGTGCTGGCGGAATAGCCCAGTCCAGGCATATTCCCGTTTTACTAAAATTATCGGATAGTGCTTCCATAACAGCTATTTGCGATGTGAATGAGGATACTGCAAAATTGGCTGCAAGGAAGTTTGGAATTAGCAGCGTTTTTACGGATTATAAAGAAGTATTCAGTGAAACAGATGCCGTAGTTATTTGTACACCGAATAAGTTTCATGCTGAGATTACGGCTGCTGCACTGGATGCCGGGCTGCATGTGTTGTGTGAGAAGCCGATGGCCATGACAGCAGAAGAATGCAGGAAAATGATAGAAGCCAGAGACAGGTCGGGAAAGGTTTTGGCCATTGCCTACCACTACCGGTTTATGAAAGAGGCTCAGGCTGCCAAAAAACTCATTTCAGAAGATGAAATTGGTCTTCCATTTGCCGCCAGAGCACGGGCAATGAGAAGAAGAAAGGTGCCGGGATGGGGTGTTTTCACCAATAAGGAACTTCAGGGCGGAGGAAGTTTGATTGATTATGGATGCCACTTGCTTGACCTCTCGCTTTGGCTTCTGGGAAACCCGGAGGAAACCGGGGTTTCCGGTACAGCTTATAATACATTGAGCAGAATGCCTGAGCAGGTGAATCTATGGGGAAGTTTTGACCATCAATCCTTTAATGTCGATGACCATGTGACAGCTTATATAAAATTTGCCAATGGGGCATCCCTGCTTTTTGAAACCTCATGGTCGGCCAATATCGAACGGGATGATGAAAGCCTCAGCCTTTCAGGGCAGGGTGGAGGAATTGATTTATTCCCATTCAGTTTGAACCAATCCAAACATGGAATGCTCCTTAATACACGCTCAGAATGGCTGCCGGGGAGGATGACTATGCTTTGGCGCAGGCACGGAACTTTATTGACAGCTGTTTGGGGAGGGAAGAATTCATAGTTAAAGCAGAAGAAGCACTGCAGACAACCAGAATTATTGATGCGATTTATAAAAGCAGTGAAATGGGCAGAAGAGAAATACTTTAGAAGCGAGGAGGGGATTTTATGAAGCTCGGCGTATTTACCGTTTTATTTGCTGAGAAGAATTTTGAAGAAATGCTTGATCATGTGGCAGCTGCAGGTCTTAAGGCTGTTGAAATCGGAACGGGGCTTATCCCGGAAACGCTCACTGCAGCCTGAACGAGCTATTAGAAAGTAAAGAACTTCGGGCTGATTATCTGAAAAAGATTTTATCAAGAGGTCTTGAAATCAGCGCATTCAGCTGCCATGGCAATCCGATTTCCCCTGATAGAGCATTTGCAGAGGAATCGGACCGCGTGTTATATGACACGATTAGGTTAGCCAGCTTAATGAATGTTCCGGTTGTTAACTGTTTTTCAGGCACTGCAGGTGATGGGGAAGGGGCCGAGCATCCGAATTGGCCGGTTGCTCCATGGCCGAATGAGTATGGAGAAGTGCTGAAATGGCAATGGGAGGAGAAACTCATTCCTTACTGGAAGAAAGCCGGGCAATTTGCAAAAGACCATAATGTGAAAATTGGTCTTGAACTTCATGGCGGATTCCTTGTGCATACTCCTTATACACTTCTAAAATTAAGGGAAGAAACCTGTGATGCCATTGGTGCCAATCTGGACCCAAGCCATTTATGGTGGCAGGGAATCGACCCTGTGGCAGCAATAAAGATTTTGGGAAAAGAAAATGCCATTCATCATTTTCATGCAAAAGATACCTATATTGACCAGGAAAATGTTAATATGTACGGTTTAACAGATATGCAGCCGTATGGAAATGTCCAGACCAGAGCGTGGACATTCAGGTCAGTCGGGTGCGGACACGGCCTGCAGGAATGGTCGGATATGATGAGCGCTTTGCGAACATTTGGGTATGATTATGTTGTCAGCATTGAGCATGAAGATCCGCTTATGTCTATAGAAGAAGGATTTACAAGGGCAGTCAGGAACCTTAAGTCGATCTTAATTGAAGAACAGCCTTCAGAAATGTGGTGGGTGTAACATTCTTAGCAGGGAAGGATTTTAAATCCTTTCCTGTATTTTCGACAATTTTCTCAATTGGGGTTGACCATTCCGGCTGAATTTAGTATTATTAAATAGTTGATTCGACACAATGTTTATTTTGCTGTAGATAAAAATCGACATTGGATTTAGGCATAATTTCATTACTGATTAAATATAAATACACAAATGCGGGTGTAGTTTAGTGGTAAAACCTCAGCCACGAGCCAACACATCCATGAATCATCTCCGAGTTGCCTCGACGCATAGGCTTCCATGAAAAAGCTTTTAGAGGAAGAGGCATGCAAGTACGGGAAAAAACAGTAGTCAGTAACTTCATATAAATGCGGGTGTAGTTTAGTGGTAAAACCTCAGCCTTCCAAGCTGATGATGAGGGTTCGATTCCCTTCACCCGCTCCATACATAGCCAACGCAGTGTTTCGTTCAAAAAGAACGAGGTATTGCGTTTTTTCATTTTCTTTGGCTATTGAGCAAAAAAATCGGGTGGCCTCCGCGGATTCCACTCGATTTTTAATAAACTTGTTTAACATCCAATTACCTTAAAGGTTCCTTCTCCACCATGCACTTGAGAGTACATGTTCATTAGGGACTCAACCATTTTTTCAGCCTTTTCCATTTCCAGAGAAGGGCGCAAATAAACGATTTGAACGGCATTTTTAGTCTGTTCCGTCACCGCTGTCCTCTCAGAGTCGACAAACGGACTGCCAAATGGCCCTGCCGCATCTTCACTAATAATTAAATTGGCAAGTGAGTTGGGTCTTCCGTTTAGACCGTTATATTCTTCGCCTTCTTTGCCTAACCTGATAGACAGATTGCCTGAAAGCTTATCTGCGTCATACACGCCAATCGGTATTTGATATTCGAGGGAAAAGAAGTTGTTAATATCTATGGAGCTGTTGACCGGCTGCAGATAATTTTGTTTCTTAATTCTTCGGTACAGTGCTTCTGCAGAGTGGCGGTACCGATTTGGATCCTTGCCTGCTGTTTTGAAAATCTGTCTCCATTCTTTGATCCCTTCATATTCTGTAACACTCTTGTCCTCTAAGTCAAAATAAATTGATTCCTGAAATAATTGGAGTCTGCCCTTTACCATTTGAGGAGATTGTCCGACTTCTATATTTTTATATGTAATGAATCCAATTTTAAATTGGGGAATTAACCTGCACAACTCGGGAGCAAACGTAATTTCCAAGCTTTCCACCTCCAAAATTACTTTAAAATAGTTTATCATAATAAGCGGTGATTCAATAAATTAAAGACTTTCATATAAATCAATTTTTCATGAAAGGAGGTTATACAATGGATTTTGCCCAATTCAAGCAGGAAGTGATTGAATACAGTAAAACAATTGGCATAGATAAAATCGGTTTTACAGCAGCCAGCACTTTTGATGAGATGAAAAATAGACTGATTCGCCAGCAGGAACTTCAATATCAATCTGGATTTGAAGAGCCCGATATTGAGAAGAGAGTGAATCCCAGCCTCCTATTGGACAAGCCCAAATCCATTATCTCAATAGCTGTTGCTTACCCTTCCAAAATGAAGGTCAGAGTGGTCAGCAAAAGAGGTGAGAGAAGAGGCATTTTCTGCCGCGCTTCATGGGGTAAAGACTATCATCATATCTTGAGGGAACGTCTACAGAAACTTGAGGGATTCATTCAGTCAAGAATACCTGAGGCGTTATGCAAATCCATGGTGGATACAGGTGAGCTTGTGGATCGGGCCGTAGCGCAGCGTGCCGGAATTGGCTGGAGCGGAAAAAACTGTTCCATCATTACACCGGAATTCGGATCGTATGTCTATCTAGGAGAAATGATTACGAATCTGCCATTTGAGCCGGATAAACCAATGGAAGACAGATGCGGCAGCTGCAATAAATGTGTAGACGTCTGTCCGACTGGTGCTTTAATTCAGGGAGGTCAGCTTGATGCACAGAAGTGCATCGCGTTTCTGACACAGACAAAAGGCTTTCTTGCTGAGCCGTATAGAGAAAAACTGGGTAACAGACTTTATGGGTGTGATACCTGTCAAACCGTATGCCCTGAAAATAAAGGCAAGGATTTTCATCTGCACGAAGAGATGGAGCCGGATCCGGAAGTGGCAAAGCCGCTTTTAAGGCCGCTTTTATTTATCAGCAACCGTGAATTTAAAGAAAAATATGGTCCGGTTTCAGGCTCCTGGAGAGGGAAAAAGCCGATCCAGCGAAATGCCATTATCGCCTTGGCTCACTACAAAGACGAAACAGCTGTAGAAGATCTGATTAAAGTCATGACAGAAGATCCTCGGCCGGTGATCCGTGGAACGGCTGCCTGGGCACTTGGGAAAATTGGCGGTGAGAAATCATTAGCTGCCCTGGAAAAGGCTTTGCAGCAGGAAAAAGACGGAGAGGCCATTGCTGAGATTGAAAAAGGTTTAAGTTTTATTGAGAAATGATGAGGGAGGAATCTCCCTCTTTTTCTATGCCATTTTTATGAAAAATTCTAATTTTTCCTCAGTCCAACAATATGCAAAGAGTAAAATTCAAATGCAGAGAAACTGTTCAGTCCGGCTGACTTACTGTTATATTGCACGAAAAATTAAGCAAAGTCCTCTGCTTTCTCTCATATGTATTGAATAGGAGAGGAGTGAGATGCGTGAGGGACCAGCTTCAGGAGCTGTTAATAAAAAGAGTGCAGCAGTGCGTTTCCCATTCAAGAAGTTCAATTCATACCTGCCCTAAGATTGAAAAGAAGAAAGAATCTCTTACCGCCCGGTCCGGTGAGATTGTTAAAGCCCAGGCAACCGGAAAAGTGATCAAGGTCGGCGGGGAGAAGGATGACGTGAAGCAGGTTGAATACAGAGTTCACTTTAGATATTTAATTAAGCAAAAAGGCGTGTTCTATATGGAAGAAGAAATTGAAGAGCGAACAGCCGACTTTTATAAAGGAGTGTTCGTCGAGGATCGGGAGAAAAACCCTTTTAATGAGATTCAAAAAGATGAAGCGTCTCCAGACCATGAATATGGAGAGGAAGAAAGGCTTGTATATGAGTATGACCGCATGAAAGCAGTGCAGTATGCAGAAAAATGGTGGAACAGCTATAATCCGGCTTATAAAAAATTTGAAGTGGATTGCACCAATTATATTTCACAGTGCCTTCATGTAGGCGGCGGCCCGATGAGAGGGTATCCTAACCGCGGAAAAGGATGGTGGATGAGAAGCGGAAATTGGAGCTACAGCTGGACGGTAGCGAATTCATTGCGATGGTATCTGCCGAGTTCGAATTCGGGGTTAAGAGCGGAGGAAGTCTCCAGTCCGGATCAGCTCTTAATTGGAGATGTTATTTGCTATGATTTTCAGGGAGACGGGCGATTTGACCATACAACGATCGTGACGGGAAAAGATGCCTCAGGAATGCCCCTGGTCAATGCCCATACTTATAACAGCCGAATGCGTTATTGGGCTTATGAAGATTCAACAGCCTATACACCGAATATTAAATATAAATTTTTGTCTATAATTGATGACCAGTAATTTGTAAGGTGATTTCAAAATGATATAATAACACATGCAGATTTAATTTAGAGGTGAAAAAAGTGGGGTTGCATGTAGTATTATATCAGCCGGAAATTCCGGCCAACACTGGTAATATAGCCCGTACTTGTGCGGCTACTGATACGACATTGCATCTGATCCGGCCGCTTGGCTTCTCGACAGATGATAAAATGCTGAAGCGTGCAGGCTTGGATTATTGGCAATTTGTAAAGATCGTCTATCATGAATCATTGGACGATTTCTTTAATAGCAGCGAAGGCGGTGAATACTTCTACTTAACGAAGTATGGCACCAAGCCGCATTCCACTTTCGATTACAGCAATGTCGGGAAGGATTATTATTTTATTTTCGGCAAAGAAACGACGGGCCTTCCGAAGAATATCATTGAAATCAACAAAGAACGCGCATTAAGGGTTCCAATGAACGATAAAGTCCGTTCGCTTAACTTATCCAACACTGCAGCCATTCTTGTTTATGAAGCACTGCGGCAGCAGGATTACTTGCATTTAAAATAGGAAACAGCTGGCCTGGTATTTTTCGGGCCTTTTCCTTTGGAGAATACTTTCCTTTCTGGGTAAAATGAAAAAGTATATATGGAAAGGATGAGTTGTGATGAATGAAGTGATCAATTTGCTGATGGACCATCGCTCCGTGCGGAATTTTGAAGATAGGCCTCTGTCCAAAGAACAGATAGAAACGATTGTACTTTCTGCTCAAGCTGCGTCCACCTCAAGTTTTGTTCAAGCCTATTCAATAATCGGTATTACCGATAAAGTGAAGAAAGCGAAACTTGCTGAATTTGCAGGCAACCAGAATTATGTAGCAGAAAATGGCCACTTTTTCGTATTTTGTGCTGATCTGCATCGTCATGAAGTAATGGGACAAATGGAAAATATCAATGTAATTCCCTCCATTGAAAGCACAGAGAAATTTATGGTGGCTGTCATTGATGCAGCATTGGCTGCACAGAATGCTGCGGTTGCTGCTGAATCGCTGGGATTGGGAATATGCTATATTGGCGGAATAAGAAACAATCTTGAAGGTGTAGCTGAACTTTTAAAAACACCGGATCGCGTAATTCCTTTGTTTGGACTGGCTGTTGGCTATCCTTCCAAAAAGAACGATAAAAAGCCAAGGCTTCCTCTTCAGCACATATACCATGAAAATGAATATAAGCAGGATGAAACTGCCTACCGCGAAGAGCTGGAAGTGTATAATAAAATCATTTCCGAGTACTATGATGAGCGTACGGGCGGCAAGCGGAATGACACGTGGACTGGTCAAATCGCCGGCATGCTTGAAAAGCAGACACGAATGTATATGAAGGATTTTGTACAGAAGAAAAAGATGGATTTGAGGTAGGGCTATAACCAAGAGCCTGTGTTCGAAATTAGAGAAAAGCTGCTGAATGATCAGCAGCTTATTTTGCTTACGCCTGGCTTGTCATCATAACCAGCAGCGAAAATAGCAGCAAGGAAAGCAACCATTACACCGATAATAATAATTGTACCCATGTATATGTAATCCTCCTTTAGCGGTATATCAATAGGCAAGCTTGTAAATATAAGCTTATTATAGCCCAAAAATGAATAACTGTGAATGAAAAGTATGGAGTTTTTTTTACAGTTAGATCCCGCAGCAAAGTGTTCCTTATAATTATTCCCCATAAAAAGTACAAACCAAACTCTCAATAGTTTACGCATGTTCGATTGCCGGGGCGCATAGAGTATATTAATCGTCTCTGATAATGCGACAGGGGAGGTCCTTATGGATATTCTAAAAAAATTGAGATGTACAGACACGAGGAAGAAAAGCTTAAATGGGAAGGGACTTTTGGAGAGTATTTAGAAATTGTTAAAGAGAAGCCATGGGTTGCCCAGTCAGCACATTCACGGGTATATAATATGATTAAGGATGCCGGTGTCGAAGAAGTGAAGGGGCAAAAAAGATATCAATTTTTCAGCAATCAGCTCTTTGGATTAGAAGAAGCATTGGAAAGGCTGGTAGAAGAGTATTTCCATCCTGCTGCCAAACGCCTCGATGTCCGCAAAAGGATTCTTTTATTAATGGGGCCGGTCAGCGGCGGTAAATCAACTTTAGTGACAATGCTAAAGAGAGGTTTAGAGCAATATTCTCACGCTGATAGGGGAGCGGTCTATGCTATTAAGGGCTGTCCAATGCATGAAGATCCGCTTCATTTAATCCCGCATCACCTCCGTAAAGACTTTCATGATGAATATGGAATAAGAATTGAAGGAAACCTCTCGCCATTGAATAGTATGCGTCTCGAACAGGAGTATGGCGGCCGTATAGAAGATGTTTTAATTGAAAGAATCATTTTCTCAGAAGACCGCAGGGTGGGAATTGGAACTTTCAGCCCATCAGATCCAAAATCCCAGGATATTGCTGATCTGACTGGAAGCATTGACTTTTCAACCATTGCTGAATATGGTTCAGAATCAGATCCTCGTGCCTATCGTTTCGATGGGGAACTAAATAAAGCAAACCGAGGGATGATGGAATTCCAAGAAATGCTGAAGTGCGACGAGAAATTTTTATGGCATTTATTGTCCCTGACTCAGGAAGGCAACTTTAAAGCAGGGCGCTTCGCCTTGATATCAGCGGATGAGCTAATTGTTGCTCACACGAATGAAACAGAGTACCGTTCATTCATTTCTAATAAAAAGAATGAAGCTCTGCACTCAAGGATTATCGTTATGCCAATCCCATATAATTTAAAGGTTTCAGAGGAAGAGAAGATTTACGATAAAATGATCCGAGAAAGCGATGTTTCCAATGTGCACATTGCACCTCATACCCTGAGGGTTGCAGCGATGTTTACGATTTTAACCCGCATGAAGGATCCGAAAAAAGGCGATATAGATTTAGTTAAGAAAATGCGTTTGTATGATGGAGAGAGCGTTGAAGGCTATAACAGGGCTGATGTGGAGGAATTGAAAAAAGAGCATGCAGATGAAGGCATGAGCGGTATTGACCCGCGTTATGTTATCAACAGGATCTCTTCTACAATCATCCGTAAAAATATTACGAGCATCAATGCGCTGGATGTATTACGGTCGCTTAAAGAAGGGTTGGATCAGCATCCATCCATTACTCCAGAACTGAAGGAAAGATACCTGAACTTTATTTCTCTGGCCCGCAAAGAATATGATGATATTGCGAAGAAAGAAGTACAAAAGGCATTTGTTTACTCTTATGAAGAATCTGCAAAAACGCTTATGGAAAACTATCTTGATAATGTTGAAGCATACTGCAATAAAGCGAAGCTTCGCGACCCATTAACCGGTGAGGAAATCAGTCCGGATGAAAAACTGATGCGCTCAATCGAAGAGCAGATCGGCATCTCCGAGAATGCGAAGAAAGCATTCAGGAGGAAATCCTCATCCGCATCTCAGCTTACGCAAGAAAAGGCAAGCGCTTTGACTATAATTCGCATGACCGTCTGCGTGAAGCTATCCAGAAGAAGCTTTTCGCTGACCTGAAAGATGTCGTGAAGATCACCACATCTTCAAAAACGCCTGATGAGCAGCAGCTGAAGAAGGTGAATGAAGTTGTAGCAAGATTAATTGACGAACATGGCTATAACTCAACATCAGCAAACGAACTGCTCCGCTATGTTGGAAGCTTGCTGAATCGTTAAAAAAAGCCTGGCAGGATAGCTGCCAGGCTTTTTTTGCGGATGAATAAGGAGCTGAATTAGGAGGGGCGCAAATAAGTTCAGGAGCAATCATGGCAGAAGAGAACGCGATAAAGAATAGGGAAGGCGTAATGACATGGGTTACAGCACAAAAATCAAATTGGGCAGCGCAAATCAGCTGGATATCGGCGTAATTATGATACTAGAGGCAATAAAGAATGAGGAAGGCGCAAATAACACGGGTTACAGCGCAAAAATCAAATGTATCAGCGCAAATAATTGAAGAAGCGTCGCAATCAAGAAAAAGTCAGAATCGGAAAGCAAACCGCAAAATGAATTAAAAATGATAGATTCCAGGAAAAATACCCCATATAAAAAAAGAGGCCCGAAAGCCCCTTCATCTATTTTTCTCTATATTTTGTGCAGCTTCTTTCTTTTTTCTGGCATTCAGGACAAATTGGCTTGTTTTCAAGATAAACTGTCCGATCATACAGTGATAATTCACCACACCAGCCGCAGCAAAGGATTTCGCTCATAAAAATCCCCCCTTTTAGTATAATCCTATTTTCGCTTGGCCATTTTTATGCAGCAGATTCTGCCTAAAAGTTTAGATATGCCCAATTGGGGGTATAAATACAGCAGAGGTGATATTCATGAAAAAGAAAGAATTAGATAAGAATTATACACCGAGAAACAGCTCAATGGCAGAAAATATTGAAGAAATGGAAAACCTGGGAAAGCAGATGGAAAATTTGCGGACCAATAAAGAATTAAAAGAGGATTATGATAAATATCCCGATCCCATTCAGCATAAAAACAAGGACAAGAACCTTCGCTAAAAGCGGAGGTTCATTTTTGTTTAATTAGGCAAATCCCCATATTAAAAAATGGGCTTGTCTAAAAGATGATGCGAATGTCTTATTGTCAAAATTATTTGTAAATTATTTTGTCTTCTCGCATATGATAGAGTAATAAACATTTCTTTGTATTGGTGCATTAATAATTAATTTGCTGCCAGGAAATGAGTCTATGAAAAGAAGGCAGACTGCTGAATTGGGGATGTTTCATCATTTTTTGACACTCGCGATATTGTATGTTGGAAAGCTGTAATGTGTGAAATTTAATTTAAAAGGAGGGGTTAACATGACGAATGTCAATAACCATCAGTTTGTGATTTCCCAAGAAGATTGGTCCCTCCATCGCAAAGGCTATGATGACCAGCAGCGTCATCAGGATAAAGTCCAGGAAGCAATCCGCAACAATTTGCCTGATTTAATAACGGAAGAAAACATTGTAATGTCGAATGGGCGGGAAGTAGTGAAGATTCCAATTCGCTCTTTGGATGAATACAAAATCCGTTATAACTATGATAAAAACAAACATGTCGGCCAAGGCGATGGAGATAGCCAGATTGGAGATGTAGTGGCACGTGACGGATCCGGCAGCCAGAAAGGACCCGGAAAAGGGCAAGGGGCAGGCGACCAGGCAGGCGAGGATTATTTTGAAGCAGAAGTATCATTGATGGAAATTGAAGAAGCTTTATTTAAACAATTGGAATTGCCTAATTTAAAAAGAAAAGAGCAGGATGAAAATCTGGTAGAGGACATTGAATTTAATGATATCAGAAAGACTGGATTAATGGGCAATATTGATAAGAAACGGACCATGATGTCGGCATTCAAGCGGAATGCAATGAATGGAAAGGCAGCTTTCCACCCAATTTATAAGGAAGATTTGAAGTTCAAGACCTGGAATGAAATTGTAAAGCCTGATTCAAAGGCTGTCGTGCTTGCAATGATGGATACGAGCGGATCGATGGGGATTTGGGAAAAGTATATGGCCAGAAGCTTTTTCTTCTGGATGACCCGGTTCCTGAGGACCAAATATGAGACAGTCGAGATAGAATTTATTGCCCATCATACTGAAGCAAAGGTGGTCTCAGAAGAGGACTTCTTCTCAAAAGGAGAAAGCGGGGGAACCATTTGTTCATCTGCCTACCGTAAAGCGCTTGAACTGATTGATGTCAAATACGACCCGCGCAAATATAACATTTACCCTTTCCACTTCTCAGACGGTGATAACCTGACCTCTGACAATGCCCGCTGTGTTAAGCTGGTGGAAGATCTTATGAAGGTGTCCAATATGTTCGGGTACGGTGAGGTCAACCAGTATAACCGCCACTCGACCTTGATGTCAGCCTATAAAAATATTAAAAATGAGGATTTCCGCTATTATATCCTTAAGCAAAAAGCAGATGTATTCCATGCGATGAAGAGTTTCTTCAAACAGGAGGAAGATAAGAAGAAGTATGCTTAAGAGAGGGGAACCTCTCTTTTTTATTCGGGAAAAAAGACCCCACACGGGGGCCCTTTGCTATTTGTGCCTTTCCTTTGTAAGCCGATTATCCCAGTTTAATTCAGCACTGGTTTTCACAACTTCAGACTTTGGTGAAACATGAACACGAGTAAATTCCTGATTATCGGCAGCACATGAGCTACCGGATTTATCTGCCAGTGTTTTGATATCTGTTTCATGGACAACTTCCCGTGCTGAAGCGCTTTCGAGGTACCCTTCTGAGTCTTCAGCACTGACCCTCTGATTGCCTTTCTGGGTAGTGGGATAGTTTCCGTAGTAATCCGCGATTAAGACATATTTTCCATCAAACACCATACTTGCGTATTTATCCAGGTCATGTTCATCAAACCGTATACCATCTTTTTTATCAGGATCCATTCCTGAACTTGTGGCTGGATCTTCTCCCATAAAAAGGGCTTTCACTGAATCAAGAAAGCGCTGATTGCCGAGCTCCTGGGATCCGACTATTCGTAAGTTCACTCCATGATTGTCTGCAAAGCTTTCAAGATTCGCTCCATCTTTTGAAACAATCACCAGGTTGTCTTTCTGATACCCGTTTGACTCTGCCCCTTCAATAGCTTCTCGTAGCTCTTCCTGTGTAGCATACCCGCCTATTAATATATTTTTCTTCATATTTTCACTCCTCATGTCATATTATATTTTCTATTTCCCCTGATTTGCAGGAGGAGAAACTTTCTTTTTCTTTTGAAGGGCGGACAGTTAGACTGTCCTGTATCATTACATGGTACAAGCCGTATGAATTAATAAAACACAGTAAATACAGTATGATAAAGATGTAGCCAATAAATTGGAATTTCTGCTGGAGGTGGGGGTATATGGAGATTGAAAAACTGGCTAAAAGGTTAAGTAACAGGACCCCAGTCATTTTAGGGAGTGAGCGATTTTCGAAATTCGCTATTTTGCTTCCGCTTGTTGAGATAAATAAGGAAACACATGTCCTTTTTGAGGTGCGTTCACTTACAATGAGAAGGCAGCCTGGGGAGGTCTGTTTCCCCGGGGGAAGAATAGATCCGGAAGACAGGGATGAGGAGCATACGGCTATCCGTGAGACCTCAGAGGAACTTGGTGTAAACGAAGACAGCATCACAGATGTGTCCCCGCTGGATTACATGATTTCCTTCGGACAAATTATTTACCCTTATGCAGGCATTATCCATAATCCTGACCAGATCGTGCCAAACCCTGACGAAGTAGAAGAAGTTTTTACCGTGCCTCTTTCCTTTCTAAAAAGAGTAAAGCCGGAAACGTATCACGTGAATTTTAAAGTAGAGCCCGAAGAAAATTTTCCTTTTGACTTGATTGCCGGAGGTGAAAATTACAATTGGCAGACAAGGAAAGTAGAAGAAGTATTTTACTTTTTTGAGGATAAGGTTATTTGGGGGCTCACTGCCAGAATTCTTAAGCATTTTCTTGAAATCATTATTGAAGATTTCGAGGAAAATGAAAGCGGTTGAAGAAAAAATTTCAAAAAAGGTTGACGAAGTCCTTATAAATGTTTATGATTCATATAAATTGAATACTTAGAAACTTCTTATCAAGAGAGGCGGAGGGACTGACCCTATGAAGCCTCGGCAACCAGCATTTATGCACGGTGCCAAATTCAGAGGAATACATTTTCCGAAGATAAGAAGGCGGAATGAACGGAATGTAAATTCAAACCCCTTCTTGTCTGTAATAGACGGAAGGGGTTTTTTGTTTTTATAGGTATCTGCTCTTTAAATATTAACCAGGGGGAATGAGAAATGTCAGCGTTAACGATCGGGCTATTGGGGTTTGGAACAGTTGGAAAAGGAGTGTATGAAACGATCAGCAAACATCAGGGAAGGCTTCAGGCGATATTCGGGAAAGAAGTGAAGGTCTCCGCCATCCTTGTCAAAAATGTGAGTAAGCATTCTGTGCCTGATGATGACGTGCTTTTAACTGATGATTTTCAAGAAATTATTGAGCTTCCCAAGCTTGATGTCGTAATTGATGCCATTGTTGGCAGGGAGCCAGGCTATACGTATTTGCGCCAGGCAATATTGAGAGGATGCCATGTCATTACTGCAAATAAGGAGATGTTTGCATTCCATGGAAGTGAGCTTGCGAGGCTCGCAAAAGAACATAATGTATCATTAGGATTTGAAGCAACAGTCGGAGGCGGAATCCCAATAATTCAGACTATCAAGCAGCTGCTGAATGCGAACAAGATTGAACGGATCGAAGGTATATTAAATGGCACGTCCAATTTCATTTTGACAAGTATGCGCGAAGAGAACTTATCATTTGAAGAAGCACTGAAAATAGCTCAGGAAAAAGGATATGCAGAAGCCGATCCCAAAAACGATATCGAGGGATATGACGCTTTTTTCAAAGCGGTTGTTCTGAGTGAGCTGGTGTTCGGGAAAGCACCGGCGCAGGAAACATCTGTTAGAGAAGGCATTACTGACATTACAATTGAACAAATCCGTATGGCTGACTCCCTGGGACTGAAATTTAAACATGTAGCATCGATTGAGAGGGAAAAAGATGCTATCCGCTGTACTGTAAAACCGGTCCTGACAGCGGAGGCACATCCCTTGTACAGAGTAGAAGGAGTGCAAAATGCAGTTTCAATTGATGCGGATATAGTCGGGAATATCAGCCTGCAGGGTCCTGGAGCCGGCATGTTTCCGACAGCCAGCGCAATTATTGAAGATTTGATTCATGTAGGCAGAACAGATATTCCTTCAGTCTTTGAGGAAGGCAAGTCGGAATGGACTGTTCTTGACGAGCCAGTTTGGATTATTTGGGGTGATGCTAATGCAGGATTGCCTGAGGGATGTGAAATAATCAGTAAAGTGTCAAAAGATGTCTTCATCTTTAAGGCATCATTGGAAGCTGTGTCATTATTAGATACATCAGATTTGAAGGCTTATCAGGTGCTTGGAGACTATGCTCCGGCTGTAAAGGAAAATAAACAGGTACAGACGGTATAACCTGAAAACATAATGAAAAAACAGGAGGGGCAAGCTTATGAGCTGCCCCTCCTGAAGTATGTTTAGAGATGGTGGATGTTATCGCAGTCTAACGGGCAGTAAGCCTCCTTCTTCAAGACTCAGAGGAATCGAAAGAGGATAAGTGGGAGTCCACTGCCCATAAAGGCCCGACCGCAGAACAAAGACTAAAAACGCCACGTCCTCCCAAAAGCTGCGCTTTCGGTCGTGCGATGTATCGCTGCCGTAGCTTTCCTTGTCCTATGGCAATGTCTTTGTAACATACTTCCGCCCAAAAGCTGTCGCATTTGCTCGTACGATGCTCATGCAGACGAAGCCTTCCTTGTCCTGTGGGCCTCAACTTATAATCAGTGGGGTATAAAGCCCCCGCTGATTGAAGTTTCACTTTATGCCTGCTGGTTTTTTAACAAAGGATTATTTAATCCAGAATAAAGGTCTTTTACATGGACCGTTACAATCTTAGCGCCAATCTGGACATGGACCATATTATCAAAAACAGCTGTTACCAGGCCGTTTAATGAAACATTAGCACCAATATTTAGATCTTTGTTGGGAGTTTTAACATTTTTTTTGTCTGCCATCGTAACACCATCCCATTCGGTTTTATTGAACTTATACATAGAATATTGCCTTTTTATAGTAAAATAAACGCTTTAATAAAAAAGTCCAGTAATATAGCTCGTTTTTTTATCGACAAATTTTATTGGTGCCAGGTACCTGTCGAATTTTCTTTATATAAATAATTAAGTATTCATTTCCGAAATTAAATACAGCCGAAAAAACAATCCTTGGAGGGAATGACACAATTTGTGCTATCCGATTTTGGATCTAATTGACAGGAGTGAAATTTAGACAAAGAGGGTATTAATAGTCCGTAAAAATACGGTTTCAGAAAAGGATGAATAACGGAATATGAATATGCCTCTTGCAATTGGGCTCATTTTTATTGCCCTTTATATAACTGCAATAATTGGGATTAAAATCTTAAGAATTCCCGATATCGTTATTTATATTATTTTAGGAGCTGGCATCGGTATTTTTGGATTTTACAAAGAGGCGAAAGTAATTGAAGCTGCAGGTGAAATTGGCTTAATTCTGCTATTCTTTCTGCTTGGCACAAAATTCTCTGTGCGAGAATTAAGGAATAACGGAAGGAAGGTCTGGAAATCCGGGCTATTGGATGTTTTTTTGGGAGTGGGAGTGACTGCGGGAATTGCCTATGCAGCAGGTCAAAATATGTTTGTCTCTTTATTGATAGGCGGAATCGTATATGCAACCAGTTCTTCAATTACTGTTAAGCTGCTGGAATCAAAGAATCGCCTTGAAGATAAAGACTCTGAATATATTCTATCTCTTCTGATTTTTGAAGACCTCGCTGCCCCGATTCTTGTGACCGTTCTGATTGGGCTGAGCGGTGGAAATAGTTTCTCCGCTGCAGACTTTCTGTTTATTTTTCTGAAGGTATCTCTCCTTGCTGGCGCTGCAGTTTGGATGAGCAGAATAGTTCTTCATAAAGCCCAGCATTGGATGAAGAAAGTTGCTCATGAAGATTCCTTTTTGATTCTTGTTCTTGGAGTTGCGATTACCTATGGAGGATTTGCAGTATTTCTGGGGCTATCAGAGGTTATTGGCGCATTTCTTGCCGGCATCATACTTGCCGGAACGGAGGTGAAAGAAAAAACAGAGGAAGTTGTACTTCCCGTCAGGAATCTGTTTCTCCCATTTTTCTTCTTGAATTTCGGGCTTTCGCTTGAGTTTAATGAAGAAATTCCTTCTCTGGATCTTCTGGTTATTATTGTTACCTGGTCCATCATTCACAAGCTTGCTGCAGGATATTTTGGAGGGCAATGGTATGGCCTATCGAAACAGGAAGCTCTAAAGGCGGGATTATCATTATCATCAAGGGGAGAATTCTCTGTAATTATTGCCGGATTGGCCACAGGAGGCCTTAAAGTATTTGCAGGGGCTTATATCCTGATTGCAGCTTTGGTCGGCATGCTGCTGTTTCAGTTATCATCCTGGATCCATTCACGGGTGCAGAAGAATTCCGGTTAATAGCATAAAAATTTCCGGAAAATCTCTTCTTTTGAAGAGTTTTTCCGGTTTGCTGTTTATTAATTTCTTCCTTCCTCTTACTTCCTGTTCCGTGAAACATAAGGATTTTCAGCAATCCAAAATCTCCAGGGATAATTCCGCGCATCACCGGAATTATCAATTCCGATTCGTTTTCCGCGTGTGACTTTCCCGGGAGGAATTCCTTTAGCAATCATAAGAGGAGGGCTTGTAAAACGCCGCCCATAATCATCTATTGTAATATTGAGAGCTTTGGTTAATTTACCAGGTCCATTAGTTAGGTTCTTAAGATCATCCATTTTTCGTCTTTTCTTCATTAAATCAAGGCCGTCTACAGGTTCAATTCCCCTGATCAATACAGCTTCAGGCTTTTCCTTTGGGCCGCTCACAACATTAACCAAACAATGGGTATGCATCACATACGTGTAGACAAATCCGGGTTCATTGAACATGATTTCGGTCCGCTTTGTTCTCCTGTTCCCAAAGCTGTGAGCTGCCCTGTCTTCCGGGCCCATATATGCTTCTGTCTCAACGATATAGCCTGAGGCGATGCCCTCTTCCGTTTCTTTGATCAATAAGCAGCCCAGCAGTGCTTCCGCCAATAGTAGTGTCGGCTGCTGAAAGAAGTCTTCTGGCAGTGGGGCATATGGTTTTATATCTTTCAAGATCAATCTCTCCAAACAGTATGTTATTAGTGTTGCAGCATCGTGTCTTATGTTTTTACCCTCTGCTATTTTTTCATAACCATACCTGCAGTATAATAGCAAAGGGAAATACTATACAGGATGTGGGCATTGATGAATAAAAATATCGGTTTTATCGGATGTGGAAAAATGGCTCAGGCCATAATTGGAGGAATACTCAAATCCAATCTGGTAAATCCAAGCCAGATTATTGCTTCAGCAAGAACGGAGAAGACGCTTGACGATGTAAAAAGCAGGTGGAATATACAAACACGCCTTTCCAATATTGGAGCAGCGGAAGAAGCGGATATAGTGTTTTTGGCTATTGAGCCTGATGCACATGGGGAAGTTATTGATGAGATTAAAGATAGCGTCCGTTCCGATGCCATCATTATAACCATTGCGGCCGGCATTAGTCTAACCTTTCTGGAACAGTCATTTGGCCGGAAAGTTAGAGCAATTCGAATCATGCCTAATACGCCATCATTAGTAGGAGAAGGAATGAGCGTCCTTTCAGCTAATGAATCAGTATCTCCAGATGATATGGAGGAAGTGGAAAAAATATTTTCATGCATTGGAAGAGCAGCTTTTATGGAAGAAAAGATGATGGATGCGATTCCTGCTATAAGCGGTTCTTCTCCAGCTTACGTCTATATGTTCATTGAAGCATTGGCAGATGGCGGTGTAAAAGCAGGATTGCCCCGTGAACAGTCTTATCAGCTCGCAGCACAGGCTGTTTTGGGGGCTGCCAAGATGGTGCTGGAAACAGGTCTGCATCCAGCGGAATTAAAGGATGAGGTCTGTACTCCAGGTGGGGCAACGATTGAAGCAGTTGCCGAGCTGGAGAGAAAAGGGTTCCGTGCAGCGGTAATGAGTGCAATGGATCAATGTTTTGAAAAAACAAAGGCTCTTTCAGGGAAAAACAATTAAACAAGATTTATTAACCTAAACCCGGCAGTTATACAACTGCCGGGTTATCTAATGGTTCGTGAAATTTAGGCGCAAATCAAAAGGAAAAATACTGAACATTTCATGGCAGAATGGAATATATAATAAGAAAATTTAAATTTTAATTCCGACTTGACTCATAGGAATACATGTATTATAGTAAGTCATTATGAGAACATCTTTTGGGGAGGATTCAGTCCGATGAGTACAGGACTATTAGTTTTAAATATTGCCATTATGCTTCTGCTTGTAGGCGTATTATTCTTTATGCAAAAAAAGCATATTTCATTCTCAAAGCGTGTGTTTACAGCGCTTGGATTAGGGATTTTGTTTGGTTTCGCCCTTCAGCTGATTTACGGACCGGGTGCTGAGATCATTGCCAAATCTGCAGACTGGTTCAATTTAATAGGCGGGGGTTATGTCAAATTCCTGCAAATGATCGTAATGCCATTAGTCTTCATTTCCATTTTAGGAGCTTTTACTAAGCTTAAATTAACAAATAATATAGGGAAAATCAGTGTGCTTATCCTTGGTCTGCTTGTAGGTACAACTGCAGTTGCTGCCGCTATAGGGATTGCAACAGCTGTCGGTTTCGACTTGGAGGCAGTCCAAATCAGCGGAGGCGATGCAGAGACAGCCCGCGGCGAACAGCTGGAAGAAACCTATCAGGGTATTGAAGGAAGAACATTCCCACAGCAGATGCTTGATCTTCTTCCGGCAAACCCATTTCTTGATTTTACAGGAGCAAGACCTACATCCACCATTTCAGTTGTAATATTTGCAGCCTTTTTAGGAATTGCATACCTGGGTGTCAGACGGAAATCACCCGAGCAGGCTGAGCTTTTCGCAAAAATTGTGGATGCGTTCTATGCAATTATTATGCGTGTTGTAACATTAATTCTGCGCTTGACTCCGTACGGAGTGTTGGCCATCATGACGAAAACAGTGGCCATGAGTGATTTCGACTCCATTTTAAACTTAGGGAAATTTGTTATAGCTTCTTATGTGGCCCTTGCCATTATGTTCCTGATTCACCTGCTGCTTTTAACATTGAGCGGTTTAAATCCAATTACCTATATGAAAAAAGCATTTCCTGTATTAACATTTGCCTTTACATCTAGAACAAGTGCCGGTGCATTGCCATTGAACATTAAAACACAAAAGTCACTGGGTGTTCCTGAAGGAATTGCCAACTTTGCAGGGTCATTTGGTCTTTCCATCGGCCAAAATGGATGTGCTGGAATCTATCCGGCAATGCTGGCGGTAATGATTGCTCCGACTGTGGGCATTAACCCGCTGTCACCAGGATTTATTTTTACCGTCATTCTCATTGTAGCGATCAGCTCCTTTGGTGTGGCAGGGGTCGGCGGCGGTGCGACGTTCGCAGCGATCCTGGTATTATCTGCCCTTGACCTGCCAGTTGCACTGGCCGGCTTGCTGATCTCAATTGAACCGCTGATAGACATGGGACGCACAGCTGTTAACGTCAGCGGATCCATGACCTCCGGCATCTTAACGAGCCGTATCACCGGTGAAATTGATGGAAATCTTTATAGCGACATGAATGAAAAAATAGAAGCAGAAGCATAAGCATAAGAAAAGCGACAGGTGCCGGGCACCTGCCGCTTTTTTCATTTAACGATATTCTGCTCTTTTCTTATAACTGTTAACGATGTCATGGTGCCTACAAATATGATGGTTAAAAACGAGTACAGGAATTTTTCAATACCGACAATTTTTAAACCGCTTAAAATGACCAATCCATCAATTGCAAATATCAAAGCGCCGATATTAATAGGGAGGAGCTTTGTCATCAGCTGTGCCAGCAGGTCTGTCCCCCCTGTGCTGGTTTCATAGCGGAGCATAAGGCCTATCCCAAAACCAACCAGGCAGCCGCCTAAAATCGAGCTGGGCAATATGGAAAGATTAAAATGTCCTCGCATAGCAGAAAGCAAATCAATAATGAAGGATGAAATCAGGAGGCCGTGCAGACTATAGAAAAAATATTTCTTCTCATAAAACCAGGCAAGTACATATAATGGAATGCTTAAGACAATCATACTTAATCCAGTGGGAAGCTCGTAATAATAATGGAGGATCAGCCCTATGCCAATAATGCCCCCATCAAGCAAATGGTGGGGGACAAGGAAGCCGTTAATGCCTATGCCTAATAATAAACTTCCTATTAAAGTTGCAAACAGCTTTTCATACATAAGCTATCACCCTAACTTGTCCAATTGTATACTTATAGAATATGAATGGTCAGGTATTAAATAGAAGCGGTAAAAAACAAAAAAGCTTGTCCGATTTGGACAAGCTTCAGTTTGTAGACAAAAAGAGTTCGGAATAGTCTCATTCCGAACTCTTTTTTTGATTTTTTGTAGGACTTCAAGTAGTTACAGAGAATTGCAGACCTCTCCGAGGTTATCATTTAGGCCATTTCTGGACCTTGCCAAGTCCAGTTGGCCATTTTCTTCAAATTCATGGCAGCGAAAGTAAGCATCGCCTGCATCGACATTTTTTAAGTCCCCTGAGGGTTGTCCAACGCATGCCATGCTTTTCTTTTGCATCTGCGAATACTCGTTCAATTGTTTCTTTGCGTTTTTCATAGATCGGTTTGACGTCTTGATGGTGGCGAAGATGATCTGCTTCTTCCACATGTTACTCCCACACATGACGTTGAATCAGTTTTTGATGTGCTTGACTCTGTGTGCATTGAGACAAGAAAGGGCATCCAGCACAAATTCGAGGATCTGATTTATATTGACGATAGCCTTCCTTTGTAGTTGTAGTATATTTTAATATCTCACCAGTTGGGCAAATGTAACAGTCAAAATGCTCATCATAAACATACTCATGTTTTCTGAAGAAACCCTCTTTTGTGCGAGGTCGTGTGTAAGGTAAAGCAGGTGTGATGTCGTTTTTCAATAAGTAGCTCGTGATAGCAGGTGTTTTATAGGCTGCGTCTGCCGCAACAGCTTTTGGTTTACTAACTTTCTCAATGACTTGTTCTACCAATGGCTCTAAAATATGACTATCATGCGTGTTACCAGGGGTTACAATTGCGCCTAACACGAAGCCGTTGCGGTCTGCAGCCGCATGGAAAGAATAAGCGAACTGTTTTGTACGCTCATCTTTTACATAGTAGCCACTCTCTGGATCTGTTGTACTTTCCTTGATTTCTTTGTATTCTTCTTTATCAAACTTATCAGGTGGAAACGGCTTTTTTCCATGATCCTCGCGGTCTTGGTTAATCTCCTCTTGAAGGCGTTCTTGATAAGCACGGGTTTCTTTTCGAACAACTTTCTTTTCAAATTTGCGTTTATTTGCACTCGCTTTTACATGAGTAGAATCTACAAAAACGTGTTCAGCACTAATTAAATTCTTTTCAGCTGCGGTTTTTAAGATTCGGTAAAATATTTGTTCAAAGAGATCGGTGTCTTTAAATCGGCGCTCATAATTTTTACCGAAAGTTGAGAAGTGAGGAACTTTATCGTGAAAGCCATATCCTAAAAACCATCGATAAGCCATATTCGTTTTCAATTCTTCAATTGTTTGACGCATGGAGCGAATACCGAAGGTATATTGAATAAATGTGAGTTTAATTAATATTACAGGGTCAATACTTGGGCGGCCTTTTTCTGAATACTTATCTTTTACCAAGTCATAGATGAATGAGAAATTAATCGCCGCTTCAATTTTGCGGACCAAATGGTCCGCCGGTACAAGTTCGTCTAAAGCAACCATTTCAATTTGATCCCGTTGAATTGGATTATGTTTTGAAAGCATTTAAATCACCTCAAGCATTGTATTACTTCTATTTTAAAATAAAAAAGACTGCAGACAAGCACGATTTTCATCGAGTTTGTCGACAGTCTGAAGCTTGTCCGATTTGGACAAGCTTTTTTATAAGGCGCTTCCGCTTTTCTTTTTAGTGCGGCAGGAAAGCAAGCTGATAAAAGAATAGCACTGCAAATAAATAAACCAGCGGATGAACTTCTCTCCATTTGCCTTTTACCACTTTCATAAGCGGATAAGCGATGAATCCAAGCGCAATTCCTGTTGCAATGCTGGATGTCAGCGGCATGCTTAAGATAATCAGGAATGCAGGGAATGCTTCATCAAGTTCATTCCACTTAATATGTGAAATGCTGCCCATCATCAGGCTTCCAACGATGATCAGGGCTGGTGCAGTAATAGCGGCAAGACCTGACACCGCACTGACAAGCGGTCCGAAGAAAGCTGATAGCAGGAACAAACCTGCAACAGTCAAGGTTGTTAATCCTGTTCTTCCGCCGGCTGACACACCTGTGGAAGATTCAATATAAGCTGAAGTCGGGCTTGTACCAAACATGGCGCCGATTGAAGTAGCAATGGAATCTGACAAAAGCGCCTCACGAGCTCTAGGCATCGTTTTGCCTTTCATTAATCCCGCCTGCTGGGCAACGCCGATCATCGTTCCAGTCGTATCAAAAATCGTTACAAGCAGAAAGGAGAAAACTACTGCGTATAAACTATGCTGGATAATATCTCCAATTGCTTCGAATGGATTTAAAATGATGATTCCATCCGGAAGCGAAGGCAGTGAAACAAATCCTTGGTCAAAAGAGAGCTGGCCGGTAAAGAAGGCTATCAGAGCTGTGAGAATCATTCCGAAAAATAAAGCCCCATTAATCCCGAGAGTCATGAGGATTAAAGTCACAGCAAGGCCGACCAGAGCAAGAATGGATTGGGGAGAATGCAAATCCCCTAGTGCAACAAGATTTGTTGGGTGGCTTGTAATCAGCCCTGTTAGCCGCAAGCCGATAAATGCAATAAATAAGCCGATTCCGGCAGTAATTCCGTGCTTTAAATTATCTGGTATCGCAATGATCAGTTTTTCCCGGAAAGGGGTAAGCGACAATATAATGAAAATAATCCCTGCAATAAATACTGCTGAGAATGCTGTCATGTAATCAATATTTCCATGTGTGCCGACTACGGAGTAGGCAAAATAGGCGTTCAGGCCCATTCCAGGTGCGATGGCAATCGGATAATTGGCGAACAGTGCCATCCAAAGAGTACCTGCAACGGTTGCGATAATGGTTGCAGAAAAGACTTGCTCAAAAGGTACACCTGCATCAGATAATATGACAGGATTAACGACCACAATATACACCATAGTCAGGAAAGTGGTGATGCCTGCCAGAATTTCGGTCTTTACGTTTGTTTGATTTTCTTTCAGTTTGAACATATAAAGTCCCCCATAAACTAAAACTTCTTTCAGGTTGTATGTGTTATCAATAAATACGAACGTTTAGAAAGCACAAATAATATAATATTCGTTTTTGGTTTAGATTTCAAGACCTTAATTTTATTATTCTATATATTGGCGGTTTCATCCTTATATAAAGAAAAAAGCTTCGATACGGAAACTTGCTTTCCGTGAAACAGCCATTATATACAAATGGTTGATTATTAATGGATTATGCTTATACACTAGTGTCAAACGATGACGAAATGGGGTTGGCCTATGTTTGCAAATCTTAAATCAATGAACTTGAGTCAGCAGGCCGAATATTTAACAAAGGCCCTTGTGAAGATGAAGAGCTACAACCATTCAGATGGAGAAAGGCATAAAGCTGACTTTCTAAAAGAAATAATACATTCGTATCCATCTTTTAATGATAATGATAATTTAGTATGGACTCAGGAAATACCTGGTGATGAATTGGGCCGCAAGAATGTGTTTGCTTTCCTCAAGGGGCGTTCCGGAGGCAAAAGGACTATTCTATATCTGGCGCATTTAGACACGGTCGGCACGGAGGATTTTGGCCCGATTCAGGGCATGGCCCATGATCCGGATAAGCTCCAGGAGTTCTTTGTACAATATGGCTCTGATCCGGAAGTGCAGGAAGATGCCCTGTCTGAGGAGTGGCTTTTTGGCAGAGGGGCATTGGATATGCAGAGCGGAGTTGCTGTCCATCTGGCCAATCTTCTGTTTTTCTCGGAAAATCCCGACGAATTGAACGGCAATTTGCTCGTCATGTTCAATGCTGATGAAGAGGGCGAGCATAAAGGAAGCAGAGCCGCCCTAGCCGAATTGCTAAGGCTGAAAGAAAAAATGGGCCTGGAATACTTGGCTGCAATTAATAATGATTTTATCTCGCCATTGTATGATGGGGACACGACAAAGTATATATACACCGGTACAGCAGGAAAAATCTTGCCGTGTTTCTCCATTTTCGGAAGGGAGACCCATGCAGGCGAAAGTCTGGCAGGGATTGATCCAACATTAATTGCTGCAGAGCTGACTGCCCGTATAAGCCAGAATTTTCAGCTGACTGAGAAGCTTGAAGGAGAGCTGGTGCTTCCTCCAAGCTGTTTATATATGAGAGATGATAAAAAACGCTATGACGTTCAGACGGCTGTCGGCTGCCGAGTTTACTTCAATTACTTTTTCTATGAAAAACCGCTGAAGCAGCTTTCGAAAGAACTTGGGATGATTGCCGAAGATGCAGCCATCGCAGTAGAGCACCGGCTGAAAGGTGCCTATAAAGATTTTCAGACTGTAAATAAGCTGCCGGAAAGACAGCTGGACTGGGGAACAGAAGTCACGGCTCTAGATGATTTTCTTGTATATCTTGAACAGAAGGGCATAGATACAGTGAGTGTTATGGAAGAAGCGAGGAAGCAAAGTTCTCTTAAAGAAACCGATGCCAGAATGATTGCCTTTGATATTGTAGAAGCTTTGCACCAATCAGACCCTGAAAAGAAACCTAGAGTGGTTTTATTTTATGGAACACCTTTTCTTCCTGCCAACACAGTTGATGTGAATACAGAAAGAGGGGTCTTTTTGAAAGATTGCCTGGAGGAAGTGCTTGCTGAAGAGGCTAAGAAAACAGGTGAGGCATTCAAGGTCCGCAAATATTTTCCCTACTTATCTGATGGAAGCTTCCTGTCTTTTGACGGCTCGGATGAAGATATACAATCTCTTAAAAAGAACTTTCCTGCCATAAAAAACCTTTTTCCAATTCCATTAAAGGCAATGAGGGATTTAAATATTCCTGTCATTAACCTTGGAGTTTATGGGAAGGCTGGCCATAAGTGGACTGAACGGGTCTATAAACCATATACTTTTGAAGTTTTGCCTGAGATTATCCGAAAGGTTACAAGAAGAATACTTCAAAAGCCGGGAAGCTAGTTCCCGGCTTGCTTCAAAAATAGTAACTTTAATATAGCAGTAACGTCTAATGTAAGGGGAAAGAATTCAGGAGGCGGTGGCAGAATGATAAAGGCTGTAATTTTTGATTTTGATGGAACCATTGTAGACACAGAATCTTTATGGTATGAGGTTTTTAAACAAATCCTGTCAGAAGATTATGGATTTGAGCTTGGGCTGGAGGATTTTGCGAAGGGGATTGGCACTACAGATGATATTCTATTTAATTATATTGACAGTAAATTAGGTATTCAAATTAATCGTGAATCTGTTCAGGAGAAAACAGAAAAAGCATTCCAGAGTCAGAGGGATATTTTAATTCTGAGGGAAGGGATTCAGGACCTAATAGAAAAGTGCATTGAAAAAGGCCTTAAGCTTGGAGTCGCATCCAGCTCTGGCAGGGAATGGGTTAAGCATTATTTAGACCATTTTGGAATTGAGGGTCATTTTCAAACTATCAAAACAAAAGAAGATGTTGAAAAAGTAAAGCCTGACCCGGCTCTTTACATAAAAGCACTTGAAGAAATGGGCGTCGAGCCTGAAGAAAGTCTGGCCATTGAAGATTCCGTAAATGGATCAATCGCAGCTGTTCAGGCAGGAATGCACTGTGCGGCTGTTCCAAATGATGTTACGCACTTTCTTTCCTTCCATGAAAAGGTTATGAGGTATAAGGCTTTTTCTGAGATACCTATTGATGAACTGATAATGGGGCAAGGCGAGAGTTAATAAAAGGAGCGGGCTAAGCCAGCTCCTTTTATTTATATTAGAAAATGGCATTCAAAATTAAATAAACAAGGCCAGCTAAAGTTGCCGATATCGGCAAGGTGATTACCCATGTAATAAGCATTCTCTGGGCTGTTCCCCATTTTACTCCTTTAAGCCTGTGGGCAGAACCTACACCCAGGATGGAAGAGGAGATAACATGAGTAGTACTGACTGGCAAGTGGATAAATGTTGCGCCAAAAATGATCATTGCACCTGTTAAATCTGCTGCCACTCCATTTATCGGCCGGATTTTCATGATTTTTCCACCGACCGTTTTGATAATTTTCCAGCCTCCGATGGAAGTCCCAAGACCCATAGCTAATGCACAGGAAAACTGTACCCAAAATGGAATATCAGTTGAAGTGACATAGTTGTTTGCGATAAGCGCCATTGTAATAATACCCATAGCTTTTTGCGCGTCATTTGTTCCATGTGTATATGATTGCAGAGCGGCTGTGAAAATTTGAAACAGCCTGAAGTTCCGGTTTGTTTTTGTAAGGTTGTTGTGTTTAAAGACAATCTTGAATATGCTGTAAACGATAAAACCGACTGCAAAGGCAATTAACGGCGAAAAGATAAGTGCTTGAAGGATTTTTAAAAATCCCTGATAATTTAAAGCTGAAAATCCAGCTGCCGCAATCGCAGCACCGGCAATCGACCCTATGATCGCATGGGAAGAGCTGCTAGGGATGCCATAATACCAAGTCAGCAGGTTCCAGAATATCGCAGCAACTAAAGCGGCCAGAATGACAAGTGAACCATTCTGCAAAGTAAATGGGTCCACTATATCCTTTGTTATGGTTTTGGCCACCCCAGTAAATGTCATGGCACCAACAAAGTTCATGACGGCAGCCAATAGGATGGCATGCCTTGGTTTAAGAGCCTTAGTGGAGACAGAGGTAGCTATTGCGTTTGCCGTATCATGAAATCCATTGATAAAATCAAATGCCAGAGCTCCAATGACAATTAAGATTGTAATAATAAATACTGCATCCATTGTAATCGCCCCTTAAGCATTTTTCATGATGATGGTTTCAAGCGTATTGGCGACATTCTGGCAGCTGTCAGCAATATCTTCCAGAGTTTCATAAATTTCTTTATACTGAATAATCCGGATAGGATCTTTTTCAGTAGCAAAAAGATGCTTGATTGATTGACGGCGGACTCCATCACATTTGGATTCGTAATCTTTAATTTTGATTGCATGCTCCCTGATCTGCAGTAATTTCTTAGTTGAAAGAAGTTCCACGCATTTTTCAATTTCAATTGCACAATTCTTAATTGCATCCACAAACTTCAGCATAAACTCATCAGCTTGTGTCATGGAATACATTTCAAATAAATCAGCACATTCTTCAAAACCATCGAGCACATCATCCATGCTCATAGCGAGGTGGAGGATATCTTCTCTTTCAATCGGTGTAATAAAAGCGTTATTTAATTCCTTAATGACTTCATGCACATAGGAATCGCCTTTTGTTTCATAATCCTTCATTGTTTTTGAAAAGGTTTTTAAATCACTGACATTGTTAATTTTATAGTCGGCAAAGTAAATTGCACTATCTTTTAAATTCACTGAAATATTGCTTAACAATGTGTTAAACTTGTCCTTCTTCTTAAAAACCATTTTTTTACCCCCAATTATTTTAGGAAAAATTCAATCAAACGTAATTATTTTATACGAAATCGACAAAATATGATAGTTTTTTTATTACAGTAATATTCCCCAGTTTAATGAGAATAAACGAAGAGATGAAAGAAGACACCGCCAAATAAGGCGGTGTCTTAATTATGGAGATATTCATCTATCCTTTAAGCCTTCCGATAAAATCATGAAGCTTTTCCAGTGAATTTAAATTCGCATTGCATTTCTGGCTGTCCTGGCAAATGTAATTCCCTTTTTTGTATAGGTACCCAGCTGAGTACCCTTGGTTTCAGTTAAGAACATGCCTGTTTCTTCGAATTTGTTGCAGATGGCACAGATCCCTTTTTTGCCCAGCGGTTTAAATGTTCCATATATGCCAGTCAGTTTGCCATCCATAAGGCTGATCATATACTTCCTGTTTGTGCCTTTGTCGTCCCATCCTAAGTAGCTTATTTCCCTGAAATCGATATCTTCAAGTGCTGGTATCTTTAATTTTTTTGCTTTAGGGAACAGCTTTTTGATGGATTGTTCCGTCAATGATGCAAACGGTATTACGTATTCCTTTATTTGTTCCAAAAAGGCATCAGCCTGATCTCTTTCTTTTATATCACTGACCGGTAAAAGAAGCTGTCTCTGTTCCTCGCTAAGTTCTTCAAAAAGGCCCAATACCTTCTCAGCAGAAAGAGATTTCAGTGCATTCAGCACTCCTGTATCATTGACAGATGCATGGCCATTAATTAGCACCTGCGTCTGATATTTAATAAAATTATATTGATCATTCCTGATGAAAGGTTCCATTATACACACTCCTATACCTACAGCACCTTTATATATCACCTTCACTTTAAAAGAATTACATAAAAATGTAAATGTATAAAACGATTAGGAAATGAACTTGGCATATGAAAAGCACTGAACAAGGTTCAGTGCGAATATTTACTTTTTATAAACTATTTTTTTGATTGTTTCAACTGAAAGAAAATATTCTTCCGCCAATTGAGAGATTGTTTTGCCGTTTTGGAAGGCGCCTTTAATAGAATGGTTCCTTTCATCCAGGGCTTTTCTCGCTCCAGAGCGTGAGCCCCATTTTTGGTAGTCCTTTTCAGGCTTGGGGATATAAATTGCCTCACCCTGAACGTATTTTTGAATTTCTGCTATCAAAGTCTCCGGTAAAACGGCATTCGCTTTTACATAACTCATTTCTGCCAGCTCCTTATTGATTTTTGTTAATAAAAAATGAATAAGGTGCAAAGCCGATATCAGAAATGGTTTTAGCTGAATGGGCGATAATAAATTAGTCTATTACCGCCTCATGCAAAGTATCGCCACCAATATCAGGCTTTGCATGAGACGCTGCATTATCAGGCATTGCAACTGCAATGGCCACTTTCATCACCTCCTAAAGAGTGTTTTTCTATATTATAAATTAACATGATTGCCAATGCATTTAACACCCTAATTCGACAAAAACAAATTTGTCTTTATCATCCCTTGATTCTTGCAGATTTTTCTGATAATATATTTTTCTGCCCACGCGTATGCTCATATGTATTTCTCCATTGCGGCTGAAAAACAATTGAAAGGAGAAACATATGCCATCTGAATTTGAACACCCCGATTTTCAGCAGGAGACTCAGCGGCTGGAATTTACGAAACGTTATATTGATGTCGTAATTAAAACGTCAGAATCCAGCAAAGATAAGTTCCAGGAAAATATGAAAGAAGCTTTTGAAGACGTTGATTGGCTTGAATCCAGTTTAAGTTACTCTTCTTTATTGACAAATGCCCGTTTCTTTGAAATGTCCAAAGATGAATTAAAACAATTGAAAAAAGCCCGGAAAAAGCCATATTTCGCCAGAATTGATTTCTTAAGAGAAGATTTAAATGAAAAAGAGATCTTATACATAGGCAAAACTTCATTGTATTCAAGGGAGAATCAGGAGCAGATTATCGTTGACTGGCGTTCTCCGATAGCCAATTTATACTATGAAGGCAGGCTGGGAGAGGTTCAATATCATTCCTATGAAGAAAGCTTTACGGGCCATCTGTCATTGAAACGGCAATATATGATTGAAGATGGGATTCTGGATGAGATCCGGGATATAGACCTCACGACTACAGATGAATTGCTTCAGGAATCACTGTCTAAAAGCTCAAGCAACCGCCTCACAGAAATTATTTCAACCATACAGGAAGAACAGAATAAAATAATACGTGCTGATTTGAATAAGCCCATCATTGTTCAGGGGGCAGCAGGAAGCGGAAAAACAACAATTGCCCTGCACAGGATTAGTTATTTCATTTATCAGTACAAAGAAAATTTTGCACCTGAACAGCTTATGATTCTGGCACCAAGCAGGCTATTCATTGATTATATTTCAGAAGCTCTTCCTGAGCTTGGGGTAGAAAGAGTCCGCCAGACTACCTTCCAGGAATATGTGCTGGCATGTCTTGGTGAGGATCTTAAAATGGCTGATGACAGTAAATTGGTGAACTTGCTTGAAGACCATGGCAGTGAAGAAGTAAACCTTGCAGCCTGGGCATCATCCATTAAAGGATCGCCCGTTTTTCAGACAATCCTCACCAATTACCTAAAAGAAATTTATAATAGCTTCTGCCCCAGTGATGATTTTATGGTAGATAAATTCAGGCTGTTCAGCCATAAGAAATTCTTCCAGCTTTTTTGGAGGATTACAATTATCTGCCTCTTTATCGAAGGCTCGAAAAGTTAAAGGCTGTGCTTCAAAACGATCTTGCTAAGAAAAAGAAAAATATCATAAAGAAAATTGAAACGTATTATGACGAGAGAATTGAAAGGGCCCTTAACAGAGGGAAAGACCCGGAAAAAAGAAGACAGTATGTTTCAGATGCGCTTGATAAAAAAGCTGCCAGGCTGGAAGAATTAAAGAAAAGCTTCAGAACTGCTGTGCCAAAATACATGAAGCAATTTCCGAAAAAAGCCTTATCCGTTATTATAAAGACCTGTTTGAAGACTCCAACCGTCTTTCAAGATTGTCAGGCGGGAAATTGCCTCTAAAAGATGCAGATCTGCTATGTGAGTACTGCAGGAAATTGTTCAGGAAAAAGGTTTATGAGAGAGAAGACTTAGCTTTAATGCTTTACTTGCAGGAAAGCCTTTTTGGCATCCCTAAAGAGCTGAAGGCAAAAAATATCGTCATTGATGAAGCACAGGATTACAGTTTCATGGAGCTCCTCTCTTTAAAAAAGTCACTTGATACGGATATGTTCACATTAGTGGGGGATCTTGCACAAGGAATTCATTCCTACAGGGGACTAACAAGCTGGCAGGAGGTTCTTGACTTTATTTTTCCTCGTGCAACATATACAGAGCTTCAGAAAAGCTATCGTACCACCGTGGAAATCATGGAAAAGGCGAATGAATTGCTCAAGCTTCTCCCCTATTCATTCCCTGAAGTCGAGCCGGTTGTCCGCCATGGGAAAAGTCCTGAATTTATCAAGAGAGAGAATGGCCATAGGCTTGTACAGCAGCTTGAGGAACAGGTAATTTCATTGAAAAAAGAAGATTATAAAACATTTGCGGTGATCGGGAAAACGATGAAAGACTGTCTGCTCATTCATGGCCTTTTTAAAAAGCATGCCAAGCTCCCTTTTAAACTGCTGCAGGAGCAGGAAAGCATACCAAAGGATGAAATCGTCATCGTCCCCTCCTATTTGGCAAAGGGTCTGGAATTTGACGGGGTCATAATTCTGTCGCTTGAGGAAGAATTTTCTATAAAGTCTGAATTGGATATTAAGCTTCTTTATGTCGCTATGACAAGGCCTCTGCACCGGTTATATTTCTATGGAATGGAAAGAAACAATTTTATTATTGGTTAAAACTTTTAGCAGCTGATTTTTCGGGCTGCTTTTTTTGGCCTAAATTCAATTGTTTCGGAGAGCTTCAAAAAGTATTTTTTGTCCATTGTTTAGGACATTTTTTCACCGGGAAAATCAATCTTACATAAGAAGGGGTGACGAAAAATAGCGATATCACAATCCCGGCATATGCCGTTTATATAGATGGGCGATTGCCTCCCTAGGGCAATCGCTTTTGTTTTGGAAGTGTAAATAGTAGGTCTCCTTTTCATGCAAATGATAAAATGAAGTAAAAAACATGAAGGAGATGATTTCATTATATGAAGGATATCAGCAGCACTTTAACCTTACATAATGGAGTTGAAATGCCCCAATTCGGGCTGGGAGTATATAAAGTAGAAGAGGGCCAGCAGGTTGAAGACACAGTGAAAAATGCAATCAACATAGGCTACAGGCTAATTGATACTGCTGCCTTTTATGAAAATGAAGAGGGTGTTGGAAGGGCAATAAAAGAAAGCGGTGTTCCCAGGGAAGAGCTTTTCATAACGACAAAGGTGTGGAATACGGACCAGGGATATGAGCAAACATTAGATGCCTTTGATAAAAGTTTAAAGAAGCTGGGTTTAGAGTATATCGATTTATATCTAATCCATTGGCCAGTTAAGGAGAAATACCTGGAAACCTGGCGAGCGCTTGAAAAGCTGTATAGGGATGGAAAGGTAAGGGCCATCGGCGTGAGCAATTTTCAAATTCATCATATAAAGGACATAATGGAAAACTCAGCTGAAAAGCCTGCAGTAAATCAGGTTGAGCTTCACCCTCTTCTATCCCAGGAAGAATTGAGGGCATTTTGTGATGAGCACAATATAAAAGTGGAAGCCTGGTCTCCAATTGCAAGGGGCAGAGTGCTGGAGGACCCTGCCATAAAAGAAATTGCCGCGGGTCACGGCAAATCATCAGCCCAAGTTATATTAAGATGGCATTTCCAAAACAGTATTATTGTAATCCCCAAGTCAGTTAAAGAAGAAAGATTAAGGGAAAATGCAAATATTTTTGATTTTGAATTAACTCAAGAAGAAATGAGACAAATGAATACATTAAATAAAGATCAGCGATTTGGGGCTGACCCGGACAATTTTGATTTTTAATTAAGCTATTCAAAAAGCATCCTTAGGGATGTTTTTTTATTTTTTTGGTAATTATAAAATTTTTCCAGAAGAATAGTTTTTTAATTTGTGGTTTTAGATAGAGAATCCTGGGTAATTTAATTATACAAGCACATAAGATCACCAAAAGCTGCGCAGCTGCTGAATGAAATTCTTAATCTGAACAGAAACTAATTCAAATCAAAAAGAGGAGTGATTTTCAATGTTAAGCTTTTTATGGGCATTAATTATAGGTGGTATCATTGGTTGGTTAGCAGGTATGATTTTGGGAAGAGATATTCCAGGAGGAATTATTGGTAACATCATTGCTGGTTTCGTTGGTGCATGGTTAGGTTCATTGATTCTTGGTGATTGGGGTCCTGTAGTAGCTGACTTTGCTATTATTCCTGCTTTAATTGGTGCTATCGTGCTTGTATTCATCGTAGGCTTCATCATGAAGGCTATGCGTAAATCTCATGACTAATAGAATCATTTGAAAGAAGTCCCATATGGGGCTTCTTTTTTTGCGCTGAAAGCCTCTGCTCTTTATTATAGCGACATAAAAAGCTGCCTCTCTAGAGGGCAGCTATGAATCGTTCTTAAAAGCAATACGGATCAATTCCCTTAAATATCTCAGGATTATCTAAGAAAGGCGCATGACAGACTATGGTTTCTTCTAAGAACGGGTGTGGAATCTCAAGTTTTACGGCGTGCAGTGCCTGACGTGGAAAAGCAGGTTTTCCGCCATATAAAATATCCCCTGCAAGCGGATGTCCGATATGGCTGAGGTGAACACGGATCTGATGTGTTCTGCCAGTATCCAGACGGCATTTAATAAGTGAAAGCTTCAGATTAGGAAAGTATTCAATTAGTTCATAGTTCGTGACAGCAGGCTGGCCGCCGGGAGATACTCTTCTTCTGGCTGGATGATGTCTGTCCCGCCCAATTGGCTCGCTGATGGTTCCTCTGATCTTAGAAATCCTTCCATGAACTAATGCTAAATATGTACGTTTAATTGTTCTTTCTTCCAGTTTTTTATCCAGGATTGCTCCTGCCAATGCGTGCTTCGCAAACAAAATGGCACCGGTCGTATCTCGGTCCAGGCGATGTATATGTTTTATGCTTCTGTATTCGCCCTGCATCTGCATATGAAAGGCTGCAGCGTTTGCTAAGGTATTATTTTGTTCTGGAGAATTAGGATGTGTGTCCATGCCTGCAGGCTTATTCAAAACAAGTAAATGATCATCTTCAAAGAGTACTTCGATGTCATAATAAGAGGGTATAAGTCCCAAATCTTCCTCCCTGAAGAAATGGAATTTTAATTTATCCCCTGCCTGCAGCGGGTTTGTCCAATTGGCTGGGGCATCATTGGTTACAACCTGCTTGTTCATCCTCATATTGTGTGTCTGTTTTTTTGGTGCTCCCCATAATGTCCGGACTATGTATTCGACGGTATATCCTTCCCAGTGAACAGGCACCTCTATTTCACACCATTCGCCAAACCTTTGTATTTTTACCATAAATTGCTCCTTATCCTGGTTGAATAATCGTGACTTTTCTACATATAAATTAATTACAATAACTATATTAGCCTTTATAATCAGCGGATAAAAGGAATAGGTGTCCACAGATTATTATTGTAATATTTAAAACCACCTTTTATTTTACTTAAAATGGAGTTAATATAGAACTTTAGAACTAATTATAAAGCATTACGACTGTGCCATCTATTTCCGCAGGAGGAATAAATGTCAACAAATCCCTTCTCCATGGGTATAATTACCACCCTAAAGGGCTTTCAGAATATGATATTCTTATGTATATATTACGAACTGATTACAAGGATTACAAAGGTGGGTTATCAGTGAAAGTTGTATTTGCATCAACTCCTGATCAGGAACAAAAAATTCAAGAGTTAATTAGAAAATTCTATTCAAATGTGTTTCCTCTTTATTTCACAGATGATGACATTAGAGAATTTGAACAGCAGAAGATTTTACATACTTCTACACGGCACTTTGAATACTTCGGAACATTAAAGGAGGCTTATCAGGTTATAGCAGGACTGCAGACGCTAATGGCTATTCTGGAATCCCGTCAGATGAATGACAAATATGAGATGATTTTCGCCAAAAATGTTCAAATACTTCAAGAATTCGGTTTGTCATTTCCATTTGCCTACAGTCATTTTTGCGGAGAAAGGATGCCGCGGAATAATTTGTTCAGTGTCTACGCCAAAGCCGCAAATGAAATGCTCGTATAGAAAAACGCCTGCAGCCGCAGGCGTTTTTGGTTATTTCGAATTCTCATTAAACCATTGTTCAAAGACTTCTTTTTCCTGGTAGCCAGTAATTCTGTTAACCTCTTTGCCGTCTTTGAATTGAACAATTGTTGGAGTCTCCTTAATTCCGTAATTGTCCCAGCCGTCTTCAAATTCAAGCAGGTTGAATTGAACCAGGTCAATGCCCATATCTTCTGTAAGCGGAGACACAATAGGAGTTGTCCTCTGGCAATGAGGGCATGTCGGGCTATAAAAATACACAGTTACATCTTCATTTTCATTTAACTTTTTGTCCAATTCTTCAGGAAGAATCAGATTTTGATAATTTGGGTCTTCAAGCTGTTTGACTGTTTCAGGATGAAGTGAATCCTTTTCATATGGATTATTCCCAGAAACTTTTTCTTCATTTTGCATCTTAGTTAAGATTCCAACAGCTGCGAATAACGCAATGATAATGGCAAGAAAAATAATGACCTTTTTCATTATTCTGCTACCTCCTTGGTTTTCTTCCAGACAAGATAACTGCAAATAAAAATAATTATAAAAGCTGTCAATGCTAAAAACGGAATCGTAATGAATCCAAGCCAATTAATATATTGCCCTGTACAGGGAACTCTCCCGCATGCTGCTGCATGGTCTGCCATAAATGAAATTTTCTGAATGGAATAGTGGTATATGGAAATCCCTGCTCCAACTGCAGATAACACCATTGTATAAAGGCTGATGCGATAATCTTTCTTAATAACAGCCAAGCCTAATATGACAGCAAATGGGTACATGACAATCCTTTGATACCAGCAAAGCTCGCAAGGTTCGTATTGCCTGATTTCCGAAAAATAAAGGCTGCCGAACATGGCCAGAATCGATGCTGCCCAGGCAATAAACAGCAAATTCTCCCGCCGGTCTGTTTGTGTTTTCTCCATAATAATCTCCTTATTAATATGTACTCTAAAATTATAAAGCTATTGGACATCCCTTGTAAATTAACATGTTCAAAGGACCATCAGAAATAGGGCATTTGTAATATTAATTGATATTAGAAAGGAATAGGGGGAATTACGGAAATTAATAAAAGATATACAACACATTTATAGAAATATATATAAAGGAAAAGACGCAAGATAAGAATAAGAGGGAAATTGGCTAAGAAAACTCATAGGGTGTTATGAATGCAGTAAAAAAGGGAAAAGAGTCGTATGTCACTGGAGAGGCTGAACTTTCTTATCAGCTCCCATGATAATTATTATTTCCAAAAGGAGTGCACCACCATTGACAAAGCTTGATTTAAAGAAGTTTGAGAAAAAAATGATTATCAGAAATACACGGCATTCAGATATAGATCATATCATTGCCCTGCAGGAGCTCTGTTTCCCAGGCATGATACCCTGGAAGAAGGATCAGCTTGAAAGCCATCTGGATATTTTCCCTGAAGGCCAGTTTGTTGCAGAATATGATGGGGAAATCATTGGTTCGTGCTCAAGCCTTATTATCAATTTTGATGAGTATGATGACCGTCATTCCTGGGATGATGTAACAGACAAAGGATACATAACAAACCATAATCCGGAAGGCTATAACCTTTATGGAATAGAAGTAATGGTTCATCCGGATTACCGCAGAATGAAAATTGGCCACCGCCTGTATGAGGAGAGAAAAGAGCTTGTCAGATCTTTAAATTTAAAAAGTATCATCATAGGGGGCGTATTCCGAATTATCATAAATACGCGAAAGAAATGAACCCCCGTGAGTATGTAAATGAGGTCTCACTTCATAAAATCTATGACCCGGTTTTATCCTTTCAGCTACTGAATGGCTTTACCCTGATGAGGATTAACCCGAACTATTTGCCGGATGATGTGCAGTCAAATAAATATGCAACGCTGATGGAATGGAATAATGTTGATTACAGACCAATGACTAAGCGCTTTTACAAAACAAGTTATCCGGTCCGTATATGCGTGGTGCAATATTTAATGCGGCAGATTAAATCCTTCGATGAATTTGCCCATCAGGTGGAATATTTTACAGATGTTGCTTCTGATTCCGGTTCTGACTTTGCGGTATTTCCCGAGTTATTTACCACTCAGCTAATGTCCTTTCTGGACGAACGGTCACCAAGCCTGGCGGTCAGAAAGCTTACGGAATACACTGAGCAATATATCGAGTTATTCACGGATTTGGCAGTCAGATATAATATTAATATAATTGGCGGCTCTCATTTTGTTAAAGAAGATGATGATGAGATTTATAATATCGCTTATCTTTTCCGCCGCGATGGGACGATTGAAAAGCAGTATAAGCTCCACATTACGCCAAATGAGCGCAAATGGTGGGGGATCAGCCGCGGAGATGAAGTTAAAGTATTTGATACGGATTGCGGAAAAATAGCCATCCAAATTTGCTATGACATCGAATTTCCTGAGCTGGCGAGAATTGCGACTGATAAAGGTGCAAAAATTATATTTACACCCTTCTGTACTGAGGATCGCCAAGGATATTTGCGAGTGCGCTATTGTGCTCAGGCACGCGCTGTTGAAAATCAGATATACACGGTTATTTCAGGGACGGTCGGCAATCTTCCGCAAACAGAGAATATGGATATTCAGTATGCACAGTCTGCCATATTTGCACCATCTGATTTTGAGTTTGCAAGGGATGGCATTGTGGGAGAGACCAATCCAAATATTGAAATGGTCCTGATTGGTGATGTTGATCTGGAAATTCTCCGCCGTCAAAGACAGGATGGCACGGTGCGCCAGCTAAAAGACCGCAGGCATGATATTTACAGCATTAAATATAAGAAGTAATATATAGTTGCAGATTGAGCGCCTTTCACCTGGCGCTCAATGCTTTTTATACCTGATCTTAGGGTGGATTTTGTCAAAATAACTCGGATGTTTTAAAGAGGAATATCCGTCTGGAACTCGAAAAAGATATGGTGAAGCTTTTTTAGGAGGTCATACAATGGAATGGAAGACAGCGGCAGAACGATGGATAAACCATGAGAATTTGGACAGTGAATTACTTGAACAGCTGAAACGTCTGCAGGGAAATGAAAAGCTCCTTGAAGAAGCGTTTTATAAGGGACTGGAATTTGGAACGGGCGGCATGCGCGGGGAAATAGGACCGGGAACAAACCGCATGAATATATATACAGTCCGCAAGGCATCTGCGGGACTTGCCGCATACATAGAAGAAAAAGGATTGGAAGCAAAGAACAGAGGGGTGGCAATAGCATATGATTCACGCCACATGTCCCCGGAATTTGCAATGGAAGCAGCTAAAACCCTTGCAAGCAGAGGCATTCAGACTTATGTATTTGACGAACTGCGCCCAACACCTGAACTTTCATTCGCAGTCCGATACCTGCATGCTTATGCAGGAATAGTCGTGACGGCGAGCCATAATCCTCCGGAATACAATGGCTATAAAGTGTATGGATCGGACGGTGCCCAGCTGACTCCTGCTGAAGCTGACATTGTAATCGGCAAAGTAAATGAAATAGAAAACGAACTGCTTATTGAAGTGATGGACGAGGACAGTTTAAAAGAGAAAGGCCTTATCACAATGATTGGGGCTACAGTTGATCAGGCCTATCAGAAGCAGCTCCTTACCATTTCCGAAAACCCTGATGCCGCAAATGAAACGGATGTTCATGTAGTTTTTACACCTCTGCACGGTACAGCGAATAAGCCGGTTAGAGAGGCTCTGGCTGCTTTGGGCTATGAACATGTGCATGTAGTAAAGGAACAGGAGCTGCCGGATCCTGAGTTTTCAACAGTAAAGAGTCCTAATCCAGAAGAAAAGATTGCATTTGAGCTGGCCATGAGAGATGGAAGAGAAACTAATGCAGATATACTAATTGCCACAGACCCAGACGCCGATCGACTTGGCATTGCTGCAAAGAACAAAGATGGCGAGTATGTCCTTTTGACAGGAAATCAGACAGGTGCGCTGCTGCTTCACTACATACTTTCTCAGAAGAAAGAGAAGAATACACTGCCTGACAATGGCATTATGCTAAAAACGATCGTAACATCTGAATTTGGACGCAGGGTTGCCTCATCTTTTGGTGTAGAAACCATCGATGTTTTGACAGGATTTAAGTTTATTGCAGAAAAAATCAAGGAATATGAGGAGACGGGTGAATACAGTTTCCTGTTTGGGTATGAGGAAAGCTATGGCTATCTTATCGGTGACTTTGCAAGGGATAAAGATGCTATCCAGGCATCTTTGCTTGCTGCGGAAATGGCTGCTTTTTATAAAAAGAAGGACATGTCCCTTTATGATGCATTGCTTAGCTTATTTGACGAATATGGCTATTTTCTTGAAGGGTTAAAATCAATGACTCTAAAAGGAATTGAAGGAGCAGAAAAAATCCAGCAGACCCTGGCATCCTTCCGTGCCAATCCGATAAAAGACCTTAAAGGAATGAAGGTCCTGGCTATTGAAGATTACTTAACAGGAATCAGAACGGAAGCAGATGGAATGGAGAATGTAATCGACCTGCCGAAGTCCAATGTTATTAAGTATTTCTTCGAAGATGGGACCTGGATCTGCCTAAGGCCATCAGGCACAGAACCGAAGATTAAATTCTATTTTGGAATCAGCGCCTCTACATTGGCCAGCAGCAAAGAAAAACTGGAATCTGTCCAAAGTGAATTTATGCAAATCGTTGAAGAAAGAATGGGCAGTTCGGTAATACAATAGCGTTAAACATCCAGAAGGTGATTAGCCAGAAAGGAAGATTCGATGTTAAAGGGACAAGCGGCAATTGTAACAGGTGCATCAAGAGGGATCGGCAAGGAAATTGCTGTTAAACTGGCCCAGCAGGGCATGAAGCTTACCCTGATTGGAAGGTCAGAGGAAATTCATCAATCTGCTGAAGATCTCAAAAAAATGGGATTTGCAGATGTACTGCCCATTCAGGCGGATATTTCGGATGAAGCCGAAGTAAAAGATGCGGTTGAAAAAACTCTTCAGAAGTACAAACAGCTTGATCTTCTGGTGAATAATGCAGGGGTGGGATTTTTTAAGCAGGTTGATGAAACAAAACTGGACGAGTGGAAAAAGGTCTTTGAAGTAAATGTGCAGGGAGTTTTCCTCGGATGCAAGGCAGTACTGCCGCACATGAAAGAGCGCAAATCCGGTACAATCATTACGATTTCTTCTGACGTAGCCAGATACACCATCCCCAATGGATCAGCTTATACAGCTACGAAATATGCAGTGCAGGGCTTTTCAGGGTCTTTAGCTCAGGAAGTCAGAGAATACGGCATCCGCGTCGGAACCATTAATCCCGGCATGGTAGATACGTTTTTTGCAGAGTCTAAGCAGGGGCTTGAAGAGAAAAGAGATTGGCTGAAGGTTGAAGATATCGCCAATGCTGTTGTTTACATGGCATCTGCGCCGAAGCACATGTTGATAGACGAAATCGTTCTTCATCCATTTGTTCAAAACTATCCAATTGCATAATCGATTTCACCGAAGAGGCCTGCTCTTCGGTGTTTTTTCTGTATACAACTTTGGTCGGAGTCCGCTTCCTCCCAAATGCCAAGGAAGAAAGGGAAAAAAGTTATATAATGAAAGTACATAATATGACAGTTCCAAGGGGGATAAGGGTGTTAGGGGAAAAAAGGCAATCTGAAATCAAAATATTAAAAGAAATAGCAGAAATATTGAATGAAGGAACGGAAATTGATTCCCTTCTTAAAGAGGTTCTGCAAAAATTGCTTCATATTACCGGCCTTGAAACGGGATGGGTATTTTTAATTGATAGCCAAGGGGCGTTCCGCCTGGCAGCAGAAGAAAAACTGCCCCCTGCCCTTGCCGCGGATAACTGCAAACCAATGTGCAATGGAGACTGCTGGTGTATTGACCGCTATAATGACGGCAGATTAAACAAAGCTTCGAACATTATTGAATGCAAAAGAATAGAAGATGCCATTGCTGAGCAAAGAATGGATACCAATGGGCTTACCCATCATGCCTCCGTCCCGCTGAGAGCAGGGAAAGAAAAATTTGGGATCCTTAATATCGGCTCACCTGATAAAACTCATTTTTCACAAGAAGAATTGGCTTTGCTTGAATCTGTGGCTTTTCAGGTCGGAACGGCTATAAAACGAATCAAGCTGACACAGCTGGAACAGGAGACGGCTCTTGCTGCGGAAAGAAACAGGCTGGCAAGGGACCTGCATGATTCAGTCAACCAGCTATTGTTCTCCTTAAGCTTAACGGCGAGAGGAGGGGCTGAAATGACTGATAACCCTGAAATTAAAGAGACCTTTTCCTACATGCAGGATCTCGCACAGGAAGCTTTAAGCGAGATGAGGGCACTGATCTGGCAGCTGAAACCCCGAGGGCTGGAAAATGGGATTGTATGTGCTATGCAGTCATACAGCCAAATGCTTGGCCTGAAGCTGAATTCAAAAGTAAAAGGTGTGATCTGTCTGCCTGGAAAAGTTGAAGAGACACTTTGGAGAATTGGCCAGGAAGCATTGGCAAATTGCAAAAAACACTCTGGTGGATCAACGGCAGACTTAGCACTGACAGTGGATGGAAAAACAGTTTCAATGGTGATTTCCGATTGCGGCAGAGGGTTTCATTATAGAGAAAACGATATCCCTTCCCTCGGCCTCAAAAGCATGAAGAAAAGGACGGAAGCACTGAATGGTTTATTTAAATTAAAAACAGAGCCAAACAAAGGAACGAATATTGAAATTATCATTCCTTTGGAAAAGGGAGGGAAATAGATGGCGATCAAGGTTTTAATAGCGGACGATCATCATGTTGTAAGAAGGGGTCTTGTATTTTTTCTGAAAACACAGCCGGAAATAGAAATCATCGGAGAAGCAAAGAACGGCCGTGAAGCTGTAGAGATGATGCAAACGAATCAGCCTGATGTTGTATTAATGGACTTGGATATGCCTGTAATGAATGGTATTGAAGCCACCAGGCAAATTAAAGCGAGCTGCCCTGAAGTGAAAATCATGATACTTACAAGCTTTTCAGATCAGGATCATGTGATTCCGGCAATTGAGGCAGGGGCCTCAGGATATCAGCTGAAGGATATTGAGCCGGATATTCTTGTCCAGGCAATTATCCAGCTGATGAAAGGGGAGAACCAGCTGCATCCAAAAGCCACCTCCCATCTGCTCACACATTTAACGAATAAAAACAGTACAGAAAGACAGCCGCTGGAAGAACTGACAAAAAGAGAACTGGAGGTTCTGCGGGAGATTGCAAAAGGGAAGAGCAATAAAGAAATTGCTTCATCCCTTTATATAACAGAAAAGACAGTCAAGACCCATGTTTCCAACTTATTGTCCAAATTGGAACTTGCGGACAGAACACAGGCAGCACTTTATGCAGTTCGTCATGGTATTGCAGAGTCAAATTAAGAAAAATCATCCTAAAGTTGCAGGAGGTATTCACTGAATTAGTCCTAAGATAAGCTTTGTAAAACTCAGCCATACTGACGATGTTTAAAAATGCAAACTTCTATATACTAAGTAGTATAGGAACTAAAAGGAGAGTTTATGATGAAGCTTACAATTATTAATGGAAGCCCGCGATTGAAAGGAAGAACGGGAATAGCGTCTCGTTATATTGCAAGGAAATATAACGCTGAACTGATCGATTTAAGTCTTGGAGAAATTCCTTTATATAATGGTACAGAAGATCAATATCAGCTGCCTGCCGTTAGAAAGCTGCGCCAGCAGATTGCAGACTCTGATGGGGTCGTTCTAGCTTCCCCTGAGTACCACAGTGCCATGAGCGGAGCTCTAAAGAATGCGCTGGATTTTCTCGGAAGTGAGCAATTTGCCCATAAGCCAGTCGGCTTGCTTGTTGTGGCAGGAGGCGGAAAAGGCGGCATCAATGCCCTGAATAATTTAAGAATTGCCGGCAGAGGCGTATATGCCAATGTCATTCCTAAGCAGCTGGTCCTGGATCCGCATTGTTTTGATTATGAAAATGATGGCCTTTATGAGGAACCTGCCCAACTTGTTGAGGGGTTAATGAAAGAACTTCAGGTATATATGAAGGCATATGGCCAGATTAAGCAGGAATTAAAATAATTAATTAAAAAAAACACGGACCAAAAAATCCGTGTTTTATTATTGGTGGAATTCTTTTTTAAGTTAGTTCATAAAATACAGTGTTTGGCAGCTGTTTTTCCGATAATTCATTGGCATGGTCAATATATCTCAGCAGTGAATATAAATGTTTCTCAATGACAGAATAGTCTTTTTCGAAGTTGTAGGCATGAAGAAAATGTTCGATCTTCTTCGAAAGAAATTGATCATCTGTTCTGACCATCAGGATCAGCAGGTTATCCCATTCTGACCGGTGCGTATAATATAGCGCTCGGTCATAATCCACTTTATTCATTTGTCCTCTCCTCCTCTTTCAGGAGTTGATTATAGTTTATGATGATGCAGAATTTTATTTCGAAGTAAATCTTGGACTTGTTGATTTACAAGGGTTTTCATCATTTACCTGTATATTGGCCACATCCATTTATAAGACAAATACCATACATAAAATTGATGACTGGGACAAAAATATAATTAACGACACATGCTTTGGAGGATATATGAAAAAGTATTTATCGATGTTTATGCTGGTTTGTTTATTAGCCGGGGGAGGCTCACTGGCAGGAGCTGTCCAAAAACCGGATTATGAAAAGTATGGGAGAATTGCCATCGCAGTTGTGAAAGAAGACTATCCTGGAGAAGAAGTGGTGGATTATCAGTATGGAGGAAGGCAAAAAGTTACTGAAACAGATGTAACAGACACCTTCACTTTTACTGTAAAGGAAGATGGGAAGCCTGTAACCGTGCTGGTTAGGGTCACACATAACCTTAAGGATAACAAAGCGGTAAGCCTATCTGTAGAGAGAAAAACGCAGTAAGCTCCTTCGGGAGCTTTTTTCATTGTATTTGGCAAACAAACTCCTTATTTAAAATAATGATAAAAAAATATTTTTCTGATACTCTTGGGTTATGAATAAAACCGTCAAATATAGGGAGTGAGTTTTTTGAAGGAATCAATTCTTGTTGCGGAAGATGAAGCTAAAATTGCGAGGCTTCTGGAAATTGAACTTGAATTCGAGGGCTATCAAGTGACAAAGGCAATGGATGGCTATCAGGCAATGGAGTTATACCGGACTGGAAGATGGGACTTAATTATTCTGGATATTATGCTTCCTGGGTTTAGCGGGATAGAAATTCTGCGAAGAATTCGCAGCAAGGATAAACAAACCCCCATTTTGCTCCTGACGGCTAAAAGCTCAGTGGAAGATAAAGTATCGGGTTTAGACTTGGGTGCCAATGATTACATAACAAAACCTTTCCAGATTGAAGAGCTGCTTGCCAGGATACGGGCTGCACTAAGAATAAAGTCAGCAGGTACAGAGGAACCTGCAGTTCATGACTGTCTGGAAGTGTCAGATTTAAAGCTCAATGAAAAAACAAGAGAAGTCAGCCGGGGAGATAAGGCCATAGAACTCACCCCAAGAGAATTTGATTTGCTTGTTTATTTAATGACAAATAAAAGACAGGTCCTGAACAGGGAACAGATTTTGGAGGCCGTTTGGGGATATGACTTTTTGGGGGACACAAATGTAGTTGATGTTTATATCAGGTATTTGCGCAAGAAAATAGACATGCCTGAGAGGCCAGCTCTTATTCACACAATTCGCGGAGTAGGGTATGTATTAAAGGAGACGAAATGAATCTTCGGAAGAAAATATATTTGTATACAACTGTTCTCTTTGCAGTACTTCTGCTTATCATGAATATCGCTGTGTATGCTGTTTTCAGCAAATTAATATATGAAAATGAGCAGGCATCCATTTCAAATGAAATGGCTAATATTACAAAGATTGCGCAAAGATCAATCGGGAAGGTTCCAGAAGATGATTTGCTTAGAGCTTTTGTTCCGTCAAGCGGAATGGTGAGACTGGTTCAGCCAGATAAAAAGGCAGTAACCTCCGCATCCTCCGATGAAAAGGCGCTCAGTAAAATACCTGCAGAGTATATCAGCAGTGAATTGATAAAAACAATGGAGATTGATAAGAAGGTCTATATGTTTGCGTCTGCACCTGTGATCCTTCCAGATGGTGAAATAGGGAGCTTTCAGCTGGCCAGAAGCATGGAAAGTGCAGAAAATATATTAAGGACTCTACGCTTCGTTCTGGGGATTGTCACAGTCCTGGCAATGATTCCAGTTCTAATTTCCAGCGCTATCCTCAGTAAGTTTATTACAAGGCCAGTTGCGACAATGACAGCCACCATGAAAGAAATTAGAAAAAGCGGCCAATTCAAGCGTCTTGAACTGGAGGGGAAATCCCAGGATGAGCTGCATCAAATGGGTGAAACCTTCAACCATATGATAGATCTTCTTGAATCCAATTATGAAAAGCAAAAACTTTTTATATCAAATGCTTCCCATGAATTAAAAACCCCATTAACTGTTATTGAGAGTTATTCAAGCCTGCTTAAGAGAAGGGGATTGAAAGAACCTGAATTATTTAATGAATCAATAGAAGCCATTCATTCAGAGGCATTAAGAATGAAGGAAATGACAGAACAGCTTCTTTTGCTTGCACGGCATGATGATCAGTGGATGCTCGATTTGAAGATGATAGATCTTAACCGTTTTTTAACCCAGGTCATCCGGACTTATGGAGATGCTTTTAAAAGGACTATACAGTTGGAATCCAGTTTGGCTGGAAATACCTTTATTCAAACGGATGAAAATAAATTAAAGCAGCTTCTGTTTATTTTTCTGGATAATGCCAGGAAATACAGTGATGATATCATAAGGGTTACTATCGGGACAGAGAAAAGTAAGGTTTATATCCGGATTGAAGATCGCGGCATGGGTATTCCCCAGAAGGATCTGCCAAGAGTGTTTGACCGTTTTTACCGGGTAGATGAGGCAAGAAACAGAAAAACAGGAGGATCGGGACTGGGACTGTCCCTTGCCAAAGAAATCGCCGATGCTCTTGGGGTTGAGATCAGGCTCGAAAGTACTGAAGGATTGGGAACTGCAGCATCCATAAGAATTAAAATAACTTAACCATTCTCATCATTTTCTCATGTTATTATCAGATAATAGAGAAATAAGCCAAGTGGAGAGGTGTAAGGAAATGAAGCATAAACTTATAATAATTTCAGCTTCGGGGCTTTTGCTGGCTGCGCTCCTTGTATTTGCTGTAATACAATTCACAAATGTCTCGGCTTCAGAATCAATTACTGAAAGTGAAGCCATGGAGATAATAAAAGACCGGTATCAGGGTGAAATTCTGAATTTGAAAAAGTGAACAGCACTTATTTGATTGAAATGAAAAGAGGCAAAGGGTTCTATCAAATAAAGCTGAGTGAAAACGGAGGAGAAATTCTTTCTTTTGAAAAAAAGATCAAATTTCTAATGGTGAACAGAAGCAGCTTAATGAAGAAAAAATAAAGGAAATTATTCAGGCAGAAGAATCTGGTGAATTACTCTCCATTAAAAAAGTGACTCATAAAGAAAAATCAGCCTTCGAGGCAATCGTTCAGAAAGATGAAGAGAAGATTAAGATTACTGTTGATGCTCTGAATGGAGAAGTTTTATCCCGTGCTGCTGAGGAAACAAAGGTCCCTGTAAAAAATCTAACCGAAGAGGAAGCTGTCCAAATTGCTCTAAAAAATGAACCTGGGGAAGTGGATGATATCAGCTTTGGAGAAACAGACAAGGGACCTTCTTATCTTGTTGAGATAGAAAAGGATGATGGCAGGGAGGCAGCTGTCGAGATCCATGCTATTACAGGAGAAGTGTTGTCGGTTACCTGGGATGATTAATCCCTTTCTCATCAAATTTTAATTTTCTTATCCTTTTTCTCTCATTTTCACCGGTTATATTGAACATGTAGAAAAGAAAAAGGAGGAAAAATAAAATGAACAAAAAATTTGCAGTTATTTCTTTGACAGGAGCCTTATTGCTGGGAGGTGCTGTTGCAGCAGGTGCAGCAGATACGAATGGAAAAGGAAGCACTGGGAGTAAAAAAGAAGCTGCACAGGATATGATTACTGTTGAAGAAGCGAAAAAGATTGCTCTTTCTGAAGCAGAGGGAAGAGTAGAGAGCATTGAATTGGAAAGAGCAAATGGCAAACAGTATTATGAAATTGATATTGAGAACGGGAAAGAAGATTTCGATATTAAAGTTCACGCCTTAGATGGTGAAGTCATTTCAATTAATAAAGAGCGAAACGACGATGATGACGATGATCAGTCTGAAAAAGAGGTAAATCGGGAAAATGTAATCTCCGAACAAAAGGCTATTGAAATAGCTGAAAAAGAAGTTAATGGAACGATGAAAGAAATTGAAATAGATGAAGACGATGGACAAATCCTATATGAAGTTGAACTGCAAACAAATAAAGGCGAAGCAGATGTTGATATTGATGCTGAAACAGGAAAAGTATTAAAAGCCGAATTTGATGAGTAAATCCAAATGAAAAGCGGGGCGAAATGCTCCGCTTTTTGATGTAATTTGTTACAAGCTTATGAAGAGACTACTCATCAATCCTCTTGTTGGTTCATAGATTATGGTAAGGACTAAAAGGGGAGTGGCAATGCGAGAAGAAGAAAATAAGTCATTGGAATATGCCATTCAGGAAATTACTGAAATTGCAAATGGGTTTGGCCTGGACTATTACCCAATGAGGTATGAAATTTGTCCTGCAGAAATCATTTATACATTCGGCGCTTATGGCATGCCGACCAGGTTTTCGCATTGGAGCTTTGGAAAACAGTTTCATAAAATGAAGCTGCATTATGATTTAGGATTATCAAAAATTTATGAGCTTGTAATCAATTCGGATCCTTGCTACGCGTTTCTGCTCGATTCCAATGCCCTTATTCAAAACAAATTAATTGTGGCGCATGTTTTAGCACACTGCGATTTCTTTAAAAATAATGTCCGTTTTCAAAACACAAAGAGGGACATGGTAGAGAGCATGGCTGCCACCGCCGAAAGAATCAGGCAATATGAAATTGAGTTTGGGAAGAAGGAAGTGGAAACTTTCCTGGATGCAGTGCTGGCAATTGAAGAACATATTGATCCGTCTCTTATGAGACCTAAGCTCGCCTGGAGTACGGAAGATGAATATGAAAGCAGCGGTGATACGGCAGCGCCTAGCCCTTATGATGATTTATGGGGTTTGGATGAAAGGAACAAAAAGCATGAGCCAAAGAAGAAGAAAAAGAAATTCCCTCCAAAACCCGAAAAGGATTTACTATTATTTATTGAAAGCTACAGCAGGGAGCTAACCGACTGGCAGCGGGATATTTTAACTATGATGCGGGAAGAAATGCTCTATTTTTGGCCGCAGCTCGAAACAAAAATCATGAATGAGGGATGGGCTTCCTATTGGCATCAGCGTATTTTAAGGGAAATGGAATTGACATCTGCAGAAGCGCTTGAATTTGCCAAATTGAATGCCGGAGTGGTTCAGCCGTCCAGAACCGGAATCAATCCATATTATCTGGGCCTGAAAATTTTTGAAGATATTGAAGAGAGGTATAACAACCCGACGGAGGAAATGAAGAGGCGCGGTGCAGTTCCAGGTTCAGGCAGGGAAAAAATGTTTGAGGTGCGTGAAATCGAATCCGATATTTCTTTTTGAGAAATTATTTAACAAAAGACCTTGTCATGAGAGAAGATATGTACCTTTTTCAAAAGCAGGGAAAGGATTATAAAATTGTTGATAAACAGTGGGAGCATGTTCGGGATCAGCTTGTCAGCATGCGTGTAAATGGAGGATTCCCGTATTTGACGGTTAATGACGGCGATTATATGAAGAATGGAGAGCTTTACCTCAAGCATTGGTTTGAAGGAGTGGAGCTTGATCTTAAATATCTTGAAAAAGTACTCCCATACGTATACCAGCTTTGGGGAAGAGGAGTTCATATGGAAACCATGGTTGAAGGAAAAAATATGCTTTTCACTTACGACGGGAAGAGCATTCATAGAAAATACTTATAACAATGGAGGACGAACCACATCTGAAGTGGTTCGTCTTTTTCAGGTTGAGCAATAAAAAGAGGTTTATTAAAAAATGGACAGGATATAAACTAAATACTTTCTTCCTAAGGAGTATTGCAGTAATATTAACGTGTACAGGCGGGGGTATTGGAATAGGTTATTTAATGACTTACCAGTTACTGATATAGCTTGAATCCATTTATAAACTAAAGAAAGGATGGTAATCTTGAAAATTACAGATTCAGCTCGTGACCTATTGAAGCAAGTGTTTCAAGAGAAAGATACGGGTGGCATTAGAGTTTATTTCGCAGGCTTTGGCTGAGGAGGCCCACAAATTGGACTGGCTCTGGATGAGCCGGAAGCAGACGATATAATCGAGACAATCAATGAAATTCAAGTTGCATTTGACCCGGAGATCAAGCAGCATACAGAAAGTATGATTCTGGACCATGATCAGGAAAATGAAAGACTAGTCTTATTAGGCAACGAAAGTGATTGCTGTTAAGACAGTGATTAAAAACACCCGTTTGGGTGTTTTTTTTGACAATAAGATTGGATCAAGTTATTGACATAATACCATATAGGGTATATTATATGAACTGTAATTGAATGAATAATGCAGAGGAGATTATGATGCTGCTGATTTTCTTTACACAATAAAAAACTATATTTTTTTGATTATATAAATACCCATTGGGGTAAGAGGGGGAGAAGAATGGATAAGAAGAAAACAACAATTGTTCTATTTAGCGGAGATTATGACAAGGTGATGGCAGCTTATATCATTGCCAACGGAGCAGCTGCTTATGACCATGAGGTAACAATCTTTCACACTTTTTGGGGACTGAATGCTCTAAGGAAAGATGAGTCTATTCAAGTGAAAAAATCATTTATGGAAAAAATGTTTGGAAAAATGATGCCTAGAGGTCCTGAAAAAATGGGTCTTTCAAAAATGAATATGGCTGGCATGGGTCCTAAAATGATTAAAGATATTATGAAAAAGCACAACACGATGCCAGTAAAGGATTTGATTGAAATGGCAAAAGAGCAGGATATAAAGCTGGTAGCCTGTCAGATGACAGTTGATCTTCTGGGCTTTAAACCAGATGAAATTATTGATGGCGTTGAATATGCTGGTGTAGCAGCCTACTTGGCTGATGCAGAAGATGGAAATGTAAACTTATTCATCTAAACCAAATTTTTATAATAGGGGGATTTCTAAATGAAAACATTAAAAGCAAACTTTACGGTAGATGCAAAAGGCCTTGCTTGTCCAATGCCAATTGTAAGAACAAAAAAGCAATAAATAATATAAATCCCGGTGAAGTACTTGGGGTGCTTGCAACGGATAAAGGTTCAAAGGCAGACATTCAGGCCTGGTCAAAAAGTTCAGGACATCAATATCTTGGAACAATTGAAGAAGGTGATGTGCTTATGCACTATATCCGCAAAGCAAGTGAAAATGAAGAGCGAGAAGCAGCAAATTTTGAGACTATTGCCTCTAACGAAGATCTTCAAAAAGAACTTGAATCAAATTCAGAGATTGACGTTCTTGATGTAAGGGAACCGGCTGAATTTGCATTTGAACATATTCCAAACGCTGTTTCTATCCCTTTTGGTGAACTTGAAGAACGAATGGGAGAGCTGAATAAAGATAAAAAGATTTATGTAGTATGCCGTACAGGCAGCCGAAGTGGTATGGCTTCACAGGCATTAAGCGATAAAGGCTTCACCCGCATAATTAATGTAGTGCCGGGTATGTCTGGTTGGAATGGACCGACAGAAACTAAAGTGAACTAAAAAATTTTAAAAGAAAGTATACAGTAGGGGGTATAAAACTATGAAAGCAATGACAGCTAAAGAAGTAACAAAAAAAGTTATTGAAAATGAAGAGCTATTTATACTGGATGTGCGCAATGAAAGTGACTTTAATGATTGGAAGATTGAAGGAAAAACCTTTGAATACTTGAATGTTCCCTACTTCGATCTTCTTGATGGAGTAGAGTCAATTCTGGATAAAATTCCAGCTGATAAAGAACTTTTAATCGTTTGTGCAAAAGAAGGATCTTCTGTCATGATTGCAGAAATGCTTGAAGAAGCTGGACGAGAGGCTTCTTACCTGAAGGGCGGAATGAAAGCATGGAGCGAACACCTTGAGCCTGTTAAGGTAGGAGACTTGAAGGACGGGGCGAAATGTACCAATTTGTCCGCATTGGTAAAGGATGTTTATCATATATGGTTATTTCTAATGGGGAAGCAGCGATTGTCGATGCAACAAGAATGACAGACGTATTTACTGATTTTGCTGCTGAAAAGAATGCAGAGATCAAGCATGTATTTGATACACATCTGCATGCTGACCATATCTCAGGCGGAAGAAAAATTGCTGAAAAAACAGGTGCTTCATACTGGCTTCCTCCCAAGGATGCTGAAGAAGTAACATTTGATTACAAAAGCCTTGAAGATGAAAGTGAAGTAATGATTGGTTCTACTAAGATCAGCATTCAAGCTGTTTATTCACCAGGCCATACAATTGGATCCACATCATTTGTGGTAGATGATCAATACCTTCTATCAGGAGATATTCTATTCATCGATTCAATTGGCCGACCTGACCTTGCAGGAAAAGCCGGTGCCTGGGCTGGCGATTTAAGGGAAACACTTTATAAGCGATATAAGGAGCTATCAAGTGAATTAGCTGTTATGCCTGCACACTTCATGATCATTGATGAGTTAAATGAAGATGGCAGTGTTTCTGAGAAACTTGGCACATTATTTGCTGAGAATCATGGATTAAAAATTGATGACGAAGGAGAGTTCAGAAAATTAGTTTCTGAGAACCTTCCTCCTCAGCCAAATGCTTATCAGGAAATCCGTGAAACAAATATGGGGAAAATCAACCCGGATGAAGAAAAACAGAGAGAGATGGAAATTGGTCCTAACCGCTGTGCTGTAAGATAATCATCTGATTTCATATAACGTTAAATTAGATAATTTTAAACAATGGAGGAATGGAAACATGAACGCAGCAAAAGTGCTGGATGCAAAAGGCTTAGCTTGTCCAATGCCAATCGTAAAAACAAAGAAAGCAATAGGGGAAATCGAATCAGGCCAGGTGCTTGAAGTTCATACAACCGACAAAGGTGCAGTTAAAGACTTGGCTGCCTGGACAGAGTCAACAGGACATGAGCTATTAAAACATGAGGATGACAGCGGAACTTTAAAGTTCTGGATAAAAAAGGCTAATCTATTGAAAGGTAAAGGGGGGCTGCTCCCTTTTATCGCTAAAAGGAGGAGATAGCCACATGGATTTGACCTTTTTATTCGTTATATTTTTAATTGGTTTTATCGGGTCTTACATTTCCGGCATGGTAGGAATTGGAGGCTCAATCATTAAATATCCTATGCTCTTATACATTCCGCCATTATTTGGATTAGCTGCTTTTTCTGCTCACGAAGTAACCGGAATCAGTGCAGTACAGGTGTTTTTTGCAACAATCGGGGGTGTCTGGGCTTACAGAAAAGGCGGATACCTGAATAAAACACTTATTATTTATATGGGTTCAGCAATACTAATCGGAAGTTTAATCGGAAGCTACGGTTCAAGGTTTATGACTGAAGGCGGCATCAATCTTGTATATGGGGTATTGGCTTTAATAGCGGCAGTCATGATGTTCGTGCCGAAAAAGGGCTTGGATGATATACCCTTGGATCAAGTAAAGTTCAATAAATGGCTTGCAGCCTTCTTTGCTTTGATCGTCGGCATCGGAGCTGGAATCGTAGGTGCAGCAGGTGCATTTTTACTTGTTCCTATTATGCTGGTTGTATTGAAGATCCCTACAAGGATGACGATTGCGACATCACTGGCCATTACATTTATTTCATCGATTGGATCTACAGCTGGCAAATTGGCAACCGGACAGGTGGACTATATTCCTGCTGCCATAATGATCATTGCCAGCTTAATTGCTTCACCATTAGGAGCAGCTGCAGGAAAGAGAGTGAATACAAAAATCCTCCAAGTCATATTGTCTGTTTTAATTCTGGCAACATCAATCAAAATTTGGATGGATATTTTATAATTAAGAGGGAGGGGGCAGCGGGTGCTGTTCCCTTTTAATTTTAACCTCTTTGATGTTTATCGTATTGCTAACATATTTATTTGTTATTTGATTTTACTGCCGCATCCAGGCGGTTTAGCAACAAAGGATATTACTTAAGAGAGGTTTTCATAAGACCATTACAACCATTCTTAGTGAATGGCTTTCTTTTTAAATCTGCCGCCTCTGACTTCAGCAATATCAGCTACTGCTAAAAAAGCACTCGGATCTATTTCTTCGACAATTGATTTTAACTTTGCTTCTTCAAGTCTGGTTATGACACAAAAAATTACTTTTTTGTCATCCCCAGTGTATGCACCTTCCCCATTTAAGTAGGTAACGCCTCGTCCAAGCCGGGCAAGAATCGCTTCGCCGATTATCTTGTGCTGTTCGCTGATAATCCAGGCGGATTTGGATTCATCCAGCCCGCTGATGACAACATCAATAGTCTTGAAAGCAATGAAATAGGCAAGGATTGAATACATGGCACGGTCCCAGCCGAAAACAAAGCCTGCAGTAGCAAAAATGAAGACATTGAAAAACATAATAATTTCCCCGACAGAGAACGGTAGTTTTTTATTTACCAGAATGGCCAGAATCTCTGTTCCATCTAAAGATCCCCCATATCTGATCACCATTCCGACCCCGAAGCCAAGAACAATACCGCCAAATACTGTAGCTAACAGCAAGTCCTCTGTAAATACGGGAACATCATGCAAGAGGAGGGTAGTGGCTGATAATACCGCAATGCCCAGCAATGTAGACAAAGCAAAGGTTTTCCCTATTTGTTTGTATCCTATGTAAAAAAATGGGATATTTAAGATGAAAATAAACCAGCCGAGTTTCCAGCCGGACATGTGGGAGAGGATAATGGAGATTCCTACTATTCCGCCATCCAGAATTTTATTGGGCACTAGGAATTCTTCGATTCCGACCCCCATAAGTATGGCTCCAAGTATGATGAAGAAAATTCTTTTTGCAAGCTTGCCTTTAGTCAACCCTTTATGTACATTTGCTCCAACAGCAGTCTCAAGTGAAACGTTCATAAATGACCCCCATTTAAATTGATGAATAATCTGTCAAACTGAACGAGCATCTTTAATGAGCTAATAACATAATATGATAGCTTGTGCCAATTTAGCTCAAATTAATTATTCGATAAGTTTGATAAAAACTATATCTAATTATAACATTTCTTATATTATAATGAGGGGTATCGAGTTCATAATGATAAGTTGTGAGCCCTTATTAGGATAATTTCCGTTCCGTGGAAAGGTATCTTTTTTATTTATCTATCAAAATGGAATGAATATTTTATTAAAATACGATTAGCTCAAAGGTCTTAGGGGAAATAAACACATACAAGCTATAAGCTGATTAAGGGAGGAGTAGTAAAATGCATAAGGTTATTCAATTTGGCAAGAAGCTCGGAAAGGAATTTAAGAAAGATCGGGCAACCGGGCTTGCAGCCGAACAAGCATATTATTATATGCTCTCCATTTTTCCTTTGTTAATTCTGCTTATCTCTATTGTTCCATATCTTTCACTGGATCCTCAAAAAGCATTATCATACTTGCAGAGTGTAATGCCGTCAGATTCATTTAATGTTATTGAAGATAATGTAGTGGATATCATTACGAAGCCGAACGGCGGCCTGCTGACGTTCGGTATCATAGGTACTTTATGGTCCGCTTCTAATGGAATGCAGGCATTCATAAGAGCCATGAATGACGCCTTTGATGTGGAGGAAACGAGGTCATTTATAAAATCAAGACTAATATCCATAGGTTTGACTCTTGGTTTGCTCGCAGCATTCATCATTGCTATGGTTCTTCCCGTGTTCGGGAAAGTCATCATGAACTTTGTTGAGAATTTTATTAATATACCTGATGGGATGCAGATACTGATCAATGTATTGAGATGGGCCATTGCTTTTGTAATCATGGTTACAGTTCTGGCTATTCTTTATAAGGTGGCACCAAATAAACATTTTCCTTTCAAACAGGTCTTGCCAGGCGCCATAGCCGCAACGGTTATGTGGCAGCTTATATCATTTGGCTTGTCATTTTATGTAAGCAATTTTGGGAATTATTCCGCCACATACGGAAGCCTTGGCGGAGTCATTGTATTGATGCTATGGTTCTTTTTAACCGGACTTGCCCTTGTTATTGGCGGGGAAATCAGTGCCCTCTATCACAGAAATAATACACTCAAGCCGGGCCGAGGAAAGAAAGATGACAAAGAAAATTCCAAGGTGCAAACAGATGCAGAAGCCTATCGTACACTTTCAATAAAATAGGACAAAATAAAACGAGGGCTCAGCCCTCGTTTTATTTAATTTGGTGGATAAAAGGTATTTTGATGTTCCACCATTTCTTTATTTTCTTCGGTGTTTCTTTTACAGCGGATATCGTATTATTAAAGGTCTGTTTCTTATAATTGATATCTCTTTGAATTTCTTTCTGGGTTGCTGTCAGTTCGTCAATCCCATTTTTTAATTGATCTGCTTTTAGCTGCATAACAGTGCTTATAGCTGTCAGTTTCTTAATTGCCGGTTTGGCATCCTTGTATGCTTTAAAAGCATAGATGCCCAGAAAGATCAGGGACGCTGCAATAAGAATCAAGCTTGCATATACAATGAACATTGTGACCTGCCTCCTCATGCTGGTTTTTTAGAAAATTTTCGAACTGCAATTACTGCTAGTCCCGCCGCCTCTCCCCTCGAGGTGTCGGGGTAACCAAGGCGCCTATGTTTTCCTTATTGTTTACCCATTACAAAAAAATTAACATAAACCCTGTAACCAACTTTAAGATAAAGGGGAATACTCAGAATAAATTAAAGAATTGACCATCATATTTGAGTTTGCTAGAATTGTTTTCATTATATTAATATATAATTTTATTGGGCAGGACATTGATCATTGAGGTGCTGCGGCAATAGATTTTACCTGTATATGTTCAGAGATAGGGTCTGAGCGTTTCTACCGGGCTGCCGTAAATAGCTTGACTACAGGGGATATAGCTTGTTCGAATCGGCATGCTATTTTCTTCTGTTTCTTATGGCAGCTTCGCATATTGCGGAGCTTTTTTTATTGGTTACTAAATAAGGAGGGAATGACATGTCATCTTTTTTCCGGTTTCGTGAAAGAGAAACATCATACAAACAGGAAACAATCGCAGGTTTAACGACATTTTTATCAATGGCATATATATTAATTGTAAATCCAATTATACTTAGCCAGGCTGGAATGGATAAAGGAGCTGTCTTTACGGCTACGGCGCTGTCGGCAATTATTGGCTCTTTATTAATTGGCTTGCTGTCCAATTATCCAATTGGGATTGCACCAAGCATGGGACTCAATTCTTTCTTCACTTTTTCTGTCTGCATCGGGATGGGCATTCCATGGCAAACGGCTTTAACTGGTGTATTTGTTTCAGGGATTTTATTTGTGATTTTAAGCTTATTAAAAATACGGGAAAAAATTATTAACGTTATACCCAAGGATTTAAAGCATGCAATAGCAGGCGGGATTGGCTTTTTTATTGCTTTTATCGGATTGAAAAATGCCGGTTTGATTGTAGGAAATGAGGCGACATTTGTTGCAATTGGCGATTTTAAATCCCCAGTCACGCTGCTGGCAGTTTTCTGTTTTATCCTAACAATCGTGTTAATGGTAAGGGGAGTTAAAGGTGCCATTTTTTATGGTATGGTCATTTCAGCTGTTGCTGGAATGTTAATTGGCCTTATTGATAAACCGGAAAAAATTGTGGGGGCCATTCCGAGCCTTGAACCGACATTTGGTGAAGTTTTTCAGAATATTGATCAAATCTTTACCCCGGAAATGCTGGCAGTCATATTCACTTTCTTATTTGTTGCCTTTTTTGATACGGCTGGAGCCTTAATCGCCATTGCAAGTCAGGCGGGATTGATGAAGAATAATGAAATCCCTAATGCGGGAAAAGCGCTTCTGGCAGATTCGAGTGCTACTGTAGTCGGTTCTGTGCTTGGAACTTCTACAACTGCCTCCATGATTGAGTCCAGTTCAGGGATTGCGGCCGGAGGAAGGACAGGCTTTACTTCTGTTATCATCTCTGCGTGCTTCGCTATTGCATTATTCTTTTCTCCATTACTCGGTGTCATTACGGCCGAAGTTACGTCTCCGGCACTTATCATTGTCGGAGCACTGATGGCTATGGAAGTGAAACATATCGATTGGGGAAAACTGGAAATAGCTATTCCGGCATTTGTAACCATCTTAATGATGCCGCTGACTTTCAGTGTAGCAACTGGGATTGCACTCGGCTTCATCTTATACCCAATCACAATGCTGGCATTGAAAAGGCCAAAAGAAATTCATCCAATAATGTATGGACTATGTATTGCATTTATGGGGTATTTTGTTTATCTTGCATAAGGAAGAGGGCTGCCTGTATACTCAGGCAGCCTTTTTGTGAATCCTATAATTGCTTTGAAGAAATGGCTTTTCTATATTATAAAATGTTTGCGCCACTCTTTTAGTCTAAATAAAAAGGAAACAACAAAAAATCATTGAACAATAAGCCAATGTCATACATAATATATATGAGCATATATTCATATAAAGGGGTGGAACGAATGGGACACAGTCATGGTCATGGACATGGGCATTCACATGATCACCATCACACAGGCAATAAAAAGGCTTTAATGTGGGCATTTATTTTGATTGCTTCATTTATGATTGTAGAAGTAATTGGAGGAATATGGACTAACAGCCTTGCGCTGCTATCGGATGCCGGACACATGCTGAGTGACGCAGCTGCGCTTGGCTTAAGTTTTCTGGCAATCAAAATAGGGGAAAAAAGGCGACAAATTCAAAAACATTTGGCTATAAACGATTTGAAATTATTGCTGCTTCAATTAATGGAATTACACTGCTGCTGATTTCTCTCTATATTTTCTATGAAGCCTACCACCGCATTCTAGAGCCGCCGGCTGTTCAAAGCATGGGGATGCTGGTGATTTCATCAATCGGACTGCTCGTAAATATCGCAGCGGCATTTATTTTAATGAGTGGGGATAAGGACCACAACTTAAATGTTCGGAGCGCTTTTCTGCATGTTCTTGGTGACTTGCTTGGTTCTGTTGGAGCTATAACAGCTGCGCTTCTAATTTATTTCTTCGGCTGGGGTATTGCGGACCCGATTGCCAGTGTAATGGTAGCACTTCTCATCCTTATAAGCGGATGGAGGGTGGTAAAAGAGTCTTTTCATATTTTAATGGAAGGGACACCTTCTCACCTGAACCCTGAGGATATTAGAAGGAAACTCCTTGGTCTTGCACATGTAAAAGATGTTCATGATCTTCATATCTGGACGATTACTTCTGGTTTCCCTTCTCTTAGCTGCCATCTTGTGATTGAACATGACGGCGGTCACGATGCAGTACTTCATGCGGCGCAATCGGTACTTCATGATGAATATGGCATTGAGCATAGTACAATTCAAGTGGAAGGAGAAAGAAAAGGCTGCCCCGGCCATAATGAGAGCTGTAATTAATAGGGTCCAAAGTTCATGAATGCTGGCTATGTTCGATTGCCTGGTTCAATAAACTAATGACGTGTTCATCATCATGGCTGTAGAAAAGAGTGGTTCCTTCACGGCGGAATTTTACCAGCCGCAGGTTTTTCAAAAAGCGCAGCTGGTGAGAAACCGTAGACTGAAGCAGTGATAAATTTTCGGCAATCTCATTTACCGAATACTCTCCGTGAAATAATAAATGAAGAATTCTAAGCCTGGTTGGATCTGATAATGCTTTGAATGTCTGGGAAACCATGAATAAGGTTTCTTCATCCAGATCGGCTGGGTACGGCGCGTTTTCTTCTGTCATTTTGTTCACCTCTGCCTTCCATTATAATTCTGTTCTAAAAAAACGAAACCGCAGAGGTGTGCCCTTTGCGGTTTTAACATTTTATTTTTTCTTTCTCACTTCCTGGTGAATTTCATCAACCAGTTTTTTCATTTCTGTATGGATTTGTTCTTTTTCCAGGTTCAGTTCCTTTTTTATTTCAGGCATTGATTTTCCTTGTTCCTTCATTTGAATTATTTCGCCAAGATCCTTATTTGCCGCCTTTGCCATGGCTGCACCTGAAATAAGATAACGAAGAGGGATTCCTTTGTCAAGATACCCCTGCAGTACTTGAGGAGACTTTCCGGAATACTCGGAGACCTTTTGCAGAACAACTTGTTTATTGGTTTCAAGGAACTTATCCATGTGATGCTGATGCTTTTTTATTTTCTCTAAATCCACTCCATACTGTTGTGCTGTTTTTTCCCAGGAAGAGTTACTTTTTTTATAAAATGCCAGAACGTCCCCAACCTGTTTATTTGAAAATTTTGCAATGTGGGCAGCTATGAAGATTTCCTTTTTGGTGAATCCTTGTTTCAGAAGGGACTTCATTAAGGATTCATCAACCATTCGGTGATGGTGTTCATGTTTCTGCTCTTGTCCCGGTGATTGTCCCTTTGGTGCTGTTTCGGCGTTAACGGATAAAGCGGCCCCCGTTAGTAAAATGCAAAAAGACAATACTAATTGTAATTTTTTATTCATGCTGCACTGCACTCCTTTCAAAATTATAATTCGTATATAGCATTTCCCAAGATATAGCGAAAGCATTAATAAATTTGGCTATCTTTTTCAAGAAAACGTTAAGGACAGAGATATTCATTGAAAAAAACACTCATTTCGATTACATTAAGAAAAGAAGACTGTTCGGGGACGGTGATGAGAAAATGAAAATTCTTGTTGTGGAAGATAATGAAAGTGTCTGTTCAATGCTGGAAATGTTCTTTATGAAAGAAGGGTACCATGGTGTCTTTGTCCACGATGGGCAGCAGGGGTTTGAGCATTTTAATAAAGAAAGATGGGACTTACTTATTGTCGATTGGATGCTTCCTATTATGGATGGAGTGACTCTCTGCCGTAAAATAAGGGAATTGAGCAAGGTCCCGATCATTATGCTGACGGCTAAAGATAGCGAGTCCGATCAGGTTCTGGGCCTTGAAATGGGTGCTGATGATTATGTGACCAAGCCATTCAGTCCGCTGACGCTAATGGCCAGGATCAAAGCGGTGACACGCAGGTTTCAGGCAGAAACAGGATCAGCGGATGAACCCCACTATGTTGCCAGTGAATACTTCAAAATCAGCAAAGAATCCAGAGAGGCCTATTATAATGGGCAGCTTCTCAAGAATTTAACCCCGAAGGAATTTGACTTGCTGTATTATCTTGTAAAACATCCGAAACAGGTTTTTACAAGAGAGCAGCTGCTTGATAGTGTATGGGGTTATCAGTTTTATGGAGATGAAAGAACGGTAGATGTACATATAAAAAGGCTCAGGAAAAAAATAGGCACGGAAGAGCAGCCTTTTATCCATACTGTATGGGGTGTTGGCTATAAATTTGATGAAACGGCAGCAGATAATGAAGGTTAAATATTTTTATCAGCTGTTGATAAGTCATGTCAGCATCCTCATTCTGGCATTCCTGTTATTAAGCCTTCTTTTCTCCCAGTTTGTTGAGAGTTATATTTTTGAGAATAAAGTGGAAGAGCTTGATTCCTATGGCGAACAGATCCTGACTGATTTAACAGTCAGGATAGAGGGTGATGAACAATTTTTAACAGAATACAGCCAGCTGCTCGATGCAAGGAATATAAAATACATACTCTTTGATCATAAAGGGAGGGTCTTGTATCCGGAGCTTAAATCAGATCCGATGATTCAGCTCACCAAATCTGAGTGGGCTGAAATTTCGAAAGGAAATAAAGTAACTGTAAAGCATGATATAGAACGCTTCGGCCAGGAGGTAACACTGGTTGCCATGCCTTATATGCAGGGGGGCAATATGGTTGGCGGAGTTTTGCTTCTGTCGCCTATAACTGGAGCGATGGAGATTATCAGCCAATTAAATCGATTTTTATTATATACCATTTTTATTTCACTCTCTGCGACCATCCTGTTGAGCCTGGTTCTCTCTAAAAATCTTATCAAGAGGATAACGGATCTTAGGAATGCTGCCTCTATGATCTCTTCCGGGAACTATGATGTGAATGTACCATACACCTATATGGATGAAATCGGTGAATTGGCTAAAGACTTTAACGATATGGCAGCCAGATTGAAGGAATCTAATGAAGAAATTAAAAGACTGGAGAATAGAAGGAGGAAATTCATTGCTGATGTCTCGCATGAGCTGCGGACTCCTTTGACCACCATCAGCGGTTTGGCTGAAGGCATTAAAGGAGGACTTATTCCGGAAGCGGAAAAAGAAAAAGGGATGATCCTGATTGACAGGGAGGCCAAGAGACTTATTCGTCTGGTAAACGAAAATCTGGATTATGAAAAGATCCGGTCCAATCAGCTGCAGCTGAATAAAATGGATATTGATCTTCTGGAAGCATTTGAAATAGTTAAGGAACAGCTGGAATTTCAGGCAGGAGAAAAAGGAAACAGGATATATCTTGAGGCAGAAGAAGGGGTTTCAGTTCATGCAGATTATGACCGGCTAATTCAAATTTTGGTTAATATTGTAAAGAATAGCATTCAATTCACCGATCAAGGCTCCATAATTTTAAGAGGACATGAAGGTCCTGATCAAACAGTGATCGAAATAGAGGACACGGGTATAGGCATCGATCCTCAAGAAATCGAGTCTATCTGGCTGCGTTTTTATAAAGCGGATTTATCCAGGACCAACCATTCCTTTGGTGAATTTGGCATTGGGCTTTCCATTGTTAAACAGCTTGTTCAGCTGCACAGCGGGGAGATTGCTGTCAGCAGTGAAAAAGAGAAAGGGACTAAATTTACGATTAAGTTTCCACGGAAAACAGCATCTTCTCAATAAGGCAAAAAAAGGAACAGCCCTCTGACAGGCTGTTCCTTTAATCCATTTATGACAATACCTCGGTTTCAGTAAAAGGCACTTCTTTTGCAGGTGCCGGCTCTTCTGTTTCTGGTACTGCTGTTACTTCAATATACTTAATATGATGCTCTTCCATATCAAGTATTTTAAACCGGTAATTTTCATATTCGATCATATCGCCTTGTTTGGCTTCGTAATTTTCTGTCAAAATCCAGCCGCCGATGGTATCGATATCTTCATCATTAATGCCGGTTCCCAGCAAGTCATTAACTTCGCTGACAAGAACTTTTGAATCAATGATATATTGGCCTTCTTCCGTCTTTCTGACCATGGGAACTTCATCCATGTCGAATTCATCGCGGATTTCACCCACAATTTCTTCAATGATATCCTCAACAGTAACTAACCCTGAGGTACCGCCGTACTCATCCATTAAGATGGCCATGTGAATCCGTTCTTTCTGCATTTTTAGCAGCAGCTCATGGATAGGTATGCTGTCAATGACCCTGATAATGGGACGAATGTATGATTCTAGGGTGCTTGATGATAATTCCCTGTTCATAATGAGATCTGTCATGACTTCTTTTATGTTGACCATGCCAATGATATGATCCTTATCCCCATCTATAATGGGATAGCGTGTAAATTTCTCTTCCTGAACGATTTGCAGGAAGTCTTCTAGTGTATCATCTTTTGATAAAGAAACAATTTCTGTACGCGGAACCATGATTTCTTTCGCGATACGGTTATCAAACTCAAAGATTTTATTTACATACTTAAACTCAGATTGGTTGATTTCGCCGCTTTCATAGCTTTCTGATAAAATAATGCGAAGTTCTTCTTCAGAATGTGCCAATTCGTGTTCAGAAGCAGGCTTTAATCCAAACATGCTGGTCAATAGGCGGGCAGAACCATTCAGCGCCCAAATAATTGGATACATAACCCGGTAAAACCAGATTAAAGGACGTGTTGTTAACAATGTAACCGCTTCTGCCTTTTGTATTGCCAGAGTCTTTGGAGCCAATTCCCCCACAACTACGTGCAGGAAGGTGATAAAAGCAAAAGCAATGCTGAATGAGATAACATGCGAAATGGAAGACGGCAATCCGAAACTGTTGATCACTGGCCGCAGCAGGTGTTCAATTGTCGGTTCACCCAGCCAGCCAAGGCCGAGGGCTGTAATGGTAATTCCCAGCTGGCAGGCCGAAAGGTATTCATCCAAATTCGAAATGACTTTCTTCGCAGCAATTGCATTTTTATTACCTTCTTCAATTAGCTGATCAATCCTGGAACTTCGTATTTTAACAATGGCAAATTCCGATGTAACGAAAAAAGCCGTTAAAGCAATTAAAATGGCTATAAAAACCAAGTTTAATATGTCCAAATAAGTTCCCCTTATCCCGCCTAAACGGGCAGGGTGTCACCTCCTGATTTTGTGAAAAATGGGATCAGCTGGTTAAGTCGGAAAGGGAACGGAGCAATGCAGTGCTTTCAGTAGTCAGCTTCTTGGAAAAGCCATGTTTTTGTTCATCATCCAGTGTATTAATAAGCGGCATGAGAACAGCTATTTCCTGATGAAGCTGTTTAATCTGCAATGTGACTGCGTTAATATGCTTTTCAACTTCCCCTGTCTGAATCTCCCTTTTCGTTTTCATTTCTAGTTTTCTCTTAATCTCTTCAAGCGGAAGATGCAGCAGTTTGCATTCCTCAATAAATCTTAGATCAGACAAAACTTCTTCTGAATATATGCGATAATTTGATTTTGAGCGTTTCGCTTTTATTAGGCCAATGCTAGTGTAGTAATCTATAGTTCTTTTAGAAACATTAGCAATATTGGCTAATTCGCCGATACGATAGTAAGCCCCATCATATCACCTCTGTTTTGAATACTTATATCTCATGAAAGTGCTTTCCATCAAGAGATATAGTTAGAATCAATTATACGTTAGCACAAACCATACAGTCAAACGTAGTAGTTTGGAAAAAAGGGTTACATTTATTTTATGAAATTATGCATTAAATATGAAGTAAAAAGATTCGGAAAAATTAATTTTTTTGTGAGTGCTAAAAGATCACCATTTTGACTTATGCAATCTGGAGGTAAGGCAGCTTCTGACAGGCATACTATTTCAGCATAAGCAGCCGGAAGGCAATTTAAAAACCAGGAGCCAAAAAGCGCTCCCGGTCATTCCCTATGAAGGTCATATTTTCACAACTTCAATATAGGAAATATGATGCCCCTCCATTTCCTTAATAATAAATCTGAATCCTTCTTCTTCGATAAAGTCTCCCTGAGCGGCATCATACTTCTGCGTCATTATCCAGCCTCCGATAGTGTCTACATCATCATCAGATAATGATGTTCCCAGAAGATCATTTGCTTCTGAAATCAGCAGCTTTGCATCCAGGATATAATGATTTTCTCCTGGCTTTTGAACAAACGGAAGTTCGTCTGCATCGAATTCGTCCCGAATTTCACCCACAATTTCTTCGAGGATATCTTCAACTGTGACCACACCAGCTGTTCCGCCGTATTCATCAAGGAGAATGGCCATATGGAAACGCTCTTTCTGCATTCTCAGGAGCAAATCGTGAATGGGAATGGTCTCAATCACTCTGATGACAGGTTTAATATATTGCCGTAAAGGGTGTTTGCCTTCGCATTTTTTCTAACGCAGTCAGTTAAGATTTCCTTTACATTAATAATCCCAAGAATATTATCTTTATCACCCGCCGTAACAGGATATCTGGTGTATCGCTCATTCAATATGAGATCCAGGGTTTCTGCCAATGATGAATCTTCCGGAAGGGTAACGATCTCGGTTCGAGGAACCATTATCTCTTTAGCAATTCTATTGTCAAACTCAAAAATTCGATCTACATACTGATATTCTGATGGATTGATTTCTCCGCTCTTTAAGCTTTCAGATAGGATAATCCGCAGCTCTTCCTCTGAATGGGCCATTTCACTTTCTGAAACAGGCTTCAGTCCAAATAACCCTGTGATAATTCTTGCTGAACCATTTAAAATCCAAATAAATGGATACATAATCCTGTAAAATACTATTAATGGTTTTGAAAAAGATAACGTTATTGCCTCTGCTTTTTGTATGGCAAAGGTTTTTGGCGCCAGTTCTCCAATAACCACATGAAGAAATGTCACAACAGAAAAAGCAATAACAAAAGAGAGGATATGAGTTATGGAAGCCTGTAAGTTAATGCTTTCAAATAGGGGATGGAGCAGCCTCTCAATAGTCGGTTCACCAAGCCAGCCGAGGCCCAGTGCTGTAATCGTAATCCCAAGCTGACAGGCAGATAAGTATTCATCCAGACTGCTTATAACTTGTTTTGCTGAACGGGCTTTAGCATTTCCCTCCATAATAAGCTGGTCAATACGTGAAGTCCGGACTTTAACAATGGCAAATTCAGATGCAACAAAAAAAGCAGTTAATGCAATTAAGAGAAATAATAAAAATAGGTTAAGGGTGATCATATAAAATCCTTACACGATATGTAAGGAGCCGGCACCTCCTTTATTATAAGTACTTTTCCCTTATTCATGAATTTTACAAATAAACCTGGAATAAAGGATTTCTTTAATAAGAAAGTACCCTTAATTAGGAGGAAGGTAACCAGTAAATAATAAAAAAGCCTGAAGGCAGGCTTTTTCGAAAGTGAAACGTATAAATTCTGAAGGTAGATAACTGTCTAGCTCCAGGAGCCATCGGCTTTTCTTTTCAATAATTCCATTCTCTTGCCAGAAGTCCATATACGGCAAGGTCGTGATATCGATTATAAAGGTACTCTCCATCCCGGATGATTCCTTCGTGACGAAAGCCGAGTCTCTCCGGTATCGCGCGGCTTTTTCCATTTCTGATCCCGCACCGTATTTCGATTCTGTTCAGTCTTAAATCAAAGAAAGCATGATTAATCATGGCTTGCACACTTCGTGTCATAATTCCGCTTCCCTCAAAATCCTTTGCAAGGTAATACCCAATGCTGGTTTGTCTGTTATTCCAGTCGATCTGGTGAAAACCAATAGAGCCTGCAAGTTTTCCCTGATAACGGATTCCTGCATTAAAGCCGTTGTTATCGGCAAACTGTTTCAGCCATATTGGAATAATAGAGTGATACTGTACAGGTGAAGCCATATTATCTACCCATGGAAGCCATTCTCTTAAATGATTGCGGTTTCTGTCCACCAGGTTGAAAAGCTCTTCTGAATGATGAAGCTGGAACAATTGCAATTCTATATCTTCATCTGCTTTTAAGGAAAACATAGGATAATCTCCTCCAATAATCTGTAAATATATTAATAATAATCTGAAATTAAATAAAAATATATATATTTGGTTCAAATCATGTACGCTTTTAAGCCAGGAATATGAAAAAGCTGCTCCTCAATAGGGAGTCAGCCTTTGACTATTGTCTGTTTTTCAGTTGGCAGGGTTATGCTGAAAACGGTCCAATCCGACTCTGTATCACAGGTGAGAGTCCCTTGATGTTTTTCAATTATCTCTCTGCATACAAATAAACCGAGCCCTGTTCCGAGTGTTTTGGTTGTAACAAATGGTTCGAAAATGGAACTGACGAGATGCTCTGGAATTCTCGGCCCATTGTTGGCAATATCAAGCTTTATGTGTCCTTCTGGAGTCCATTTGCTTTTAATATGAATGACAGGGTCGCTGCGGTACTGAGTAAGCACATCAATGGCATTGAAGATAATATTGATAAATACTTGACGGATTTCATCAGCATAGCCATTCAAATATATATCTTCGTTCATATCCTGAAGAATCTTAACCTTTCCATCCAGGATACTGGGATAGAGAAATATCAGGACTTCATCTATTAATTCATTTAGAGAGAAAGTGATTTTCTCTTTTCCGATCAGTTCCTTTTTAGAGAGGAGCAAAAATTGTGAAATTCTAAAATTCAGCTGCTCCAGTTCATTTGAAATGATATCCAAGTATTTCATGGTAGGATTTTCGGATTTTAACAGCTGGATAAACCCCTGTACAGATGTAAGCGGATTTCTGAACTCATGAATAAAGCTGGAAGTCATCTGGCCCAGCAGAGTCAATCTATCTTTATGGGTGGAATCGATAAATTGTGTCTTTTCCTTAATAATCTGATCTTTGGCATCCGTATATCTGGATACAGCGTGATATAAGAATTTATCGAAGCAATAACTGATTTTTTCGTACAGGCTCTGCAGTTCATGAAAATGTATTTCAGAACGATTCAATATTTCGAGAAAAATTGTTCTTCCCAAGTTGACATTATAAACAAAGTCTCCGATATTAATTTCTGCTTTCACTCGCTGCTCAGCGACAGAGTAGGCAAGCTTTTGAATATATTCTTCAAGTTCATCGCCTTCCTTTATCAGAAATTGAATAATCAATTGGAACATGGCGGTGCCATTATCTTTGATTTTATCTTTAAAAGGATCATCTTTATTAATGAGTATTTTTTTATTCCATTCACTTAAAAGGTTTTCTTTTTCCGTTAGCAGAAGTTCCAATATAGCTTTATTTGTTTCAATCGTCATTTTACCCTCCACTTTTTCACATTAAAACAGTTATCCCATAGATTTCGATAGATTACAGCAAAATCCTCTGTTAATTTAATGGAAAATATCAGTAATTTTACCCTATGGAATATGGCTATACTTGTGACAAAATGCACAGTCATTTTTTTGTGATAATTGATATATTTAAAGAATAAGGCAATTTTTTATTTGTAAAATTGTCACTATTTCTTTTATAATATAGAAACAGGTGTAAATTTACACCAACAACGAAAAGGGAATGAAGCTGCATTGACTAGAGATGAAATTATACTGAAAGTTTCAGATAAGATCCGTCTTATCCGTACAGAGGCAGGATATACACAAGATAAGATGGCGGAAATTATTGGTGTTTCAAAGAAGACCCTGGTTCAAATTGAGAAAGGGCGGGCCGAAGCAGGATGGTCGACTGTGGTGGCTGTTTGTGCCTTATTCAGGGAAACGGAAACAGTCCGGTTTCTGTTTGGAAACGAACCCCTTGAAGTTCTGGAAACTATTGCAAGAGAGGGAATCGATTATAGGAAAGAAAAGACTCTTGGCGGAAAGCTCTGGTGGCGGGAATTGAAGAGAAGCAATGGTTTGATCCTTCAGCAGAATATCATCAGCCAGCATTACAGGATTATTGATCAGGACCATTTTCGAATTTACAGCAGTTTCGATGAAGCATCTTCTAAAGAACGGTTTGAGGAGCTGGCTGCAGAAAATAAAGGCCTTCAATAATAGGTGTATTCTATTAAATATAAAAAAGCAGCCGCCGGGCTGCTTTCCTGTTCTAAGGGATTTGCGGATTTTCCTTATCTTTAGCTATAAGCACAGGGCAAGGTGCATTTTTGGCAATTTTTGAGCTGGTGCTCCCAAGGAACATCTTTTTAATTCCGCCTTTGCCTGAGCTGCCCACTATAATTAAATCGGCATTTTCGGCAGCGGCATATTCAGATATGCTGTCAGCGGGACTTCCTTCTATAACATCGAACTTTACATTGATGTTATACGGCTCAAGAATTTCCCTTGCATTAAAAAAAGTATTGTCAACACTATGTTTCACTCTTGCGTGAGTCGTGGCAGAGGATTCATCATGATATACCGGCAGGGGCGGTATTTGAATTCCTTCCAGCAGATAGCCATTTGTCCTTACAGGCTCTATTGCTTTCTCATTGCTTATGGGAACATTTTCAATTGTCTCCTCAAAGACTTGTGTAATCAGAAGCTGGGCTTCAGGATGCTGCTTAACCAATTCGATCGCCATATTTAAAGCCTGTCTGCTTCCATCTGTATCATCATAGCCAACTACAATTTTTTCAAAGAACATAATAGTTCACCCCTTCTTAAGGTAAGAAAACTTATTGGTCATATACCCTTTATTGCTAGAAGTCAATCATTGTAAATCAAATGGCTCCTGAAAAATTTGTGCATACCCCCATAAAAAACGATATTGCTTCGTAGACTATTAATAAAAATGAGGCAAACTCATATGGAATGCTATGCGTCTGCAAATATTCCATTTTATCAAAAAAGCATTCGGCCTGCGATTGCTTTTTTTCATTGATGCCGGATTTGGGAGATTGTCGCTATTTAAACTGGATTATAAATTCCGGGTCAGACGGACTAAAAATAAAATGTACAAAAGATGATAAAAAATTTGATAATTTGGGTATATGTATATGTCTGGGAGAATTATAGTTTTTAGCTGGGAACAAAATACTATATGAAAACATATTTTTTGCAGGTATGCTGATATCGGTATACCCTTAAGGCTGACGTTATACGGGCAAAATGATATTCAGCAAGAGATATTGGAGGAAATATGAGAAAGAGAACTTCTTTTTTAAAAAGTTTCAGTCAACTTGGATAAAGCTGCACCTGACACAGGTGTCCATATTGCTTGCATCCACATTAGTCCTGGCTTTCTTAAGCTTCGTATATTTTTCATACAAGGATGCGGATATAAGTGCACTTGAAGCAGGACTTGCACAATCTACAGTCATTTATGACGCTGATGAGGAAGTAGCCAGCAAGATCTCTGCAAACAAAAATGAAGGCATTTCAATCGATAAAATTCCTGATCATATGAAGAATGCGGTTATTGCCATTGAAGACCACCGTTTTTATGAACATGGAGGAATCGATTTAAAAGGAATAGGCAGAGCCTTTTTACAAACCTGAAGGCTGGCGGAATTGTTGAGGGTGGCAGTACGCTTACTCAGCAGCTGACTAAAAACGCCTTATTATCTGCAGAGAAAACATATAAAAGGAAGCTGGAAGAATTCTTCCTTGCGATTGAGATAGAAAAGGAATACAGCAAAGACGAAATTCTTCAGATGTATTTAAACCAGGTTTATTTTGGAGAAGGTGCCTGGGGGATAAAGCGTGCAGCAATGAAATACTATGCAAAGGATGTTGAGGATCTCTCAATTAGCGAAGCAGCACTGCTTGCAGGGCTGGTTAAAGCCCCTTCTGCAATAAATCCTTACCAAAATGAAGATAAAGCAATTGAAAGAAGAAATCTCGTGCTTGATCGCATGAAGGAACACAGCTTTATTTCAGAAAAAGAATGGGAAAAAGCTAAGAATGAAAAGCTTGTTTTTGAAGACGGCGGGGAGATCCCCTTAAAGGGAAGTACCCTTACTATGTAGATGTTGTTCTTGAAGAAGCTATTAATAAGTATAATATTTCACTTGACGATCTTCTTAGCAACGGTTATCAAATATACACAGAGCTTGATCAGGATATGCAAGGCAGTGTAGAAGAAACCTACAAAAATGATCAATTATTCCCTAAAGGTACGGGAGAGCAGCCAGTGCAAAGCGGAGCCATACTCCTGGATCCCCACAATGGCGGAATCCGTGCCCTTGCAGGGGAAGAGGTGAACACACCCTTCTGGGACATAACCGCGCTGTCCATAAAGTAGGCCAGCCTGGATCGACAATGAAGCCGATTGTACCATACGCAGCTGCACTGGAAGCGGGTTGGGAAATTACTGATGAACTTAAAGATGAGCGAATGACATTTGGTGAAGATTATGAGCCAAATAATTATAATGGCCAGTTCAGGGGAAATGTGCCAATGTATGAAGCGGTCAAGGATTCTTTGAATGTTCCTGCTGTATGGCTTTTGGATGAGATTGGTGTGGAAAAAGGGGTGGATGCCGCAAAGAGGTTTGGCATACCTGAAGATGCCATCAATCAAAATTTGGCACTTGCCCTTGGGGGTACAAATGAAGGTGTTTCACCCCTAACCATGGCACAGGCATATGCTGTGTTTGCAAATGGCGGTGAAAGGCCGGAAGCCCATTCCATTACAAAAATAGTTGATAAAGATGGAGAGACAGTTGCAGAATGGAAAGGTGAAAACACAAGAGTCATTTCAAAGGATGTTGCAGATAAAGTGACAACCATGCTTCTTGGGGTAGTTCAGCATGGAACAGGTAAGGCTGCCCAAATACCCGGCAGAGAAGTTGCGGGGAAAACAGGAAGTACACAAATGACCATTGAAGGCATAGATGGCGTTAAAGACCAATGGTTTGTCGGCTATACACCACAGCTGGTAGGTGCTGTATGGGTTGGCCATGATATGACAGATGCAAAAAACTATCTTACAACCTCCAGCAGTGAAGGCACGGCTCCGATATTCCGGGAAATCATGACAGAAGCCCTGAAGAACCAGGAAGCAGAATCATTTAATGTCCCTCAAATTGCTGGCCTGATGGAACAGAGGCAAAGGGAGCAGCAAAGAAAAGCATGGGAGAAAAACATAAGAAAAGAAACAGAAAAGATAAAAGAAAAAATTGAAAAAGAAAAGGAAAAATGGAAAGAGAAATGGAGTAAAGAGAAAGAAAAAGATAAAGAAAAAGATAAAAATAAAGATAAAGATAAAGAAGAATGATTAACAATATACATTTAAAGAGTACAGTGAAAAACTGTACTCTTTTTATCATGGCAGAAAAATTTTATGCTGATTTAGCAGAAGCCTGTCACTTGATTTTTGAGGACTGGGATCGTTCCATTGCCAGACAGGGAGAGGTGCTGGATAATCTATTATATTATCGGAAGAAGGCATAAAAAAATCCTCTTCTATATTGGTTTGTTTTCCATTATTGGGACCCAGACTTTAGCTTCAGCTAAAATAGATATAATATTCCCAGTATAGAGTCTATAAAAGGAAGGCCTAAAAAAGCTGCTGCTGGAAGCTGGATTCCGTCAGTTTAAATGGCTTCACCATGAAGAATCTGGTTTTTCTCAGCCAATTATCATAGCTTATAATTAAAAAAAGGCCGAATGGCCTTTTTTTAATAGAAATTATTTAGAATAACCAGCTGATTATCGCGCCAATTACCACAATTGCTCCAACTACCATAAAAATTGTACGTATCATCTATCTTCACTCCAATCACTATGCAATAAAATGGTCACTTATAGCTGAAATGTTTCAGCTGAATTGATTAAGCGTTTTTCTGACATGCGAAGAACTGAAACATGGTTGCTGCACATTTCTTTGATTTCTTCCAGATGCTTCTGAACTTCATTTCCTTCAACAATGATTTTTAGGGTCGTTTGCGGCTTCACTGTTAATAGGAAAGACACTAATTTAGACAGGTTTGAGGCATCCACAGCTTTGTGTTTGCTGTAGAGGTATGTAGTGCCTTCAAATTGTTTTGCTACTTGATAAATTTCAAGCATTTTCTTCATTGTGAACCTATTTTGGACTAAAACATTGGTAGAAATTATTTCTTTCATTTTAAAAATCTCCTTTTCAAAAAGTATTTTATATATTAATCGATTAATGATATTAATGATGTGGATGTACTAGGGATTTACCCATGTAATCTGAACCGTAAACCACCCTGATTCAAAGTGTGAATAATTACCTTTTTAAGTCGCTAATGATATCAGGGGTGAGGCACTATCAGTCTCCAGCAGGAGATAAAAACCATCAAAAGCCGCTTAATCAATTGTTTGTCACTAATTAAACTGGAGATATAAACCGGGAAACTGAGGTAAAAGGGATGAAAAAATTCAAAGAAATCTTTCAAAATGCCAATTATGTGAAATTGTTTTTCGCTAACTTTACTTCTCAGATGGGCAGTACAATTGGTTTAACAGCATTCATGTTTTATTTGCTTGACCGTTTCTCGGAACAGCCTTTTTATGCTACATTAACTGAATTGATGTTCTCCGTTCCGACTCTGGCGGTGTTTTTTTAGTTGGAGTGTTTGCGGATAGGATGGATCGCCAGAAAATTGCTTATTATTGTGACTGGATCAGCTCATTATTATCAATTGTACTTTTGCTGACTGTTCTCATTGGCTGGATGCCGCTGGTATTTGCAGTATTGTTCCTGAGGAGTGCAATCCAGAAATTCTTTTTCCCGCTGAGCATGCAATGATTCAAGGAATATTGAAAAGTGAAGATTATACCACTGCTGCGGGCCTAAATCAGGTTGTGATGAGTCTTTTCATGCTGTTCGGAAATGGTCTAGGCATTTTTGTATACTGGACAGTGGGAGTATACGGCGCAATTATGACTGATGCTCTTACCTTTATCATCAGTGCAATATTAATAAGATCATGCCATATCCCCGAAGAAGTCCGCCTGCCGAATGGCGGCCATAAGCTTAAAGACTTAAATATAGCGCTTGTCTTCAAGGACTTTAATCTTGGAATGAAATATATTCTAAATCACAGGTTATTATCTGCTTTGCTTGTTGGTTTCTTCGTTTTCGGAGTGGTAAACGGCGGGTTTTCCATAATGCCAATTTTTATGCTGAAATATAAGCTGGAGCCGCACGCCTATGAGGAATACTCAGTCCTGCTTGGAATAACCTTTGGGATTGGCATTCTGATTGGCAGCTTTGCTGCCTCTTTGCTTGCTCAAAAATTCAAACTTTATCAGCTGATCATTGCCGGATTATTGTTTTCAGGAAGTTTCATCATTGCTGCCTCTTTTGCTGAAAATACGATCATTTTCCTTTCTTTATTATTTGCTGCAGCATTTGGCCTGTCTTTAGTGAACATTGCCATTGGCGGCTGGATGCCAAGCATTGTTGATCCGAAGATGATGGGTAGAGTACAGGGATGGATAAGCCCGCTGATGATGCTTTCCCAATCCTTAACACTCGGATTTATTGCTGTCAGCTTTCCTGGACTCCTCAAAGTAGAAATGCTTTATTGGATGGTAGGGGGCTGTTTAGCACTTGTTGGTGTTTTTTACAGCCTTATCCTTCCGGGATTGACGAAAAAGTCAGAAAAAAGCAGTGAAGCACATTCTTTGAAACAGACTGGTGCAGTATAATGTAATAAAAGACTAAAAGTCCCTATTATAGGGGCTTTTTATGTATGAAAAAAATTTTAAAATAAAATATGAACGATTTCATCTCTTGAACGTCTTATGAGTGAAATAAATAGGTAACAATGGGATGATAGGGAAGAGAGGAAAGAAGCTGATGGAGGAGAAAGACCTTATAATAAGCGCCAAACGAGGAGATCAGCTCGCTTTTGCCATGCTTTTTAAAAATAACTATCCCTTTCTGGTTAAATACTTAATCAAAATCACTATGAATCCCGATGCAGCTGAAGAGCTTGCCCAGGAAACAATGGCCAAATGTGTTGAGAAAATCGGCCTGTTCAATGGCAAGGCGAAATTTTCTTCCTGGCTGATTTCCATTGCGACGAATTTGTATATTGATCAGAAGCGAAAGTCGAAAAGAGAGAGGAACTGGAAAGCAGAGGAAGAAGTATCCAGACGCATGAAATGGCACCTTGAAAGCCGAAATGAAGAATGGAATGATGCCTTATCGGCATTGGGAAAATTAAAAGACGAGATAAGGATACCTATCGTACTTAAACATTATTATGGCTACTCATATGAGGAAATAGGAGAAATGATGAAGATATCTTCAGGCACCGTCAAGTCAAGAGTGCACAATGGGATCATGTCTGTAAGAGAGGAGTTGAAGCTTCATGACGAACAGGAAATTACTGCAGCTCGATCACGATCATCAAGATGAGAATTTTCTGGCTGCTGTAAAGAAGATAGAAGACGGATTGGAATCGCTGGAAGAAAATGTCCCGGTATATACACCTGATCTGCAATTTTTTGAAAACTTAGTTGCAGAGCAAAAACAGTCGATGAAAAGGAAATTGATCAGGGACTTAGCTATCTTCACTGTTGCAGCACTCCTCATTGTAACTTCTTTATTATTCATGCTGTATCAGATTCCAGCTGTATTTTTTATTCTGCAGGGAATTGTCACTGTTTTTATTATGGCTTATAGTACAGTCAGCTTTGTTAAGCAGGTGAATGGCACATGAGCAGCGAAGAAATTTCCCTCCCTTTGCTGATTGTTGTGGGGATCATCTTAATTGCACAGAGTACCTTCCTATTCCTGGATGCAAGAAAGCATGGCCACAATTATTGGCTATGGGGTATTATCGGTTTAATTCAGGCGCCAATGCCTACGCTGTTTTACTTGATTTTCGTCAGAAAGATTTGGCAGAAAAAAGACTAATTGAGGGATGAAGGATGAAAAAGTTAAAACAGATGCTGCTGCTTACAGCCACAGGAGGCCAGCTGCTTGGAATCGCCATGCTGTTTATCAATATTAAGGCAGCGATTATGTTTTATATCTTATATACTTTAATGATTTTTGCGATATTTATTGTATTGATTGCAGAAAGAAAAAAGAAAAAGAGGAGGAAGAGCAAAATGATTATCGTGACTACTGATGCGGTACCTGGGAAAGAGATTAAAGAAATTAAAGGCTTTGTAAGAGGGAGTACAGTACAGACAAAACATATTGGAAAAGATATTCTAGCAGGATTGAAAACAATTGTAGGCGGAGAAATTGGCGAATATACTGAAATGATGGATGAAGCAAGACAGAAGGCAATAGGCAGAATGGTTGAGGATGCAAAAGCTAAAGGGGCCAATGCAATCATTGGAATGCGGCTGCAGACATCAGCTGTTATGCAAAATGCTGCAGAGATCATTGCATACGGAACCGCAGCTATAATTGAAGAATAACAGGAGGAACACCAGCTGACACTTTAGCTGGTTTTTTTTATTTTGATAGATAGGACTGGTTTTCTTTTGTGAAAAATAGGGAAAGATTTGCAGGTGAATATTTGGCAGAAAATACTTAAAAAGAAACTAGTGAATTTTATATGATTTTAAAAGCAATTTACATTGAAATCCTTTACAATAGAGTGAAACTTCTTTTAATAAGGCTATTTTTGTTTATATAAGTTAGTTTAATTTTCTGAGTTGATTGGAATGGAGGGCACTTGACTCCTCGAAAATGCTATCGCATTTTCTTCGTGCGGTGTTCACTCGAGGAAGCTTATTCAATGTCCTGCGGGAGAAGAGGGAGGAGCTCTTTTCCTCCGCGGAAAGCAACTGCCCGCAGTCGAAATCAATGGGCTGAGTTCATAGGCAAAAAGACAATCTCTAAGAAAATAGCCTTTAAAAACAACACTATGAAAATGACATTTGAATGTAGATTGGAGTTTATATGCTATATTACCGTACGTATGTAAAAGATGAATCATTGCCATGGGTTACCTTTGTTCATGGTGCAGGGGGCAGCTCTGCAATTTGGTATAAACAAATGAGAGAGTATAAAAAGCATTTCAATGTTCTGCTGGTAGATTTGCGGGGACATGGTCAATCTGGAAGAGGCACATGGGAAGAAGGAGATCATTTTTCGGAAGTATCTCTGGAAATAGTTGAGGTGCTTGATCATCTCCATATCCCCGAGTCTCACTTCGTAGGGATCTCGCTGGGAACAATAGTGATTCAGACAATTGCGCAGGATCATCCGGAAAGAGTGGCTTCCATGATTTTGGGCGGAGCGATAACAGAATTGAACTGGCGTACAAGATTTTTGATAGCCATTGCCAATTTAACTAAGTATATGCTGCCGTATATGCTTCTTTATCAGCTGTTTGCCTGGATTATCATGCCAAAAAGAAATCATCTTGAATCAAGACATGCCTTCGTAAGACAGGCAGCAAAAATGTGCCAAAAGGAATTTATCAACTGGCTGTCCTTAACAAAGTCAGTCAATCCTTACCTTGGAAAAATCCAGTCAAGCATATCCCACATCCCTACCCTTTTCATCATGGGGCAGGAAGACCATTTGTTTATTAAGTCTGTAAGAAGCATTGCCCAGAAAGCAAAAACAGCTACAGTCAAAGTCATTACAGGTGCAGGACATGTATGCAATATTGATAAACCTGATGCCTTTAACCAGATAACCATCGATTTCATCAGGAGGCAGAAAAGAAGATTGGCATCATAAGAAAGCGGAAGCGCCTTGTCCACAAAAGGAATGCAGACTAAGAACGCTACGTCCTGCGGCAACGTCTGCATGACCCACATCCTATGGGCCTCAAGCACAAGACGAGCCCCCCGGCAAGGCCCATGGACGACAGGCATAAGACGGTTCCTGTAAGAAGGCGTACTTCCTTCTGAAAGGAAACGGTTTATGACCCCGAGTCCATAGGAGCCGCAACAAGACAAGCTTGTGACCTCGAGGGGGATGCGCTCCTCCTAAAAGCTAGCGCTTTTAGTCGTGCGATGATTAAGCTGTCGAAGCATTCCTTGTGGAGCCAGACAGTTCTCGGGGTTTTAAATTTTTTAAATGAGTTAATGACAGAAAATTTTCAAGAATAGGAAAAAGGCTGATTGACTTTTGGTGAGAGCGGTGATAATCTTACCAATATGGAAAAAAATGAAAAGGAGGGTTACAAAATGATCTTAATTCATCATCATCAAAAAACAATTCAAAAAAGAAAATCTGTAACCTATCCTTTAAAGCATATAAAAATGTAAACAGGATCTGCCTGCACATTTTGAAGGAGCACAGGTTACATTTTGTAACGTGTGCTCTTTTGTCTATTAAGACATATCGCATGCCGCGGTATGTCTTTTTTTGTCCAATTATATAAAGTTGAAAGTAGGAGTTGCAGGCTTAGCCTGTATCCATATATGTACGCTTTTATAAGCGGCTGTTTCGGCAGCAATACAAGGATAGGAGGATAATTTTATGAATGCTTTAAGAATGAGAAAGACAATTTTGCCGGAGGATCTGGATGGAGGCTAGTTATGAAATTTGCTGCTGTTTATGTATGAAAGCTCTTGATTAAAACTTGAGCTTCATGCGGGAAAGGGGAGAGATCGTTGTTTTCGATTTTAGGAAAATTAAGCTGGTTTTTTAAAGAAAACTGGAAGAGGTACACAATTGCTATTACTCTGCTAATCATTGTCGGAATCCTTGATGTAATGCCTCCAAGGCTTGTAGGAATGGCAATTGATGACATTCATCTGGGTGAAATGAGCAGTGCTAAAATCATGGAGTACCTTGGTTTATTGGCGATTATCACAATTGTTTCCTATGGAATTACGTATATTTGGATGTATCAGCTCTTCGGAGGGGCATTTTTGGTAGAAAGAAAACTGCGTTCACAGTTTATGGGACACCTATTGAAAATGACCCCAACATTTTTTGAGAAAAACCGGACCGGTGATTTAATGGCCAGGGCTACAAATGATTTAAAAGCTATATCAGTTACAGCCGGATTTGGAATATTGACACTGGTGGATTCCAGCGTATTTATGCTGACGATATTATTTACAATGGGATTTCTGGTTAGCTGGAAACTAACCTTTGCTGCAATATTGCCTCTGCCTATCATGGCTTATCTGATAAAGATTTACGGGAAGAAGATTCATACACGGTTTATGAGTGCTCAGGATGCCTTCGGAGAACTCAATGACCGGGTTCTTGAATCTGTTTCGGGAGTCAGGGTGGTGCGCGCTTATGTGCAGGAAAGAGCAGATCAGCAGCGTTTCCATGAACTCACTGAAGATGTTTACAACAAAAATATTGAAGTGGCTAAAATTGATTCTCTTTTTGAGCCAACCATAAAGGTGATTGTGGGCTTAAGCTATCTTATAGGACTGGGGTATGGTGCTTATCTTGTTTTCCATCAAGCCATCACCCTTGGCCAGCTCGTGTCATTTAATGTGTATTTAGGCATGCTGATTTGGCCAATGTTCGCTATCGGAGAATTAATTAATGTTATGCAAAGAGGAAATGCATCGCTTGATCGGGTACAGGAAACATTGTCCGCTAAGCAGGATATTAAGAATCCTGAATCCCCGTATATCGTTGAAACGCCTGCCAGTGTAACCTTTAAGGATGTTCATTTCCAATATCCTTCTTCAAAAACGGCTAACCTCAAAGGGATTAAGCTGCATATCGAGCGCGGGGAAACGCTGGGGATTGTAGGGAAAACAGGAAGCGGGAAGACCACTTTCATAAAGCAGCTATTAAGAGAATACCCATCAGGCACCGGGATGCTTGCAATTGCTGATGTTCCAATTGAAGAACAGGAGCTTGAAAGAACGAGGGGATGGATCGGTTACGTTCCACAGGATCATGTTCTTTTCTCCAGAACTGTCCGGGAAAACATCCTTTTTGGAAAAGAGGACGCGACTGTAGAAGATATGCAAAAGGCAATTGATTTGGCAGCTTTCCGCAAAGACCTTGAACTGCTGCCTGAAGGGCTTGAAACACTGGTCGGTGAAAAGGGAGTGGCCTTATCAGGAGGACAAAAACAGCGGATTTCCATTGCTCGTGCACTAGTGAAGGATCCGGAAATTCTGATCCTTGATGACTCACTTTCAGCCGTTGATGCCAAAACGGAAAAAAAGATCATTGATAATATCCGGACTGACCGCAAGGGTAAAACGACAATAATTACAACCCACAGGATGTCAGCCGTCCAGCACGCTGATCATATTATCGTCCTTGATGAAGGAGGAATTTCAGAAGAAGGCACTCATGAGGACTTAATGGCTGCAGATGGATGGTACAAGGAACAATTTTTGAGGCAGCAAACACAAGTCTCTGAGGAAGAGGAGGTGATTTCATGACCACTGGGAAGCGTTTAATCCGGTATGCACTTCATTATAAAAAAACGATTATTGCGGCACTGCTGATGCTTACGATAGCTGTAGCGGCAGACCTGGCGGGGCCTTTCATAGCCAAGAAAATGATCGATGACCATATTCTTGGCATAGAATCAGTCTGGTATCAGACAGAGGGCGGAGAAGGTGCCGTAGAATACGCTGGTCATTTTTATAAAAAAGAGAAAAACCTTGATCAGGGTGAGCAGAAAATAGATCAGGCCCGCATCCTGCAGGCAGGAAGCCAATTCGTCTTTATCAGGGGTGACATTGCTTTTGATGGAGAACGAACCTATAAAGACGGCAAACTGCTTATAGAAAAAAGCGGCCAAACCGAAACATATGAAGGGAAGGCTTTGACTGGTGAAGAACTGATGCTTTTTTATTCACCTGAGATTCCTAAGATCGTTCAGCTTTTGGCCTTTTACTTTGGATTGCTGGTCATCGCTGCTTTTTTCAGTACGGTCAGCGGTTTTTTCTGCAAAAGTCGGCAAATAGGATCATTCAGCAAATGAGAGAGGATGTCTTTGGGCAGATTCAAAGACTGCCAATCAGTTACTTTGACACTCTGCCGGCAGGCAAGGTGGTTGCCCGAATAACTAATGATACAGAAGCCATACGTGAGCTTTATGTGACAGTACTGGCAACCTTTTTTACAAGTGCCATATATATTTCAGGTATTTATATCGCTTTATTTATTTTAGATGCCAAGCTTGCTGCAATCTGTTTAATCCTGCTCCCGATTTTATATGTTTGGGCGATTGTGTACCGTAAGTATGCATCGAAATACAATCATGTAATCCGTTCCAGGGTGAGTGATATCAATGGCATGGTGAACGAATCGATACAGGGAATGAACATTATCCAGGCGTTTGGCCGCGAAAAAGATACACAAAAGGATTTTGAAAAGCTGAATATAGAGCATTTTACCTTCCAGAATAAACTTTTGAGCCTCAATTCACTGACCTCACATAATCTGGTGGCAGTGCTGAGAAACGTGGTCTTTGTTGCATTTATCTGGTATTTTGGGGGAGAGTCGCTAAATGCATTATCTGTCATTTCACTCGGGATGCTTTATGCATTTGTAGACTACATTAACCGCCTGTTTCAGCCGGTGCAGGGTATTGTTAATCAATTGGCCAATCTGGAGCAGGCACTTGTTGCCGGTGAAAGAGTGTTCAAATTGCTTGATGAAAAGGGCATTGATATTAGTGATAATATAATATCCCGCTATAAAGGGGATGTGACATTCGATCATGTGCACTTTGGCTATAAAGAGAAGGAATATGTGCTGAAGGATCTAAATTTTGAAGCAAACCACGGAGAGACAGTTGCTCTGGTAGGCCATACCGGATCAGGGAAAAGTTCAATCATGAATCTTCTCTTCCGTTTTTATGATTGCCAGGAAGGCAAAATTATGATCGACGGAATGGATATAAAACAGATTCCAAGGCAGGAGCTCCGCAAACATATGGGCATCGTCCTGCAGGATCCTTTTTTGTTCACAGGAACTATTGCTTCCAATGTCAGTCTTGATGACCCAGAAATAACGCGAGACAAAGTGGAGAAGGCTCTAAAGGATGTGGGAGCAGATAAGATTTTTCAGCATCTTGAAAAAGGTTTCGATGAGCCGGTTATCGAGAAGGGAAGCACGCTCTCCAGCGGGCAGAGGCAGCTCATTTCCTTTGCGCGTGCCCTTGCTTTTGACCCGGCCATCCTGATACTCGATGAAGCAACATCAAGCATCGATACTGAGACAGAATTGATTATCCAGGAAGCCATGGATGTGCTGAAAAAGGGAGAACCACATTTATTATCGCCCATCGTCTATCGACAATCCGAAATGCTGATCAAATCCTCGTTCTGGATAGAGGTAGAATAGTTGAAAAAGGCAACCATGCTGAATTAATGGAGCAAAAGGGTAAATATTATCAAATGTATCAGCTCCAGCAAGGATCAACACTTGCTGGATAGCAGGAAAGCGCCGGATGGCGCTTTCTTTTTTGTTTTGAGGCTACCTTGATATGATGAGCATATCCGAGAGAATTTGGATTTATCCGCAAATCGCATTCCAAGTAATTTATACAAACATTTTGTTCAATAAAATTTCACTTTTCAGACACAAAATAGTACTGGGCAAAAAATTTCTGATCAGTCATTTCATGGTACTTTGATATTATCAAACATATCTGGAGGAGATTCATATGGAGGAACTTTCTATTACTTTGGTGATTGCAAGTATTATGGTACTTGGATACTTCATAGGATATACTATTGTGAAAGCATAGCTGCCGGCTTTACCGCCCGGCAGTTTTTTTATTCCAATTTTTATCATTAAAGTTTGGAAATAAGGGAAAAGAATAAATATGAATCATAGTGTTAATTTAAGGAGGTATGAAATTTGGCTGATTTCAGAATTGAAAAGGATACACTTGGCGAAGTGAAGGTGCCTGCGGATAAATATTGGGGAGCCCAGACGCAGCGGAGCAAGGATAATTTTAAAATCGGCATTGAAAAAATGCCGATGGAAGTGATTTATGCTTTTGCTAAGGTAAAGCGTTCAGCTGCAGTGGTCAACAATAAACTTGGGAAACTGTCTGATGATAAAAAGGATGCCATCACAAGGGCCTGTGATGAAGTTCTTGATCATAAATTTGACTCTCATTTTCCGCTGGCTGTCTGGCAGACAGGGAGTGGCACACAATCAAATATGAATGTAAATGAGGTTGTCGCGAAAAAAGCAAACGAATTGCTGGGCAAGAAGGGTCAGCAAGAAATTAAAGTTCATCCAAATGATGATGTCAATATGTCTCAAAGCTCGAATGATACATTTCCGACTGCCATGCATATCGCAGCTTATACCGAGGTGGAGGAAAAACTGCTTCCATCCTTAAAGGAATTAATAAAGACAGTCAAATTGAAAGAGGAAGCCTTTAATACAATCGTGAAAATAGGAAGGACTCATTTACAGGATGCAACTCCTCTTACATTGGGCCAGGAGATCAGCGGCTGGCGTGCCATGCTTGAAAAGAACGAAAAAATGCTGATGGATGCAAAGCATTACCTGCTTGACTTAGCCATTGGCGGTACTGCAGTCGGTACAGGCATTAATGCAGATAAGTCATTTGGATCTGAAATGGCAAACGAAATATCCAGACTTACAGGCTATTCATTCCGCTCTTCTGAAAATAAATTTCAGGCTCTGACCAGCCATAATGAAATTGTCCATGTTCATGGCACATTGAAGGGGCTTGCAGCAGATTTAATGAAAATCGCGAATGATGTCCGCTGGCTCGCAAGCGGGCCGCGCAGCGGAATTGGGGAATTATCGATACCAGCAAATGAACCTGGCAGTTCAATCATGCCAGGCAAAGTAAATCCGACACAGAGTGAAGCCCTTACGATGGTGGTTTGCCAGGTCTTTGGAAATGATGCGTCGATTGGATTTGCTGCCAGTCAGGGGAATTTCGAATTGAATGTGTTCAAGCCTGTTATAATTTATAATCTTCTTCAAAGCATCAGAATTCTTGCAGATGGAATGGCCTCTTTCAATGAAAATTGCATGATGGGACTGGAAGCTAATAAAGAAGTGATTAAAGGGCATGTTGAAAGGTCACTAATGCTTGTAACAGCACTTAATCCGCATATTGGCTATGAAAAAGCAGCGGAAATAGCAAAACTCGCATTTAGAGAAAATTCAACATTGAAAGAAGCAGCATTAAAAACTGGCTATATTACTGAAGAACAATATGAGAATTGGGTAGTACCCGAAAAAATGATCTAACTATTAAATGGCCCTCCTTTAAGAAAGGAGGGCCAAAGCCATATTTATTCAATTGTTATCTTGCTTTATTAGAAAGAACCGCCGCCAAGTTGTTGTTCAGCCATTTGTACAAGGCGTTTTGTGATTTCTCCTCCAACAGATCCGTTAGCGCGAGAAGTTGTTTCTGCACCAAGGTTTACACCAAATTCAGTAGCGATTTCGTACTTCATTTGATCAAGTGCTTGTGATACTCCTGGTACTAATAATTGGTTTGAGGAATTGCTTCTGCTAGATGATTGGTTGTTCATGTGATTTCCTCCTCGAAATATAAGTGTTGGTTTTTTGGTTGGGTTAGCTGGAATTGCACCAGCGCAAGGATTTTATCCTGCTCCACTGCCTGGCGTAACCCATCGTTTTTTTGCGAGTGCTTGATGTCGCTTTGTTACTCTCTATTATGTTTGATTTATTATAGTTTATTCTTTTAGAAAATCGGGAATTTTTCCTGAAGAGACTTTCTGATTAGGAGTTTTACATAACGAAGCTTAAACAAACAAACCATAGTAAATATCAGATAAGTTAACGAAAGTGAGAGGATTGGAAATGGCGATATGCCCTGTCTGCAACGGGTTTGAGAAACTGGAAGCAACCTGCAGCACCTGTGGAAGCAGTATGGAGGACAGTGGAAGAGTAATGGATTTTTACGATGATTACAGTGCCTATATGCCAATTGACCAGATGAAACTGGAAGATGGCTATCCCCAGGATTATCAAAGGGAAGAATGTCCGCATTTGCTGAAGTGTCCATCATGCGGTCAGGATTCAGTAAAGTTTATCAAAGAGTAGAATGGAGCTGACAGTATTAAAAAACCCCGTCTTCGACGGGGCTTCAATATTATTCTTTTTCAGAACGAATTCTTCTTTCGGAGTTTGCATCAAAGAAATGAGCTTTATTCATATCGAAAGCAAGCTCAAGATTTTGGCCTGGCTTAATATCTGTGCGGGAATCAACACGTGCAACAAAATCCTGGCCTTCGATGCTTGAGTAAATCATTGTTTCAGCCCCAGTCAGTTCGGAAACGTCAATGCGGGCATTGATTTTAGAACCGGCAGAAGCATCAATAAATACCGGCTCATCATGAATGTCTTCTGGACGAATGCCAAGGACAATGTCTTTGCTTGTATACCCTTGTTCACGAAGCACCTTCATTTTACCCTCTGGGACAGCAATCTGAGTTTTGCCAATGACAAACTTGCCGTCTTCAAGCTTTCCATTAAAGAAGTTCATGGCAGGTGAACCAATAAATCCGCCTACAAATACGTTTTCAGGCTTCTCATAAACTTCTTTAGGTGCGCCAACCTGCTGAATCACTCCATCTTTCATAACAACCAGGCGGGTAGCCATTGTCATGGCCTCTGTCTGGTCATGGGTTACATAGATGGTTGTAGTTTGAAGACGCTGATGAAGTTTGGCAATTTCTGCACGCATTTGAACACGAAGCTTTGCATCAAGATTTGATAAAGGTTCATCCATCAGGAATACCTTTGCATCACGGACAATCGCACGGCCTAAGGCTACACGCTGTCGCTGACCGCCTGACAATGCTTTTGGTTTGCGGTCAAGATAAGGCTCCAGACCAAGAATTTTAGCTGCTTCCTTAACACGGCGGTCGATTTCGTCTTTTGGAAATTTACGGAGCTTAAGACCGAAAGCCATGTTATCGTATACAGACATATGCGGATAAAGTGCATAGTTCTGGAAAACCATTGCAATATCACGATCTTTTGGAGGGACATCGTTGACACGTTTTTCATCGATATAGAAGTCGCCTTTAGAAATTTCCTCAAGGCCAGCAATCATACGGAGAGTTGTGGATTTACCGCAGCCGGAAGGACCGACAAATACGATAAACTCTTTATCCTGTATATGAAGGTTAAAATCTTCTACTGCCGTTACTTTATTGTCATAAATTTTATAAATATTATCGAGCTTTAATTCTGCCATCAGGGTTGCCTCCCAATATTCTTTTCTTAATAACAGTTTAATGGATATCTGGGTTTTCCCATATGGCCAAACTGCACAAAAAAGCTGAAAGCGTTTTTATGCAATGTGCTCAATCATTTTTGCTCGACCAGCAAACAAGCTAAGTAAACAGTCAGGGCACTGTTGAAATCTTTTAATTGAAGGCCGGTTTTCTCAGTGAATTTATCCAGCCTGTATTGCAGCGTATTTCGGTGGACATACAATTTTTTCGCAGTTAATGAAACGTTGGAGCTGTTCTGTAAAAAAACTTTTATGGTGTGCAGAAGTTCAGAGTCTTCTTGCAGTAAAGAAAGGCGTGAAAGCAGGCTCTTTTTTAAAATTGCATCCATACTTCCGGTGACAAGAGATGGAAATAGCGTTTCGTATTTCAGCACCTTTTCGGCTGGAAGCAAAGAGGAGGCTTGCTCAAAAAAACGCTGTTCTTCTTTAAAATAATTGCGCAAATGTGCCTCGAACCTATTCGGAATGCCGATGTAAAAGGCCGTTTTTACAAAAAAATCGCTTTCAAAAGCATTGGAAATAGCAAGGAATTCTTCTTCGGCTAGTGGGGCGTTAGCTTCCTCTACAATGACTCCTCTAGCTGGTCCGTTCCATAAAATCAAAATGTCCTTTTCAAAAAAACCTTTAAAAGCAGCTTCCATATCCTCGCGTATCCAATCGCCTTCAGACATCTTAAATTGAACAAGCCTGTACGGAACATCTTTTGCTAATGATGGAATTTCCCCATTGGAAAATAGGTATTGAAACCAGGCCTGGGAAGCGGGAGCATGGTGAATGGAGCAGTCATGGAATTCAAATAAAGTTTTTAAGACCATCAGACTGTCTGCTGATACCTCTTGAGATGGGATGCCCAGCCATTGGCCTGAATCCTCATGATGAAGCCAGTACATATCAGAATAAAAGCTAAAATCAGGTTTTTCATTTTCAAGCAGAGAGCCCGGATATTGGTCATGTAATTTTTTTAACATATCATTACCCTTTAGTTTGATAAATTTTTGTGTTTCTTATATTATAGCAGTTATAATTTAATTGAAAAAATTAACTTATTCTGTGAATGTTTCTATAAAATGAATTGAAAGTGTAAGGGGGAGACTCATGGAATATTCACCGGAAATGAAAAACCGCTTGAAGAGGCTGGAAGGGCAGGTGCGGGGTGTTATCCGAATGATGGAAGAAGAAAAACACTGCAAGGATGTTGTAACGCAATTATCTGCTGTCCGTTCTGCAGTTGACCGTGCAATGGGATATATTGTAGCTAAAAATCTTGAGACATGCATTCGGGAAGCTGCTGACGAAGGCAAAAATGCGGAGAATGCAATTCAGGAAGCAGTGAATATGATTGTGAAAAGCAGATGATTAAAAAAGCGGAAGGCGCCCGCTTATTAAAGGAACTTAGACTAAAAACGCCACGCCTGTGGCAGTGTCTGCATGACTCACACCTCCCAAAAGCTCCGCTTTCGGTCGTGCAATGTTTATGCTGACGAAGCCTTCCTTGTCCTGTGGGACTCAAGCATAAGACGAGCATGCTGAAAGGTTGTACTTTAACCTTTTGGGCGGATTGGCTTAGACCCGAAAGCCGATGGTACAGGAGCTAAACGGTATCTAATTCAGAATTAATACAATTTAATCCGTATTAAGAGGCACCTGAAGTCAGGTGCCTTTTAATATTAGTCTGCCTCATTTGGAGGTTCTTCCTCATGCAATTCCCTAGCCTGTTCAATATTAACATCATCACCGCGTCCATGAACGGAGCCTCCAGAAAGACCTTCGTTTATGATTCTGTCTATATCCATATAAGCTTTGTCCCTGCCTTCATAGTTCACGTCCTCTGAAACCTGGCGTTTCTTATCCATGTTTGAATCGCTCCTTTAAATGATATATCCTGGCGGGATTATTTTTCCAAAAGAGCTATAAGGTCATACATGGATTCTCTAACTTTTTCTCATTCATACACATGAAATAACATTAATTCGTGGATTTGGGATTTCAGGCTATCCTCCTGCCCGGCGGGGTCACCGGAAGTCCATTCAATTTTGCCGTCAGGATGATAGATGCCAGTCATTTTTTGCTTTTTAAAATAAAAAGAAAATGTCCATCCCGGCAATTGTTTATTTTCATATAAAGGTTTGAATTGAAAGTGTGTCAGCATTAGGATTCCTCCAGATGTTGTAATATCCCGTTTAATGTTCCTCAAAAGGGGAATGGAATAGATATAGAAACATTTTAACATTAAAAGGAGGCAAAGATGATGAAGAGAAACAATAAATTTATGATGTCAGCCATGGCACTTGGAGCAGCTTATTTAATGAGAAATCCGGAGGCACGCCAAAAGCTTAAAGACCAGTTTAAATCATTCGCCGGAAGTGCCTCTAAAAAAGATAAAATGAAGACAGCGAAAAGCCCTGTAACGACTTATTAATCCTTTTGCGGTTTTGGATGGCACTTGTAAAAAATCGCATAAAAATAGCCGTGCACACTATGGTGTACGGCTATTTTTATTGATGTGCGAGAACCCCGCCAGCGAGAAAAATAAGCGGGTCAGTTCTTCAATTCTTTTTCTTCTATCCAGACTTCATCAAAACTCATTGGCTTGGAATTTATTTCATAAATTACATAAGTGCCCTGGTCAGTTAATCCTGCATCAATAGAGTATTCTCCATAAAAACCTTTTGTCTTCTCAAGGAGCTTTCCTGCTTCCACAACTGCAGAATGAATAAACTCATCATGTTCTTGCGTACGGACACTTTCATATGGAATCATTACACCGCCATTCGGTATGTGTGTTGTAATATCCTGTTCCTTAGACTGCCTGATGCCTATCCCTGTAACAGAATAGTTGCCTTCGCTGAAATGGGCCAGAATTCTAAAATCAAATCGCTTCCCTTCCTTTCTGGCAGGGCTGATCGCTTTCTGTGCCATATAAGGTTTATTCGTCAGGAGAATACCCCATTGGTTCCAGAAATTTTTATAATCAGTGTAACTGAATGAATCGTGCAGACCGTTCAATCGCATTCCATTTCCCAGCTGGCTTAAATGATAAATCCCTTTGCCCTTGGACCCGTTTGCGGGCTTTAAGTAGATATTATTATATTTGCGGATAAAGTTCTTAAGCTCTTTTGGACCTGAGACAAGAATGGTTTCAGGAATATACTCCTGCAGCGGGGGATGGTCCTTAAATAACTGGAAAACTTCGAATTTGTCCAGAAAACCCGGGTTGAAAAATGGAATATTATGTTCCTTAAAAAAACGGCTCGCTTTATGAAAGGCTTCTGTTTTTTCAATTTTCCGGAAAGGCACCCTGTTGTAGACAAGATGAGGAAGAGGGCATCTTGCCTCAATCCATTTATCCAGCTGGGGAAAATAAATATAGCCATTTACGGAATTCTCCTCTAGGTCTTCTGCCGTAAATACAAAGGAAACTCCATTTTGCTGTAGTATGTTTTTCTGCAGTGCCTTAAATAAAGGGCCATTGCCTGCGATAGACTGGTCCTTTCCTTTTCCGGTCAGGATGCCTATCACCGGTCCTGCATTATCGTTTTGCATTGACAATGAAAAGGAAATCAAATTTTGTTCCGCCTTCGGTCCAATGGTGCTTAAAGGATGAGGATCCCTTCCAAGTGTACAGCTGGTGCTGCTGAACCATGTCCTGCTGGCCCAGTCATAATAAATCTTCATCTGAATATTTCCTGGGGCTTCATAATGGATGCTTCGGCAAGGAAGACTGCAAATGCAAGCGAAAGCTTGCGGGTAAGAAAGTCGAACTCCCGGAGTTGAGGATGTTTAAATATAGATCTGCCAGGCTTTGAGTTTGCTTCGAAAAGCCATACATGGCCATTTCGGTCCAACCCAAAGTCAAAGCCGATTTCACCAATGATTCCTTCCATGTTCCGTTCCAGGGCCTTGCTGATTTTTAATGCCGCCTCACTCAATTTTTCCACTGCTGCCGCTTTTTCAGCATCGGATTCAAACAACTCTTCCAGGGTTTTGATTTCACCGCCGCTTTTAACATGAGTTGTAACACTGCCATGTCCAGCCATTTTTGCAGCTGAAGCTGTTACATTCCATTCCCCATTTTCATCTTTATTCGTATGAATCCTGAAATCAATTGTCCTCTGTTCATGGCGGAGCAAGTGGATTCCCTGCTGAACAAGCATCCGGCTTAAACTCCGTCCTGCAAAAATATTCCCCATCAAATTTTCCAGACTGTTAAACTTTCTCAGGCGGTTTTCATCCCGAACTCTATACCGGCAATAATAATGCCCATCCTTTTTATCATAAATTATTTGATGAATTCCAAGCCCCAGGCTTCCATTAATCGGTTTTAGGAAAACATGACCATAATCAGCCAGCATTCTTTCAATGACAGAAAATGAAGAAAAAGGGTGGGTTTCCGGCAAGTAGTGACTAATATCCTCATCGTTCTGCAGTCTTTCATAAACATCCAATTTATTAAAGAATCCAGGATTATACCAGGGAATTAAATAGTCTTTCTGCAGGCGGTCACGAACTTCTTTAAGTTCGTTTCTTCTTTCGCTTTTCCTATTGGGAAGCCGATCATATACAACATTCGGAAAAGGCACTTCAAACGTTTCCCATCCTTCCTCATGATAGAAAAGCCCCCTGATTGTTCCTTGTTCCCAGTTGATATGCTGGTCACCGAACAAATACGGAATTGCTCCAACCGTTTTTTTGACAGAAAGCAACTTGGCAAAAAACAGGGTCCGGTCCCCGACTGGCCTTAAAGGAAAGGAGGTGAAGCCTGATGTGAAGATTCCTACAAGCGGGCCGAGGTACAGTGTCCCCTTATTGGCAAATGCATGCAAAGGAATCTTGAGATCAGGGAAATGCAGTGCATCTGCCACATCTTTACTTATGACGATGGAGTTTTTCTTTGTTTTCTGAAGTAAGAAAGCGGCATCTTTTGAGTGTGTGCCAAAGGCCAATTTCGTCAAATGAGTATGAAGGTTAAGCTCGTTAGGAATATAAACTGTTTTGGAGGCAGAATCGGAAATTTCAATTTGATATTGTTTTCTCATGATTCGTACTCCTTTCTAATTCCTTATTGGCTGCCAGGAATTTGGCATAGTGAAGGGGAGCAGTATATAATTCTTCCTTCTTTTCAGGCTGGCTGTTCAGGATGGTTTTTCTGCCTGGTTTTGAGTTAATATCCAGAATCCAAATGGAGCCGTTGTTTTCCACTCCAATATCAATTCCTATTTCAAATAGCGGAGGAAGCTTTCGTTCAAGCGCAGCGGGAAGAGTATCGATAATGTCATAAAGCTCATCGCAAAGAAAACTCCTCAATGAAGATGGGTATTCAATAATCCAGTCCTCAAAAGAAATATTGCTGCCGCCAGTGCTTAAATTGGAAACGATGCCGCCATTTCTGCCTGCCCGGATGCCCCGGCCCAGCTCCTTCCAGGTGCCATTCATGTCCTTTTGAAGCAAAATCCTTATATCAAAGGGCTGTTCTTCCTTGTTCGATAGATTCACATATGGCTGGAAGAGGTACTGCCGTTTTGCGGTCAGGTTATTAAGCCAGCCCGCTGCTTTTTCAGCGCTTTCAAAGCTGCGGGAAACCTGAGCATTCTTTTTATCTGTTTTAACAAGAATGTTTTTGCCTGTTTTCTCAATATAATAGATTCCGTGCCCCTGTGAACCGCTAGCGGGTTTTAAGATGAGGGGATGATCAGGCAGGAGGCTGTCTAAGAACCTGTCAGCATCAGTATAGGGTGCTGTTTTCAGCAAATAGGGTGAAATGTTTGTGCAGGAGAGGATTTCATATAATTCAAGCTTATTAGGCAAGCCGTAGCCAAGAAATTGGATGTCACTTCTTGCCTTGAGCCAATTCACGATGGACATGCATTGTTTCGAGTGGGAATCATTTCCGTAAAAACAGCGATCATAAAGGATTTCTGGCGCTGTAAATTCTGCTGGCTCCCATCCGTCTGAAGCAGGGTTATAGAAATCACCTGTAATTCTTTCTGTAATAGGATTGATATCTGAAGGCACAAACCGGAAGCAGTTAATGTTATATTCATTAGCTCTTCTGGCCAATTCCATAAAATATGGCTGTTCACTCCGTTTGTTCAATGTCATGATTCCGAATGAAAGCATGCTGTAATCCTCCTTTTTGGATAAATGATAAAGCCGTTGCATATTCGATCAGCGCCTTGGCTGATGGCCTTACTCTTTTTTCTTTGTCTTCGAAATTTTTAGAGGGCTTAGAATTCACTTCGATGATCCATAGCTTTCCATTTGTATCTAAACCAATATCAATTCCGAGTTCTCCGACAAGCCCTTCGCATTTCTGGCTGATGATTGTTGCTGTTTCAACAGCAAGCTCTTTCAATAAGGCCAGCTGCTGAACCGCTGTTTTCTGATCAGACAGCAACGAGAAAATTCTGAGAGGCTTCATGATTTCACCGCCTCTGGCAATGTTTGAAACAAATTGCTGCTCAGCAGAAATCCTTGCCACTGCAGAAGTGGCTTTCCAGATATCCTGAAAATTTTTGTGGCAGAGCACCCGGAAATCAAGCTGCCTGTTTTTAAAGGTTTGCAGAGGGATGGCCTGCTGAGCCAGAAAAATTGATTTTCTTTGGTATTGCTGGAACCACTGTACAAAACGGGTATAATTTTTGAAAGTGATTGTATTCTCCCTGCCGTTTCCGGTCGATAGTTCTGTCATGATTTCTTCGCCGTTTAAACTTAGCCTGATAATATTCCGGCCCTGGCTGCCGTGGACGGGCTTTAGGAATAATAATCTGTGTCTGGCCAGCATATCTTTGATGGTTTGTTCATTTGCAATGGCCGTATCAGGCAGATAAGGCTGCATATGATCCTCAGAAAAGAGCAGGTCATGAACTTCCTGTTTTGATAGAAAACGGTCATTAAACACTGGGATATTAAATTTTATAAGGCTGTTTTTAAATGATTGAAAAGAGGTACTTGCTTCAAGTATTCGGGAGTGAATCCGGTTATAGATTACACTCGGCAAAGGAACCGGACTTTTTATCCATTTTCTATCCTGCAGGCAGTATCCATGCAGACTGCCTGCAATGAAGTCCCGAAAGTGAAACACATAAAAAAATCCTCCCATATTTGAAACAACTTCATGCAATTCTTCGCAAAAAGAATGAATAGAGCGGAAATCAGGCTCTTCGCCATTATCATTGAAATCTGTCATCAGCCCTATAATCGGTCCGGCAGTAATAGTAAGGTCCTTTCTGGAATAACTGGCAACAAAATGGAGATCTTCAATTGGCAAGCAGCATTCCTGAAGAAGCGGCTCACTGAAACCAAGCTCATCTTTCGTAATGTTTGCTCCTTCAATGGTTATCTGAAAGGTGTGCTTGCCGATCTGCAGCAAATGGGGCATTTGCAAATCAATATTCCAGTAATGGACGAGAGAATGGCTAATTTTAATGCGAAATTGATTTTCCTGAAACATTTTTACCGGAACAATCGTAATAGGCAATAAAGAAACTGACATGATCATTCCTCATTTGCTAAACTTTATTTGAGCCTTTTCAAAAAATCCGCATGCTGTGTACAAATTGAATGCTAATTTTAACCTGCGGCAGAAAGTGCAAAACTCCCATTGACTAAGTTTTCACTGTATAATGAAAAAATAGGCAAAAGCTGATGCCATATCGTATGTTCTGGGCAATAAAATGGTGCGTCTGGAGAGGCGCTTGTAACTTAAGGAAGGTAGAGATGAGTATGGAAATTGCAATGACAATAATTTTGATGATGTTAATTGGGGCTCTCATTGGCGGGTTTACTAATTACCTGGCTATTAAAATGCTCTTTAAACCTTATAATGCCGTTTACATAGGTAAATGGAAGGTGCCATTTACCCCGGGACTGATTCCTAAACGACGGGATGAAATGGCTGATCAGATGGGTAAGCTTGTTGTCAATCATCTTTTGACACCGGAAAGCATCAAGAAAAAGTTCATCAATGCTCAATTTCAGCGTGATATGACTGGGCTGGTACAAAAAGAGCTTGAAACTATCATGCTGTCGGAAAAATCAGCAGAAGACATACTTGAAGCGTTTGGAATCACGGATGGGCAAGCGAAAACAGAAAACCGCATTAACTTATTAATTGAGCAGAAATATGAAAAAATCATTAGTGAATATCGGAGCCGGCCCCTTAAAGATGTTATTCCTCAGACTCTTTTGGATAAAATGGATGAAAAAATCCCGGCAATCAGTTCAACGATCCTTCAAAAGGGGATTGATTATTTTTCCAGCATTGAAGGCAAAATGAGAATTCAAAGAATGGCAGATGATTTTGTCCGTGAACGCAGCGGAATGCTGAGCAACATGCTGCAGATGTTCATGGGGAACATCAATATTGCAGATAAAATTCAGCCGGAAATCATAAAGTTTTTAAGTAATGAGGGAACGTCGGATTTGATTACAACCCTTTTGAAAAATGAGTGGAGTAAAGTTCTTGAAATGGAAGCTGCAGTTATTGAAGAGCAGCTTGAAAAAGAACAGATTCTTTCAGTAATAAAGAATATTGCCCATAAGGTCATTAATCTGGAGAGTTTATTTAAAACGCCTTTATCATCTTTTATGGCCCCTTATAGGACTGTATTAATAGATGAACTGGCTCCTAAAAGTGTTCAGATGCTTTCTGATTGGCTTTCAGGAAAAACTGAAATGTTCATGGAAAGACTTCGTCTCGCTGAAATTGTCCGTGAACAAGTCAGCAATTTTTCGGTAGAACGATTGGAAGAAATGGTCTTTTCCATAATAAAAAGCGAGTTAAAAATGATTACTAATTTAGGGGTCCTCCTTGGGGGGATTATCGGGCTCATTCAGGGATTCATAGCCATATTGATTAATTAAGGGTATCGCCTCGCGTTTACTGTCATAGTTTGTTATAGTGTAGTGGATGTTCAAAACGGGGAAGATGAATTTTCCTTTTGAATGAGAATCGGAAGGAGTGTTTTTATGGCAGTAAATTTATATGATTCAGCCTATGAATTAGAAAAAGCGGTGCGGGAAAGCGATGAATATAAGGCATTAAAACAAGCATACGATGATGTAAATGCAGATCCGTCTGCCAAGGCAATGTTTGATAACTTCCGTAAAATCCAGATGGAACTTCAGCAAAAACAAATGATGGGCCAGGATATTACACAGGAAGAAGTAGAACAGGCACAAAAGACAGTCGCACTTGTACAGCAGCACGCCCAAATCTCAAAGCTTATGGAAGCAGAACAGCGCATGAGCATGATGATTGCAGAAATGAACAAAATCATCATGAAGCCTCTTGAAGATCTTTATGGTGCAGTTGAATAAATCAGCATTGGAAACCCCCGGAATTAATTTCGGGGGTTTTTTAATAAGAAAAAGCATCATCTTATATTAAACTGAACGAGGTTTGGGTACCTTTATGATAGATATTGATTTAAAGAAAGGGGCAGCAAATTGAAAAAAGCCATTTTTCTGGACCGGGACGGCGTTTTGAACGAGGTTTTATCAGAGAGGGTGAAATTCGTTAATAAGCCTGAGCAGTTATACTTACTTGAAGGGGCAGCAGAAGCTGTGGCAGAGCTGACCCAAGCTGGATATGAGATTTTTGTTGTGACCAATCAGGGCGGCGTAGGACTCGGTTTTTTGAAAGAAAGAGTGCTAAGGAGAATCCATGAAAGACTGCAGGAGCTTGTTGCAGAAAAAGGCGGTCATATTAAAGAGGTGGCCTATTGCCCTCATAAACCAAAAGCAGGGTGCGAATGCCGTAAGCCAAATGCAGGCATGCTGGTGGATTTGGCGGAAAGGCACCATCTTGATCTGGCTAAGAGCATTATGGTAGGCGATCACGAGCGGGACATTGAGGCAGGCAAGAAGGCCGGCTGTAAAACTGTTTTCATCGGCTCTGATCCAACAAGTGCAGATATTCAGGCCTCATCACTTTTTGAGGCAGTGGAAGATATTTTGCAAATGCTTAAATAGGGGAGTGAAAAACCGCTTCCAGGATTGGCTGGAAGCGGTTTTTTATTTTACTATGATTGCACGAAAAAGACTAGCGTGCTCCGCCAAGCTGCTGCTCAGCCATTTGCACCAGGCGCTTTGTAATTTCTCCGCCTACTGATCCATTTGCTCTTGAAGATGTTTCCGGGCCAAGGTTCACACCGAATTCTGTTGCGATTTCATACTTCATTTGATCAATTGCCTGGCTGACTCCTGATACTAAAAGCTGATTAGAATTGCTGTTTCTTGCCATGTAAATCATCTCCTTGGTGTAGTTTTCTTGATTGTTACACTAATAGCTTTAGGAGAGAAAATAAGATTTATTCATAGTTGCATGTGGTAATTTATGGAATTTTCCTGCGGACTCTAATGTGGATTTGACTTGAAATCAGCTGTGCGCATATAAATTGGGCCTAGGTGCACAGAAAAATCTTATCCGCACATAAACTTCCTCCATCCGCACATAAATAAATGCCATTCGCACATAGCTTTCTAAAGTTCGCCATTATAAAGCTGCAGAAAGCCGAATAGCCATGAAATATAGGCACTTGCCAGCACTGCACCTATAAAAAAGGCGAAATATGCCCAATCCTTCCAGGAAACTGAAATTTTTTGATAGAAATCCCGGTTCCTATCTCCGGTAAACCCTTTTGATTCCATCGCCATTGCCGTCCTTTCAGCTTTACGAATCGCTCCGGCAAGAAGAGGAACTGAATACCTCTTAAGTTCTGCCATTTTTTCAGAAAGTGTCCGGGCTTTGGGTATCCCCCTAATCCGGTGGGCGCTTCTGATAATCTCAAATTCTTCTTTCATTAATGGCAGAAATCGATATCCTGCCATGATTCCATATGCAAGCTTTGGAGAGAGCCGGCATTGCTGCATGAGACTTAGCAGGAACTCTGTCGGCTTGGTGGTTAAAATGAACAGAAGGGACAGCGAGGTAAAGCTTAAAACCCTCATTCCAAGAGATAGGGCACGCTGAAAGCCCTCTTCAGTCAATGTGAAGATCCCCCATGTCCATAGGATGGTTTCACCTTCAATAGTCTTTGAAAAAATCATAGCTGACCAAATATATATTATAGCCATGAAGATAAATGGCGAGAAAAGCAAAATCCATCTTTTGAATGAAACATTACCAAAAATAAAGGTGGTTCCTGCAGTCACCACTAAGGTCAGAAAAGGAGTAACCGGGTCAAAGAAAACGGACAAAATCAATACACAGACAATCACAGTCAGAGCTTTTATGCTTGGGTTAAATTCATGTAAGAGCAAGCTTGTTCATCCCTTCCACGGCAGCCAGTTCGTTCCTGAGTTTTTCTGTGTAAGGAACCTTTAGAGAAGCAATTTTCATAATCTCATGTTCCTTCCATAATGAATCAGGCAATCCCTCGTATATCTTCTCTCCTTCTGAAAGGACAATCACTTTATCGGCATAGGAATGCAGGATTTCCATGTCATGAGTGATCATCACCACGGAGCCTCCGCTATGGATCCTTGTTTCCAAAAGCGCCATTAGGTCAGCAGAGGTCCTGGCATCCTGTCCAAATGTTGGTTCATCAAGGAGCAGCAAATCCTGTTCATTCACCAGCATCGATGCAACACTAAGCCGCCGCTTCTGTCCCTGACTTAAGGAAAAAGGATGCATGTCAGCGTGCTGGAGCAAGTTCACTTGATGCAGAACAGCTTGAACCACTTTTTGTATTTCGGCATCTGTCATTCTCTGTATTTTCAGACTGAAGGCAATTTCATCATAAACAGAATCTGCAATAAATTGGTGTTCGGGATTCTGAAAAACGTATCCTAATTTTAGTCTTAACTCTTGCTCCTGCCACTGGGAAAGGGAGCGGTCATCAAAAAGGATGTTGCCTTTGGATGGAGCATATAATCCTGCAAGCAGTCTGGAAAGCGTTGTTTTTCCAGATCCATTTGAACCGGCTATTGCCACAAATTCACCTTTTCTAACTGAAAAACTAATATTTTTAAGCAAATCCTTCCCATTCTTATGAAAAGAAAGATTCTCCGCCGACAGGATGACCTGATCTTCAAAGACTTGATGTATAGTCTTCCTGTTATCTAAAATCTGAAGTGCAGCATAGGGATTTACAAATCCAGCAATTAATTCCCGGTCAGTTAACGGAAGCTTTTCCCCTTTGTAAATCCCTGCCTTTTTTCCTAATAGACCTGCTCTTACTGTGCTTGGAAGCCAGATACCCTCAAGCAGTAGTTCTTCTGCATATTTATTAAAGCAGTCTGCAGTGCTTCCATTAAATAAAATTTCGCCTTCCCGGTTTAGCACCACACAGCGGTCGGTCAAATCAATCCAATCATCCAGCTTGTGCTCAATGATTAGAAGGGAAAAGGATTGCTCCTCTTTTAGCTCTTTGATGATACGGGTAAGTTCATAGCTTGAAGCCGGGTCAAGATTTGCTGTCGGTTCATCCAAAATCAGGATATCCGGTTTTAATGACAATACACATGCAAGTGCAAGTTTTTGCTTTTGTCCCCCCGAAAGGGTGTGGATTAAGGCGTGCTTAAATGGCAGAAGATGAACAAGTTCCAGTGCTTCATCAATCTTGGTCTCAATTTCTGCAGGAGGTGTTTTCATATTCTCAAGGCCGAATGCCAGCTCCTCTTCAACTGTTGTCATGCAAAACTGGCTTTCAGGATCCTGAAACACAATGCCAATGTGCTGATTAATTTCACCTGGCGGGAATTCATCCAGTATCTTTCCTTTGAAGGAAATGGTGCCATCCAAGTCGCCATCAACGGCTTCCGGATACAATTTATTTAAGCAGAAAGCAAGCGTGCTTTTTCCGCAGCCGCTGGGGCCCAATAATAGAACAGCTTCCCCTGAATTAAGGCTGAAATTCACATTCTTAAAAACAGGATTCTTCACATCTTCATGCCGGAAGGACAGCTTTTCTGTTATTAATAAAGGCTGGTTATGCTGAAATGCCATTTTGTGATTTTTCCCTTCTCAGCTCTTTTCCGATAGGGAAGCTGTTTAATGCCCCAGTTTTAGCAAGACTCTTACTCAGCCATTTCCCCAGTAATCCAGCGAGCAAAGCACCGCTAACCAGTCTCACAAAAAACATGGCAGTTACATAACCGGGTGAGAGGGCTGCGTAGCCGGAAATGAAATAGCCCCAAATAAAGCTCGTAACAGAAGAGCCCATGCCGGCAGCAATTAAAACCCATGTCCGGTAATTGTTCCATTTAGTTGCCGCAAAAACAGCTTCTGCTCCAATCCCCTGAATCATGCCTGAAAGAATCAGGCGAGGGCCTACTGCATTGCCAATCATGACTTCAATGGCCGCTGCGATGGTTTCCGATAAAAAGGCTGCTCCGGGTTTTCTGATTATGTACGCTGCGATGATTGAAACAATAAACCAAATGCCAAAAATCAGATCATAGCCAATTAAGCCAAACATCCCATATAACACGTTGCCAAATTGCATGAACACCAGGTATACAACTGCAAACACAACAGCGAGTACAGATAGGACAATGACCTCACGAAGCTTCCATTTTTCGAGCATTTTACACAGCCCCTTTTTGGAAGGACTGTTTGCAGACATATTAACCGTCATGATAATATGAGTGGAATCGCTTTTCTTACAGCTTTCGAAAGCATCTTCCAGCGTTTTAAAAACATCGTGTGCATTCCCATCTAATCTTGAAGCATAATGCACTCCTTCAGTAAACGTTCCCTGAGCCTTTGCAAGCTCGACTTGGTTCATAATGACGTTCATGTATCCAGGAATCCCCATCGGATAAAGTGCGAACTGGACAGCGACTTCCTGGCTGATTCCAGCAGATTTTTTTCATTCGCCTTCTCTTCATTTTCAGCAAGATAAGCATCTCCGGCAGTATCGCCAGGGCATCCATTTGAAAATGTGCCGTTAAATACTACATGATCACCATGCTTAGCAGCTTCAAGATAAATCGCTTTGACTACATCAAAAACATGAATGGACCTGCCGCGCACACAAGTGCTCACATCATCTGTTTCCATCCATATCTTGCTTGTATCCACTTCTTTTAGAGCAGATAAAATAACATCCACAAACCTGTCAGTCATTGGATAAATCGAAAACCTGCACCCTGTAATCTCGCTTGTTCCGCATAAGAAATTTTCCTGCATTTTGCCATCCTCCTGGTTTATATAAAATTAAAAAACTGCATTCCCAAAAGGAAATGCAGTTGAATGATATCAATACACTAGAAATGATAGCCGTTCACCTGCACTTCCCCACGCTGGTATTATCCAGATCGGGTGATAAGAGTCAGAACGGATTGTTCTTCTCAGCCTAAAAGCTCCCCTAGTGCAAAATAAGATATGCAGTTTTTATTGACTCCATCTTAATACGGAGCATCCAAATTGTAAATGACTAATTTACAATTCTTTAAATCAAATGATCTATGAAAACAGATAAACGCCTTCAATAACACAGATAAGCTATGAAAAAATTTCTGCATTGTCCATGTCATGTTCTAATCCAATCCTTCCCTTCATAAAAGTGTAATAGGACAATTTTACACCGAGAATAGGGGGCAAATTGGATGATATATAGAATGCTTGCTTTAAATATTGACGGAACACTACTCCAATCAAATGGAAGACTTCATAAATCAACAAAAGAAGCGATTGAATATGTGCAGCAAAAAGGAATTTATGTAACACTTGTCACATCCAGAAGCTTTCCATCCGCGAAAAAAGCGGCCAAAGCATTGAAAATCAATTCCTTGCTGGTCACACACAGGGGAGCTTATATTGCAGCTTCTCAGGAAAAGCCGATATTTGTAAAAAGGATACAGGAAGATGAAACGTTTGAAATCGTGCGCCTGCTTGAAGGCTTTACCTGTCAAATCAGGCTGGTGCACGAAAAATATTCCCTTGCCAACAAAACCAAGCTCAATACCAATATGCTTGCTAAAACTGTTTTTACAACCGGCGATCCCATTTTTTACTCGCAGCAATTTGTGGATTCATTAAGTGACACCATTTTAGATGAGCCGGTCACACCGCCAAAAATTGAAGTGTATTTTGAAGATAAAGACGACCTTGAGGATGCCCAGGCAGCCATTAGGGGCATGTTTGAAAATGTAGAAGTCATTAAGTTAAGTGATCTGCGGATGGATATTGTACCTGCCGGAGTTTCAAAGCTGAATGGTTTGCTCTATTTATGTGAACATCTCGGAATTTCCCGAAACCAAATGGTCGTTATAGGCGACTCGGAGGATGATCTGGAAATGATTGAAGCCGCCGGCCTCGGTGTGGCTATGGGTAATGCACCTGCCGAAGTCAAAAAAGCAGCAGACTGGCTGACACGATCCAATGACCAGAACGGTGTAAGCTACATGGTCAAAGAACATTTCCGCAAACAGCATCCAATTGATTTCCTGAAGAAAATGAATCTATTAAAATAAAATCAATCAAAGAGAGCTCGATTAGTAAATCGGCTCTTTTTTTGCTTTGCGATACTGGGTATCCATTAGGAATCATTTCCCTTATATTGACCTTGTTTCCCCATTTCTGTACACTAAAAGAAGTTTGTCAACATGAAAAATAGACACTATGCAGCTGCCCCTAAGAAAACAAAGACATCGGCAGATTAATATATTTTCTAAAAAAGGTGATCAATTTGAACATTTCAATTTTAGGTGTACAGGATGAACGTTTCCATCGTCCGCTCCGGCTGATCGGGAACCTCTTTTTTGAAGAATGTGAAGTGATGCTGGGTGAGAATGATGCAGCCGACCTTACAATTAATCTTCAGCTTGAACATGGAAAGCACATTAAAGCCATTGCAGAGCTTTCTGATAAAGATGGCAAGAATCATTCAGCGAATTTTGAGAAGGAATTCGTACCGTCTGAGACAGAAAAAGAGAATTTTAAACAAATAAAAAATGCAGTATCCCACGTATATCTGACTGTTTTGCAGGAATGGACAGGCATTACCCAGAAGTGGGGAATTCTGACTGGGGTACGTCCCACAAAATTGCTTCACCGTGCCATACAGCATCAGACACCTCTCCATGAAGCCCATCAGCAGCTTAAGGAAGAGTATTTGATTACAGATGAAAAGATCCAGCTTATGCAGAATATCGTAGACAGGCAGCTTGCTGTCGTACCGGATCTTTATAACTTAAAAAATGAAGTCAGCATATATATTGGCATTCCATTCTGCCCGACAAAATGCGCGTATTGCACTTTTCCTGCATATGCGATTAATGGCAGGCAGGGTTCAGTAAACTCGTTCCTTGGCGGCCTGCATTTCGAAATGCGTAAAATTGGCGAGTGGCTGAAAGAAAATGATGTGAAAATTACTACTGTCTATTATGGTGGAGGGACTCCGACAAGCATTACGGCGGAAGAGATGGATATGCTTTATGAGGAAATGTACGACTCTTTTCCAGATGTCGAAAACATACGGGAGGTCACTGTGGAAGCCGGACGTCCGGATACAATCACACCCGAAAAGCTTGAAGTGCTGAAAAAATGGAACATTGACCGCATCAGCATCAATCCTCAGTCCTATATTCAGGAGACCTTGAAAGCCATTGGCCGCCACCATACAGTGGAAGAAACCGTGGATAAGTTCCATCTGGCCCGCAATATGGGAATGAATAACATCAATATGGATCTGATTATTGGGCTTCCTGGAGAAGGTGTGCCGGAATTTTCGCATACTTTGGATGAAACTGAGAAATTAATGCCGGAATCTCTGACAGTTCATACTTTATCCTTTAAACGGGCTTCGGAAATGACGAAGAACAAGCAAAAATATAAAGTTGCCGAGCGGGAAGAAATTGAAAAAATGATGGACATGGCTGAGGATTGGACAAAACAGCATAATTACCATCCTTATTATCTTTACCGTCAGAAAAATATTCTCGGCAATCTTGAAAATGTCGGCTATGCCCTTCCGAATCAGGAAAGCATCTATAACATCATGATTATGGAAGAACAGCAGACAATCATCGGGCTTGGATGCGGGGCCTCCAGTAAGTTCATTGATCCTCAGACAGGGAAAATCACTCATTTTGCAAACCCGAAGGATCCTAAATCGTATAATGACAGTTTTGAGCATTATACAAACGAGAAATTGAAAATATTAAAAGAACTTTTTAATAAACACGAATCCCTGGCCGAATAGGCGGGGATTTTTTTAAAGTTTATATTTTTGAAAATTCAGAAGGAAATTAAAGGAATTACTGAAAATAAAGAGAATGAATATAGGTAATAAAGATCATAGAATTCTATGAATCCGAATGTAAGCGTTTTCTAAAAAGGGGGAATTGTAATGATGATGCAGACACCTTTGACAATGACGCAAATGATAAAGCGTGCAGAAAAGTATTTTCCAAGGAAAACAGTCGTTTCAAGAACAGCCGGCGGAATTCAGAGATTTACATATAAGGAGATTGCAGAACGGACAAGGAAGCTGGCAGAAAGCCTGCAAAACATAGGGGTGGAAAGAGGGGACAAGGTCGGGACACTTGCTTGGAACCATCATCGCCACCTGGAGGCTTATTTTGCCATTCCATGCAGCGGAGCCGTTCTTCATACGATTAATATACGACTGTCACCTCAGCATATTACTTATATAATTAACCATGCTGAAGATAAGGTGCTTTTGATTGATCCTGATATTGTCCCTTTAATTGAGAAGGTTAAGGATGAACTGAAAACGGTCAAGGCTTTCATTATTATGACTGATGAAGATGAATTGCCTGAGACTACTCTTTCGCCGGTTTATCACTATGAAACGCTTATCAATGAAGCAAGCGGTGCATACGAATATCCTGATGATCTGGATGAAAATTCAGCAGCTGGAATGTGCTATACCTCTGCGACCACAGGCAATCCTAAAGGTGTCGTCTATTCCCACAGGGGCATCGTCCTTCACAGTATGGCACTGGGAATGGCAGATAGTGCAGCGGTAAGCGAGAAAGATATCGCCCTTCCGGTAGTGCCGATGTTCCATGTAAATGCATGGGGGCTCCCTTTTGCTGCTGTCTGGTTTGGAACGACTCTTGTGTTGCCGGGCCCATATTTTACACCTAAACTTTTGGCTGAGCTTATCCAATCAGAAAAAGTTACGATAACAGCCGGAGTGCCGACAATCTGGCTCGGATTATTAAAAGAGCTGGATGAAAATAAATATGACATGAGTTCACTCCGATCGGTTCTGTGTGGAGGATCGGCTGCACCAAAAGGCATGATTAAAGCTTTCGAGCAAAAACACAATATTCCATTCATGCATGCTTACGGAATGACTGAAACAAGCCCTCTTGTTGTTATTTCGACTTTAAAAAGCTATCAGGAAGAGTTATCACCCGATGAGAAGCTGGACATAAAAGCCAAGCAGGGCATACTTGTCCCCGGATTGGAATTGAAGATTGCCGGCAAGGATGGCGAAGCAGCATGGGACGGAAAGGAAATGGGGGAACTCGCCATAAGAGGACCATGGATTGCTTCTGAATATTACAAGGACGAGCGGACAGATGAGGCGTTCCGAGATGGCTGGCTCTACACGGGTGATGTCGTAACCATTGATGAAGAAGGATTTATGAAAATTGTTGACCGGACAAAAGATTTGATTAAAAGCGGAGGGGAATGGATTTCTTCTGTTGATATCGAAAATGCCATGATGGCTCATGAATCGGTATTTGAGGCTGCGGTTGTTGCTGTCCCGCATGAGCAATGGCAGGAACGGCCGGTGGCATGCGTTGTTCTGAAAGAACCATTTAAAGGACAGACAACAAAAGAAGACCTTTATGAATTCCTGAAGCCGCAATTTGCAAAATGGTGGCTTCCGGATGAAATTCTTTTCTTTGAAGAAATACCAAAAACATCTGTAGGAAAATTCCTCAAAATGGCATTAAGAGATCAGGTCCAAAAAGAATATACAGGTAATGCAAAGTAAATATAGTGCAGCATCCTTCTGAGGATGCTGTTTTTTTGTGCAGGTTTTGGAATACAGCACAATACCTTAATAAGTGACAAAATTAAAAATTTTTAGACAAAACGCTTTTTAAATATAATAATACTCTTTATAATAAAAGAAGCACAAAAAGGAGGGAAAGGATTTTGACAACAGACTTTGTAACTGATACTGTCAGCGTACAGCTTGATGGCCGAGTGGCCACAGTTGAGATGAACAGGCCGGAATCACTGAATGCATTGAATGTGGAAATGATTAAGGGGCTCTTGACTGCGATGAAGGATATAAGCCAAATGGATGAGGTGGATATCGTTGTATTAAAAGGAAAGGGCCGCGCATTTTCCTCAGGCGGAGATATTAAAACAATGCTTTTGGAAACAAATGAAAGCGATTTCCCTGTTGTGATGGATTGCATCAACGAGCTGGTTGTGTCTCTTTATAGCATGCCGAAGCTGACAATCAGTGCTGTAACAGGCGCAGCAGCTGGTTTGGGCTTAAGTCTGGCATTGGCTACTGATTATATTTTGGCAGACAAGAACAGCAAGCTTGCCATGAATTTTATTGGAATTGGATTAATTCCTGATGGAGGGTCTCACTTCTTCCTGCAGCAGCGAATCGGCGAGGATAAAGCCAAGCATTTAATCTGGGAAGGAAAAGTGCTGACTGCAAATGAGGCTTTACAAATGGGGCTGATTCACGAAATAGCAGAAGCTGATTTAAATAATGCTGTTGATGCAAAATTGAGCAAATGGCTTAACAGCCCAACTGAAGCAATGATTAAGACAAAGAAAATTCTTGCTGATAAAAACCGCCCCCTTCTACTGAAAGTGCTTGAGCTTGAAAAGCTCGGCCAGCATAAAATGAGGCAAACAGAAGATCACAAAGAGGGAATCCAGGCCTTCATCGAAAAAAGAAAGCCTGTGTTTAAGGGGAAATAAGAATGGAAAGAAGAAAGCAAAGAGCTGAGCCCTTTGCTTTTTTTCTAATCTGAATGCACATCGGTGAACTATCTAAGCTGTCCTGCTCCAAAAGGAGCGCTTTGACAGCATCAATCTCTCACGGCTAATAGCTTTAGCTTTTAGGAGAAGCGCCTACCCCTCGAGGTGCAGGGGCGGACAAGGCGCTTCCGTTTTTTCTTGTTATCTATGAAACAAAATCAGCTTGCCGGCCGGTGAGGTGCAGCGGTGCGTTTTTTCATCCAAACCTTTTTCCTTAAGGAGGTTTTCTCCCACACTTTTAGCTTCGTCATCTGTAGCTGCCTGAAATGCTTCATCCAATATCTTTTCTCCATCCTGTTCAAATGCAGTTAGCTTGTATGTTTTCATAATAAGATACTCCTTTATTATAAAATTCAGATAGTTACTATTATTCTTGCATAATTTTTATAAATGTGCAAAATATTTTTTAAAAGAAATGCCGTAAATTAAAATGCTAAATTTTTAAAAATAGTGAACCTTTTTTTATGTTATGGCCGTATTACCTATTAGGCAAAGGAGGAGTTCGATATGGCTTTAGAGCTTGAACATGTAACAAAGCGTTTTGGCAAGTTTACTGCAGTTGATGATTTATCTCTAACTATTCCCGAAAGTGAGATGTTTGGGTTTCTGGGGGCGAATGGCGCCGGTAAAACGACTACCTTCCGAATGATATTGGGGCTATTGGATCCCAGCGGGGAAAGATTACGTGGAATGGAAATCCAATTGATTATTCAACTAGTCCGCTGATAGGCTACCTTCCCGAAGAAAGAGGCCTATATCCAAAGCTAAAGGTCAAGGATCAGGTAGTCTATTTAGCTAAGCTGAGGGGGATGGCAAAGCAAGACTGTTTAAGGGAATTAACATATTGGCTTGAGCGCTTTAAGGTTCCCGAATATGCCAATAAAAAAATTGAAGAGCTATCAAAAGGCAACCAGCAAAAAATCCAGTTTATTACTGCAGTTATACATAAGCCTAAGCTATTAATATTGGATGAACCATTCAGCGGGCTGGATCCGGTTAATGTAGAACAGCTGAAGGATGCTGTGCTGGATTTGAAGGATAGCGGCACAACGATTGTTTTTTCCTCCCATAGGATGGAACATGTAGAAGAACTTTGTGAGCATTTATGCATCATGCAAAAAGGACGGCCTGTTGTGCACGGGTCTCTAAAAGAAATTAAACGTTCATTTGGAAGGAAGAATCTTGTTATCCACGCAGACTATGATTTAAGCTTTTTGGCGGATAGCAGGGGAGTGGTGAAAGCCAGGCAGACAGCTGAGGGAATTCAGCTGCAGATTTCCGGAGAAGAAGCAGCTGAAGACATTTTCAGGGAGGTTGCAGAGAAGGGTTTTGTCCGTAAATTTGTACTGGAAGAGCCGTCCCTGAATGATATTTTTATAGAAAAGGCTGGTGCTTCCTATGAATAATTTTATGACGATCCTTCTTCATACTTATTTAAGCAAGCTGAAGACCAAGTCTTTTATTGCAACGACACTCATTACTGTGGTGATTGTTGCAGGGCTTGCCAATTTATCAGGTATTATTGATTATTTTAATAAGGATGATGAAGAAAGAGTTGCAGTGATCGATGAGACTGGTGTGCTGTTAACTCCTCTTCAGGAACAAATGGATGCCCTAAATAACAAGATAACTTTAATTGAATACAAAGGGTCTGAGGCAGAAGGGGAAACTGCTGTTAAAGATGGAGATTATAAAGGGCTTTTGCTGTTATCCTTTAGCACAGATGAGCTCCCTGAAGCGGCCTATAAAGCCAGAAGTATAGCCGATTCAGCCATCCCATCCGAATTGCAGGGCGGGCTGCAGCAGCTGAAAACACAAATGGCTGCCACTCAAATTAATCTTAGTCCAGAGCAATTAAGCAAGCTATATGAGCCGGTACCTTTTGATAAGACCGCTCTTGAAGAAAACGCCAAAACAGAAGAAGAATTGAATCAGGCAAGAGGGCTTGTTTATGTTCTATTATTTATCATTTATTTTGCTGTAATCTTGTATGCCAATATGATTGCCATGGAAGTAGCAACAGAAAAGTCTTCCCGTGTCATGGAAATCTTAATATCCAGTGTTTCTCCAATCAAGCAGATGTTCGCGAAAATATTGGGGATTGGGCTGCTTAGCCTGACACAGATGGCACTTATTCTATTAGTAGGCTATTTTTCAGTCAAACAAAATCTTGATACGATGGAAGGCGGTTTTTTTGAATTCTTTGGCTTTGGAAACATTCCGGCTTCGACCATCGCTTATGCAATCATCTTTTTCATTCTTGGATATTTCCTTTATGCCACACTGGCTGCTTTTCTTGGTTCGCTGGTAAGCAGGATTGAAGATATCCAGCAGATGATTACTCCAATGACCATGATGGTTGTAGCAGGCTTTATGATTGCTATGTTTGGCTTAGGCCAGCCGGAAGCACCTTTTGTAACAATCACCTCTTATATTCCATTCTTCACTCCAATGCTCATGTTCATGAGAGTGGGGATGCTGTCACTGCCTGTATGGGAGCCAATTCTCGGGATCGTGATCCTGCTGGCTGCCATAATAGTACTGGCTGTCTTCGGAGCGAGAGTCTACAGGGGCGGAGTATTGATGTATGGGAAGTCAAATTCCTTTAAAGATATCAAAAAAGCATTACAGCTTACTAAAAACGAATAAACAGGCTGTTTATCAAAGTTTATGTCTTGAAGACGGTTAATTTAGTTTAACCACTGAGTTGGTTGGAGCGGACGGCGCTTGATCCTCGAAAATGCATACGCATTTTCTTTGTGAGCCGCCGATTCTGGGAAGATTATTCAATGTCATGAGGAAGCAGCGGATCAGGTGAGCCTCCGCAGACACAGAGTGTCGAGGAAGCTCACCTCACGCCCCAGGGAAAGCAAGTGCCTGCATTGGAAATCAACGGACAGAATTTATAAGAAAAATTACTATCTATAAGAATAGGCCCTATTGAAAAAAGCTCCGTATTTTAGAAACGGAGCTTTTTTCAATAGGGTTTTCTTATGCAAACAATGCCTTTAATCCTTCGAATGCAAAATAAAGCCCAAATCCAATCAGCGATATTCCTGAAAGAATCGAGATGACGATAATTCCTTTTGAAGTAAGGAATCGGCGAAACCCTGTGGTCAGTCCAGCTACAAACAAATCCCAGAGCATGAGACCCAGAAAAATCATTGTACTGTATAAAAAGAGCTCTGTTTTTCCATAGGATGCTGCTGTTTTTGCAAGAACTGATCCGTAGATACCCAGCCAGAACAAAATGGAAAGAGGACTGGATATGGACATAATAAATCCGGAAAAAAAGCATTTAAACAATGAATCCCGGCTTCGCACATAGCTCAGGGAAATTTTATTGGCATTTGCAATGCTCTCGATCCCTGTATATAAGAGTATAAATCCTCCAAAAAGCCACAGGAAGATCTGAACGATAGGGGTGTCCAAAAAATGGACAAGCCCAAGGTATACAACAAGCATATAAAAGGCATCAGCAAACATGGAGCCAACTCCAACAATCCAGGCATGCCAAAATCCATTTTTTATCCCCTTTTCAAGCCTGACAGCATTTACCGGCCCGATTGGAGCTGCCAAAGATAGTCCGAGAAACACATAACTTAAATATATTCCAATTCCCAATATACCACTCCGCCCTTTATATTTTCCTTGAGGCTGCAAACCTGTCCTCGAGGAAAGAGTTCTTGTACATTTTTATGCACAAGCTTCCCGGTCTAAAACAAACTTCAGGAAAATTTTCAGACGGCACATATAGCAAATTAATTTCGAATAGGAACGTGCATTCGCTTTTTGGATGAGGTAAAATGAGAGAAAAGGAATGAAAGGAAGTTAACATGAAAAGGGTTACGTTTATTCATGCAGCTGATTTGCACCTGGATAGTCCAATGTCTGGACTGAAGCATTTGCCCCCATCCATTTTTAAAAAGCTCCAGGAAAGTACTTTTGAAGCATTTACGAAAATAGTTGATTCAGCCATTTTCCATAATGTAGACTTTATCATTTTAGCCGGAGATTTGTTTGATGGTGAAGACAGAAGTATAAGGGCACAAACACGTTTTCGGAAAGAGATGGAGCGGCTGGCTGAATGCGGGATTGCTGTATATGCGGTCCATGGAAATCATGATCATATGGATGGGAGATGGGCACACTTGCCATTGCCGGAGAATGTCCATATCTTTTCCCATGAAGTCGAAGTGGCAAAGCATATTGCTGAAAATGGTACATCCGTTCACCTTTATGGTTTCAGCTACCCTAAAAGACATGTGGCGGAACGGATGATCGATCAATATAGCAGGGAAAATGGAGCTGATCTGCATATTGGAATCCTTCACGGTTCTTTTGAAGGCAGCAGTGATCACGCTCAATATGCCCCATTCCGAATAAATGATTTGCTTGAAAAGGACTTTGATTATTGGGCTCTCGGACATATACATAAACGAGAAATCTTAATCACCCAGCCACCCGTCATTTACCCTGGTAATATACAGGGAAGGAACCGGAAAGAAACTGGTCCCAAAGGATGCTATTTAGTTGAGCTGGATAGTTCTGGTGCAAAGACGGAGTTTCTGGAGGCAGCTCCTGTTATATGGGAGAATGCAGAAATAGATGCTTCAAAATCGGAAAGCTATCAGGAGATTTATGAGCTTTGCTTAAGTTTGATTGAAGAAAAGCGCCAAAACAGAAAGGGAACAATTATAAATCTGACACTCAACGAAGTAGGCTTGTCGGATCACGAATTAAGAAGCATAACGAATGGTGAGCTGCTCGAATCTTTGCAGGAGGAAGAGGCAGGAGAGGAGTCTTTTGTATGGATTTCCGGCCTAGCCGTGAATGAAAAAAGGATGTGGAATAAAGAAAAGCTGGCACATGAATCGGATTTTTTCAGTGAGCTTTTTAAAACTGCGGGTCATTTTGCAGAGGGCAGTGAAAGTGCCCTGATCTTGTATGCACATCCCCTGGCAAGAAGATTTTTGGGTGAGCTCACTAAGGATGACAAGCAAAGAATCGCAGAGGAAGCCGAAGCACTGCTTGTGGATCTTCTACACAAAGCTTAAGGACATTGAATGGAGGTGGAACTTTGAAAATTACAGATATACATATTTACGGATATGGAAAGCTTACTGACTTTATGCTAACCGGTATTCAATCATTGCAGGTGATCTACGGGGAAAATGAGGCAGGTAAATCTACCATCATGTCTTTTATACATAGTATTCTTTTTGGCTTTCCAGCAAAGGTCCAATCGGAATTAAGGTATGAGCCCAAGGAAGGAGCAAAATATGGCGGCAGGCTTACCGCAATTTTTCCTGATAAAGGGAAGGCGGTCATAGAGCGTGTTAAAGGAAAAGCATCCGGAGATGTGAGTGTCTTGCTTGAAGATGGAACAAAGGGAGGGGAAGAGCTTTTAAACGATCTCCTTCATCACATTGATAAAGGGCTGTATCAATCTATTTTCTCCTTTAATATTCATGGGCTGCAAAATGTAAATCAAATGAAGGGTGAAGAATTGGGGAGGTATTTGTTTTCAGCAGGTTCACTGGGAACGGATCATCTGGTTTCTGCGGAAAATATACTTCAAAAGGAATTGGAAAGCCGCTTTAAGCCAAACGGAAAAAGCCTTCTCTGAATGTAAAGCTAAAAGAGATGAAGCAGCTGCATCAGGATCTGAAAAAAGCGGAGCAAAATAATGAGCAGTATTGGACGTTGCTTCGTGAAAAAGAAAATCTTGAAAACGATTTAAACAGATTGCATCAGAGGCTGGACCATGCTCAGCAGGAGCTTTTCCGTTTAAAAGAATGGCAGGACTTATATCCATTAATAGCAGAGGAGCAAGAGCTGATTAAAGAACGGGAAAAATTTGCACACATTTCCTTCCCGGCAAATGGGCTTTCTCTTTTGGAGAAACTTGAAAGTGTGATTCAGCCCCTGGAAGGGCGCAGAGCTAGTCTGGAATCGAGAATAATCCTCCTGGAACAAGAGCTGGAAAATAATCAGCCAGATCATTTTCTCCTTAAGCATGAGCATTCCATCAATGCAGCGGTAGAGGGGCTGCCGTTTTTGGAAAAGTTAAACCAAGAAGAAAAAGAATTATCAATTAAGCTGGAAAATATTACAGAAGAAATTTTAAACCTTCAGGAAAGACTTCATCTTCAAATTGACGAACAGCAGCTTGAACAAGTTGATACGAGTGTTTTTATGATGGAAAAGGTTAAAAATGCGCAAAATCGCCGTAACCGTCTTCAAGCAATGAAACAGGAATTGGATGATCGATTTAACGATGAAAAGTCAGTGCTGGAGAACACGGAACGAAAAATTGGCGAATTGAAAGAACAGCTTCTTAATGAAGAGGAACTTTCAGCCATTAAGGAAACATTAAGCTTCACTGCAGATAGGCATAATATCGAAAAAGAACTGCAGGATACACAGGAAAGACTTCAGTTCCTTCAAAGAGCAGAAAAAAGGAACAGGAAACAAGACGGCAAAAAACATATCAGGAGAAAAGGCAGCTGTTTTTTTTGGGAGTCCTTTTTGCTGCTTTGTTCGGCTGGGGAATCTTTAGCGAATCATGGGTGATTGCAGGTGCAGGATTTGCAGGTGCAGCCTTTTGTTTTGCCATTGTAAATAAAAAAGAGCCTAAGGGGCAAGACAGCTTTATTAAAAATGAGATAAAAGCTCTGAATGAAAAAGAACGCTCACTGCTTGATAAATTAAAGCAGCCTGACATTCAGCATGCAGCCAGCCTGGAGGCACAGCTGAAGAAAGACAGCGACCGGCAAAATCAGCTTATCCAATTGCTGTTTCAGCTCGAACAGGCAAATGAAAAATACGAAAAGGTCATTGCCTCATTTGAAAAATGGGAGAATGAATGTGCCGAACTTGAAAATGAACTGCTGCAGCTGGGTAAACAGCTATTTCTGCCTCATGATATCTCCAAAACCTTTTTGAGTGAAGCTTTTAATATGATTGAACAGTTAAAAGTCCTCTATAGGGAAAAGAAATACACTGCTGAAAGAAAGGCATCAGCAGAAAAGGGAATCAATGAGAAGCTCCATACTTTTCATAAACTAAAAGGCTTATTGGATAGCGAGCCTGGGAGTGTACAGGAAATTGGCTATCAATTGAAAAAAAGACTGAAAGAAGAAACGGAAAAACATATTAAGCAGGGTGAAAGGGAAGCGGCGCTTCATGAGTTAAAGCTAGAACACAGCACAGTGCTGGCAGAACTTAGCCACTTTCAAAAAGACTACGAACATCAGCTTTCCCTTGCCGGAACCGATGCAGCCGAAGAGTACAGGGAAAAGGCTGCTGAAGCACAGAAATTAGCAGAACTAGAAGAAAAGATTAAACAGGTCCGCAAGCAAATTAATCTTAACTCTTTTTCACAGGAAGAAATTAATAAATATTCCAATGTAACAAAACCAGAAGCAGAGATCCAAGCTGTCAGTGAAGAAGCTGTTCTGCTCCAGGAAAGCATTCCTGGTTTGCAGAGAAAACTTGCAGAGGTCAAATATGAAATTCAAATCCTTGAAGAGGGCGGAACCTATGCGGAACTCCTTCATAAGTTCGCCTTGCTGAAATCTGAGTTTGAAGAAGAGGCAAGGGATTGGGCAAAATATGCTGCTGCCAAGGATATATTAGATAGAACGATAAACAGTTTTAAAAATGAGCGTTTGCCAAAAATGCTGGCAAAGGCAGAGCAATTTCTTTCTTTTTTAACCAATGGAGGCTATGTACGGATTTTTCCTAAAGAAGAAGGAAGCGGGTTCCTTATAGAAAGCAAGACAGGAGCAGTTTTTGAAGCAAAAGAACTGAGTCAGGCGACTGCTGAACAGATATACGTATCCTTCAGGCTAGCACTTGCCATGACGATTTATGGCAAGTATCCCTTCCCTATTATTATAGATGATAGCTTCGTGAATTTTGATCATGTCCGCACTGAAAGAATGATTAACCTGTTAAAGAACCTTACAGGCAGGCAAATTTTATTTTTCACCTGTCATAAGCATCTTCTGCCGCATTTTCAGGAAGAACAAATACAATCCGTTGCAAAGGAAAAGCTGTCTGTCTAATTAACAGGCAGCTTTTTTATATGTATGGTAAGTAAATCTTACAAAAACTCATAAACATTAAAAAAGTGTGTAAAGAAACCTTACAAATATCATGTTTTTTCTTTTGTTATTCAGTAAGATGATAAAAAGCGGTTAGGAAGGAGAATAAAATTTGCCCTGGCTGATTCAAGTATTGTTACTCGCTATTTTTCTGATTGCAGGGAACTTTGCGGCTGCGTTCTTTCATATTCCGCTTCCTGGAAGTGTCATAGGGATGCTTATGTTATTAATCCTATTGGTAACCAATTCAATTAAATTAGAATGGATAGAGAAAGCAGCATCTTTTCAAATTAAACACATGTCCCTGCTGTTTATCCCCTTTGTCATTGGATTATTCTTATCTCCCAATTTTATTCCTCTATTAAATTTTCATTTCCTTTTGGTCCTGATTCTAAGCAGCTTTTGCTGTTTATTGGGCACAGCGTATTCTGTTCAAATGTATGAGAATACAAGAAGGAGGCGCCAAAAATGAGTTCTGTTTTATTCAATAGTATAGGGTGCATCTTGATGACTCTTGCCAGTTATATCGCAAGCCTGCAAGTTTTCAGGAAGTTTAAGAAGAGCTGGTTAAATCCTTTATACACCGGAACTGCGCTCTTGATTACCATTCTTCTATTGTGCAACATCCCACTAACAGTCTATCAAAAAGGAAGCAGTCTGTTTGAGCTGCTCCTTCAGCTTTCGGTTGTCTCTTTTGCTGTTCCTTTATATAAGGAGTGGCCCTTAATGAAAAGACATCTTAAGAAAATATTCTCAGGAGTCTTTGCCGGAACCTCCTTAGGCATATTTTCGGTTTACATCATGTCACAGGTTTTTCAATTTAATCAGGAGATTATTGCATCTCTTATTCCGCGTTCAGTAACACTCCCGGTAGCCTTAACGGTCTCTGATGGCTTGGGAGGGTCTACAGCCTTTACCGTTTTCTTTGTGCTATTTTCTGGTCTTTTTTCCGTTATGCTGGGCCCAAACCTATTGAAGTGGCTTGGAATAAATAGTAAAGCCGCTAAAGGATTGGCAATGGGCACTTCAGCACAGATGCTGGGAGCCAGCCGTTCACTTATGTGGGGAGAGGAAGAAGGTGCCATGGGGTGTATAGCCATGACAACTTCTGCAATTATCCTTTCGTTATTCATTCCAATATTGCTTCTTTTGCTGTAACCTTCAAATACCATTAAAAACCCATTCATGAAAACGTGAATGGGTTTTTATAGCGAGCAAAAGTCATGATTAATTTAGGAGAGTGCAGGGTCTGTGTGGTATACTAGTTTAATAGAATTGCATGTTTAAGGAGGCTGCCAAAGACTGTCTGGTCCGGTTCATAGTGCCCTTTTTAAACAACCTCGTGAAGGGAGCGTCGGTGCGCGTATGTCAAAAGGAATTGTTTATTACGAAGTAGGAGAACAAATCGAGCTTTTTCTGCTAATCAAAAGTGCAGCTAAAGGGATTGCAAGTAATGGAAAACCGTTTTTGACCCTAATTTTCCAGGACCAAAGCGGCGAAATTGAAGCAAAGCTTTGGGATGTGTCTGATGATGATGCGAAAAACTACAGCCCTGAAACCATTGTAAAAGTGGCAGGGGATATTTTAAATTACCGTGGACGCAATCAGCTAAGAATCCGCCAAATTCGGCCGGCGTCCCCAACAGACCCGGTCAAGCTGGCAGACTTTCTCGAAACAGCGCCATTAAGTACAGATGAGATGATGAGTAAAATCACTCAATATATATTTGAAATGAAAAACCCGAATATCCAAAGGGTTACTCGCCATTTATTGAAGAAGCATCAAAAAGACTTTCTTGAATATCCGGCCGCTACGAAAAATCATCATGAGTTCGTATCCGGTCTTGCCTATCATGTAGTTTCCATGCTGGATTTGGCAAAGGCAATTTCCGGTTTGTATCCAAGCCTGGATAAGGACTTATTGTACGCTGGAGTCATTTTGCACGATTTAGGAAAGATTACAGAACTGTCTGGACCGATTTCAACATCTTACACAATAGAAGGAAACTTGCTTGGACATATTACCATTATGATCAATGAAATTGGAAAAGCTGCTGAGGAGCTGGGAATCAGTGGTGAAGAGATTATGATCCTTCAGCATATGGTTTTATCCCATCACGGCAAAGCGGAATGGGGCAGTCCAAAACCGCCGCTTATCAAGGAAGCAGAAATTCTTCATTACATTGATAACATTGATGCAAAAATGAACATGCTTGATAGAGCCCTTGAGAGGGTGAAACCAGGAGAGTTCTCCGAGCGGGTATTTGCTCTGGATAACCGTTCATTCTATAAGCCTAGTTTTCATAAATAATAACCGCCATCCTTCCTAATGGAAAGGGTGGCTTTTTTATAGATATCCATATAAAATTCTAAAGTTAGATAACTGTCTAGCTCCAGCACCTACCCCCTCGAGGTGTCATGCAGACGTTGCCAAAGGACGTGGCGATCTTAGTCTGCGTTCCTTCTTGGGCAAGGCGCTTGCGCTTTTCTTTTTTCCTGTTTATCATATTTTTCCTGGTTTAACATACATTTATAGTAAATGGACAACCATTATGAAAAGAAAGAGGGGAAACAGATGATTCCAATTTGGGTATATTTTGTTGCAGCCGGAATCGTTGTAAGTGCATATATGGCGGTGACGACGGGCAGGGAAGAGAAAAAGGTGGAGCAGGACAGCATTGAACGTGAGGGTGAAATTTATATGAAGCGTCTTGAAAGGGAAAAAGAAGAGCGGAAATCCACTCAGCAATCTGCAGGCTGATTTGGAATCCATCTAAAAAACATAAAAAACGGGACTCCAGCCTGGAGCCCCGTTATTCATTATTTTTCTTCAGTCCCTGCTTCACCTTCAGCCCCAGCTTCCGGTTCTTCAAGAACTCCTTTTAGTTCCTTATCTTTAATATCAACATCAGCAGCTTTTAATTCACGATCCATTGCCTGCTGAATTTTGTCACCGTCAAGCTTGGACACTTTCACTTGATATTCCATTTCCTTCTTCATTTCATCAAATGATTTTTTCTCTTTTTTCTCTGTTACTTGAATGATGTGGAAACCATGCTCAGATTTAACAGGAGCGCTGATTTCGTTCACATCAAGGGCATAAGCTGCCTCCTCGAATTCAGGAACCATTTTACCTGGGCCGAACCAGCCTAAATCTCCGCCATTTGCAGCAGATCCTGGGTCTTTTGAATATTCTGTGGCCAGGTCTTCAAACTTTCCGCCTTCGTCCAGCTTTTTCTTTACTTCGTCAGCAGTTTTTTCATCCTCTACAAGGATATGGCGTGCTTTAATTTCCGGTTTGTAGTTATCGTAGTATTCTTTAACTTCTTTTTCTGTTGCTTCAATATCTTTAATAGCAGCTTTTTCCTGAAGCAAGCCTGTTTTGAAAGTTTCTCTTAGGTCTTCTTCATCCTTATAGCCATATTGCATAAGCGCCATCTCGAAGTTAGCGCCAAGCTGCTGTTTTAATTCGTCGATTTTCTCGTTAAGTTCCTCGTCTGTTACTTCGTATTTATCAGAAAGAACTTTTTCATAAATGAGCTCCTGGAGCGCCTGTTCGCCGTACTTTTCCTTCATTGCTTCATAAAGCTCGTCCTTCGTAATGTTTCCGCTCTTTGTTTCAACGACAACATCTCCTGATTCCCCGCCGGTGCTGCTGCATGCACTTAATCCAATTACTCCGGCTGCAATGGAGAGGGATAGCATCCATTTTTTCATGTTGAACACTCCTAAATTAATTTTCAATTCGGCTCTGGTGAGCTGGAACTGGAATTTTTATACTTCTCAATAACAGCAATTTCCTTCACAGAGCCTGCATTTATCACAATCCCTACTATACCATAAATGTAAAAAATAACAAAAGAAGAAAGTAATGTTTGGTCGATAAACACAGCGTTTTTTATAAAAATCTGGGTATTCGCCCATCCCCTTCAGGACAATTGTACATATGATACATGGAACCCTCTGATGGGAGGTTCAAACACCTAAAAAAATTAGGGTAGCCGGGATATAAGCCTATCCGACCACAGAGGCAAATGAATAGGATATGGTAGCGACCTGAAGGGGAGGTGTTATCCATGGGTGCTGGATACGGCGGAGGTTTCGCGCTAATCGTTGTATTGTTTATTTTATTAATCATTGTAGGATGCGCGTGGCTGTAATCTAAGATGGGCATAGGGTCTAGTCAAAGAGGGCCCTGTGCCAGAATTTGAGAGGAGGCAACCATATGTCTGGAGGACATGGATGTGGCGGAGGTTTTGCGTTAGTTGTCGTGCTGTTCATTTTGTTAATCATCATTGGAGCTGCTTGTTTTTGCTAAGCTTTTGATGTTTACAATTAATGTATATAAAAAAGCGGCGGAAAATTTCCGCCGCTTTTGCTCATGTTTAAGAGCTCTCAGGATATCCTAAGCATACAAGATTTCTACAAAAGAAGAGATTAGCAATATGGTAATAAGAATGTTAATGGTTCTGAATACTTTGGGCTGCCGTTCCTCAGGAATCTCTTTTTGGAGACAAAGCGAATTTGTCATCTTGTTGATATAAAATAAAATAAAAACGGCAAAAATAATAAAGATGGAGATCATCCAAGATTCCCTCCTTGGGCAGTCATATTATTGCTTTTACATGTTTTGTCTGTTATTTACAATAACAAAGTTCACAAAAAAAAGATAGTATTAAAGATTGCCTGTCCGGTAAGTAAAAGGTATCCTTTGTCAGGATACCCGGGATTTATGTTTATGCTACTGGTTCGAATGAAGCAATATCTCAAACCCATCTTCATTTTCTTCAACATAAGATTGATTTGGCGCAGTCAGCACATTTTTGGCGCACACAATGTCAGAAAAAGATAAGCCTGCATGGAAAGCAAACAGAATTATTAAATAATGAACATAATGCGGAAAAATAAAGCAAGCAGCCAGGAGCATGCTGTTTATGATAAACATAGGGGCCAAAGTGGCAGTCAGGAATAGCCGTTTTGAAATAGGCTCCGTTATTCGAATATATAGAATTGGCATAAAGCCATATTTAATTTTCAGCTGTTTTTTAACGATACTTCCAAGGTGTGCAATAGGCAGATAGTGAAGCAGCTTATGCACAGGATACAACAGCCATAAGCCGGCTGCAAAGAAAATAAAATAATTATCGTAAAAGGAGCCCGGTACAAATACATACGTTGCAGGAACATATGTAAATATGAAAGTGGCCAGCATGGTTAAGGAAGACAGTATAAAAAGCCTTTGCGATCCATATTGCTTCGTGAAGTTAATCGTCTTCCAGCAATTCATCATAAAAATACCTCCAGAAGGAGTAAAATAGTAATCTTTCAAACTTACTTAAGATACTTTACGATGAATAAATAAAAAAATCAATAGGGAAAGCTAACACATTTTGTCGAAAAACATTTTTTATATAATGAAACTAATGTGAAACTATGAGCAACTGAATTCATAAATACAAAGCGAATAGTATGTATTCGCTTTGTAAGGGCTTACATATGGATAGAAGGAACTTTATCTATTTAAACAAGTTCCTTTTCAGCTGATGTTTTTTTCTTTAATTTACCCTCATCTTCATCAAATTGATTTTCAAGGTTAGCAAAAGACTTTTCAAAAATCTCCATGAAATCGTCACCGTATATATTGCGGACGATCGCCATAATCTCAATGATATCTGGAAATTTCCCATACAAATCCCTTAATGGCATCGCACCTGAGAACACGGCATTTTTCTCAGGTGAATAGGTTTCCATAAGACTTAGTAACACCTTTTCGCCGTCATCAGTCAATTTAATATAGGTATTTCTTTTATCGCTTTCTTTTTTAGAAAACTGAAGAAAGCCTCGTTCTTCAAGCTTTTTGGAGAAATTGAATGCAGTAGAAACATGCATTACGCCAAACTTGGCAACATCGGAAATCGATGCTCCGTTTAAATGATAGGCAATCCATAAAATATGGTGTTCATTAATATTTAAATCGTAGGGTTTTATCCATTGCTGCCAATCTTTTTCTATAGACTTCCACAGGGCTTTACTCAGCTGTGCCACTCGCTGGCTGAAGATCATTGCTTCCTTCATAGAAATTGGTTTATCCGACATTCAAAAATTCACCTACTTTGTAAGATTAATTATTTCTGGTCAAACAGCCAGAAGTTCATTTTCTTTTTATAGTATCATTATGCCAATAAAACAAAAATTAATAAAGATATAAATTTACAAAATTTTTAGAAATATAATTGGATATTTCTATAAAAGGCTTAAGAACAAGGGATGAGAGCTTGTTCAAAGCTTTATAAAAATTTGAAGCATTTTCATAATATATTGGTTTTCGGTCAAAAATAAAAAAATCCTTCTTTTTTACTTAAGAAAAAGAAGGATTTTTTTATTCACTTATTATTTAAATTTGTTTCAAGTTCATGGATGGCCGCTTCAATTTCCTGCAATTCTCTTTGCAGTCTGTGCTGATGTGGAAGGATTTCGTTTTTCCAATTGCTGATGGAATATTTGATGTCGTTTGAGAATTCCTTAAATGCGGTTTTTCCTTCCTTCGAAGCAAATGATGCTGAATCCTTTATGGCGAGCAATTCGGATTTTAATTCGATCAGCTGCTCCTTCAGGGTGTTTGTAGTATTTTTTAACTGCTGTCTTGTATCCCTTCCTGAAGCAGGTGCAGTCAATAGGGTTGATATGCCGGCTGCAGCGCCGCCAGCTAATAGTCCAAGCAATAACGATTTGGCTTTCATAACCATCACCTCAAAATCCTGTATATATGTCTATTTTACTACATTACTCATTTTTCTAAAGCGGAAAATGAAAAGTTCCCGTTTCTTATCTATATCACAAAAATTAGAAGGGTAAACCACATCCTCATAGCTCCCGGTATACAGACATACAATTCAGTAGAGGGGTATAAAGCGAAAGGGGAGAGAGGTTGTCCGGAGCGGCGGCTGGAATTTTTGCATTGAGTGTGGTTCTGTTTTTAGGAGGTATTCATTTTTTTCTTTCTATAAAGAAACCCGGAGTCTATCCTCCGAAGTATGTTCTAAAAAAAGGGCAGCTGCTTTAGCGGCAGGCGGTGCACTGTTGTTCCTGCTGGGAATGATTGTAGGAAGTTTCCAATAATATAAATATAAAAAGCCCGCTTTATTTTGCGGGCTTTGTCTATTACTGGCTGATCGTCTGCTGAGTCAGCTTTGTTCTGTTAGCAATTGATTGTGCTACTGGATATAGGATAACCATTGCAGCCGTGTTAACTGCAGCTGCGGGCAGTACAACTGCTGCAAATAGTGCCGTGAATGGCCCTGGCAGTCCGACAATCAGGTATGCGGAAGTTAAAAACACAATTCCGGATACAATTGTTCCTGCTGCTGTTAAGACAGCTGCACTGATAATATTCTTGCGGAATTTCTTTAAACTCAGGAACAAAACAAAAAAGGTGAATGCAGTAACAGGCTTATCAATAATATTCGGGATTAATCCTCCAGGAAAAGTTGTGGTAAGTCCGGATATCAGGCCTGTAACCAAACCTAAAAGCAAAACGCTTTTGCTGTCTGGAAAAAGGATTATGCCCAAAAACATCATGGTAAGCATCATGTCCGGTTTCATCCCAAGAAAGAACCCTGGAACCACTGCATGAAGCACTGCGCCCATCCCGACCAATAGGGATAAGGCCACTAAATTTTTTGTATTCATTTCTCATCTCTCCTCTGCTATTCTCTGACTAGGCTCTGTTCGTCTCTCCTGCAGTGCACTCTTTGCCTGCAGCGAAAAACTTTAACTAATTATAACACATAACCCCGGGATGAAAAGGTGTTATATTTTTAACTATTATTCTTAAAGGCTTTCATAAATGCGGCCAGTTTTTCAACATGCTGTTCTGGCACAGCATTATAAATGGAAGCGCGGCAGCCGCCTATAGAACGGTGTCCTCCGAGCCCAACAAACCCTGCTTCTTTTGCCTGGTGCAGAAATTCCCTGGAGAGGTCCTCATTTTGAAGATTAAAAGTGACATTCATAAGGGATCTGCTGTCTTTATGAGCATGCCCTATGTAAAAGCCTTCGCTTTCATCTATTACATCATAAAGCATTTTCGCCTTCTTTTCATTGGCCTTTTCAATCTGCTGAAGGCCGCCTTTCTTATCCGCCCATTCAAGCACCAGGGAAAGCAAATAAATAGCCAGAGTGGGAGGTGTGTTATATAAAGAGTTATTATTGGCAAACGTATTATAATTCAGCATTGCAGGGAGATTTTCTGATGATCTTTGTAATAGTTCTTTGCGGATAATGACAACTGTTACACCGGAAGGGCCGAGATTTTTCTGGGCGCCTGCATAGATCAAATCAAATTGCTCCACTCCCAATGGACGGCTTAAAATATCGCTGGACATATCAGCTACAAGTGGTGTTTTTTTATTTGAAGGAAATGTTTTCCATTGTGTGCCGTAAATTGTATTGTTGCTGGTAATATGAAGATAGGCAGCATTATCAGGAATGTCATTTTGATTGTATGCTGGGATGAAGCGGTATTTTTGATCCTTGCTGGAGGCAGAAATAACGGTTTTGCCAATTTTATCTGCTTCTTTTAAAGCTTTCTCCGACCAGGAGCCGCTGAGGATATAATGGGCTTCTTGATCTTTTCCCAGCAGGTTCATCGGAACCATAGAAAACTGGAGACTTGCACCTCCCTGGATAAATAGCACTTCATAATCATCCGGAATGGCCAGCAGTTTTCTCAAAAGTGTTATTGCCTGATCATGTACTGCCTGATACTCTTTGCTTCTATGGCTTAGTTCCATTATGCCCATTCCGGTATTGCTGAAGTTCAGTAAATTCTTTTCCGCTTCTTTTAATACCTCTTCCGGCAGGGCCGCGGGACCTGCATTAAAATTTAGAGCTCGGTACATTTTTCTCCCTCCAAAAATATAAAATCAATTCACTATAACGCTGTAAAGAAATAAAGATATTTAATATGTTAACAAAATTTACTGATTTGTACAGAGAAAAAAATGAACATTTTGAAAATTAGGGGATGAAGGAGGTAAAAAATTCCCCCTGCAAAAACAGGAGGATGCGAGAGTTACAGGTGTTTTGCTATGGCTTCAGAGATCTCCTTAAGATCTGAGGCTGAATATTCCGATTGGTGTGATTTCCACACAACACCTAAGCCATCTCCTTCTCCATAACGGGGAATAAGGTGGGAGTGAAAGTGGAAAACGGTCTGCCCGGCATGTTCACCATTGTTATTAATTAAATTCAAACCAATTGGATCAAATTCAGCCTTGATGGCTCTTGCAATTTCCGGAACAGATTCGAAATAGCTGCGGGCTGTTTCCGCATCCATTTCATATAAATTTTCTTTATGTACTTTCGGGATAACAAGTGTATGCCCTTTAGTAACCTGGCTTATGTCCAGAAATGCCATCACATGCTCGTTTTCGAAAACTTTGGCCGAAGGAATCTCGCCATTGATTATTTTACAGAAAATACAATCGTTCATTATGTCAGCTCCTAACCAAATATACTTTTACACAATTCTACCATATCCGCCAAAAAACAAAAAAGTGAAACATATTATTGCGGAGAAGGGATGATTGCATTGTCCTATTAATAAAATAAAAGGCAGGATCCGCTTGGAATCCTGCCTTCGGTGAAGGGGAAGCTTCTATTGGAACGTTTCTACTTCAGGTAAATTCTCTTTAACAAACACCTCATTTATGAATGAATTGTGTTCATATCTAGAGAAAATCGATCTTTGTTCAATCGGACCATCCCCTTATTATCTTTATATGCATTCACGGGCGTATAAAGCATGGATGATAGTCTTTAACAAACACCTCATTTATAAAATGACTTAGTGACCACTTTTGATGAAGCGATCAAGTGTTTAAGATCATCAGGTTTCATGTGCAATGCAACCATCCCCTTATTAGGAACGTTTGAAGCTTATACTGAAAGGAAACTGTCTGCGACAGACACCTCATTTCAAGTTTTGATCATCTGAATGTTGTTCAAATGATTTGTTTCCCCTTCATAGATTAGAATGTCCGGATTCGGGATTTATATGCAGGGATTATCCCCAAACTGGACAATATCCTTTGGCTTTTTTTACAATGGTCTTACATATATAGTAGGAAGGACGTTGAAAATGGCGCTGCTCGAAATTAAAAACGTTACCGGCGGCTATACAAGAAACCCGGTTTTGAAGGATGTCTCCTTTGATGTGGCAGAAAAAGAAATTGTCGGCCTGATTGGTCTTAACGGAGCCGGAAAAAGTACGACCATCAAACATGTAATTGGTTTAATGGAACCAAAGGAAGGCGAAATAACGATCAATGGCACGCAGTTCCTTAAGGATAAGGAAGGGTATCGCAAGCAATTCACCTTTGTTCCGGAAACGCCGATTTTGTATGATGAATTAACACTGGAAGAACATTTGCGTTTAACAGCCATGGCATACGGCCTGCCTGAAGCAGACTATAAATCAAGAGTGGCGACACTCCTAAAGGAATTCAGAATGGAAAAAGACTTAAGTGGTTTCCTGCCCATTTTTCTAAAGGGATGAAACAAAAGGTAATGATTATGTGCGCCTTTCTGGTGCAGCCTTCATTATACATTGTTGATGAACCGTTTGTAGGTCTTGACCCGCTGGGCATTCAATCACTTCTTGATTTGATGAAAAAAATGAAAGAAAGCGGTTCAGGCATCCTTATGTCCACCCATATACTGGCAACTGCTGAAAGATATTGTGATCGTTTTGTGATTTTGCATGAAGGAAAAGTGAGGGCGAAGGGAACTTTAGCAGAGCTGCAGCAGCAATTTGCTATGCCGGGAGCAACCCTTGATGATTTATATATCCAGCTCACAAAGGAAGAAGATTATGTTTGATGAAAAACAGTTATGGAAGGAGAGATTCGGGAGGACAGTCAAAGAGCTTTCCCGCTATCTCCGTTATATTTTTAATGGCCATATTGTCATTGTCATGGTGTTCCTTCTGGGTACTGCCGCTTTTTATTATCAGGAGTGGATAAAGACACTTCCCAGTCATTTTCCTGCTGCAGCGGTAATGGCAATTATTTTAGCCCTTCTGGTTACATACAGCCCGATTTATACATTTTTTTCTGAGGCAGACAAAATTTTTCTTCTGCCGCTTGAAGATAGGCTCTCAAGTTATTTTAGACGCTCGCTGGCAGTCAGTTTTTTGGTGCATGCATACATCCTGGTAATGGGGCTGGGGATTTTTATGCCCTTGTATGCCAGAGTGAATGATGGCAGTTTTAATACGTTTTTACCTTTTCTGCTTATCCTGCTGTCGTTAAAAATTATCAATTTGCTGATCCGCTGGAAGATACAATATTACATTGAAACTAGCGTGCATATCCTGGATGCATGTGTCCGCTATGCAGTAAACGCTGTGTTTCTATATTTCCTTTTTAGCGGTGCTTCCCCCATTTTTATGCTGGCTGCAGGCGTGCTGCTGATTCTGCTGTACTTGTTCTTCAGCATGAAATCCAGGGATAAAGGACTAAAATGGGAGATTTTGATTGACCAGGAAGAGAGGAGAATGACGTCTTTCTATAGGCTTGCCAATATGTTTACAGATGTTCCAAAACTGAAAGATCGCGTAAAAAGGCGGAAATGGCTTGATTGGCTGATATCAGGCATTCCTTTCAAACAGGATGCGACTTTTAAAAACCTTTTTGTTAGAACGTTTCTCCGTTCTGGTGATTACTTCGGTATATTCATTCGTTTAACGTTTATTGGTGCTGGAGCGATTTATTTAATCTCATATGGAATGGGACAAATACTGCTTGTACCGCTCTTCATGTACTTAACAGGCTTTCAGCTCCTGCCTTTATGGAATCATCACCAGGATAAGCTGTGGGTGAATTTATACCCGGTTAAAGGGGACATAAAGGAGAAGTCCTTTAAACAGCTGCTTACTGGCATCCTATATGTTCAGGCACTCCTCTTATCGCTGGCTGTCCTGGCCAATGGCGGATGGATGGCATCACTGCTGTCTTTGGCATTAGGGATTTTATTTGCATATGTATATACCCATTTCTATATTCAGAAACGGCTGGCGGGCAGCCGGGCATAAAATGAAACCATTGCTGACTGGCATACGTATATATAGTCATCCTGAATGAAGGCAGGTATGAAAATGAGGGAGTATGAATTAAAAGCGTATCACGAAATTGAAGAGTGGAAGAGACGAATAAATAAGCGTTCCAGTATGCTGAACCGCCTTTCGAAAAAAGCTCAAACAAAGGTAAATAGTATAATACCCGAAAAAGCTCATCAAATTATTACAGACAGCATAAAGAATATGGTGAAGGCAACCCTGATTGGATCAAATGTAACCACCAGAAAAAAACATTCCGCCAGCCGTGGCCTTGAAGTAATGGATCACATGCTTGAAGAGAAGGTTTCCACCTACCGCAAAACAGCTGCGGTCGAAGGGGCCGGGACTGGAGCAGGAGGAATTCTCCTTGGCTTGGCAGATTTTCCTTTACTGCTGAGCATAAAGATGAAATTTCTTTTTGAAGCTGCCGCCGTATATGGGTTTGATACAAATGATTATGAAGAGCGCCTGTTTCTCCTGCACGTCTTTCAGCTCGCATTTTCCAGCGATGACAAAAGGAAAGAAACACTGAAGCTGATTGAAGAATGGGATGACCGTAAGGAAGCACTGGCAGACATGGACTGGAAGGTATTTCAGCAGGAATACCGTGATTATATCGACTTCGTTAAGATGCTCCAGCTGGTGCCCGGTATAGGTGCTGCTGTTGGAGCATATGCGAACTATAATTTGCTTGACCATTTAGGAGAAACCGCTAAAAATGCTTATCGTCTGAGGATATTAAAGACTGCCCCGAGACCTGATTAGGCTTGGGGTTTTTTTGGCAATTTTAGATGGGGGCGAGTGAGTTTATTGCGCAATTTGGCCAGGGATTGTACCGAAGAGATTCGGGTATGCGTCAAAAGAGGAGAGGAAAGCGCCAAAAAAACAGTTAATTGCGCTGAAACGAAGGAATTGCGCCTAGCCCGGCCGGGGATTGCGCCGAAGAGATTCAGGTATGCGTCAAAAGAGGAGAAGAGAGACCAAAAAAGCAGTTAATTGCGCTGAAACGAAGGAATTGCGCCAAGCCGGTTGAGGAAAGCGCTGAAAATATTCCGGTATGAGTCAAAAGAGGTGAAAAAAGCACCAAAAAAGCAGTTAATTGCGCTGAAACGAAGGAATTGCGCTAAGCCGGTTGAGGAATGCGCTGAAAATATTCCGGTATGCGTCAAAAGAGGAGAAGAGAGCACCAAAAAAGCAGTTAATTGCGCTGAAACGAAGGAATTGCGCCAAGCCGGTTGAGGAAAGCGCTGAAAATATTCCGGTATGCGCCAAATGGGAAATTGATTGAGACAATAGCTCCAAACATAAAATCCGCTGATAAAAAGGTCCACACCACAAAAGAAATGGGCCAGTCGCCTGGCCCAATCTATATTACCTCTTACGATCCTACCTCGACAGAATCCTTGCTTTCATGAAAGCTATGATAGTTTAAAGCTGCTGATCCCAATGTTTTGGCTGCGATCAGCATGGCTTTTTCATCGATATCAAACTTTGGATGATGGTGCGGGTAATTTTCATCTGTGTTTTCCGGTCTTGCACCTGTAAAGAAGAAGGTTCCTTTAACCTGCTGGAGATAGTAGGCGAAATCTTCCCCGCCCATATCCGGCTCTGTTTCTTCTACCCACTTGACTTCATCAATCTTCCCTGCAAGTTCAGCCAGGAATTCGGTTTCTGTTTTATGATTAATAACAGCAGGATAGCCTTTATGGAATTGATAGTCATAGGAGCTGTCTGCTGTGTAGCATGTTCCTTTAACAATGCGCTCGATTTCCTCTTCGATATTGGTGCGGACGTCCTCGTTAAATGTACGGACGGTTCCGATCAATTTTGCTCTATCGGCAATTACATTAAATGCGTTATCAGCTACGAATGATCCAACTGTTACTACTGCAGAATCAATGGGATTTACTTTTCTGCTGACGATTTGCTGAAGATTCACGACCAGCTGAGCCGCAGTTACAATAGCATCCTTTGTTTTGTGAGGCTGTGCTCCATGTCCGCCTTTTCCTTGGATGGAAACTTCAAACCTGTCTGCTGCCGCCATAAATGGACCGACTCGATATTGAATTTTCCCTGTTGGTTCGGATGCCCATAGGTGAGTTCCAAAAATGGCGTCGACTCCCTCAAGGCAGCCATCTTCGATCATCGATTTCGCGCCGCCTGGGGCATATTCCTCGGCGTGCTGGTGAATCATGACATATGTACCTTCTAGTTCATCGCGAAGTTCATTGAGTGCCTTTGCCAGCACAAGCAAGGTTGCTGTGTGTCCATCATGTCCGCAAGCATGCATAACACCTGGTACCAATGATTTATATGGGACATCCTTTTCATCTTGGATAGGCAGTGCATCAAAGTCGGCTCTTAAAGCGATGGTTTTTCCTGGTTTGCTGCCATAGATCTTAGCAACAACCCCATTACCTCCTATATGCCCCTGGACTTCAATCCCCAGATTTTCATAATAGGTTTTGATATAGTGAGCCGTCTTTTCTTCCTTAAAGGATACTTCAGGGTTCTGGTGAAGATAGCGGCGGATGGAGACCATTTCATCGTAATAGCTTTCCAGTTTTTTAAATAACGTTTCGGACATGATTTCCTCTCCTATCTTTATAATTTTTTCATTATTATAACATTCTTTAATAGGTTAAAGGGGGAAATCTTTTTAAAACTTAACATAATACAAATGAATCAGAGATGATACTATAAATTAAAATGCTAAATGGGAGGTATTAGTAAGATTGGAAACGCATAAATCTAAATGGGCATACTTTTTCCTGGCTGTATCTGCGGCAGTTTTTCTCTATTTTTTGGCTTCTGTTAATATCGGAGAATCACTGGAATTTGATCGTTATTTTTCGAAATTTTTTACAGGTTTGTTTTCAGAAAATACCCATCCATTTTTTGAAGCTATGGACACTTTGGGAGATAAAGCCGGTGTTGGAATTATCACATTGGCATTCTTATTGTTACTTTTGTTTAAATATAGGAATTATGAAGCGATGGCATCAGTTGTTTTTGCTGTTGCAGCGGGAAATGAAGTAAATAAGTGGCTTAAAGAGGCTATTGGCAGGCCGCGCCCTGATCAGGAACATCTGGTTGATGTGGCGAGTCTCAGCTTTCCGAGCGGACATGCAATGATTGGGATGATCCTCTATGCGGTTATGGCCTATTTTATCATTGACGAATTAAAGTCCAAGTCTGCAAAATGGATCACGGCGATATTAGCTGGCATATGGATTTTTCTAATGGGAATCAGCCGGATTGTGATGGGTGTACATTATCCGTCAGATATTGCAGCGGGATTTGCAGCAGGATATATTTGGGTATTTATTACGATTTCACTTTACGCAGCACTAAAGTCAATGTTCAGAAGAAATTCACACCAGAGAGACTCGGCATAAAGTAAAGAGACTATCGCAGATAGTCTCTTTGCTGCTTTTTAAATGAGAAACATGGCTGCAATAGTTGTCACAATTAAACCAATTGTCACCGGAAGCAAATTCCTGCGTGCCAGTTCAAAAGCGTCTACATTACAGATGGCTGCTGCAGGGATGAGGGCCCAAGGAACAAGCGTACCTCCGCCTACCCAGATTCCGGCTACCTGGCCTAAAGCTGTTAGGGTTGCCGCGCCTGTGCCTATGGCTGCCGCGAACAGGCTTGCAATCGAGCCGGCAAGTGATATGCCGGAAAAACCAGATCCGTCCAGGCCGGTAATGGCGCCAACCACTGTTAATGTAATGGCCCCTACTTCTTTGCTTAAAGGTACAGCGGATGCCAGGCCAACTCCAAGATCATTAACGATTCCATGAGAGTCTTTTGGCAGAAAGTCTCCTATCATTTGAGTAAATCCAGCGTCCCCCAGATAAAAGAAAGCTGCAATTGGAATTACAGGGCCAAAAACCCTAAAACCAAACTGGAAGCCTTCAACTAAATAGCCAGTTGTTTTTTCAAGGCCTTTATTCCGATGTGCAGATAGCGAAATCATCAGAAGGATGAAAATCGATGTCCCGCCTACTAAAGCTGTTGCGTCACCGCCCTGGAGGTCGAGTGCAAACATGGCAGCAACATCAGCAGCAAATAAGACAGGAATGAATAGGGCAAAAAAACGCTTTTGATTAAGTGATAGCAAATGTTGTTGACTGGCGTCAGACTGAAGTTCGGCAGGGGTATCCACGTTGAGTCCTGTTGCTGCATTCAGCTTTCCGCTTTTCATGTCTCTCTTTATAAGATAAAAAGCTGTAATAGTTGTCACTGCTCCCATAATAATAACAAGCGGAATACTGGCTGATATGACTTCCCCGACAGGAAGCCCGGCTGCATCGGCAGTTAACTTCGGTGCAGCCTGGATTATAAAATCCCCGGATAATGCAATGCCGTGTCCGAATAGGTTCATGGCCATTGCCACACATAACGCCTACAAAGGAATCTTTTAAGACCTAAGCTTTACCTCATCAATAATTACAGAAGGGGTCTTACCTCGACCTCTGGTGTAACTTTGTGGGACATCGACTATGATAGAGGAAAAAGGTCATTAATAAAAGATTTCTTTTCAAAGTCCGTTGCAGTGATCCATAATTGGGAGATGCTTTTCAATAATTGTAATATAGTCTCCTTATCTAGGGAAACTTGGTCATGAGAAATTTCCTTCAGTTGTTCCTTCAATAACTCCTCTTTTTTGTATCCTCGTGAGTCATCGAAATATATTCATCTTGTGTAATTACTCCATTTCCTAGTGCCATTAGCCAATTCTTTTTTCGTGTCTTTATAGCAGCTAGGCTATTTTCTAGCTCTTTAATAAGGTCATTTTGATCTGTTTCTTCAGGAGTATTAAAATCAAAGTCTTTTGTTAAACGAAAAAACTTTTCAGGATCGTCTGGAGAGATATTATTAATGAACTCATTCGTTAATGCACTCTCAGTAAACATGGGGAGGTCACATGTGCCTTTGTTCTTTTTTGCAATGCAGACATAATGCTTTGATTTTCTTGCTTTTTTATAATAACCAGAGAGGGAAGATCCACAACGAGCACATTTTAACACACCAGAAAAATGGAATGGCGATGTTGCTTTCTTTCCATCGGTAGCTCGAATTATTCTCATATTTTGAGCTGCCTCGAAAACTTCGAGATCAATAATAGGTGTATGAGTAATATCTTCAGATACAATGGCGTCCATCTTCGAATTGTTGGCCCATCTAAGCTTTCCAGCGTATACAGGATTTTCGATCATTCTGCCAATAGTTCTAATGTCTTTACTAATTCCAAATTGATTTAGGTATAAGGTAATTGACCTCATACCCTTTCCAGAAGTGTACATACGAAAGATTTCTTTTACAAATCTTGCTTCCTCTGGATTAACCTCTAACAAACCATCTTTTAAATTGTAACCAAAGGGAGCTTTACCACCATTTCTTTCCCCCATATTTGCCTTCTTGGTCATATTTATTACAACTCGTTCTGAAATGGTTTCTCTTTCCCATTGTGCAATAGCAGCAACTAGTGTAATTAAGAATCTACCCATCGCTGTGGTCGTGTCAAAAGGTTCAGTCACTGATCTAATTGCAATTTTATTTGCATCAAACAATTGCAGCAGCTTATCCAAATCACTTACTGAACGAACCAATCTATCAAGCTTGTAAAATACTACTACATCAAACTTTCGATCTTTTACATCTTTGATTAGTCTTTGCATGGCTGGGCGATTTAAGTTTTTAGCACTATATCCTTCTTCGGTATATATATCATAAACGTCCCAGCTTTGTGATTTGATAAAGTTAATTATATTTTCTTTCTGAGAATCGATACTATATCCTTCTCTAAATTGTTCATCTGTTGAAACACGGGCATAAACTGCAGCTTTCATTTTTTCACCACACATCTCTTTTCATTCTTTTCTGTATTTGCATTAATCTTTCTATACAGAGCTCTGGTGTTACTTTAAATAAACTTGTCATCTGGTCTATAACATAAGGATCCTCCAGGTCTATAAAATGAATCATGTGGTGGGGAATTGCTGCATATCTGGTAAAATGGTAAGAATCTCTTTCCTGGAGTTCCTTGAATGCTTTTGGCATCATTAGCTGATTTCCAGCATGCCTTAAAATGTGACTAAGCTCATGGAAAAACATTTCACGCTGTATTGACGGTAACACTCTGTTATCAACCGTAATTCCTCTATATCGGCCAACGATTTCATAAAAAGATGATCGAGGCTTTCTGTGAATGTATATATCGCATTTTCTTGCGATAACTTCCTCTTTAATATGTTCTGGCTTCACGATTCCTAATCGGCTATAAAAATCTGTAACCCAATCTTCAAGTGCTGTGGTGGGATAAAGGCGGGTTGTTGCTTGCATAATATGCCTCCTTTTGACATTATTATACAAACATACGTTCCCTTCTGCAATATGATTTAAAACCTAGTGTATTGGATATTATTATTTCTTATGTGATATAGGCTCATTTTTTATAAAACTAAAGCACCTATCCAGTTCTTGGTTTAGGTGCTTACTTATCTTCTTTATTCCTCTGTTTAGCCTTATGTGCAACCCATTCAAAGTGATTGCGGATATCCTCCACATCTTCAGGAGTAAGCTTTTTCCATTCTTCTATGTCAAAAAACCCAATCTGTTCAATGCCGTATTCCTTAACTAGCCTGGTTATTTCTGCAAGGGAGTCAAATGTTTCATCTAAATCAGAACCTTTTGAAATACTAGATCTACCAAGTAAGTAATCAACAGATACTTCAAAAAAGTCGGCTAATTTTTCTAATGTTTCAGTATCAGGACTCCGATTTCCATTTTCATATCCGGATATTGATACATGAGTAACATTTATCTTATCAGCCAATTGCCTTTGCGTAAGTTTTTTCTCTGCTCTTAATTTTTTTAAACGGGCACCTAACACATGTCTTCACCTCTCATGTAATTATAATTTAACTAATCGTTAAACGGAATAGGTAGGATACTGAAATACATAAATTTAACTAAATGTGAAATATTTTGTTGACTTTAACTTACGGTTAAATTAATATGTATTTAACAACAAGTTAAATGAGAGGTGAGTTAATGAATCTCGACAATTTAAGGAAACTAAGAGAACACAAAAATATTTCATGTAAATCAATGGCTGAAAAGTTGGATGTGTCGTTTCAATATTATTGGATGATTGAAAATGGCAAGCGTGGTCTCTCATATGAAATGGCTATTAGAATAGCCAAGATCTTAGGAACAACTCCGGATAAAATTTTTTATCCACCAATTTAACTGCAGGTTAAATTAAGAAGCGCAAATCTAATGTAGCAATAACGGACAATCAAAACCACATAAACATTATTAAGGAGGCGATTTTCCATGATCAAAGTTCCAGCTGATAAATTGGCCCAGGCGGTAAACAAATATTTATTGCCTGGACTGCTCAGGAGTCTTTCTGATCAGCAAAAGGAAGCCAGAAGTGAGAAGGTGGCCAATTCAAAATGAGCAGCCAAACACTTTACCCTGGTGAACAAAAGCGTTTGAGAAACGGCGTAACGCAAAGGGTCTATAAGCTTTCACGTAATAAAGATGAATCATCGAAACTCTTTTCAGCACTTTACCGGGATATAAAACACAGATATAACGTCAGCAGCTACAAAGAGCTTACCCGGGATGAAATGTTGTCAGTTATCAACTTCATTGAAAATTGGAAGCCTAGGAAGATTTCTTAATTAAATATTAGCAAGATTTTCCTTTGAAAAGTATTCCATTTTGGAATATAAGGAGGTGATCAATTACATATGAAATTCGGCGCGATATTAAAGGCGTGTCGGACACGGGCTGGATTCAGCCAGGAAGAATTAGCAGAAAAACTATTTATCAATCAGTCTGACATCTCAAAATACGAATCTGATAGAAAAGAACCAACAATGTCGCTGTTTCAAGCATGGATGACAAACACTCAATCTCCAGAAGTAGCTGTTGCATTTATGTATGGACTGGACGGGATTAATTTAATTCAGCAACTAATGCCGATAATTGGAGGATGGATAGCATGGTTTTAACTAAGAAACAGAAATTAGATCAATTGATCAGCAAGCTAAAAAGCCAAGGTGTAAAAATTGATTGGGCTGCTAAATTCAAAATCTCTAAGGAGGGTTAATTAGTGGATCTAGGTTATGTCTTTGCAATGATTCTTGGAACTCAGCTTGTGTTTATCATGGGTATTCTGATTGGGGATTTTACTGCTACAGAAAGGCGCGTGAAAAAGTGAGCGAAAGGAGAGAGAAGTATTTCGAAATGGGATTGCAAGCAAAATCTTTGGCTGAACTTCATAAGCAATACCCGAAGCAATTCACTGCAGAAAATGTTCTTACCAGTTTGTTAGAAGTCTATGAAGAGATAGGATTTAAAACATTAAACAAAAAGAAAAAAGCAGCAAGCTCACCACAGCTCACTGCAAGATAGGGAAACAAAAAAGTTGATTAATTTCATATTAGCATATGGCTAATACTCTCAGCAAGAATCTGACTTGCTGAACATCTTATTAAATTTTATGCAAAGGATGGACAAGTTATGCTCTTTTCAGTTGATTTTTCTATCCAAGTGAATGAGAACTTTCAAACAGTGCACTGGGCATTCATTCCTGCAGAAAGTGTCTCTGAATGTAGGGAAGTGGCTCAGGAAATTAAAGATAGTCTTCCTGAAAGTAAAAATCATCATGTTCACATTTTTATTGAACATTGATGCGATCATTTAACGATCATTCAAGTGTGGTACTTCCAAACTGGCTGCTCGAAATAGAGCAATTGCTCCCCGAGCATCTTTTTTTAGACCAAGTGCGGAAATATTTAACTCGCTATCCAGATTACAAGTTATTAAAAATTAAAGATGGTTTTGCTGTTTGCGAAAGACTAAAGGGAGGATAAGAAAATGGCTAAATTTAGAATGATCCACACAGACTTTTGGGATGATCCTAAAGTAGTTGAGGAAATGACAGCAGAAGATAAATACTTTTTCCTTTACCTGCTGACTAACTCTAATACTACTCAAATTGGAATCTACCAAATTACAAAAAAACAAATGGCATTTGACATGGGGTATTCCCCAGAAAGCGTCAATGCCCTTCTAGATCGGTTTATTAATCACCATAAATTGGTCCTCTATAACGCTGAGACAAGGGAAATTGCTATCAAAAATTGGGGGCGCTACAACTTCAATCGAGGAGGAAAGCCAGTACTCGATTGTGTGAGGGCTGAACTTAAAAATGTGAAGGATATTTCCCTTATCTCATTTGTAGGTGAACGAATCGAGAAGGAAGAGATCAAATTCATTTACGATTCGTTCACGATACGTACTGAAAAAAATGGTAAAAAAGTGAAACCTTATTAGATCAAGGTTTTTACGATACGTCCACGATAAGTGGACAAGAAAAAGAAGAAGAAGAAGAAAAAGAAGAAGAAAAAGAAAAAGAAGCAGCTAATAGAGCAACGCTCATTAATCAATTTATTTCTCTAAGAGGCCATGGGTTTGCCCACTCTCCGAAAGATGAGGATGCTGCTGCTGAAATTCTCTCGACCGTTCCTCTGGATGAAGCTCTTTCACTACTTAAGCAAAGGTTTGACACCTTTGAGCCTAAACATCATCGAGATCGTATTAACAGCCTCGGCTACTGTGTTGGATATATACTCGATAAATTCATGGAAAATCAAGGTGAAGGGGATGCGAATAATGAGAAACGATCAAAGGTTTACAAGCATGGATCAGGTTTTGGCAGACCTGCACCAAAAAATGCAGAACAGGCCATCAGAGAAGCAGAAGCAGCAAGAAGAGCATGGGGCGGATAATTATAATTGCACAGTTTGTAAAGACACTGAATTTATTCTTTACAAGAATGAAGATGGCTATGATGTTGCCAGGCCGTGTGATTGCCGAGAAAGAAACGCATGGAAAAGGCGATTTAAAAACTCTATGATTCCGGATGAATTTACGAATGCAAATTTTGAAAATTACCAGCGTCTATCACAGGAACAAGAAGCTATGTATCAATCAACCTTTGATTATCTTAAGCTTTTTGAAATTGAAACTGACACAGAAGGACGTAAAAAGAAGAACATTCCGTCTTGGAATTTCGGTTTTGTAGCTGTTTTTGGTGAACAAAGACTAAAGGAATTGCCATCTTCTGAAAGGCCTGCGGTTAAACAAAAACATAATAACTACGGGATTGGTAAAACGCATTTACAAGTTTCTTTGGCTAAGAGGCTAATCAAAGACGGGTTCAACGTTGTGATCGTTTCTGATGTTATGTTCATGGAACAATTGATGCAAGCAAAAATGATGAGTGATGAAGGTGAATCTTATAACCAATTGCTGAGAAACGTTCTAAATGCAGACGTTCTTATCTGGGATGACATTGGAAAAGTGAACTGGACAGAACCAAGAGAAAGAATGTATTACACCATCATCAATGAGCGATATAGATCTCAGAAGCCAATTGTGTTTAATTCAAACGAAGATCGAGGAAGCCTTGCCGAAAAGATAGGCTATGCAGCTGCAAGCAGACTTATAGGTCAAGCAGATGAATTTTTGTTAGAAACTGAAGGTACTGACTGGCGATTGAAGAAGGGAGCAAAAAAGCATGTGTAATTTATGCAATGGCACACACGTTATTCATGAGGTGGGCAGTTTTTCAATTGTTTATCATAACTGCCCCAACTGTGGACCAGCACCGGCTCAGGATAAAAGGTTTGAGGAGTTTTGCCAAAGAATCTCCATGAGAAAAGCAGAACTTGAAGGCGCAAGACTTGTGAAAGAAGTGAGTTGATGGGTTTTCGGAAGGAATCTCTTCTAAGGGACGCCAGGAGGAAAACAGTGATTGTTCTTGAAGAGTTGGACTTTATTTGGGATGATGCTGAGCTCGTTGTACTCAAGGATTTATGGGATAGAGAATTTAGCATTACTTGGATTGGAAATTATTTTGAAAGAGATCCAGATGAAGTCTTGCTTGCTCTCATTCACCTTGCTCGACAAGATCTCATAGACAGACGGAAAACAGGCTTAAAAGGAGAGTAAACCATCAACAAAATCTGTAGTGAGGTAACTCAATGGGAAAAAATAGCCAGTGTTCATGTTGTGGAAAATCATTTTTGGTGACAACTGATGAAGTTTTATATTGTTCGGTTGAATGCCAAGAAAATCACAGCATTTTTAAGATAAGTGAAAGGGATGTAAAGTGGGTGTGCTGACATGGATTTATCAAAGGCTACTAATCAGCAACTTTATGATATTGCAAAAGATGAATACGCCAGAATGAAAGATCGTTATGCTGCAGCTAGGGAGCTCCAGTCAAGAAATGAGGAGGCAGGTGTATCAGATGGCAAACAAAATTAAACAGAAAAGACGTTTGGGAAAATCACTTGCCCGTCGTCGTAAGGAAAGATTAGCCAGAGCTTGGAGAAATTTATTTGTATCTGCTGGTGTGCTGAAAGGATAAACAAAATTTGTATTAAGTTTCCTAATAACAGGAGGTTCGTAATGAGAGAAATCAAATATCGTGGCTTAGAGGTTTTAACTGGCGATTGGGTGCATGGTAGCCATGTAAAAACAGGTGCCGGAATGCATTATATCCTCCCGCAAAATTTAATCGGTGGTTCCGTTCAATATCATGTTGATAAAGAAACGGTAGGGCAATATATCGGCCTAAAAGACAAGAACGGCAAAGAGGTTGTTGATGCTGATGTTGTAAAGTGGACTCGAATTTCATATACGGATTGCAGTAGAAACGAAATCCATGAAACAGTTGAAATAGTTGGTCGGATTTATTGGCATGAAACGATGTGGGCAGTTAAGGCAGCCAATGGAGCAGGATATTTATTAATGCCATACTACCTTGAAACTGATGAATTTGAAGTAATCGGTAATATACACGAAAATCCTGAGCTGTTAGAGGTGTGAAGCAATTAGATCTATTCTCCTTCGCCCTGGAAGATCAAATCATCGATCTAAAGCAGGGCGAGGAGATGGAGTTCTTCAGAGGAAAAGAACGTCTGCTGGTCCGGAAGCATGAGAAGTACAAGGACGTTTGTTTTTATCAGGGGTCAGATTTCTCTGGATATGCCCTCCACATTGATAAAAAAGGTATATCTGGTGGATTAGATATCTTTGTAGCAAGCATTGAACGGTGGCTGGATGGCCAGAGCTGGAGGGAAACAAAAGAGTAAAGGAGGTTCCTAGATGGATGCAAAAGATAGAATTCCTCCAGAAGAACAAAAGCAATATGTATTGCTGAAGAACACCTCACCTCATTATGAAAAGCAATATGGATGGAAGCCAGGTATTGTTTTAAAACGGATTTCTAAATGGTACGGCAGTAATGGTTTGGGCAGACATTTAAAGCAGACATACTTTGTTCCTGCTGATTCTGACAATATCTATGGTCATATTGCGTGGAATGATCACGTTGAGGAAATTACGGGTCAACTTAAATTGGATATTTGATTAACAAAATAAGTATTGTGTTGCGAGTAAGGGCTGAAAGGCTGTAGGAGAAATTGATTTGCCCTTACTCTAAAAAACACGAACCTATATAGGATTGAGCAAAGGTCAGAAATATGGAGTCTGAAGTGGAAGAGCCCTTGCTCACATAGGTATGATGCCGGGCTAAATTGCTTTATGCATTCTTGACAAAAAGAAGCCGCAGGCTCGCGGCAAGATTCTAGGGTATTGGAATGTGTGCCCTGTATTATATGCCAATAATTCAAAAAGGGTGCGAGCAAGGTCCGGAATCTTATGGGGTTAAAGAATGGGGTTGTGTCCTTGCTCGGTATAAATAAACTTTCCATTTAATTGCAGAAGTATACATTTGACATAAACTACGAAGTAAAAAAGACGAGTTTCCCCGTCTAATTCTTTAGTTTATCAAGCTTGTCCGAGATAGATTTAAGAATAATATTCTTCTCCTGTTGTATCTTTAGAATTTTAATTAGGAACCAAACAATAAACAAAATAGGGGCTATGGATAATAAAAGTGGAAGGATTGTCACAAGAGTAGCAGTCATTAAGTATAATTCTCCTAATGTTTTTGGATAATTATACCACATGGAGTAGTAGGGCTGTTCAAATAAATATAAATAAATACTTAATGGTGCGGGGCTTTTGGAAAATAGAATAAGCAATCAGTTTCATTTACCTTTTTTCTCAGCTCTAAAAGTCAAAATAACAGCTAAGAACCATAAAGCTGCCAAAATACTTGGAACTCCAAGTGATACGAAATATATATTTGTTAAAGTGTATTGATCAATCCAATTGAGCATGATATCACCTCTGAAGATACGAGTAAGGGCAGAAACTTTTTCAATGTGGAAAACATGAAAGGGTGCCCCTACTCTGATGTACAGCTTGCCCATTATTTTTGGAAATATACGTATAGGCTGCGAGCAAGGTCCGGAATCTTAAGTGGGTTGATCTATGCCAGTTGGCCTTGCTCGGTATAAATAAAATTTCCATTTAATTACAGATATATACATTTGACCTATATTGCGAAATAAAAAAGAGGCATTAGCCCCCTAATAAACTGGATAAAACACCACTAAGTTCAAATAACTTTGTTGAAACTCTAGAAAATCCAATAGTAAGACAATAGCCTATGTAAACAAGACTAAAAGCAATTATAGCTAGTAGTGCTAGTAATGTAACTTTGAATTTTTTCTCAAATTGATTATCCACTTTATCCCTCCAAGGTTCCTAACTATCAACATTGTATTATATAGACAAACTTTTGGATAGCAGGAATAAGGTGAGGGGTTTTAAGTCGCAGTTCGATAAAGATCTGAAATAAAAAATTCCCCTAGTTAAAGGGGAAATCCGTAGGTAGACACGAATTGGAAGTTCTTACTTCATCACTATATGCCCAGGAAGTTTATGTGTGATAAAGAAAAAGAAAACAAAATGATAGAAGTGTATCCATTTTTGAAAGGTTCAATTATTGTACTGAAAGTACATCACCGATAGCTAATAGTAAATCAATAATGAACCACACGGCAAATCCGAAATAGAACACAGCAATACAAGTAATTAGTTTGTTAAAGCCTTTGTTAATTACAATGGCGACTATGTAAAAGAAGACAGAGATTAATAGAGGGTTTTTCCAGTATCCAGCATCTAAAGAATACTTATAAAGAAAATAAGAAGTAGAAATTAACCAAAAAATAAGTGTGATATTATAGAAGGATTTTCTTGTTTTCATTAGTTAATATCCTTTCAGTTATGTTTTGAAATGTACACCTGAATATAAATTAGCATGAGTTCATTAATAAAATTGAGCAAGCTTGTAAATGTTTGTTAAAAAATGATAGGAGAGTTGATTAAAAGACAAACAAAAAGAGAGCTGCGCAATGGTTGGGGTCTTCCCATTTGATCCATGTTTTTGCAACTCTCCAGGGATTATTGTAAAGGATTTGCCCTGATATGTAAATATACAGAAGATAAGGGAGTTGATTATTGATGATCGGTAAAGTTGAGGTCTGGGTTATGACAGAGGAAGAGCGTCAGGCATACATCAAAAAGCATCCTATCCGACCAGCAAAGAATGTGAAAAAGTCCGACACCACTTTTGCAAACCTTGGTACGGATTATCGATGGAGAAGCAAAAAAGGCACAGAAGCTCGATACGGGAAATAAAAAAAGCCAGGACTTCTCCCGGCCACCCAAATATATTATAACCCATTGGGAGGGGTCATGGTGAAACCTAATATAGAAAGAAACACAGTTGAAATCGATTTAATGGATAATACAAAAATGTATGTTGTAAAAGACGGCCGGCTTATAGTACATGACCTCCCAGATTACGGTGAAACTCTTATTGTATCCCTTGGAGGAAAGGTTGATCGTCTAGAAACGACGGTGAAACGGAAGGTGTAGGATGGAACAAGTAGAGCAGTTGGTTACAGTAGCAAGAAAATTTCTTTACGCAAAGCCAGAAATAGAAAAGATACAAAAAAATCGAAAAGAAATTTATAAAATTTCTAAATTATTGCCAGAAAATGAAGGTTATAGATTAATGGTGTTATTTGACCAAAGTGTAAATGCTTCAGGTAAAGCAATTTCAAAAATATACAAATGAATATAAGAGCCTAACGGAAAAACCGAGGGCACTGAATAACGCATAGGTGTTATTTGGTGCCCTTTTATATTTTTATCAAAATTCAGGGGGTTAGAGAATGAGGGAACAATTAGATTTTCAATTAGCTGTAATTAATCGCGATGAAACAAAAAGGAAAGTGGAAAATGCCTTAGAAAAGTATCGGATTATGCTATTAACACAGGAATTGAATCAATTGCCTAAAGTTACACAACATTTCTCTTTGGAACTTCCAACCTATACAAATCAATTCCATTCATCCACTGAACAAGCTGCAATAAAGAATGCAGAATATGAAAGAGAACGTAGTGAATATATAAAGCGAATCTCCATGGCAGTAAATCGTCTTGCTTATAAAGAGAGAGCCATTATTATACGGCGCTATATGACGGAAGATGAAATTTATGATTACCAGGTGTTTAATGAACTTCATATGAGCGAGAGGACGTATCAGCGTCACAAATCCAAGGCTTTTTATAAGCTTGCATTTGCACTAAGGTTAGAAGTTTACGAAGAACAGGCGGTGACTGGAGCATGAACTTTGTACAGCCTATTCGCGATCCAGACATGATTTTATACATGAAGAAGTTCTTAAAGGAACAATCAGATAGAAACTACATGCTATTTGTAACAGGAATTAATTCCGGGCTAAGAATTTCTGATATTTTGCAGCTAAGAGTCAGAGATGTGAAAAAATCATATTTTAACATCATTGAAATAAAGACCAAAAAGAAAAAGCGAATTGATATGACCACGCAACTTCAAAGAGAATTCAAGTGGTATATTGAGGGTAAAGAAGATCATGAATTTCTTTTCAGGAGTAGAAAAGGGTTAAATAGACCTATCAGTAGAAGTATGGCTTATAAAATTCTTCGGCATGCTGCTGATTATGTGGGCTTAGATGATATTGGAACACATACAATGAGAAAGACATTTGGATATCATTTATATAAAAAAACCGGAGACGTAGCATTACTCCAGAAGATTCTTAACCATTCAGACCCAGCATTTACCCTGAGATATATTGGTATTAGTGATGACATGATGAACCAGGCAATAAAGTCATTTAAGATTTAAAGGCACACAGCGTTTTATACCTGTAGTGCTTTTTTTATTTCATTTATTACACGATTACCCTCATTTTACTAATGTGTAATTCATTTTTAAGAAATGCTTTAAATATATGTGTGACAAGGGATTCAGCATTCCAGTGAATTACACACAATATAAGATATGGGTAATTGGGTGTGAAAATAAAAGTAAATTAAAGGAAAATCAGTTTAAATAAAGAAAATAGTTATATATGACTAATTCTGGAGGGTGAATTTAATGGATGAAAAAGAAAAATTGTTGTCAGAAATAGAAGATGAAGTACTTAACGAGAGTGATGAAGATTCAGCAGAGGAAGAGGTAGATCCCATAAAGGAGGCTGAAAGGCTTAAGAAAGCAGCAGCACTCTGGGAGGCTGTGCAGAATGGTGAAACTAAACATGTAACTCAAAAGGTTGGCGCAATATTAAATCGTTTTGATGAGACTAGAAATTCAGATATAGCTTTAATGATAAAGTTTTGGGAGATATTTGAGGGACATACAGGTAATTCGGTTTCACATCAACAATTATTTAAATTACAAAGGCTTACCACAATTGCAAGGGCACGGGCGAAAATTCAAAATGAATACAAACTTTATTTGCCTACTGATGAGAAGGTCAGAAAGTACAGAAAAGCATTGGCTGAGGAAGAGTCAGAATATCAAATTGCAACAAAACCAGCTCTGCCAATTGTTCATATCTATGCAGACGAAACAGGTAAGACAGATGAATATCTTATTGTAGGTGGTTTTTGGATTTTAGATGATTTAAGGAACGGACAAATAAAGAAAGGATTAATTGATTGGATCAATGAATTTAAAGAAATCCTTCCAAATTTCCCTTCGGAGTTTCATTTTAAAGATTTAAAAAATGATGGCTCAAATATTGAAGCCTATAAAGAGTTTTTTAATAAAGCAGTGGGTCTTGGCGATGTTTTTAGCTTTAAAGCTATTGGTGTTAATAGAACTAAATTAAGAAAAGTCAGGATCCAAGATTTGTTGGATGAATTATATTATCAGATGATTCGTATTGGAATTGATCATGAGGTTAGAACAGGGCGTATTGATTTCCCAAAACAAATTAGCTACATAAAAGATAAAGAAGGGGATGAAAGTCGGTTTCATATTGAACAGCTATCTCAAAAAATAACTGATAATCTTAAGATGCAATATGAAGATAGACTGAAGTTAAATACCTATATGCCAATAGATTCAAAGATTGAAAGGTTTTTACAAGTAGCAGATTTATTTACTGCCAGCATTAATAGGCGAATAAACTTCCAGCCAAAAAATGAAAACAGAAATGCCAAAGATGATTTAGCTGATTATATACTTGAATTGCTTAATTTACAGATTGTTAAGTACGATGTTGAAAATTATAATGAGTTAATTAAAGATGAGACTGATGGTGACATGTCAATCCTCTATCTTTTTGATTAAGTACTTAACGGCAATATTTTGGCAGGATTTTGGCAGACTTATGGCAGTTTGTTTTGGATTAAACCTGATATTATGATATTAACGACAAAATCTTAGTCCCATCTAATCCTGTTGCGGAAACGGCAGGACGATGGCTGATAGGTTGGTTTGCCTGTCTGTTTTAAAGAGTACGCTGGTACGGGGCGGTTAACCTGTGCATGAAGACGTTGCTGATCGGGTCCAGCAGCGTCTTTTTTCTATGCATAAAAGAGGTGGGGCTCATGAAGTTTGCTGATCATTTAACAAAGGCGCATATTCAACAATTTAATCAGCTAAGAAGGTTTGCGGAGGATAAAGAAGAAAAACCAAAGAGCCAGGAAAAGCTTAGTCGAAGAGACTTAGAAGATCTTATGGGTACCAGGCGTGATACTTATAAAAGAGTGAATGGCGCTGTTAGAAGAAAGTGACTTCCAATGATTGAAGGAACCATCCTCCGAGTTGTCGAATATGTTCGAATAGCAGGAGGAGGTGATAGTATTGAAAGTAAAAGATGAAGCAAAAATCAAAATAATTTACTTTTCCGATGAAGAGGTATCGAATCAAGTTTTAATATTTGATGGTACAGCCCTTCAGGTAAGAGAGCAACAATTTGGATATGATTGGGATGGGTTTAGCCTTGGTGATTCCTTTCATCTCAATGATGATAAAGTACGAGTTTATGAAATTGAGCAAAAGTTAGACACTGGCGAAGCTTTATATATAATAGGTCCTGAATCAATAAATCCTAATAAAATTGATTTCAAAAAAATAAATAAATAAATAAGCTAAAAGCATCCCTTCGGGGGTGCTTTTTATTTTTGTTAAAGGAGGCGTTGCGGTGTTTAAGATAACAGTGAAGTCCGAACAGTCGTATATTGTTACTACATTTAAATTCATTGGAATTGTGATTTACAAAAAACTTCAGCAAAGGGGAGCTAAATGGTGAAAGTAGAAATCAGAAGAACTGCGCAGGGAACTGAGTACTGGGACACGAAAGAAAAGAGAAGTTTATTTGTACCAGCAGGCCAAGAGCCGAACTTTAATGTAGCTGTTAGTCCTGAGAGTATGATTACGGATGTTGATAGTGCGAAGGAGCCAGATGCTACTGCAGTTACTGTAATTAATTTAGAAGATATGACAATTAAGGAACTGCGCTCATATGCAGCTGAGCATAATGTTGAAATCCCAGCAGAAGTTAAGAAGAAAGATGACATTATTAAAGTATTGTCTGATGCTGAATGAAGTACTGTGATTTCAATGGCTGCAGGAACAAGATAAGTCGTGGCACTTACTGTGAGGACCACAAGAGGTCAAAGAAGTCATTAAAGAAGAAGCGAAAGAAGAAACACATTTACCATCATGACAATAAGCAGTTCTATAATTCGAAGGCCTGGAAAGATACCAGGTCTTTTGTTTATGAAAGAGAACGTGGCTGCTGTCAGAACTGTGGCAGATTTGTACATGGCAGAAGAGCTCACGTCCATCACATCATTGAGATAAAAAAGAATCCAACATTGAAGCTGGATGAAAACAACCTCATGCTACTTTGTCCGCAATGTCACATCATTGAAGAAAATAAAGATAAAGAAAAAGTTCAGCCGGTTTTTCCAAAATATTTTCAAGCCCCCTGCCAAATTTTAAATCTGGGCCGGTGGGAAGATAGGGTAGCATGGGCGGAAAACGTATCGTTGGATGAAATTTGAAAAAAACAAAGGGGGTGTAAAAAATGGCCACAAAAAAGGAGCGTCAAAAAATCGTTGCAGAAAAAACAGAGACAGAGAAGCAGCGAATTTTAAAGGTAATGCGTGATGCCGAAATTTACACCCTCACCCTGGATCCGTTGATAGAATCCTATCTTGATATCTATGAAATTTATATGACGATGTTTTTGCAGTGGAAAGAAAAAGGGTACCCAGCAACGCAGCGGCATACGAATAAAGCCGGTGCCACAAACAACTCAAAGCATCCTCTTGCGCAGCAGGTTGAGACCTGGTCAGATAAAAAAACAAAGGCTCTTGATTTGCTGGGTTTAACCAATAAGTCTAAGCCAGGGAAAATTGTTACTGGCGGATCTTCTGTTCGAAAAGAGGAGGAGTTAAAAAAGCCGGAACCAGTGGAGGATGAACTTACAGCCCATCGAAATAAATGGCGGAATGTAAAATGATTGAACGCGGAGTAAATTACGCTGATATTTTTGCAAAAAAGGTAAGAAGGAATCCAAAGAAATACCCTGATACTATCAAAAAAATGATAGATCGGTGGTACAAATGGAAGAAGCGAAAAGACATTTGGTTTGATGTAGATCGAGCCAATGAAATGATGGACTGGGTAGAAACCTTCGTCCGTCATACGAAAGGCGACTTAGCTGGTAAGCCATTTATTCTGGAAGATTGGGAGAAGTTCGCCTATTCATGGATTTATGGATGGGTTCACAAGAATGAAAAAGGCAAAGTAGTCCGTGTAACTCGGGAATGTTACATACAGATACCCAAGAAAAACGGTAAAACGTTGGTTGCTGTGGGTGCCCTGGGCTACTCCATGTTTGGAGAAGGCGTCTTAAGTGCGGATTGTTATTGTTGTGCCAGTGATTTTAACCAGGCCCAATATGCAGCAAAGCCATTCGCTGCAACAATTTTAAACCATGATGCTCTTATGAATGCATCAACCGTATATAAAGGTCCGAAAGGTACTGTCTCCTCTGTTACGTATGATTATATTTTCGAGGGATTGGCATATCAGAATCAATTTATTGTTATGTCTAAAAACATTGATTCCATTGAGGGCTCAAACCCTCACTTTGTTTTAAATGATGAGCTTCATAAGCAAGAGAACATGGATCAATACGACAACTTCAAGTCAGCTCAGGTTGCACGTGATGAGCCAATCATGTTTAATATCTCTACTGCAGGTAAAGGGTCCTCCTCTGTGGGGATGCGTGTGTACCGGGAAGCTAAAGAAGTTCTAAAGAATGATGACAACGATTCAAACTTTGTTATGATTTACGAGCCGAACAAAGGGTATGACTGGACAGACCGAAAAGTCTGGGCAATGGTCAATCCTAATATCGGTGTTTCTGTTTCTATGAGTGCATTAGAATCAGAATTCATTACAGCTGCACGTTCTGCTCATAAGAAGGCGGAGTTTTTATCCAAGCATCTGAATGTATTTGTAAATGGAGCTGATAACTTCTTTGAACAAGACCAGGTCGAACATGTTCTTGTTAAGGATCTTGGGGACCTGGCTGGCGAGACCTGTTATCTAGGTTTGGATTTATCGAAAACAACTGACTTAACTTGTGTGAGTTTGAATTTTCCACTGCATGATGATGAAGGCAAGTCGATCATAAAGGTTAAACAAATGTACTTTATTCCGAATGCAGATATTGAGCATAGGGAAAAAGAGGACAATGTACCTTATACCGATTTAGCAGAGCGCGGTTATGTCCAATTCTGTGATGGAAAGATGATTGATCAGGACCAGGTACTTGAATACATTACTGAATGTATGGATTTATATGATGTTCAGCAGATTAACTATGATCCTGCCATGTCCCAGAAGCTTATTGAGAAATGTGAAAACCTTGGAATAGAGTGTTTAGCGGTTAACCAATACCCATCAGTTATGAATGCGATGGTTGATGATGCTGAACGAATCATTTATGAGCAAAGATTGTATACAGATAATCCGTTATTTGTATATTGCGCTCTGAATGTGGTCGTTATTACGAATATGAATGGCATGAAAGCTCCGAGTAAGCGACAGTCCAAAAAGAAGATTGATGGATTTGTGGCTTTTTTAGTTGCTCATAAAGAAACCATGATGCTTATGGATGACATAGATGAAAATGGAATGGATGATTTAATCAGTGAAATTTATAGATAAGGAGTGGGAGAAATGAAAGAAGAATTTATTAAAGAAGTGAGTAAGAAAGATGATCTAAAAATTATTTCTATGGCTGTAAAGTTGCCTAGTGGTGCCATTGAAGTAATTACAAATACTCAAGACCTGGAAAACAAGGCTCGGTATTATGCTAAAACATACGATGATGACTTTCGATTGAAGCATAATACGGACATTCAAATAGTCGGATATATGGTGGTTTAACAACCTCTTTATATTTTCATAGAAAGGCGGTGAAAAATTGGGATTGCGAGACAGGTTTTCAAATTACCTTTACAAGCAAGCCGAAAAACGCGGATGGTTTGAGGATATTTACTCAAGTACTATTCGTTATGGTGGTCGGTATGTTAATGATGATAACATTCTCGAATCAAGTGACGTTTATGAATTGCTACAGGACATTAGCAATCAGATGATGTTGGCTGAAATTATTGTGGAAGATCTAGAAGGAAATGAAGTAAGAAACGATCCTGCCCTGAAAGTTCTTAAAAAGCCTAATCATTATTTGACAAGGTCTGAATTTTTCAAGCTGATGACTAATTCATATCTACTTCATGGTGAAGTGTTTCCTGTCCTGGATGCTAATCAACTTCATTTGGCAGCTAATGTCTATACTGAATTAGATGAGAGATTGATAGAGCATTACAAAATTGGCGGTACCGAGATTCCAGCCTTTATGATTCGTCATATTAAAAATATCGGTACGGATCATCTTAAAGGAGTGGGACTTTTACAGCTTGGCAAGAACACTCTGGAGGGCGTTATGAGCGCTGAAAAGGTTCTGACGGAAAAATACTCTAAAGGTGGTTTATTAGCCTTCTTGCTTAAACTGGATGCACACATCAACCCACAAAACGCTGCCCAGTCAAAATTGATAAAAGCTATTCTTGACCAACTGGAAGCTATTGACGAATCACGATCAGTTAAAATGATTCCACTTGGAAAAGGGTATACCATCGATACAATGAAAAGTCCCATTGAAGATGACAAAATTTTAGCTTATCTAAATGTCTATAAGAAAGACCTTGGTAAGTTTTTAGGTATCAATGTGGATACGTATATTAAACTTACAATCTCTGATCTGGAAAAAGCTATGATGTATCTTCATAACAAAGCCGTGAAGCCCATAATGAAAAATTTCGAGGACCATTTGAGTCTTCTTTTTTGGACCAAATTCCGAAAAGCGTATTAAATTCAAGATTAATATTCTTGACTTTGTACCATATAGCACAAAAACAAACATTGCCTACAACTTGGTAAGGACCATGGTATTCACTCCAGATGACTCAAGAGAAATGCTGGGTGCTGACAGGTTAAATACACCTGAAGCAACTAAGCTATATGTCTCTAAAGATTTAATTGCAGGAGAGGATTTAAGAAAGGCAACTGATGATAGCTTGAAGGGAGGTGATGGAAATGACGAAGAAAAGGGAACTGAGGACAATTGACATCACCAATTTGAGGACGCGGGATGCGGTTAATGATCAGCCGGCCGTTATCAGCGGTTATGCTGCCGTGTTTAATTCTAAGACGAGCATTGGAGATTTCTTTGAGGAAATAATTATGCCTGGAGCATTTAGCAATTCTATCGCTACAAACAGCGATATACGGGCCTTGTTCAACCATGACTGGAACAATGTCTTAGGAAGAACGAAAAGTGGCACGTTGAGGCTGTCAGAGGACGATAGAGGGCTCAAATTTGAAGTGGAGTTGCCAAACACCTCCCTTGCCAATGATTTAGCAGAGAGCATGTCCAGAGGAGATATAAATCAATGTTCCTTCGGTTTCTTTGCAACTGAGGAAACTTGGGATTATTCTGTAGAGCCAGCTTTAAGGACCATTCACGAGGTTGAACTATATGAAATTTCTGTAGTATCTATACCTGCCTATGAAGACACTGAAGTGACTTTGGTGAGGAGTAAAGAGGTAGATAAAACCGTAGAACAACGGATCAAAATATTAAATCAGATAAAGGGAGTTTTGGACAATGAATAAAAAACAATTACTTGCCATGCAAAAAAGAAACAAGAAGCGTCTTACTGATCTTCGCTCTAAACTTGAAAATAATGAAGTACGTGCAGAAGATTTAGAAACCGTTCAACAAGAAGTCCAAGAGCTTGCTGATGAAGCACAAGATATTGCCGATGCTCTTGCAAATATGCAAGATGAAGAAGGCGAAGGAGCAGGTGAGGAATCAGGGGAAGGGTCTGGTGCTGGTGAAGGTGAGGAAGGCCGTAGCGGTGAGGAGGATGGAGAAGAAGGATCGGGTGATGAAGAAGGTGAAGATGAAGGTCAGCGTTCAGCTGGTATTTCCTCTGAACAACGTTCAGCAGTTATGACTGCCATTTCAAAGGGGCTTTCCACTCGTGGTTCTAAATCCACAAAAAAGAAAGAAAAAGAGATTCGTTCTGCATTTGCGAACTTTGTAGCAGGTAAGATTTCTGAAGCTGAGGCTCGTTCACTAGGGATTGAAACAGGGAATGGCTCAGTAACGGTACCAGAGGTTGTTGCGTCAGAGGTTATTACTTATGCCCAAGAAGAAAACTTGCTTCGAAAATATGGATCCGTTCATAAAACAAAGGGAAATGTAAAATATCCAGTTCTTGTTAAGAAAGCCGATGCTAACGTTAACAAGAAAGAACGTGCAGCTGGAAACCCTATTCCTGAAACTACAATTGAGTTTGACGAAATTCTATTGAGCCCTGCTGAATTTGATGCACTTGCTACTGTTACTCAAAAACTATTAAATATGTCTGGTGCACCAGTCGAAACAATTGTAATTGACGAATTGAAAAAAGCTTATGTCCGTAAAGAAACAAACTACATGTTTAACGGTGATGATGTTGGGAATGAAAACCCTGGAGCATTAGCTAAAAAAGCTGTAGCATTTTACGAAACAACTCCTGTTGATATTACTGCAGCTGGATACTCTCAAAAACTATACTCACAATTGGTGAAATTCAAAGGCCAACCGGTTACGGAAGTATTAAAGAAATCCATGTGGATTGTAAACCGTGCTGCTTTAACTATCTTGGAAGACATGACTGATACAACTGGTCGGCCACTATTGCACCAAGATGCAACTGACGGAGTTGGTTACAAATTGCTTGGTCATAAATTGGACTTCACTGACGCTGCAGACGGAACGGATCCAACTAAGCCAGTATTCTACTTTGGAGATTTCAAGGCATTCCACATTCAAGATGTTATCGGAGGCATGCAATTGCAGAAGCTAATTGAAACTTATGCTAGTACTAACCGGGTAGGTTTTAAGATTTATAACCTGCTTGATGGTCAGCTTGTTTACTCTCCATTTGAACCGGCTGTTTACCGTTATGAAGTAGGTGCGACTGCTCCGGTTACACCTTAAGGGGTGATGGTATGACCAACGAGGAATATGTCACTAAGATAAAATCACATATTCACTGGGAAGAGGGCATGGATGAATCCATGCTCCCTTTTTATGTGGAGCAGGCAAAAACATATGTGCAAAATGCACTTGGCCGTCAGGTGGAGTATTTAGTGATTATGGTTGCTGGAATCTTTTATGAGTATCGGGTTTCGGAAAAGGAACTTGGAGAGGCACTTGATGCTTTAACTCCTTTCTTTGTCCAGGAGAATTATTCAGAATTGGATACTACCTCACAAGAAACTGATAATACAATGGTCACATAGGAGCTGTATTCTGATGCCGAGACGAACTAATCAATTAAAATGGACAGCAAATCTTTTGAGGCTTGGCGAGACCATCGATCCAGCCACTGATCGGGTTGTTATGGGGTATCCATTTGATCGTGAAATCAAATATAGAAATCTAGGAGTAACATCCACCGACAAAATATTTGCCGAACGAGACGTTAATGAAGTGGTTAAAAAAATTGAGGTCCGGCTGGATCGCGCGATAGAAGACAATCAGAAAGACTATCGCGTTGAAATCAAAGGAAAAAATATAATATCGAACGCATCTACACGAAAGAAGATGAGCGATTGATGGAGTTGAGTTTATCTTATGCAGGTTAATCTCCAACAGCTGCGTTCCATCATGAAAGAATCCGGAATCCCAGTTTATCGGGATGACGCTCCAACAACTGCGGATTATCCTTATATCATTTATGAATTTGTTAATGAGACTCAAAAGCGGTCATCCTCAAAAGTTCTTAAATCCATGCCTCTGTATCAAATTGCCTTAATTACTAATGGGACAGAGATTGATTACGAACCATTAAAAGCGGCCTTTAATAAGCATCAAGTAGAATACAGTAGTTTTGAAGGCTTCCCATATGATGAAAATGACAACACCATCACGCAATTCATTACTAATGTGAGGTGCGTAAACTAATGGCCAATAACAATGGTTTTGCCCAGGCTTTAGATGATTTAAGAACGATGATTAATGTTAATCAGTCAGTTGAAAAGGATGAACTGGTGCAAGCTGCTGAATACTTTGTTAGTCAATTGGAAAGCAGGATTAAAACGTCTGCTAAAAATAAGAAGCACTTGAGGGACAGTCTGAAGATAGTTATTAAAAATGATTATGTTTCGGTCCAGTTTGAAAAAGATGCTTACTACTGGTACATGGTTGAACACGGTCATAAAAAAGCCAGCGGAAAAGGAAGAGTCAAAGGGCAACATTTTGTCCGTAACACAGTCGATGATGAGCAGGAAAGGCTTATAGATATTATGGCTCAAAGAATGTTTAGATAGGAGAGGATGGTTATGATGACAAAAGCTCAAGAAATGCTTTATCCGGTTGGAGTAGAAAATTTATATATTGCAACTATGACTGGTGGGAAAGATACAGCAGCATCAATTCCAGCCTATGATACACAGATTTATAGCTTACCGACGATTGAAACAATTGGAATTCAAGGGAATCCAACAACGGCCACAAAATGGGCCTCAAACAAGTTGTTTGTTAATGCTACTAAGAACTCCACCTTCACCTTAACTCTAGATCACACGGCTCTTCCGGTTGAGGTGACAGATAAAATTATGGGGTACTTGGCCACAAAAGGGATTGTATTTGAAACTTCAGATGTTAAGGAACTGCCATATTTTGCAGTAGGTTTTATTGCTCCGTTGAATGATGGGTCTAAAATCGCTCGCTGGTATCCTCGAGTCCAGGTGACACCACCACAAGAGTCTTATACATCTGCTACTGAAGAATCGACCATTCCGACACAGCAGTTGGTCATGACAGCTTCACCGTTATTATTTAATAAAGTTACAAAGGTTGACTTTAATTCTGCTCGTGATAGTGCGACTGGCATTACTGCTGAAGAGTTTATGGAGCAAGTTGTAGCAGATCAGTCTCAATTAGAAACTCTTTTCCCAACTGGAGTGTGATTATAAGTGGCCAAGCTTAGGGATTTAGTAAATGTTAATATTAATAGAGACACCATTAACATCCAGGGTGTTACGATTCCTGTTATTTTTACATTTAAAAGCTTTCCTCTTGTTGAAGAAGCTTACGGTAAGCCATACCATGTGTTTGAAAAAGATATCAATCGGATGCTGCAGAAAAAGCAACTAACATTAGGTAAAACCGAAATCAGATTAATGAATGCCTTAATCTATGCCATGGTAAAAGCCGGTGGTACAGATTGTACCCCAAGAGAAATTGAAACTTCTATTCCACTTTCTGATCTACCTGGTATATTTCAAAAAGTACTTGATATCTTCAGTAATCAAAACTTCCAGAAAAGTGATATGGAGAAAATTAAAACCGAAAAAAGTAAAGAACGTATTCACTGACAAAACTAAATCTCAATCCGAATTGGATTGGGATTTTTATTTTTATGTCGGGAATACGATTTTAGGGTTGGCTATGGACGATTTTTTCAACATAACTCCTAATCACTTGCTAAAGCAATTCATTATGCATCTGAAGTATACGAATCCAGATGCATTAGTGAAAGAAAAATCATCAGTAATATACACTCTTGACCAAACGCCATTTCTTTAATTAGGAGGTGAGATAAATGGCAGAACGACAAAGAGATGTTGTGCTTAATTTCCGAATGAATGGGCAGGTGCAGTATGCCCAAACGCTTAAACAGATCAATATGGTCATGCAGACTGCAGCCAAGGAATATACAAATCAGATTCAAGCCATGGGAAAAAATGCTTCCCAAACTGAGAAGCTTCGAGCTGAGAAGCAGAAGCTTCAAACACAGATGACTGCTTCAAGCGAAAAGGTGCGCATGCTCCGTGAAGAATTTGAAGCCATGTCCAATGACTCAAGTGCTACTGCAGAAGATCTGCAGAAGTTATACAATAAATTGCTTACTGCAGAAAATGCCCACACCAAATTGGAGCAGGCAATGGAGCGTGTTAATGCTGGTCTGACAGATGAAGCAATAGCTGCCCGAGAAGCACAAGATGAGCTTAATAAGCTAAAGGATGATGCCAATACACTTGAAGCAGAGCAAAGGCGATTAACCAGTGCTTTTGAACTTCAGAGAGCTCAACTTGGAGAGAATGCTACTGAAGCTGATCGAGCTGCACTTGCCCAGGAACAATATACCCAACAGATGAATATGGCCAGGAGAGCAGTCGATAATTTAGAGCAACAACTAGAGGCAACCCGTCGTGCTTACGGAGAAAATTCTGTGGAAGTTATGCAGTTAGAAACTCGTCTGAACCAAGCGCGTTCCGAAATGACACGTTTTTCAAGGGGATTGGATGATGTTGAGGAAAGTGCTGAAGGAGCAGAAAGTAAATTAGGTATGCTGGGTAGAGGAGCACAGGCTTTAGCTGGAGCCCTCCCAGCTGCAGCTGTCGCTGGTCTTGCAGAAAGCACAAAAGAGCTAAGTACTGAACTTTCAAGATTACAGTCCAATGCTGAAACATGGGGTTTTACGGGTGAAAAAATTGAGGAATCATTTAAAAAAGTTGCCGCAGTAAGCGGAGATACAGGTGCAGCAGTAGAGACCGTATCTAACCTTATGGCGACAGGATTCGATGATAATCAATTAGCGGAAGCGATTGAGTACGTTAATGGTGCATACGTCCAATTTTCTGACACATTATCCACTGAAGGTATTGCAGATGGTATTCAAGAGACTTTTGCGGTTGGCGAAGCAGCAGGTTCATTTGCTGAGCTATTAGAGCGAAGCGGAATGTCCCTTGAAACATTTAATGAAGGATTGGCAAAGGCTAAAAAGAATGGCTCAGAGACCGATTATGTTTTGCAAACTCTGTCAGATACAGGGGTAAAGAGCTTTTATGAATCTTATCAGCAATCCAATAAAGCCCTTATAGAAGCAAATGAAGCTGAGGTTGAACATCAAATGGCACTAAAAGAGTTGGGAGATACTTTGCGTCCTCTTGTAACAGATGTTACACAGTTCACAACAAAAATTATTGAATGGGCCAGTGAAAATCCAGAACTGACCAAAGGGATTGTCATAACAACAACTGCCATTGGAGCATTGGTGGCAGTAGGAGCAGTTTTGGCGCCGATATTCACTGCAATAGCAACTACCGCGGGAGCTGCAGGTATTAGTGTAGGAGCACTGATGACCACGATTCTTCCTATTATTGCAATTGCTGCGGCAGTAGTAGCTGCCATTATTGGGATTGTGTATGCTGTTAAAAATTGGGGCGAAATTTCGGACTGGTTAAGCAAGAAATGGGATCAGTTCACTTCTTGGATATCAAAAACAACCTCGAAATTAGCGAAGGACTTTGTAAAATGGTTTAACAACATGAAGGATGGGGCGGTGGAAAAAGTAGATGAATTAAAGGTGAAGGCTGTGAGAAAGGTTGTTGAATTAACTGTAGATGCTGTGAGGAAAGGACAGGAGTTGAAAACAAAATTTGTGAATAAAGCCAATGAACTGAAGGATGGGGCGATTAGCAAATTTAATAGTTTGCGAGATGGAGCATCCAGGGTTATGAATCAAGCAAAGGATAAAATTCTCTCCCCATTCAATCGGCAAAAGAAAAAATCAGTGGGATTGTTTCCGATATTAAAGGATTTTTCACAGGTATGAAACTATCGATTCCGCAAATAAAAATGCCGAAACTACCTAAATTTACGATTTCAGGCGACTTTGGCCTGAATCCACCGAGAGTACCTAAGATAGGTATTAAGTGGAACGCAAAGGGAGCTATTTTTACACAGCCAACTATTTTCGGAATGCACGGGGGCATGCTACAGGGGGCTGGAGAAGCTGGACCAGAAGCAGCACTTCCATTAAACGAGGAAACCCTAGGTGCTATTGGAAGAGGTATTGCATCCACTATGGGCACAAGACAGCCTATGATCATCCAAATGGTTACTCCAGATAGAAGAGTTCTGGCTGAAATGGTTGTCGATGATATTACGGAATTACAAGAGTTTAATCAAGACAGAAAAAGTAAGTTTTCAAAGGGGTGAGCGCGTTGACTTTTTCATTTTCTTTTAACGGGATTCGGAAACCTTTTCTTTTTTGTGAAGATGAGGGACGAAAGGAGTCTGTGTTTGCCCCTGTATCTAGAAATTTACTAACTCTACCAGGGATGCCTGGTGCCCATTTGGAAAGCACTGATACCTTAGTCAGAGTGATTCAGCAACCGGTTTTTTTCAAGGAATTGATGATGATGAACTAAGTAATATGGAAGAGGAACTTGGAGAGTGGTTGCTTACTGAAAGGCCTGCTCCTTTGATATTTGATAAAAGACCGAATCGAACTTATTATGCTGTGGTTGACGGTTCTTTTGATATAGAAGAAGCCCTTCATATTGGGCAGGGAATCATTACTTTTGTCTGTCCGGATCCATACAAATACGGAGAAGAAAAAACGGATCCCTTCCCTGAAGATGGTATTATCACAAATAGTGGTTCTGCGGAGACTCCCCCAGTAATTAACCTGGAAGTTACACAGAAAGTCACATTTGCTATGGTTCAAAAAGGTGTGGAGGAATATATGTTAATTGGTGAACCGGCAGAGGTCACAACCACTCCGGTCGACACTCGTACATCATTACTTTCTGAGGACGGATCTACAATCGGCACATGGCAGCCAGTGGTTCCTGGAATGGGATCATCAGAAGGAACGATAGGCTACGACGGAGCCGGGATCACTGCACCTTCTTACGGTACTGGTTCTTCATATCATGGTCCTTTTGTTTACAAAGAGGTGCCATTAACGGGCGACTTTGAGGTTGAGCTGAGAGGTCAGTTATTGTCAGGCATTCCGGAAACAGGTCGTGTAGGATTCTCTTTATTTGACGATCAATTGCAAAACATCGCGATGATGAATGCAGTTGATATTATCACTTCAATGCACCGTAAGTCAGCTGAGGGACGAGTTGGACCTTATGTCGGGGATTTCGTTAATTACGCAGTCAGCTCTCGTAATTACCGGTACGAGTGGGAGAACTTCCCAGTCTACCTAAGGTTAAGAAGGACGGGTGACACCTTCGAATTTTATGTGGCACGTGTTATGGGGGACGGTACACATGTGAATCAGTTAACCCAAACGTGGACGACAGTTGATGACGCACATCGTGGCAAGTTGAAATATGTTGCGATATTCATCGAGAAGCACGGAAACAGTGCATCACCCCACACTAACCGGATTGACTATATTCGAGTATACAGTTTATCAAAGGCAGCAATTGACCAAACGCCATACATTGCCTACCCAGGGGATATAATCACATTCAACCATGAAACCAGAGACATTTTGATCAACGGAATAGATCGCACAGATCTTAAAGCGTTTGGGGCTCGATACTTTATGCTCAATAAAGGAAATAACCTTTTGACGTTATTACCTCCAGGTGCATTTAATCCGTCTGTCACGTTTAAGGTGAGGTTTAAATGATTCATGTAGTGGACGGTTTAACAGATAAAATACTGTCCGTCATTGACATTGGTGAATTTTGGAATGATATTCATCATAAATCGCTCCGGGATTCAATGGAAACGTATGACTTTCTTACGTTTGGGGATAAGCAGTTTGCAAGTCATTTAGGAAAAAGAAACCGAGTTATTATCCCTGATGAAGACGGCAGATACCTTGAATTTATTATTAGTAACGCGAGAAAATACCGAAGTGGACAAGGTGGTCTATTCACATCGGTCAAATCAAATGCATCGTATTTAGAACTCCGGAAAGCAAAAGTAATATCACCTGGTAAACGTTCGTCACAATCACTATCTATACTTGTAACACTAGCAGTCGGAGGTACTGAATGGCGGGCAGGCAGGCTTGAAGGATATGGAACACGGACAATTGATATTGAAAAGCATACAGATCCTTACTCGCTTTTACAGATGATTTCGACTGAATTTAACTTGGAACTGCAGTTCCGTATTGAAGTCAGATCTAACAGAATTGTTGGAAGGTATGTTGACCTGGTTCAGCGTGTAGGTGAGTGGAGAGGACGCGAGGTAGAATTTGGCCAAGATTTAATAGGCATTGAGCGCAACGAGGACACGGACAATATCCTCACTGCTCTTGTGGGTATCGGGCCCGAACGTGAAGATGGTACCCGTTTAGAAGTGATGGTTTCTGATTCTGATGCATGGCAGCGATGGGGCAGGATAGACCCTGCGACTGGTCAGCGGGCTCACATCATCGAAAAGTACGAGCCACAGTCAAATGATCAAGACATGACAGTGGAAATGCTGACCACGCTGACTGAGAATGAGCTAAAGAAGAGGATTAATGCAATTGTCGAGTATACAGCTGAAGCGGTTGACCTTGAGAATATACTTGGGAATAAAAATAAAAAGGTTCGTTTTGGCGATACGATTCGTGTTAAGGATTCAAAGTTCGAGCCTCCGATTTACCTTGATGCCCGTGTGCATACTCAGGAGCGTTCAATAAGCGATCCATCGAAGAAAAAATTCTTGCTTGGTGATTTCATCGAGTACAGCGAGGAAGACATTCACGCACTCTGGAATTCGATGCAGCTTGAGATTCAGCGCAAGTTGGCAAAGTTGCTTATCGTTAATGTTGAATCCTCTGCAGGTGATGTGTTTAAGAACGGAGTCGGCACCACAACTTTATCAGCTCGTGTTTTTCTAACCGGAACCGAGGTAGATGCAGACGGAGATCTTTATTCATACAGCTGGACTAAGCATGATAAAGACGGTTTACGCGATATGGTGTTTGCACGTGCAGGAAAGTCTATGGCAGTTGCGTCTTCTGATGTAGACACAAAAGCAACATTTTTTGTGGACATCGGTTTCCAGGGAGAAGTGATTCAAACAGGCCAATTTACCATTGTTGATTTATATGATGGACAGGACGGCGAGCAAGGTCCTGCAGGCCCCCAAGGTCCTAAAGGGGAACAAGGTCCACAAGGATTGCAGGGTTTACAAGGACCGAAAGGTGATAAGGGTATTCAAGGACCGCCAGGCGAAGACGGGATATCATCGTACACCCACATTGCCTACGCCAACAGCAGTGACGGAACGGTCGGATTCTCGGTTTCTGATTCAACTAACAAAGAATACATTGGGGTTTATGTTGATAACATCCCCGATGATTCAACGGATCCTGGTTCATATAAATGGACACTTTTTAAGGGCGCCGATGGTGCTGAAGGACTTCCCGGGCCTAAGGGTGCAGATGGTAAAACTCCATATTTTCATACCGCATGGGCTAATAATGCTACAGGTACATCAGGGTTTAGTACGACTGATGCAACTGGCAGAACGTATATTGGAACCTATACCGATTTTACGGCAGCAGACTCTAGTGACCCATCAAAATATACTTGGCAGTTAGTTAAAGGAGAAAAAGGAGACACAGGCCCTCAAGGACCACAGGGTATACAAGGGCTGCAAGGTCCCAAGGGTGACCAAGGTATTCAAGGGCCAAAGGGTACTGATGGCCTTTCTTCTTACACTCATATTGCCTATGCAAATAGTGCGGATGGACGAACAGGGTTTTCTGTGAGTGATTCTACTAATAAATTGTATATTGGTATCTATGTAGATAATATTGCTGCAGATTCAACGGATCCAACTAAATATGCCTGGACTCTGATAAAGGGAGCTGATGGGGAACAAGGTTTGCCTGGTCCTGCTGGGGCTGATGGGAGGACTCCATACTTCCATACAGCGTGGGCCACTAATTCAACAGGGACATCAGGTTTCAGTACTACCTCTTCAGTAGGGAAAACTTATATCGGCACTTACACAGATTACACTGCTGCAGATTCGACAGATCCATCTAAGTACAATTGGGTGCTGATGAAGGGAGAAAAAGGAGAGACCGGAGCACAAGGACCTCAAGGCACTCCAGGATTTGCGTTAACTTGGAATGTAAACGGCGTTACTGTAGATGACCAAAACAGGCTGTTTAAGCCAACAGGAAGTGGAACTTGGACTGGTGAAGCTTATTCCACGGAATCTTATATTTCAGGAGCTTTCTTAACGTTTAAGCCAGCACAAAATAATCAATCTATAATGTTTGGGCTTAATACAGACCCTACCACCAATGTTTCCTATACATCTTTAGATTATGCCTTCTATCTACAATCAAATGGAAATGTCGGGATCTATGAAAGTGGCAGCAGCAGAGGTTCCACATTTGCCACTTATTCAGCTGGTGACGTATTTGCCATAACTTATGACAATGTGAATATAAGGTATTATCATAATGGGAATCTATTACGTACAGTAGCTGCTCCAGCAAACTTAGTTCTTCATGTAGACAGTTCCTTTAACGGTGTAAAGTCTACTTATCAAATTTACGATATTTACTTTAGTCCACTAGGAAGTAAAGGTGACACAGGACCTACAGGTCCAAAAGGCCCTACAGGAGCCACTGGTCCTCAGGGCCCTCAAGGCCCAAACATCGTTGACAGCACTACGCAAATCGAAGCTAACGTCATCAAAGCGAATCACATCGACGTATCGAATTTATCCGCGATTGTCGCCAATCTTGGTAAGGTTACCGCAGGTGAACTAACAGGTGTAAAGCTTGAAACTGATGATGGACTTGGAAGTAAAGTTATCATTAACAACGGGGAGATCGAAGCATTCCGAAATGGAAACAAGATAGCCGCGATTAATAAGCTAGGTTTCTGGATTTTCGACGACCAGGTGAACGGAGCTGGCGTGGGGATCATCCGAGACGAGCGTGACACCGGTAACGGAACACTAAGTCTTGGTATTCACAGTTTCCGCGACGAGTTACGGTTAGGGTTCATGGAAAGCGACGGCACAACATCAAGGTCTTGGTACAGGGCAAGTAAGGACCTCGAGAGGACGGAGATATACGGTACAAATATCGCAGGCGTCGACCGCGGTCGCTTAATAATGAGGGCTACTAAGGACGGCAATACGGACGGTCTTATCCCGTCTATCGCCCTTAACAACTACACGACAGGAGGGGGCACCTCTAATCCTACGTATTGGTCTGGCGTATCGATAGTTACCGGTCGAGATAACAGTACCCCAAATGCTTCAAACAAACGCTTTGGATTCGAAGTGTGGCAGTACCGAGGAACCGGAAATGGCGCGGATATACAGATGATGAGGTTAGACACCGACACAGACGGCACGACCTACGCTGCTTTCTATACGGATAAATCGTATCTACCTCGGCCATTACTTCGGGCAGATAACAATCAGTACTATTGGGCCGCGGGTGTCCAAATATCAAGTTATATCGAGGGCATTCATGGAGTTCAGAACGCCAACAACGTTTTCTTCGTCGATGAACTTATCGTCACCTGTGACGCAGGCCAAACTACCGGATATCGCGATTACAACTTCAGTGGTGCTGAGAACATCTTCCACGTACAGGCACAGGTGTCTGGAAATAACTCATACAGGTTCGCGGCAGCTGTCTACAATCAGTCTGGTTCTGGTTTCCGCATACACTTGAACCGCGTTGTAGGTGACACGTCGAATTCTTACTCCATCCCCGTACGCTTGTTAATTTTATTCGAACCTTAAACCGACAGGAGGCGTTTAAATGATCGAACGTATTACTATTCAGAACCGCCGTTTTATGACCGGTTTTGAACTTGATTATACGAATGAAGCCGTTAAGGTAGGAGAGGGAACACTCGATTCCTTCGCCCTTCCGGCGGTTGAGTTCGACTTGTACTACGATAGCACAATGCCAGTCCTTCACGACTTGTACATCGTTGAAGACGGTGAGGGCTATGACTACCGGCTATTAGTGACGTACCTGGGCGGGGACACCCTCGCATTCTACGACCAGGACGGCAAGCTATTCCATCGGCTAATGACTGTGAAAACGATGCCTGATGGCTCATACAGTGGAGATTTCGTTTACATCGAGCCTAGAGTAATCGAGGTGATTGATGATGGTAAAGTTGAATCCCGTAGTGAAACGTCCGAATCCGGAGGAGTCTGAACCGGAGAACCTGCAGGAAAGGGTTAATGAGTTAGAAACAAAAATTGCCGAACTAGAGGCGAGACTAAATGAAGGAGGTGAAATGAGTGGATCCAAACCAGCTGCCAATTGACATGGATTTAATTGTCGACACATTAACATCAAGAATTGCAAAGCTTGAGAGAGAGAATGCTGTATTGCTTGCTCAGCAAGATGCGCTAATAAAAATAATAGAAGAAAAGAAAGAAGCCTAATAGGGCTTTTTATTTTGCCTTCAAGGGGGATTGTGGGTGACACAGGAGGCGGGCACATTGGATATTTGGCAAGAGTCAGTTAGAAAAGATATAGAGGATATGAAAGGTGATATTCGCCGATTGCAGGATAAGACATTACTGCAAGATCAGTCCATTCAGAACATCCAGGGTGATTTAAAGGAGATAAAAGAGGATACCAAGTGGCTTAAGCGTACTATTACTACTGCACTAATTACAGCTACAATTGTCGCCATTGTGGGTGGTAGTATAGCAATTGTATTTGAGGTATTTAAAGCATAAGGAGGAAATTAGAATGATTAATTGGAAAATACGATTTAAAAACCCTGTGTTTCTCTCACAGCTATTTCTCGCATTCTTTGCTCCAATACTCGGATATTTTGGTTTGACGGCACAGGACCTCACTACTTGGGGTTCTGTTTTTAATTTGTTAACTGGTGCAATTTCAAATCCTTATGTTTTGTTTTTGATTGTGGTAAGTGTGTGGAATGCCTTAAATGATCCAACAACAAGGGGTATCGAGGATAGTCAACAAGCTAAACGATATCAATGGCCAAAATAAGCTGCCCTTCAGGGGTGGCTTTTCTTATGTCTTGAAAGGGGTGATTGTCATGTAGGAATGAAGGACAGGAGTACAAGCAGTTAAATATTAACGGGAATAAAAATAATATTAGAGGTGATTAAACATGGTAAAAGTATTTATTGATCCAGGACACGGCGGAACAGATCCAGGTGCAGTTGGAAACGGACTACAGGAAAAGAATTTAACACTTCAGATTGCTACACGTATTAAGGATATTTTGACCCTTGAATATGATAATGTTTCAATTCAAATGAGTCGTACTGGAGATCAGACTGTTTCCTTATCTGAACGTACAAACGCAGCCAATGTATGGGGAGCTGATTTCTTATTGTCAGTTCATATTAACGCAGGCGGCGGTACAGGATATGAAGATTATGTTTACCCAGGAGTAGGGGCGCCTACAACGACTTACCAAAATAACATCCATTCAGAGGTAATTAAGCTCGTAGATTTCTATGATAGAGGTAAGAAGCAGGCTGATTTTCATATGTTAAGGGAATCTGCAATGCCGGCCCTCTTAACGGAAAATGGATTTATCGATAATGCCAATGATGCAGCTAAATTAAAATCAAGTACCTTTATTGAAAATCTTGCCCGCGGCCATGTGAATGGGATTGTGAAATGCTTTAATCTTTCTAAGAAGAACTCAGCAGTCTATCACACTGTTGTCTCTGGTGATACTGTTTATTCTCTAAGCAGAACTTACGGTAGTTCAATTCAGCAGATTAGAGATTGGAATAATCTAGATGCAAATTACACTATTTATGTAGGGCAAGTGCTTCGTGTAAAATAAATATAGAAAGCCCTTCTCATTGAGAAGGGCTTTAATTTTATTCGCCATAGTATTCTTTTAAGGCATCTTTTCTCCATTGTGAAGGTGTTTCATACTTAACGTAGCCTGCCATATTTGTTACATAGTAGCCTCCACCAACACTATATTGGCCGCCATGTTTGTCGTCATACCCATAAACACGGTAAACTTCAGCAGGGTTTAATCCTCTAGCATAAGTGAGACTACCATCTGCCTCGCGTTTCCATAGCTTAATAGGTTTTAAGATTGTTAAACGACCAACCTGGCCTTTATTCATCATTAAGCCATCCCAACAAATATCTGAAGTAGTTGAGTCTGGAAGCAATGGAATTGGATTCACTGCGTTGGATTTTGATCCATTCCATAAGCCACTGTGAGTTTCAAAATGTAAATGCTGACCAGAAGAATCCCCGGTGTTACCCATATAGCCAATTTGCTGTGAGGGGCTTACGACATCTCCTTTTTTTACCGAGAAGCTCGATAAGTGAGCATAAACTGTTTCTGCTGTCCCACCCCTGTGCTCAATCATTACCACATTACCATAGCTAGAACTATTATACGCCTCTGAGACAATTCCAGCGTATGCAGCTCTTACAGGAACAGAACCGGACTTTGCAATGTCAATACCATAGTGAAAGCCACCTGATCTATTCCCGAATCCTGATGTCAAAGTTCCTTGAGCTGGCCAAATATAAGGTTGACAAGAGTTCCCCGCAGCTTTTGTAGGGGTAGTAATTCCTAAAGATGTAACAAATAAAATCAAAGTTACTGCCATAAGTAAAAATCGTTTGTTCAACATTATGCATCTCCTAAAATTATGTATTTTGCAACAGTGAAAATATTACATTAATTACAAAAATATGTATCTAGTAAATTTGTACTAATTTGGAATAATATAGCGAAATATGTAAAATAAAAACCAAAAAAGTGATACTATATAGACAACTTAAGAGTGATGGGAAAGACCTAAGGTGAGGAAAAAAGACTTTTAATCTATGTTACTTTTATTAAATTAAATTATTTGAATGGGGAGTAGGGAAATGAGAAAAAAATTTTTAATGTTTATCGGAGTAATTTTAATAGTATTTACAATGGCAACTTCGGCCTATGCTAATAGCACCTATGTTTTGTTGACAAAAGGTATGGTGCAAAGTATCTCGAAGAACCCACTATATGTTAGAGCAGGACATGATTTACATGTGAAAGTTACATCAACAAACTTGCCGGTTTCATATAGAGTAATCGATAGTAATATGAAATTAATTACAAGTGGGACGGTAACTGATTCCACTCCAAAAGCATATTCTCGCGGGGTGCCTGAAGGGAATTACTTTTTAATTTTAAAATGTGAGGTTGACGATTTATGCAGTGCTTCAGGAGCTCTCAATGATTAAATAAAGGAAATAGTAAAAAGCCCTTCTCACTCGAGAGGGGCTTTAGTATATTACATCTTTTATTTTCTCCACGGGTACTCCATAATATCTCGCCAACTTTTCAAGGTCCTCCAGGGAGGGATTAATTTTGTTACATTCGTAGTAACTGAGTTTTCTATTATAAATCCCAGTAGCTTCTGCTACTTCTTTTTGAGTCTTGTTCTTTTCGAACCTTAACATTCTTAAATTGATACCTATGCTTCCATACATGTTATCACCCAATAATTATTTCGGCTAGAATTACCTGACTTTAAGCCAGCAGGCAATATAAAAAGCCCAATCCGAAGAAAGGGCTTATCTAGTCATAGCAACATCAATGTTGCAAAATCATTATAGAATATAAAGATTAAAACGGCAAATTATCTTCCGGTAATACCGGCTCAATTTCTCTGACTATCTGTGTTATATCATTTTTCTCATTCCAGATTACTTCTTCAATAATTGTATCTCTCTGGCCAGTTTCCTTTTTCTGCTGCTGGATCCATTCAAAAGCGACTACTGCAACCGCAAAACCCGGGTCTTTCTTAAATTCGCTATCCTTCACATGAAACTCTCCGTTTCTAAATCCGCGGTTACCCTCCACATTTAGGATTGTTTGGATTACTACTTTCATTGCCCAATAGCCTTTAGATAGTCATCATATGTATTATCGTTCACTTTAAAATCATGCTTACATTCCTGGCAACGAAAGATAAGTCTCTTCTTAGAGTGTTTCATTACAAAGGCAGAAATGATTAAAATTATTCCGATTGGAATTCCAATGATCGTAACACAAGCCAATATTCCTAAAGTAAGCATACTTTTAAATGCAGATGCCGTACTTTTCACCTTATTTTCTCCGCATTGAGGACAGTGGATGATTTGCTGACCTTTTGTTTCGTTCATTTATACTCCTCCTATTTTTCTAAAATAAACCATTTTTTATTTCATATTAGCATAATTAGATCATACCGGTCATACCTTTTATTTAAGAGCAGGAGGGAGGTGTGGCAATGAGCGGCAATAAAATCAGGAAGTCAGTTTCATTCAATATTACAAATGATCTCGATAACCAAATGTTAAGTCACATTGAAAAAATCAATTTCTCTGGATACGTGAAAGAACTGATTGCAGCTGACATGTTGAAAAGGCAACAAGATTTAAAAATTGTAAAAAAACTTCTAATGGTGGTATCAAAATAGTGGTGGGAGGGTAGCAGTCATACCTACTCCCCCACCAATCCCATTTGGTACACTGTAACACGGTTGTCATTGTCAATTGTCATTCCGATTGGAAGGGAGGTTTGAGTCATGATTGAAGGGAAGTGTCTAGGTGGAAAGAAAATTAACCGAGTGAATGTGTCGATGACAAACAAACAACATCAAAAATTGAACAAGTTGGCCACAGCATGTAACATGCGCCCCACCTCTCTTGCTTGTTTGCTTATTGAGAAGAGTTTGAATAATATTCAGCTGGTATCGGAATTGCAACGGGAATTCGCTATACACACAGCTTATAGAGTGCTGCCAATCAGCCGGCAAGGTGAAATTGAATATGTTTTAAATGAAAGGAGATAAGCGAATGGAATGGATTAGTTTCGGGACTGGGTTAATGGCAGCCGCCATGGCATTTGCGTTATTTTCTAACTCACAAGAGGAAGATGAACTCGATGAAGAAATAGTGGAAGATGATCTTGTTATTAATGGAGCTCCCGGTCGCCATGTAACACTGTCATGCCAGACGTGCCGAAAATTGAAAAAACATAAAGAAATCAAGTCTAATCTATATCAATGTTGTAAATGCAAAAGACATGTTGATCTTAGAGCCTCTTAATTTAATTCCTCCTATTATAATCTGCGTAATATTAGTTCCCCTTTGTAGGCGTTCGCTACGCCCAAAGCAGGCAATCCAACCCGGATGGCTACTGGGAGAAGTACTGCTCCCATTAATGCAACTGCAGGAGATGGCCAAAAAAACCATGAGATGACCATCATCAAAATCCCAATAGTCCAATAGGCGAGCGCTGGTGTCCTGATTAATTTGGTAAAAGGAGAGATCATGACATCATTGATTCCAGTTATGGTCAGTGTCCGGCTCATGGCGACAATTATCGAAATGACCAGTATGGTGGAAAGGAGTTCTGTAATGGCAAAAATAAAACTGGTAAAAATACTGCTGACTGAACTGCTTAAGGAGCCGGTAGCCGTTATGGCAATTAAAAAGATGCCTGCAATACAGACAAGGGTTGTATCTCTCCGCATAATCATGAAACCAATAATTAACAGAATAAAAAGAACATAAATCCAATGGATGGCTGTAAGTTCAACTCCCATCTATTTTCCCCCTTTCATAATTCCATAGAGAAGCGCCGATTTAGGCGAATCACCCGATTTGGAATGTAGTACAGAATATGATGGGAAGAAATAAATGGTGATATGAATTGCATCCGTCCGGAGGCGGAGGCTGAACCACTCTGCGGAATGTTTCGGTAAAACAGCTGAGTGATAAAATGAATATATTGAAGGAAAAGGTTTCTATTTTAGCGAATACAAGAATAGGAGAAAAGAAGGAAGGGAACGCCTATGAGATACAGGTCAGTTAATCAGATCATCTTCGCGGTAACTTTATCAGCAGTTGGAGTTTTGCTTCTCCTTATGAACATAGGTGTCATTTCCTTGGAAATAAAAGAGGTATTTGTCGTAATTTACCCCTTTATTTTATTGGCTGCAGGACTCCATTACCTGCTGTCATACATGTTGAAGAAAAGCCGGAGCGGAATGTTTCCCGGGTTATTTCTAATAGTATTTTCTTTTCTATTAATCCTTGATCGTTTTGAAGTAACTGAATTTAGGTTTATGGAAATATGGAAACTTTGGCCCCTGTTCCTTATTTTTTTCGGCATTAATATTTTATTGAAACGAGATCGTTTGAAGATTCATTTTGAACAGGATTTCCCAGCGGATATATATGAAAAAAACAAGGGTGCAGCGGAGAAGAAGGTTATTAATATATCAAAATACGAAAGCCCGCAGCCGCTTAAAAATATAAGAGGTTTTTCGATTGGCGATGTGGATTTTAAACAGCCAAATTGGTCTCTGGAGCCAATGGATTTATATACAATGATCGGTGATTATTTTATTGATTTCAGCAAGGCCTTCATCCCGGAGAAAGAGACATCTGTCATTGTAAGAGGGTGGATTGGGGATGTAAAAATGATCATTCCTGAAAACATTCCCGTGATGATCCAGTCAAATATTAATATAGGGGACATTCGCATTTTTGATCAAAAGACAGGTGACATTAACCGCAGTCTTCAATATAAGTCGCCCGGTTACGATGAAGCATCAAGAAAGCTGAGAATCGCTGTACAAGTAAAAATTGGATCCATCCGGATCGATAAAGTATAGGGGTATATGATGAGAAAAGCCGGGATCAGGTATTGGTTTGTACAGAGTTTTATTATGATGGCCATTATAAGTTCATTAATCTTTTTTGTCGGATTACAGGTGTATCTATTTTATAATCCTGAATCGCCAATGACGATAAAGAGCACCTTCTCGCTTTTTTTGTATGCTTTAACCATTTTACTTCTTACAGGAGCCTACTTTGGACTTAAGGGCAGCTACTTAATTAAAGGCAGGCTCGGTGATATTTTATTATTTGTTTCAACATTAAGGAGCGGCAAGTATGCTGATCGGATGGAATCCTATGAAAAAGATGAGATAGGGTTAATTTCAGATGAACTGAATCAGCTGGCGGAAAATATCCAGGAGCAGGTTTTTTCCATGCAGCGGCTAGCTGATGAAAAGTCTATCCTGGCACAAACAGCCCATTCAGCTGCTGTGATGGAAGAGAGACAGCGCCTGGCAAGGGATCTGCATGATGTAGTGAGCCAGCAGCTTTTCGCTTTGAGTATGATGTCTTCAGCTGCCCTAAGAGTTTTCGATTTAGATAGCGACAAAGCAAGAGAGCAGTTAAATGAAATCTCTCAAATCGCTGCGAAAGCGCAGGGGGAAATGAGGGCGCTTCTTCTCCATTTGAGACCCGTGCAGCTGAGTGATGACAGGCTATGCGATGGAATTATTAAGCTGATACAGGAGTTAAAGGCAAAGACAAACATCGATTTTAATGCAAGCATTGATGAGATTGAAAATCTTTCAAAAGCAGCGGAAGAGCATTTGTTTCGGATTGTGCAGGAAGCCCTATCCAATGTACTCCGCCATGCTGATGCAGGGAATATAAAAATAACCTTAACGGAAGAAGAAGATTACATTTATCTTTTTATTGCTGATAATGGAAAAGGCTTTAATCCTCATAAAGAGAGGATCACCTCCTATGGGCTGAAGACAATGAGGGAACGCTGTGAAGAAGTTGGAGGAATATTCAAAATACGTTCTAAGAAAAATGAAGGAACCTATATAGATATTAAAATTCCGGCAAAAGGGGAGAGGCTGAAATGATCAGTGTTGCTGTAGTGGATGATCATGAAATGGTAAGAAAAGGCATTATATCTTATTTGGCAACGGAAGCTGGAATAAAGGTAATTGGGGAAGCAGAAAGCGGAAATGAAGCTGTAAAGCTTGTACTCAATGAACGGCCGGAAATCGTTCTGATGGATCTGCTGATGGAAAATGGGAACGGAATTGAAGCCACAAGGGAGATTTTAAAAAGCTATCCTGGGTGCAAAATTATAATCATAACCAGCTATTACGATGATGAACAAGTTTTCCCGGCAATTGAAGCGGGTGCGTTCAGCTATATGCTTAAAACAGCAAATGCTGCCGAGGTTGTGAATGCAATTAAGAAAGCTGCACAAGGAGATTCCGTTATTGAATCAAAGGTTGCGGGGAAAATGGTAAGCCGTTTTAGAGAAAAAGAAAAAAGCCTCACGATGATTTAACTGAAAGGGAGTTTGATGTTCTGCTCTGCATTGGGGAAGGGATGACAAACCAGGAAATCAGTGAGGAATTGTTCATTGGCATCAAAACAGTCAAAACACACGTAAGCAATATCCTCAGTAAACTGGGTGTGACTGACCGTACTCAGGCAGCAGTTTATGCCAATCGAAATGGCATAATTAAAAGACAGGCATAGAGAAGGATGAGCTGCTGCAGCTCATCCTTTATTAAATTAAAAGAATGTATGAATTCTTAAGTTAGATAATTGTCTAGCTCCAGCGCCTACCCCCTCGAGGTCACAAGCCAATCCTCCCAAAAAGGCAAAGGACGCCTTTCCGGAAGGCTCGTCTTGTGCTTGTCGGGGGTGGGCTAGGCGCTTCCGCTTTTCTTATTTCTCTTCTTCAGGGATATAATATTGGGTCACATATGAAGGGCTGGAGAATATATTCGGTGTCTTATCGATGCCGCTTTCCGTCCCGCGTTTTTCATGTGCTTTTTCATATGCTTTGGAATTCTGCCAGTTCTTAAAGGATTTTTCATCCTTCCATAGTGTTAGAATGATATATGTGTTTGATTCAAGTGGCCGCAGAACCCGGATGGCAATAAATCCCGGTTCATTTTCAATAAGTCCTGCCCTGTTTTTAAACCGGTGGTCAAAAAGCGGCCTGCCTTCATCTGTAACAGGTATATTATTCAGAACTGCAAATCCTGCATCATTGAATGTACCGGAAGAATCAATTACTTCATAGGAACGAGGTTCTTTAAAGATGGAGGCTCCTGCTGTTTCATGGATTAATAAGGCACTTTCAGTATTCTGCATTGCAACCATGTTTTCATTGGAGTGCTTTTTTCAATTTTTTTCAAAAAATCGTAAGTTCCTCTTGCCATATATATCTTCATTTTTTCTCACTCCACTTGGAAAAGTTTATAGTGTTTTTTGAAAGTCATTTCAGTGAAAATATCATGCTGTTAAACATTTCATTCATTAATTGAAAAATTTTATGAGCTAATATCCTTACAATCTTTAATTTTCCCTTATTTAGATAGTTAAAAACGTCAATTTTTTGACATTTGTCCTTCAAATCTATACAAAAACAGAGAAAAAAGGATATAGTCATAAAGGATAGATACTGGCGATTTCTAATTTTGGTATATATATATTACAATAATACGCAGACAAGTCTTGAAAGGTGGATAAAATTTAATGACGAACTCATTTAACGATACATTTCTGAAGGCAGCGAGGGGGAACAGACAGATTATGTTCCTGTTTGGTATATGCGCCAGGCTGGCCGTTCGCAACCGGAATATAGAGCGATAAAAGAAAAATACTCCCTATTTGAAATTACACACCAGCCTGAGCTTTGTGCCTATGTTACTAGGCTGCCGGTAGAGCAATATAACAATGATGCTGCCATTCTTTATAAAGATATTATGTCACCTCTTCCTGCCCTTGGGGTTGATGTGGAAATTAAATCAGGAATCGGCCCTGTTATTTCAAATCCTATCCGTTCCATAGCGGATGTAGAAAAGCTTGGGGAAATCAATCCGGAAGAGGACGTTCCATATGTCCTGGAGACTATTAAGCTTCTTACTCAAGAGCAGTTGACTGTGCCTCTAATCGGTTTTGCAGGGGCTCCATTTACTATTGCCAGCTATATGATTGAAGGCGGACCATCTAAGAATTACAACAAAACGAAAGCATTCATGTATGCAGAACCTAAAGCCTGGTTTGCTTTAATGGATAAACTTGGGGAAATGACTATTACATATGTGAAATCCCAGGTCAAAGCAGGTGCGAAAGCTATCCAGATTTTCGATTCATGGGTTGGCGCCTTAAATGTGGAGGATTACCGCTATTTTATTAAGCCTGTAATGAATCGTATTTTCTCTGCCTTAAAAGAAGAGAATGTTCCGCTGATCATGTTCGGTGTAGGCGCAAGCCACCTGGCATTGGAGTGGCATGATCTGCCGCTTGATGTAGTTGGGCTGGATTGGAGACTTCCGATTCAGGAAGCAAGGGCAAAAGGCATCACCAAAACAGTCCAGGGCAATCTTGATCCGGCTATTCTCCTTGCACCATGGGAGGTTATAGAGGAAAGAGCAAAAGCTATTCTCGATCAGGGAATGGCCCAGCCTGGTTATGTATTTAATCTTGGGCATGGTGTTTTCCCGGAGGTTAATCCGGACACATTAAAGAAATTAACTGCTTTTATTCATGAGTACTCTGCTTCCAAACTAAACAAGTAACCTTTAGGACAGCTTTGAGCAATGTCTGGTAAACCGATTGGCACATTGCTTGAGCATTAGTTTTGGTAATCAATTTAATTTTTGGCACAATAAGGACTGGAGACAAAACTATTTGAGGTGGAAGACATGGGTAAAAAGACAGTTGGTTTACTTGTAATGGCTTATGGAACTCCCTATAAGGAAGAAGACATTGAGCGTTACTATACACATATCCGCAGGGGAAGAAAGCCTTCTGAGGAAATGCTTGAAGATTTAAGAAGCAGATATGAAGCGATTGGCGGAATATCACCGCTTGCAGAAATTACTAAAGATCAGGCTGAAAAACTTGAACAGCATTTAAATGAAATTCAGGACGATTATGAATTCAAAATGTATTTAGGATTAAAACATATTGAACCTTTCGTAGAAGATGCAGTTAGACAAATGCATGAGGATGGGATTGAAGAGGCTGTCAGCATTGTTCTTGCACCTCATTTCTCAACCTTTAGTGTAAAATCATATAACGGCAGAGCCAAAGAAGAGGCTGAAAAGCTTGGCGGTCCTGTTATAAAATCAGTTGAAAGCTGGTATAAAGAGCCTAAGTTTATCAAATATTGGGCTGATCGTGTAAAGGAAACATTCGATAAAATGCCTGCTGAAGAAAAAGATTCAGCTGTGTTAATTGTTTCTGCACACAGTTTGCCGGAAAAGATTCTGCAATCAGGGGATCCATATCCGCATCAGCTGCAGGAAACAGCTGACCTGATTGCCGTACAGGCTGGCGTCAAAAACTATGCCGTTGGCTGGCAAAGTGCAGGAAACACACCTGAACCATGGCTTGGTCCTGATGTGCAGGATTTGACAAGGGACCTATATGAAAACAAGAGCTACAAGGCATTTGTGTATGCTCCTGTCGGCTTTGTTTCAGATCATCTTGAAGTGCTGTACGACAATGACTATGAATGCAAAGTTGTCACTGATGAGCTTGGTGCAAGCTATTACCGTCCAGAAATGCCAAATTCACAGCCAGAGTTTATTGATGCGATGTCTGATGCCATTTTTAAGTTGCTGAATAGATAAGCAAAAAATTAGAAAAGAAGGCGATTTACCGTGCAGGGAGAGAGACAGAAAGTTGTTGTTGCCGGAGGGGAATTACTGGTCTTGCTGCAGCTTACTATCTGCAGAAGGAAGCCAAAGAAAAAGGAATGGCCCTGGATGTTAAGCTCATAGAAGCTTCACATCGTCTTGGCGGCAAGATTCAAACAATAACACGAGACGGTTTTGTGATCGAAAGAGGACCAGATTCCTTTCTGGCCCGTAAACAAAGTGCGTCCCGGCTTGCCAATGAAGCAGGGCTGGAAAAAGATCTTGTGAGAAATACATCCGGTAAGTCCTACGTTCTTGTAAGACAGCGCCTATTTCCAATGCCGGGCGGATCAATCATGGGCATTCCTACACAAATTGCTCCCTTTATTACAACCGGCTTATTCTCTCCCGCAGGGAAGGCAAGGGCTGCGGCAGATTTTGTGCTGCCGCGCTCCGCTTCTTCCAATGATCAGTCACTGGGTGCCTTTTTCAGGAGAAGGCTTGGTGACGAAGTTGTCGATAATTTGATTGAACCGCTTCTTTCTGGCATTTATGCTGGCGATATTGATCAATTAAGCCTTATGGCCACCTTCCCGCAGTTTTATCAGGTTGAGCAGAAGTATAGAAGTTTAATTCTGGGAATGAAGAAGTCCACAGGCTCTCACCCGAAACAAGCCGCAAATCGCAAAAGCAAAGAAGGGATGTTCCTTACTTTCAAATCGGGGCTTCAATCGCTTGTCGATGCCCTAGAGAGCAAGCTTGAACCTGGAACTGTACTAAAAGGCCATCGAATTGAATCGATCAAGAAGACTGGCAGAAGCTATACAGTTGAAATGAATGGCGGAGAAAACCTTCAGGCAGATTGCATGGTTATGGCTGTTCCCCACCATGCTCTGTGCAGCATTTTCTCTGGCTGGGGACTTTTTGGGCAGTTCAAAGACATGCCTTCCACTTCTGTGGCAACTGTAGCGCTGGCTTTTCCTGAGCAAGCGATTGAAAGGGATATTGACGGAACCGGTTTTGTTGTTTCACGCCATAGTGATTACACCATTACTGCATGTACCTGGACACATAAGAAATGGCCTCATTCGACCCCCAAAGGAAAAGTGCTTCTGCGCTGTTACGTTGGCAAAGCCGGTGATGAAGCAGTGGTGGATCTGTCAGATGACCAAATTGTTAAAGTTGTACTTGATGATTTAAATAAAACAATGAATATTAAAATGAATCCGGACTTTGTTTATGTAACAAGATGGAAGGATTCAATGCCACAGTATACTGTAGGACATAAAGAACGCGTCGGGCTGGCAAAGAAACAGGCACAGGAAAAGCTGCCGGGCATTTTTCTGGCAGGAAGTTCATTTGAAGGTCTTGGCGTTCCTGACTGCATAGATCAGGCAGAAGAGGCAGTTCGAAATGCAGTTGAATACTTGCAAAGCAACAAGCAAAAAGCTGTCCGTGTGTGACAGCTTTTTATATTGGATCATTTCAGCTTGCTTTTTCATTTAGAGTATGGTAAATTTCTTTTTGTACTAATGACCAAATTGTTCATTTAGTCATTTTCTAAAGAGGTGAGTTCATGTCAGCAGATCGGAAACAGCAAATTATTGAGGCTGCCACTAAATCATTTTCTCTATTTGGATATAAAGCAACCACTATGGATCAAGTTGCAAAGCTTGCAAATGTTGGAAAAGGCACTATTTATAATTTCTTTAAAAATAAAGAAGAGCTGTTTGATGAAATTATCCATACGCTCATTATGGAAATGAAAAGCGCAGCTGATGAAGCGCTTGATCCTTCTTTGCCCTTTCATAAAAATGTTCATCGGGGTTTGTATAAAATACTTGAATTCCGCATGAAGCATCAGCTGACAATCAAGCTTTTCCAGGAAGCAAAGGAAATGGGAACTCCTGCTGTTACAGATGTAATTGGGAAAGTAGAGGATGCGATATTAAGTTATTTAAAAGACAAAGTCACACAAGCGATTGAAAAAGGAGAAATCCGGAAATGCGATCCGGAACTGACATCTTTTGTGATGCTGAAGCTTTATATTGCTCTCATATTTGATTGGGAGCAGCGTCATGAACCTTTGGAAAAAGAAAAAATAGCTATGCTGTTTGAACAATACATTATGAAAGGATTATCGAACTAGATAGTCCTCTATTTTTTCAGAGAAATGACCGAATGAGGAAATTAGTCATTAAGTTATTACGGAGGGATTTACGGTGAAAAACAAACTTTTCTTGAAGGAATTTTCAGCAATCTTAAAAAACAAAAAACTGCTGATTCCTATTATCGCAGTAGTGTTTATTCCTATTTTATACAGCGGAATGTTTCTTTGGGCATTTTGGGATCCATACGATCATTTAGATGATCTGCCTGTTGCTATCGTTAATGAGGATGCCGGTGCTGCATTTGAAGATAATGAATTGCATCTGGGCGATGATCTTGTTGATAAATTAAAGGAAAGCAAGGACTTTAATTTTCAATTTGTTGATAAAGAGGAAGCATATAAAGATCTAAATGATCAGCAATATTATATGCTTGTTGAAATCCCTAAGGATTTTTCCAAGAATGCAACCACTCTCCTGGAAGACAATCCGCAGAAAATGAACCTGATTTACGTTCCCAATGAGAGCTACAATTTTTTATCAGCTCAAATTGGCGGAACAGCTGTAGAAAAAATTAAAGCGTCTCTGTCAGAAAAAGTGACTGAAACATATGCTGAAACGATGTTCGATAAGGTAGGGGAACTGGCAGATGGCATTGGACAGGCAAGTGATGGGGCCCTTCAAATCAGTGAAGGAGCTGCAGATTTAAAGGATGGTTCTGACACGCTGCATGAGAAGCTGGCGCTTTTAGCCGATAAATCCATTGAGTTCAATAATGGTGTAAGCTCAGCAAGAAAAGGTTCAGAAGAAATGACAGAGGGAGCTAAATCCCTTTCAGAAGGTTTAGGGAAATTAGCTGAAGGCCAATCAGAATTAAGTAAAGCTTCTGATCAGCTGGAATCTGGAAGTCAAAAGCTGTCAGCAGGTGTTACACAAACAAAAGCAGGGATTGTTACAATAAAGGAAAAACTTCCTGTTATGATTGATGGAACCGAGCAGGTGGAAAATGGAGTCAAAACCTTATCTTCATCTCTGGAACAATGGCAAACGGAGGCACAAAAACTCAGTGGAGGCACTGCTCTTTTAGAGCAAAAGCTGCAGGGCTTTATATCGCAGCTTCCTGATGGATCTCCTGAAAAAGCTGAGCTTCAGACTGTGCTTGCCCAGCTGAAGGCTGGATCAGCCCAGCTTGCTGAGTCAGCTGGTAAACTATCTGCGGGAGGAGCCGAATTATCCCAAAAAATGGGGCAGCTAAATGAAGGACAGCTGCAGCTCCAGCAGGGAATAAATCAGCTTGCCCAAGGGGCATCCGATCTGGAAACTGGTTCTCAGCAGCTTGTACAGGGACATAAAGATTTCGGTGCTGGAATGGAAACATTTGCTCAGAAATTTGGTGAAGCCCAAGCCGGAGCAGACAGGCTAGCAGGCGGTGCAGCAGATTTGTCAGGAGGTCTTGGCAAACTGACCCAAGGTTCAGCTGCATTTGCAGATGGCACAAAGCAGCTTGAAGATGGCGCAGGCAAAGTAGCCGAAGGTAATGCACAAATCTATGAAGGATCTGCTGAGTTAGCAAATAAATTAGCGGATGGCGCTGAAAATGCCTCATCTGTAAATGCCAGCGATAAAACTTATAATATGATGGCAAATCCGGTAGAAATAGATAACGAGAAGATAACAGAAGTTCCTAACTATGGTACTGGGTTCGCGCCTTATTTTCTGTCTCTTGGCCTTTTCGTAGGTGCTCTGCTTCTTTCTATTGTATTCCCGCTTCGTGAACCGGCTGGTGTTCCACGGTCAGGATTTAGCTGGTTTGCAAGCAAGTTTGGGATTCTTGCTGGAATAGGCATTATTCAGGGTCTCATTGCAGCCTTGATTCTATTGCTGGGACTTGGCCTGGAAGTGAAGAGTGTACCTTTGTTTCTTCTGTTTACCATCATAACCAGCATTACGTTCATCGCGCTTATTCAATTTTTTGTCACCGTAATGGGTGATCCTGGCAGGTTTGCTGCAATTATCATATTAATTCTCCAGCTGACAACAAGTGCTGGTACTTTCCCGCTTGAGCTGATTCCTAATGCACTTCAGCCAATCAGTTCATACTTGCCTATGACCTATTCCGTTTCCGGACTAAAGGCTGTCATTTCTAGCGGGAATTTTGATTTCATGTGGGAGAATGCAGTCATTCTATTGAGTTTCGCTGCCCTGTTCATTGCAGGAACTTTTGTTTACTTTACTGCAATGCACAAGAAAAGATTTGCAGCTGCTGCAGGGAAGGCTGATTGATTATAAGCAAAAAACAAAGCCAGCCCACAGGGCTGGCTTTTAATATATTATTCTATAAATCTGTTATTCCCATGCATTTATCACACTTGTTTCCGTAGCATTCATGCTGCTCGTCGATCGACTTCCCGCATTCTGAACATTGTTTTGCCGGCAGGTTTCTGAAAAACTCCATAATGTTTTGAATCATGTTGAAGCCTCCTAATTTGAGATAATTTGTGATATTGTTCTAAATAATTTGATTATTTAAGTCGATTGTATTATAACAGTATCTTTGTGTCAACATCTGTTTCAATACAATATTAAAAAAGTGAAAAAATAGGCATAATCGAGTATATTGGACATAGTAAAGATGGGCCTTTCCCTGAGAGTTTGGTTATCAGTCATAGCGTAGGAACTTACGCTTTATTAATAAGGAGGAAACGTGATGAAGTTAACTGTAATTGGGAGCTGGGGCGGTTATCCTAAAGCTGATGGGGCGAGTTCAGGGTATTTGCTGGAGCATGATGGGTTTCATTTGCTGATCGACTGCGGAAGCGGCGTACTTTCAAAAATGCAGAATTTTTTCAGCCAGAAGAATTGGATGCAGTGATTATCTCGCATTACCATCCAGATCACATTGCGGATATAGGGGTTCTGCAGCATGCCAGGCTCATTCAGAGTTTTTTAGGCAGGAAAACAGATACCCTCCCGATCTATGGTCATTCTCTTGATCAGTATGAATTTGCCAAATTTACATACAAGGATATCACAAAAGGAGTCTGCTATGATCCTGATGGCACTCTCTTTGCAGGCCCGTTTCAAATTCGCTTTTTAAAGACTAATCACCCTGTGCCTTGCTATGCAATGAGAATTGAAGCAGACGGCAAAACGCTTATTTATACGGCTGATACGTCATATAAAGAAGAGCTGGCAGCATTTAGCGAAAATGCTGATTTATTAGTTTGCGAATGCAATTTTTACGGTCATCAAAATGGAAAAAATGCTGGGCATATGACAAGCTTGGATGCTGGAACATTGGCCAGCAAAGCAAAGGTGAAAAATTTGCTGCTGACTCATTTGCCTCATTATGGTGAACTGCGAAAGCTGAAGGAAGAGGCTTCAACAAAATATACCGGTCCTATTTCTATTGCGGATTATCAATGGTCCCATACTTTTTGAGGAGGAAAACAGATGCTTTTTATTGACAACCAGGGAATCACAGATCCCAGAATTAACCTTGCTATTGAGGAATATGCACTAAAGAATCTTGATATTGAAGAAACCTATTTGCTTTTTTATATTAATGAACCTTCCATTATTATTGGAAAAAACCAGAATACAGTTGAAGAGATTAATACTGAATATGTCGAGAACAATGGTATCCATGTGGTCAGAAGGCTTTCTGGCGGCGGGGCTGTTTATCATGATTTAGGCAATCTCAACTTCAGCTTTATCACAAAAGATGATGGAGAAAGCTTCCACAACTTCCAAAAGTTTACCGAGCCGGTTGTAGAAGCTTTGCAGAAGCTTGGTGTTAATGCTGAATTGAGCGGGCGAAATGACCTGATGGCAGAAGGCAGAAAGATATCCGGGAATGCCCAGTTTTCTACCAAAGGCAGAATGTTTAGCCATGGTACCCTCTTGTTTGATTCCGAAATAGAAAATGTCGTTTCGGCATTAAAGGTAAAGAAAGATAAAATTGAATCGAAAGGCATTAAGTCTATTCGAAGCCGTGTTGCTAATATCTCAGAGTTCCTGGATAAAAAAATCACAATTCAAGAATTTCGCACTTTGCTGCTTAAGAATATTTTTGGTGATTTAGATGAAATTGCAGAGTACAGGCTTACGAATGATGATTGGGAAAAAATTCATCAGCTGTCCAAGGAGCGCTATCAAAACTGGGATTGGAATTATGGAAAATCACCCAAATTTGATCTTCAGCACTCGCATCGTTTCCCAGTGGGGCAAATTGATATTAGACTTAACGTCACAAAAGGGAAAATTGAGGAATGTAAAATTTACGGAGACTTCTTTGGGGTTGGAGATGTAAGCGAAATTGAAAGCAAGCTTACAGGAATTCGCTATGAAAAGTCAGAGATTGAAAATGCCCTTGAAGGAGTGGACATTAAGCATTACTTCGGAAATGTGACAAAGACCGAATTTATCAACCTGGTTTATTAATGGGATCATTTATTGGAAAGCTGGCATTATGCCGGCTTTTCTTATATTTATATAAAGTTTTGCGAAAGGCAGTCCTCTATAAAAAAGAAATTGTGAACAATTCGCTTTCCTACTTGAATACAAAACTTTCTTTCAATATAATATATTTAGAAAATTTATTTAATAAAAATGAATGACTATTCATTCATTACAGGGGGAGTGTAAATGAATTTAACAGAGCATCTGCATGAAACGGCGATCAAAATGGGCAATAAGACTGCCTATTATTTTATGGACCAGTCCAGTACATATGGGGAGCTTGATGGTGCTGTGACTAAATTTGCGGATGGGCTCTCAAAGCTGGGAGTGAAAAAGGAGATCATATTGCTCTTTTACTTGGGAATTCGCCGCATTTTGTCATCGGCCTGCATGGAGCACTGCGGCTTGGAGCAACTGTTATACCGATCAACCCAATTTATACACCGGATGAAATTGGCTACATTGTTAATAATGGTGATGTAAAAGCGCTTGTTACGCTTGACCTGTTAGTGCCTTTGATTGAGAAGATGCATCAGGCTCTTCCAAGAGTGGAGAACTTTATTATTTGTGAAACCCCGCAGGGACAGGCTTCAAAAGCGGATCCGTCTGCATTATCAGCTTTCTCAAAAATGAAATCGTTTACACAAGTGATAGCTTCAGGAGATTTGGATTTTAAAGGCCCTGAGCTCAAAGATGATGAAACAGCCGTTATCCTATATACATCCGGTACGACAGGCAAGCCGAAGGGTGCCATGCTGACACATAAAAACCTCTACTGCAATGCAAAGGATGTCAGCGACTATTTGCACATGAACGAAAATGACCGGGTTATCACTACTTTGCCTATGTTTCATGTCTTCTGTTTAACGGTTGCTCTCAATGCACCGCTGATGAATGGGGCTACTATTTTAATAGATCCAAAATTCAGCCCGAAAGAAATATTTAGACTCGCTAAAAAATATGAACCTACTGTTTTTGCCGGCGTTCCGACCATGTACAATTTCCTTCTTCAGTTTGATGATGGAAATACGGAAGATCTGAAATCGTTAAGGCTTTGCATTTCGGGCGGTGCTGCCATGCCTGTTGCACTTCTTCATGGCTTTGAAAAAAATTCAATGTCATTGTCTCAGAAGGATATGGTCTTTCAGAAGCTTCTCCGGTTACCTGCTTCAATCCGCTTGATAAGCCGCGGAAAGCAGGCTCAATCGGGCAATCCATTATGAACGTTGAGAATAAGGTCGTAAATGAACTGGGAGAGGAAGTTTCCGTTGGCGAAGTAGGTGAACTGATTGTGCGCGGGCCCAACGTGATGAAAGGCTACTACAAGCTGCCGGAAGAAACCGCGGCAACTATTCGCGATGGCTGGCTTTATACAGGAGACCTCGCAAAAAGGGATGAGGAAGGTTATTTTTATATCGTTGACCGTAAAAAGGACCTTATTTTAGTCGGCGGATATAATGTGTACCCGCGGGAAGTTGAAGAGGTGCTCTATAATCACGAGGATGTAGTTGAAGTTGCTGTATTGGGTGTGCCTGACCCAAATCTGGGTGAAGCGGTGAGATGCTATGTTGTAACTAAAAATCCTCAGCTGACAGAAGAACTGCTGCTTGCATACTGTGCTGAGCATCTGGCTAAATATAAAGTGCCGTCATCGATCGAGTTTTTAGAAGAGCTGCCAAAGAACACAACTGGTAAAATTTTGAGGAGAGCATTGAAGAATCAGGTTCTACAGACTAAATAGGTTTTTATGGACAGGCATGGGATGTGTCTGTCCTTTTCTATTCCAATTTCAAATTGACTAAATTTGAAAGGGTTTTCACGAAATTCATCGAATTATTAGATAGTACTTGAAAGAGGAGAGATACATATGAGTTCTATTGCAGTCGAAACAAAAGGTCATATTGCGGTCGTAACGATTAACCGCCCTGATGCATTGAATGCTTTTAATTTTGATACTTTATCGGAGCTTCAGGAATCAGTTGAAAAGCTGCGCACCAGCCCTGATGTGCGTGCAGTGATTTTTACAGGGGCTGGAGAAAAAGCATTCAGTGTTGGTGCAGACTTAAAAGAGCGCAGGACACTATCAGAAGAGCAAGTCCGCAGAAATATATATAAAATAGGTGAGGTATTCTCACTGGTTGATCAGCTTCCGCAGCCTACTATTGCTGCTATTAACGGTTTTGCCTTCGGGGGCGGGATGGAGTTAGCTCTATCCTGCGATTTCCGCATCGCCGTTTCAGGCACTTTAATGGGACTTACAGAAACAAGTTTGGCCATAATACCAGGGGCAGGCGGCACTCAAAGACTTCCAAGATTGATAGGCCAGGCCAAAGCCCTGGAATTAATTTTGACGGCTAAAAGGCTTACTTCTGAAAAAGCGCTTGAATACGGCATCCTTACAAAAGTGACTGAAAAAGATAATCTCTTAAATGATTGCTTTGAATTTGCCGGACAAATGCTTAATAACGGCCCGCTTGCCCTGCAGCAGGCTAAATTTGCTGTAAAACATGGCATGGGTGTCGATTTGCAGACTGGGCTGCAGATTGAAAGGAAGGCATATGAAGTAATTATCCCAACAGAAGATAGAGTTGAAGCTCTTGCAGCATTTGCTGAAAAAAGAAAACCGGAGTTTAAAGGGAAATAAAATGAATAAGCGGGTAATGGGACACGGCAATATTTGGCTGTGTCCTTTCTATTAAAATAATAAATTTTTAGAAAATTATTAAAAAATATCTTGAATAGTGTCGCTATTAACTATATAATTTAGTGAATAAAAGCATAAAAGCATAAAAGTGCTGAAGTGAAAAGATAGAGATAAAAGGGGGATCATCTAGTATGTTAGAGAGAATAAAATCATTTAAAGCAATAGCTGCTGCAGGTCTTATGGGAACTTTGCTTCTAAGCGGCTGCGGGAGTGAAAGTACAAATGGAGATGCAGGCTCTTCTGATAAAGAAAAGGAAGAATCATTTAATATAGGAGTTACGCAGATTGTCGAGCATCCCTCGTTAGATGCGGCACTCGAGGGCTTTAAGAAGGCATTGGAGGATTCTGGTATTGAAGCAAGCTACGATGTTCAGATTGCACAAGGGGACCAGAATAATAATCAATCCATTGCCAATAATTTTGCCGGAGATGGAGTAGACCTGATCTTTGCCAACTCTACCCCCAGTGCATTAAGTGCACTGAATGCAACAAAGGATATACCAATTGTATTTACTTCAGTAACCGATCCAGTGGGTGCGCAATTAGTAAAATCAATGGATTCTCCTGAAGGAAATATAACAGGTACAACAGATACGCATCCTGATGCGATACCCAACATGGTTAAATTTATAAATGAACAGTTTGAGGCAGGCACAGTGGGTGTTATTTACAATTCTGGAGAACAAAATTCAGAGGTGCAGATTGAAAAGGTGAGGGAAGCTCTTTCAAGTACAGATATGAAATTGGCTGAAGCAACCGTATCCAATTCTTCCGAAGTGAAACAGGCTGCAGAATCTCTTGTCGGAAAAGCTGATGCCATCTATATTATTACGGATAATACTGTTGTTTCCGCTTTGGAATCTGTCATTCAGGTTTCAAACGACAATGACATCCCGCTTTTCGTGGGAGAACTGGACTCTGTTAAACGCGGGGGCTTTGCTGCTTACGGATTTGACTATGAAGATATCGGATATGAAGCTGGGGAAATGGCTGCAAAAATTTTAAAAGACGGCAAGAAGCCATCCGAACTTCCTGTCCAATATCCGCAGAATCTAAAGCTGGTAATCAATAAAAAGGCTGCAGAAGAAATGGGCATTGACTTAAAAGAGGAATGGAGCGATCTTGCTGAGTTTGTGGAGTAATACCTGTAAATAACCCACCAGCGTTTGCGCTTTTCTAATAGAAAGGGAGATTACTATGCCAACAGCGATCTTTGGTTCCATTGAGGCAGGAGCAATTTATGCCTTAATGGCATTGGGGTTTACCTATCATTCAGAATACTGGATTTTCCCGATCTGACGGTGGATGGAAGCTTTGTAACGGGCGCATCTGTAGCAGCTGTCATGATAGTAGGAGGATACAATCCATTTTTGGCAACAATGACAGCATTGCTTGCGGGGTTTGCAGCAGGCTGCCTTACAGGCCTTCTTCATACAAAAGGAAAAATTAATGCCCTCTTGTCCGGAATATTAATGATGATCGCATTGTACTCTATCAATCTCCGGATTATGGGCAAGTCAAATGTTCCACTGCTGTCTGAGGAAACGGCTATCACAAAGCTTACAGCATTCTGGCAGGGACTTGGGATTGATCAGGCTATTCAAAGCCTGTTTGGGGCATTGGGAATGGGTTTCATCCCAAAGACCTGGGGGATTCTGATTTTAATGCTAATATTAGCCTTTGCTGCGAAAGTATTGATTGATCTTTTCTTAAAGACAGATATTGGTCTGGCTATACGTGCAACAGGCGACAATGAGACGATGATCCGAAGCTTTTCAGCTGATACAGATATCCTGAAGATAGCTGGCTTGGGCATTTCAAATGCACTTGTAGCTTTTTCTGGAGCATTAGTGGCACAGTATAACGGATTCAGTGACGTCGGAATGGGAATCGGGATGATTATCATAGGACTTGCATCCGTAATCATTGGAGAAGCAATCTTTGGCGCAAAAACTATTGTCCGAGCAACACTGGCTGTCATTGGAGGAGCCATTTTATATCGTATTATAGTCACTCTTGCATTGAGAGTTGAATTTCTTGAAACAGGAGATATGAAGCTAATCACAGCAGTAATCGTGATTGGTGCGCTGATTCTGCCAAAGCTTATTCAGCAGCAAAAAGAAAAGCAGAGAAAGCGGCGGAGATTAGCGGAAGCGAAAAAACTAATGCCTACGGGAAAAGTGGTGAACATCTTGCTGCAATTAAATCAGATTCATAAAGTGTTTAATGAGGGAACTCCAGACGAAAAAACAGCACTTCACAGAATCGATCTTCATTTAAAGCCAGGCGACTTCATGACGGTTATTGGCAGTAATGGAGCGGGAAAATCTACTCTTATGAATATGATTTCCGGCAAATTGATTCCTGATATAGGAGAAGTGCTGGTTGATGGCACTGATGTCACTCTTGTGAAAGAACATAAAAGATCCAGGCTGATCGGACGTGTCTTCCAGGATCCGATGGCAGGAACAGCCCCTTCCATGACCATAGAAGAAAATCTTGCCATTGCTTATTCGAGAACTATGGCACGTGGCCTTCGCAAAGGAGTTTCCAAGAAACGACGCGACTTTTTCCAGGAAAAGCTGGAAATGCTGCATCTTGGATTGGAAAACAGGCTTTCAGCAAAAGTTGGACTGCTGTCAGGCGGGGAGAGGCAGGCATTATCCCTGTTGATGGCGACTTTTACAGAGCCTAAAATATTGCTTTTAGACGAACATACCGCTGCCTTGGACCCGGCTCGTGCAGAATTGATTACCAGCCTTACGAAAGAGATTGTGGAAACATATAAACTTACTACATTAATGGTGACCCACAATATGCAGCAGGCACTTGACCTGGGAAATAGGCTGATCATGATGGACAAGGGCCAGATCATTTTTGAAACAAATGAAGACCAAAAGAAAGATTTGACCGTCGAAAAACTGCTTGAAGAATTCCAAAAAATCCGTGGAGAGAAAATGAGCAGTGACAAGGCTGTATTAATCTAAAGGGAGACCGGACAAAAGGCTTTTGGCTTTGTCCGGCTTGTTTGTTTTGGAAATATTCCAGTAAAAAAACATACCGCCCGAAGCGATATGCCAACTTTTTCATGGATAATACATGACTGCCTGGTAGCGAATCAGTTCGGCTCCGATATTTTTATACGTATGCGCTTTATTTGCTGAGAATTTTATTGAATTGCCGGAGCGGACAGTGATTCGCTGGTCTCCGATCTCTATTTCAAGAGTTCCGGACATGACAGTGATATATTCTTCAACACCCTCATTATGTTTATCAGATGTATGCTGGCAGCCCGATTCAATTTCGACTGTGAAGATCTCGAATTTCTTGCGGGGGTCAAAAGGGAACACGGGATAAACCCTGTAATCGCCCATGCTCTCCATTATTGGAGTTAGAGTCTTCAATTCTATGAGTTGGACATCTGATGGTTCCTCATGAATAAGTGAGGAAAATGAAACTTGAAGGCCGCTCGCGATTTTCCAAAGCGTGGTGACAGTCGGGTTGGATTCCCCCGCTCAATCTGTCCCAGCATCGCCTTGCTGACCCCGGTTATTTCTGCCGCTGCATCCAGGCTGTATCCTCTTGTTTTTCGAATATTCCTTAGGTTTTCCCCAATACTTTTTTGAATATTCTCCATTATATCCTCCAGGTTTATTGTGTAATATAACGCACGAATGTATAATATACTATACCAGCGCATCATGCTTTAATATTAAGTCTATTATAGTATAATTTTCAGGCTGGTATTATATTTTTTAAGGCGGTGAGCATTATGGCAGAACTTGCAGTCGGCAAGCCTTCCGGGGAGTATAGGAAAGGGGTGCAGTCGGGAATCAGCATCGCGATAGGATATGCACCCATCGCTTTAACATTTGGGCTGCTCGCCAAAACAACTGGTCTTTCAATTGGTGAAACAGCTTTAATGAGTTTGCTCGTATTTGCAGGGGCAGCACAGTACATATCCCTGAGCCTTCTTTCATTGGGAACGGGCATATTTGAAATTGTTTTGACAACTTTTATCGTGAATATCAGGCACTTCTTAATGTCAACCTCTCTTAATGAAAAGTGGGATGATGAACAGGCTGCTAACAAGGTAATTTTATCTTTTGGGATTACGGACGAAACTTTCTCAGTTGCAGCAGTACGTGAAGAAAAGGTAACAAGCGGTTATATGCTTGGGCTTATCTCGGTTTCCTATTTAAGCTGGGTCTTTTGCTCAGGGCTTGGGCACCTAATTGGTGGGAGCCTTCCGCAAACCTTGCAGGAAAGCATGTCTGTTGCTCTTTATGCCATGTTTGTCGGCCTTCTCGTTCCGTCTATGAAAAAGAGTGCAAAAGTTGTTTTTCTTGCGGCACTGGCAGCGTGTTTTAACACAATTTTCACTTTGACTAATACGCTATCGACTGGCTGGGCAATTGTGCTGGCCACGCTTTTGTCAGCTGTAATAGTAGAATGGATTGAAAATGCAAAAAACAGGCACAGGGGGCAGGGGCATGAGTAGCCATATCGTGTGGATGATTGTTGGGATGGCAGCAGTTACGTATATCCCAAGACTGCTGCCTTTTGTGCTTTTTAAGGGGAAGGAGCTTCCCGGGTTCGTTCAGGGGATATTAAAGAATGTGCCGTATGCGACCTTAGGGGCACTTATTTTTCCAGGCATCCTGTTTATAAATGAAGATATTTGGTTTGGGCTGCTCGGGGCAGCTGCTGCTTTTCTAGCAGCCTTTTTAGGTGCAAATGTGATTGTTGTTGTATTAGGATCGATTGCTGTGTTATCTGTATATTCTTTCTTATTTTAGAAAAGATTATTATTGATGTTCTTTAGCCGGTTCCTTCTAGAACCGGCTTTTTCAATAGAACTCCTGTGAAAGGCTAATAACTTGGATTGTCCCATCAAAATAGTTCTAATTCCAGATTTTTATACTAAACTAAATATAGAAAGGTTGTACCATAAGGGGGGATCAGATGGCGCGGAAATTAGGCTTTTACGGGGCGCTGGCCTTTTTTGTATACGGTTTATTTTTTTATTGGTATTTATTCTATTTTGCTGACAGCAGTCTGCCCTTTGAGTATGAAGGCTCACGGGCAGATCCGGCAACTTTCCTGAACGGCAGGGAACTGATGCTCAGTGAGGAATATTCTAAAATAAGAAACCTGCTGTTTTTTATTTCTACACCTTTTGAATGGATTTTCTATTTATTCATTCTCTTATTTGGCTTATCGAAGGCTTTTAAGAAGTGGGCTGAACAGACTGCACCTTATAAATTCCTGCAAACGGCGATTTATTTGATTTGGCTTTCTTTTTTCGCGTTTATTGCTACTATGCCATTAAGCTATATCAGCTTTTCACTTTCAAAAACGTATAATATCTCGACACAGAGCTTCAGCGGATGGATGAAGGATGAACTCATTGATTTTTGGGTTAATTATGGAATGATGGTTCTCATAGTGTCTGTATTGTACTGGCTGATTAATAAGAGCAGGAAGAGATGGTGGCTTTATGCCTGGTTATTGTCTGTTCCATTTACCTTATTTATGATGTTCCTGCAGCCTGTTGTCATTGACCCTCTTTATAATGATTTCTATCCTTTGAAAAACAAGGAACTTGAAACGAAAATTCTGGATTTGGCAAATCAGGCTAAAATACCGGCGGAACATGTCTTTGAAGTCGATATGGCAGAGAAAACAAATGCGCTGAATGCATATGTGACTGGTATCGGATCAAATTCAAGAATTGTTCTATGGGACACAACCCTGAATAAATTAACTGAAGATCAGATCCTGTTTATAATGGCACATGAAATGGCCCATTACGTGGAAAAGCATATATATATCGGAATTGGCGGTTACTTGCTGCTTTCCCTGCTGGGCCTTTATTTGACAGCCAAAATAATGGAGAAAGCAGTCGATAAATGGGGACGGGCGCTTAAAATTCCTGCGGTAAATGATATTCGGTCCCTGCCGCTGTTTTTGATGATTCTTTCGATGCTGCTTTTTATTTCAAGTCCTCTATCCAATTTTGTTTCACGGTATCAGGAAACAAGGGCAGACCGCTATGCCATCGAAATGACGACGGACTCAAAAGCAGCAATAGAAACATTTCAGGAGCTGACACGTGCCGGTTTAAGCCAGGTTAATCCGCCGCTTCTCGTAAAAATATTCCGGTATGGACATCCAACCATGCTGGAGCGTATTTCCATGCTCGAAGAATTTGAAATGGAACAGAGGCAAAAAGAACGGAAGCAGGCGGCAGACTGATTTGACAATAATATGAGAAAAAAGCAGGCCATGTGGCTTGCTTTTTTATATTTCATTCTTATAAATATGTATGCCGCCTTCACTATCAGTCTGAATTTCATTATAAAAATAAATGCCTGCATCATCATCAATTCCATAACCAGCCGTGACATTGGTTTTCCCCGCTGCCCTCTTTAAATTTTCCCCTTCATTCCATTTAGTGAAATGGACACTAATGACACAATCCCTGATTAACCCGATACCTTTCAGAAAGAGATGCTGTTTTTCAGATGTATCAATAGGGGGAATTATGCAATGCTCCGGGATAATTAGGGCACCTGCCGAAAAAACTGCTACAGGAATACCGTTCTTGTACATCTTGCCAATGTATTCTCCCACTTCAGTATCAACAATATAACTTCTGTATTTTTCCGTTTCACCGCCTCCAATGATGACCCCGGTACAGGACACCAATTCTTGAAGAAAAGATTCTGGTGGTGCAGGGGAAAGAGGCAGATAACAGAAATTCCTTGCGCCATTTTGAGTTAAGCCGGAAGTATACTTATTCATATAGCCTTCCCAGCCTTCCCTTTCCAAAAAGAGTATAGCTATTTTGCCAGCCGCTCCACAAGCCAGCTCCGTAAACTTTTTCCAAGCCTTTGCCCGAATGGAGGGCTTCCGCCCATTAAAAATAAATGCCTGCTGTCCAATAATTTTCTCCTGCCTTATTAAAAATAAAATACCCCGCCGATTGGCGGGGGCAAACTGGTTTACTAAGTGCCAAAACGTTTGGAAAGTTCTTTGTACTGCTTTGATAAATGCATAAATGACGGTTTATTTCTTTCATCAATTGCTGCGTCTATTTTATTCATCAGCTTTTCTTTTTCAGTATTCAGCAGAATCTCGGTAACAAGCATATCAATATAAAGGTCAAGAACAAAAGAATCCTTATGGTTTTTCCGTTTTATCCCACTGGTTTTCATCAATTCGGTGTATGATTTTTCCTTCATGGAAATCACCCCTGAGCTTTTTAATATTATATGGAATTGCTTCTAAATATTCAACTAAGTTTTTTAAATTTTAAGAAAATATTTTCAGAATGTCGAAATTGTGAACAAATTAGAAACTATTAAATAAATTAGTAATTTTTAGATAAATTGGTGTTAATATGGAAAAGCGAGAGCGAAAATAGATAGGAGATGAAAACATATGAGCCATAATACCCAAATGATCGAGGAGTATGAAGTCAATCCAAATACAATGATTATCAAACCCCTCGCTTATGGGCTGAAAGTTTATTCGCAAATCTGGGAGCTTGATGATGAGGTGACTTCCCCTTTTAAGCCGATCGATATAATTAAAAGCAGCTGCAAATATTTTGGATCAAGCTATGAAGGCAGAAAAGAGGGTACACGCCAATTAACCGGCATTACCCATAAAGCTCCAATAACGATAGACCCCACAAATTTCATTTATTTTTTCCCGACGGCTTCTCCAAACAATCCTGAATGCATCTGGATTGCATTGGATCATATCAATTATTTCAAGCGAGCGGAAAACGCACATACTCAAGTGGTTTTTAAGAATAAGCAAAGCTTCATTATTCCAGTATCTTATACTACGCTTAATAATCAGGTGCTCAGAACAGCTTTACTAAAAACGACATTGATAAGGAGGATAGAGGATTCAGAGAGAAAGGCATTGTACTTTGTGAATGGTTCCAAAATAATGAATGCTTCGGAGAGAACTGGAGCCTACCAATAGAGAAGGGAAAGGATAAATAAGAAGCATGCGGAATTTCATGCTTCTGTTTTTCGTGTGTATATTACATTATTAGCTGCAGGCTTTTCTTATTCCAAATATTAATTTGCCTTCAGATTTTTTCCTGGCCTGGGCATAGGTTTTTTAATAAGATAATATGTCATCAGCTCCTGGACTTTATTGCGGATGCGGGGGTTAAAGTAATTATGATGCTCCTCATATCCTTTGTAAAGGAACATGAACATAGTAAATGCCTCATCTCTCTTTATTTCCTGTACCTTAAGCTGGTGTTTATTCATATAGCGTTTTACCTCAGAGAGTTCACTTTGAATGACCTTCATTGTTTCTTCAACCAAATCAAGATAAGGCTGTTTTAGTTTAAACGGGCTTTTATTAATGACGATGGAGTCGCGATTTAAAATGGTTAGCACCATTGGCAAATAAATAGCCTGTTCCATGATATTACGGTCTTCCTCAGGAATTCTGGTCATGTTTTTTCTGCTCCCTTAATCAATAGTATCCTGTTAGTGTTACAGAACAAGTGTTCTCATTTAATTTTACAAAGGAATGTTTTTTCTTGCAAGAGCCTATATTTGTCGAAACGCTGTTATTCTTCATCATTTCCAATAATTAAAAAGAGTTTCAGCCGGCAGCGTATTGAGAAGGGATTTTATTTCTGATGTCGAAATAAAGAGGACAGCACAGTTAGAAAGGATGGAATAAATGACGCAAAAAAATACAATTAAACCGGAAGACCTTTATCAGTTAAAATCAGTAGCTGATCCGCAGCTATCCTTGAATGGAAATGACTTAGCTTTTGTTGAGACCAGAATGCTTGATGAGGAAAATACATATAGTTCAAATATTTTTTACTTAAATACCATTAAAGGCAATATGCCGGTTCAATGGACTTACGGCAAACATCGTAATCATTCGCCCCGCTGGTCTCCTGATGGGGAGTCAATCGCATTTGTATCCGACAGAGACGGAAAATCACAGATTTATGTGATGAGCAAAGCAGGAGGAGAAGCCAAACAGCTGACACACTGTGCAAATGGCGCTTCAAAGCCTGTTTGGTCACCTGATGGGAAGAAGATTGTTTTCAATCTTTCAGTAAAGCCTGGAGAAGATGCAGAAACAAAGGAAAATCAGGAAAAACAGACAGACAGGCCCCTTCCTCTTGAAATTGAAAAAATGAAGCACAAATCAGACGCCCAGGGTTTTTGGAGCGGAAGGTACAGCCAGGTTGCATTAATAGATATTGAAACTGGCGGAATGGAGCAGCTGACATCCGGAGAACATGACTACCAATTGCAAGACTGGTCACCAGATGGAAAATGGATTGCTGTTACGGCAGATTTAAGTGAAGACAAAGATTTCTCTTTTCTAAGCGATGTCTATATTATCCATCTTGAAACAAAAGACATGAAAAGGATTACAAATGGAAAAGGTTATTTTGGAAGCGCCACATGGTCGCCGGATGGAAAATACATAGGATTGTTCGGGCATGAAAGGGAATACGAAAATGCTACGCATACAAAGGTCTGGGTGTATAATCTCGAATTTGGAAATCTGCAGTGCCTTACTGCAGAATCAGATATATTGGCTGGTGATTATGCCATCGGGGATTTCCAGCAGGGTACAGTAACACCGGGAATTCTTTGGGCAGAGGACAGCAGAAGCTTTTATTTCCTGGCAACTGACCATGGTAATACAGTTGTTTATTATGGCTCTTTAGATGGGGAATTATATCCTGCGCTGCTGGATCAGCAGCATGTATATGGATTGACAACAGGAGGAAGCGTCAATAAAGCTGTTGTAGCCATTAGCAAGCCGTCATATCCAGGGGATTTATTTTTGCTTGATGTCCCAACAGGGGAATTAAAACAGCTGACAAATGTGAATGAAGAGTTCCTGAAAGGTGTAGAGTTGGCAGATGCGGAGCCAATTCAGTTTAAATCTTCAGATGATTGGGATCTGCATGGCTGGATCATGAAACCAGCCCATCTGAAAGAGGGCGAAAAAGTACCGCTTGTGCTCGAAATCCATGGCGGCCCTCATGCCATGTATGCCAATTCATATTTTCACGAATTTCAATGTCTCGCAGCAAAAGGCTATGCGGTCTTATTTATCAATCCACGGGGAAGCCATGGATATGGCCAGCATTTTGTAGATGCTGTAAGAGGAGATTACGGGGGCAAGGATTATGAAGATATTATGGATGCAGTCGATTATGCGCTGGAAAACTTCGATTTTATCGATAAAGACCGGCTTGGCGTAACGGGAGGAAGCTATGGCGGGTTTATGACCAACTGGATTATTGGACACACCAGCCGATTTAAGGCGGCAGTCACTCAGCGATCCATCTCCAACTGGATCAGCTTTTATGGAGTAAGTGATATCGGCTACTATTTTACTGATTGGCAAATCAAGAGTGATTTGAATGATATAGAAAAGCTTTGGAAACATTCCCCGCTTGCTTATGTGAATGATATGAATACACCTCTGCTGATTTTGCACAGCGAAAAGGATTATCGCTGTCCAATTGAGCAGGCAGAGCAATTATTCATAGCCTTAAAGCATCGGAAGAAAACAGCAAAATTTGTGCGGTTCCCTGAAGCCAACCATGAGCTTTCCAGAAGCGGAAAACCGAATTTAAGAATCAGCCGCCTGAATTACATTGCCGGCTGGTTTAATGAATATCTATAAAAAAGTTACCGCAGGCCTTTGGGTTTGCGGTTTTTTGATAATATCAAAATTTATACCTTTGTACTTCGAGAGCTGTCTAGCGCAAGCAGCCTACCCCCTCGAGGTCACAAGCTTGTCTTGTTTCGGCTCCTAGGGACTCGGGGTCATAAGCCGTTTCCTTCCAGAAGGAAGGACGCCTTCTTACAGGAACCGTCTTATGCCTGTCGTCCCTGGGCAGTCGCCTCTACATTTCGGGCAATCCTCCCAAAAGGCAAAGGACGCCTTTCTGTGAGGCTCGACTTGTGCTTTTCGGGGGTGGGCAAGGAGCTTTTTCTAATAGAGCTGTAAAGTAACATCAAAATCGCCGATATATCAATGAAATCAGTTTTCATATAGGGTAAAGAAACTATTTAAAATAAGTTGCAACGAAACCCATTCATCTGCAAAGTATAAGGGTATACAGGATATACCAGCAGTGATATCGAAACTTTTTTATGGAAACCGAAGTCGAATATAGGTGAAGGTATTTTCATACCCGCGGCAGAATGATAATTTAACTGCAAAGAAAGGACTTATTCTTATGAGATCAGATAGACATGAAAAGAAGAAAAAGAAAAAAATGGAAGTCCGTCCTCCTGATTCTGTTTCTCTTGATTGCAGGAACCCTTGGCTATTCGTATTTTCAGTTCAAGCAAGGTGTTTCCCAGACAGAGGGAGAGGCAAATATACAGACAGAAGAGTTTGAATTTAACGGTGAAAAAGATAAATATGGAGGAACGAATATTCTGATCCTTGGAAGTGACGCAAGGGGAAAAGAGAAATCAAGGGCAGATACCATCATGGTTGCCCAATATCATCCTGAAAAGGGAACATATAAACTTATTTCTTTTATGAGAGATATGTACGTGGACATACCGGGCCATGGGCAAAACAGAATAAATTCAGCTCTTGCTTATGGTGGTCCTGAGTTATTAAGGCAAACGATTAAGGAAAACTTTGATATAGATATTAAATATTACTCAATTGTTGATTTCGAAGGCTTTGTTCATTTAATTGATGAAGCTTTTCCAAGAGGGGTAGAAATTGATGTAGAAAAAAGAATGTCTGCCAATATCGGTGTTACTCTGGAACCGGGTCTGCAGCGCCTTGATGGAGAGCATCTCCTTGGGTATGTCAGGTTTAGGCAGGATGCCGTAGGGGATTTTGGAAGAGTAGAACGCCAGCAGAAGGTAATGAAAGAAGTAGCAAGCCAGTTTACAAGCCTTCAGACCATTACAAAGCTTCCGAAACTAATCGGGGTAGTAACTCCATTTGTAAATACTAATATGGATACGGGAGATATTCTTTATATCGGGAAAGATTTCTTATCTAAGGATAACAGGAATGTAGAGACTCTTCGTGTTCCTGTTGATGGAACATTTGAAAACCAGAGAATTAATGGTGCTGCTGTTTTAGGCATTGATAAAGAGGCAAACAAAGCGGCTATCCATGAGTTTCTTTCGAAATAAAAAGGTAGAAACACAGTTTTTGGCGGATTAGGTGTACAATAAAAGGGTAAGTGGTAAAACTAGGGGAAACTTCCCTTTAATGATAATCGAACGAATAGGACTTTGCTGCATATTGGACAAGGAGATATTAAATGGATTTTGAACTGTTCAAAGATTGGTTAACATTGGATAATATAATGGATTTAATTCGGGAATATCGTTCATTTGGACCGCTCCCCGGTATTCTGCTTCCAATGCTAGAAGCATTTTTGCCTTTTCTGCCCCTGGTTTTGTTTGTTATGGCAAATGCGAGTGCATTTGGTCTCTGGCTGGGTTTCTTATACTCCTGGCTCGGCGCGGTCGCAGGAGCGCTGCTCGTTTTCCTGCTGGTCAGGAAATATGGCCAGAAACGAATACTCCGTTTTTTGAAGAAGCATAAGCAGGTACAGAGGCTTATGAAATGGGTGGAAAAGCATGGGTTTGGACCATTGTTCATCCTGCTCTGTTTTCCGTTTACTCCTTCGGCAGTCGTAAATATTGTCGCAGGGCTTTCGAATATCAGCATGGCTCAATATATGCTGGCAGTCCTGAGTGGCAAAATAGTGATGATTTTTACAATAAGCTTTGTCGGATATGATATCAAATCATTAGTAACACAGCCAATTCGGACAGCCATTGTTGCATTGGTCATTTTCATTCTTTGGTATGTCGGCAAAATCATTGAAATAAAGATGAATATGAGCGTAGAAAAAGATCGCGGGAATAAAAAGCAATGAATGCATAAGCATTGGGGGAGATGAAATGTGAAGGAAGGATTGAGAAAAGAAGGAGCGGAATGGCTGAAGGCTTTTGCAATTGGCATCATTATCTTTGCTTTTATACGGACTTTTTTCTTCTCCAATTATGTTGTGGAAGGTGAATCCATGATGCCCACTCTTCAGGATGGAAATAAACTGATTGTGAATAAAATCGGTTACCAGGTCAGCGACTTAGAGCGCTTTGACGTAATTGTTTTTCATCATAATGATGAAGAGGATTTTGTAAAAAGAATTATAGGGATGCCAGGGGATGAAATCGAATACCGCAATGATGAACTATTTATAAATAGTAAAAAAGTGGATGAGCCATACTTGGAGAAATACCGGAAAGAAACATTGGGCGGCAAACTGACAGGTGATTTTACACTCCTGGAGATGACGGGCACTGAAACGGTTCCAGAGGGAAAACTATTTGTTATGGGAGATAATCGCCTCGGAAGCTGGGACAGCAGACATTTTGGATTTATTTCAGCCGGCCAGGTTGTAGGAAAAGTAAACCTGCGCTATTGGCCGCTTGATGAAATGGATGCGTCATTCTAAACTAACTTATCTTGTGAAAAAAGGGACTCGATAATACTAATTATTCGAGTCCCTTTTATTTTACTGTCTAGCTTTCGCAGCGCCTCCCCTCGAGGTGTCGGGGGTGGGCAAGGCTCTTGCGCTTTTCTAATTTGCAGGCAAGACATCTCAGATAACATGCAAATTAGGATTATTCCTATATTCAGGTTCACAGTTTACACATACGTCTTCATCATAATCAGTCATATTGACATCTTCACGATTGTATTCAATTCCGCAAAGGGAGCAGGCAACCATTTTTTCTTCTTCCATTTCTTCTGGGGGAATTGGGATAGCGTCATTAATTGTAATGGGTTCTACGGTAACTCCGCGTGTATTGGCCATTTCGGCATTTAAATATTCCTTTGCCGTTTCTTCACTTTCCCAAAATCCCAAATCCCATAACAGCTCCTGGGCATCTCCGTTTTGAGCCATCAAGCCATAAACAACTTTCATGATAAATGCTCCTTTCAATTTTGCTGTCTTTTGTTTTATATTTCTTAGCCTTTTTTTACAGCGGCTAAACCGATTCAAAAAATTACCATCAGTTCCCTGGAAGACCGGGAAAGCTTTTTAACCATGAGATTATATTGCAGGGGACAAAGGAGAAACTGCAGGCTTTGTCGAATAATAGCCTGAGTAAACGCAAAGGATCTGTTCCAGAATCCAATGTCGGAATATTTAAATATATCACGGAGGTGCAATTGATGAGGCTGAAGGATAAAGTCGCCATTATTACAGGTGCGGCGAATGGAATTGGTCTGGCTGCTGCCGAAAAGTTTGCAGGTGAAGGAGCGGTGGTAGCTATGGCTGATTATGATGCAGACATGGGAATTACCAGGGCACAAGAGCTGAAGGAAAAAGGTCTTCAGGTTGAGTTTTTTCAGGTTAATGTCTCGGACAGGCAAAGCATAGACAGTATGGCGGAAGCTGTAAAAGCGGCATTTGGAAAAATTGACATCCTGATCAATAATGCAGGAATTACGAGGGACGGGATGCTGGCAAAGCTTGCTGCAGATGATTTTCAGGCGGTTATGGACGTGAATCTGACAGGTGTCTTTCATTGTACACAAGCAGTCCTTCCATTCATGCTGGAACAGGGAAGCGGAAAAATAATCAATACGTCCTCTGTATCGGGAGTCTATGGGAATGTCGGACAGACAAACTATGCGGCAGCCAAAGCGGGTGTATTGGGGATGACCAAAACATGGGCAAAAGAACTCGGCAGAAAAGGAATCAACGTAAATGCCGTTGCCCCAGGATTCATCTCAACCGGTATGACAGCAAAAGTACCGGAAAAGGTTATTGGCCAAATGCAGGGCATGGTTCCCCTGGGCAGACTTGGAAAACCGGAAGATATTGCGAATGCATACCTGTTTCTGGCTTCCGATGAGTCGGATTATGTGAATGGCACGGTCCTTCATGTAGATGGCGGCATCATGATGTAATGAACTGACTTCGAGCCTGTGCTCGATAATCAGAAGATTAATGAGGTGGAAAAGATGAGAAATGTTGTCATAACATCAGCAGTCAGAACACCGGTTGGCACGTTTGGAGGAGCGTTTAAGGATCTGCTGCCGACGGATTTGATTGTGCCTGTATTAAAAGAAGCTGCCGGGAGAAGCGGCCTGCAGAGCAATGAGGTGGATGAAGTGATATTGGGACACTGCATTCAGCGTACAGATGAACCGAATACAGCAAGAACAGCAGCTTTGCTTGCAGGCTTTGACGATACAACAACAGGGTTCACAGTCCAGAGGCAGTGTGCATCCGGTATGCAGGCAATTATGTCTGCAGCACTGCAGATTCAGTCAGGGATGTCAGATATCGTGATTGCTGGAGGAGTTGAAGCCATGAGCTCCAGCCCTTATGTATTAAAACAGCATCGCTGGGGCGCCCGCATGCAGCATGGGCAGGTAACCGATACCGTATGGGAAATTCTCGAAGATCCAATCCATCATATTATGATGGGGGAAACGGCAGAAAACCTGGCAGAAATGCATGCCATTACAAGAGAAGAACAAGATGAAGCAGCCTTGCTCAGCCACAGGAGAGCCTTGCATGCAATTGAAAACGGTTACTTTGATTCGCAGATCGTTCCAATTACTGTGAAAAGCAGGAAAGGAGAAGTAACCGTTACAAAAGATGAAAACCCGCGGGCAGATTTAACAGCCGAAAAGCTGCGAAGCTTGAGCCCTGTCTTCAGAAAGGGTGGCTCTGTTACAGCAGGAAATGCATCAAGCCTGAATGACGGCGGAGCAGCACTTGTCCTGATGCCGGAAGATCTGGCTCTGGACAAGGGACTGAAGCCTCTGGCAAAGATTGCTGGCTTCTCCGTGGCAGGAGTAGATCCAAAAGTAATGGGAATAGGGCCTGTGCCGGCAGTACAAAAAGGTCTTGCTAATGTAAGCTGGTCGCTTGATGATGCAGACTTGATTGAGATAAATGAGGCTTTTGCAGCCCAATATTTGGCGGTTGAGAAAGAGTTAGGCTTAAACCGGGACAAAGTAAATGTAAATGGAAGCGGAATCAGTCTGGGACACCCTATTGGATGTACCGGTGCGCGCCTTGTTGTGGGTCTCGTTCATGAATTAAAGAGAAGAGGCGGCCATAAAGGAATAGCTTCTCTATGTGTCGGAGGCGGGATGGGAGCCACAATATTTGTGGAAACGTACGAATAAAGAGTTCCTTCGGGGCTCTTTATTTATCCAATAAGCGGATCCCATCCTGCAGAATTGATTTTTCCGGAGGTGAAGAAAGTGATAAGCAGTACGATATTGTCTGGAAAGAGGATCATTCTGGGATCGTTTATTGAGGATGATATTAAAAAGATAATCCAGTGGCATGCAGACGAAAAAATCATGCGAAACCTGGATGCTCTGCCGGTAAAACCCAAACAGGAAATGGAAATTAAGAAATGGCTTGATGAATGTCCGCAAAACACCTTCAGATTTTCGCTTAGGTTAAAAGAAGCAAATGAACTGATAGGATATGCGGAGCTAAACGGCATTCTATGGCCACACAGAACAAGCTGGATCACCATTGCCATTGCAGATGAAGCCGAATGGGGTAAAGGGTATGGAAAGGAAGCCATGCAATGCCTGATTCGCTATGCTTTTATGGAGCTGAATCTGTATAGGCTTCAGCTTTCTGTATTTTCCTATAATACTAGAGCAAAAACTCTTTATGAAAGTCTTGGATTCCAGAGAGAAGGCTGCTATAGAGAGTTTCTTGAGCGCGATGGAAAACGGCATGATATGTATCTATACGGGCTCCTGAGAAAGGAGTGGAAAGAGTGAAGAAGCGCGGAATAATTCCGCGCTTTATAAGATTTATTCTGGCTGACTGACAAAAGTAAATTCTTTTGACAAGTAATAGCTAAGAATGATATTCGTCAGGAAAAAGGCAAGAAGCAGATACAGTACATAATAATATTCAAGAATCATAACTGCCGGCGGGGCAAGGCTTGCTCCGGTTAATAGAAAAAAGAATAGAGAGAAAGCGCTTTTGCACGGTCAGCCCCTGCAATCATGCCAATCAGTGTGATAACAGTGGGAACAAGAAGGGATATGGAAGCCACAAACATAATGGAAATTGCCATTAAGGCAATAGTGCTGCTGAAGAAAAACATATTAATAATGCTGAAAATCCCTAAAAGTAAACCAAGCTTTAATGTCGAATGGGCACCAATCCGCTCAATTAATTTTCCCGTAAAGAGAGACAGCAGCGCCCCGATTAGTCCCACAGCTCTTAATGTGAACAGCTCCTCCATGGTTCCCTCGAAATTCCTTCCTATTGCATCGTAAAAAGCTACAAAGGCAAACAGCAAAGTAAAGGTAATAGCATAGCTTTGGAGCAGGCTTCCCTTCATTAATAGTTTTTTCATAATAGAAATAACGGAAACCCCTGATTTGGAAGGAGGAGAAGTGCCTGGAAGTATTTTATACGATACAAGGAAAAGAATAAAATAGCAAAACGCAAAGAAATAAAAAGCATAGTTCCATTTAAAATAAAAAGTAATTGTCGAACTGATCAGCTGTCCAAGAATGCCGGCGACAAGGAATCCTGTATTGATAAAAACAAGCAGCAGGGTGCGGCCCCTCGGCCTGAAAAGATCAAAGGTATAAGCGAAGGCAACAGGAGCAAAGCTCCCAAGAGTCAGCCCCTGAATCGACCTGGTTATATAGAGAGCCTCTACATTAGGAGAAAGCCCTACAGCACAAGTGGACAAAGCAGAAGCAAACAAACCTGTAATAATAATTCTGCGCCTGCCAAAGGTATCGGAAGCAGGGCCAAAGAATAGCAGGCCGGCTGCATAAAAAAATGCAAACAGGCTTCCACCGCCAACAATATAATTTTCATTTACCTGAAAAGAGTCAGCAATATCCCCGTAAATAGGGATTAGTGTATAAATATTGCTGGCCACAAAAACTCCTGTAACTGTCAAAATGACTGAAGTTGCAATCAGGATCTGTTTTGAAATCATCCTTATCACCTGCCGATATACTTTATGCACAAAACCTCGTATAGGTAAGTTGTCATTTCCACAATTTTGAAGAACCCCATTCGAAAAATTGAACAGCTTATATGATAAAATAATGATAGAGTGAGAGTTTTTTTAAGGAGGAAAAATATGACCGTACGTTTATTGATAGGCCGGTCCGGAAGCGGCAAAACGGAATACTGCCTAAATGAAATCCGCGATGAACTGCGGCTTAACCCGGATGGAGATCCAATCATTTATTTAGTTCCGGAACAAATGACGTTCCTTTCAGAATATAAATTAATTACCACGCCCGGCCTTGGCGGAATGATACGCAGCCAGGTATATTCTTTCACGCGCCTTGCCTGGAGAATTCTTCAGGAAACAGGAGGCATGAGCAGATATCATCTTAACAGTGTTGGCATCAGCATGCTTATCCGCAAGATCATCGAAGATAAAAAGGATGAGCTGAAGCTTTTTCAGAGGGCTGCCGATAAAAATGGTTTTATTCAGCAAATTGAACAAATGATGACTGAATTCAAACGTTATTGTGTAGCACCCGATGAACTGGCTGAAAGGCAGCAGCAGCTCTCAGGAACAGGAAAATCGAACAAGGCACTTCAGGACAAGCTTCATGACCTTGAGTTAATCTATAAAAATTTTGAAGAATCCCTTGCAGGCAAATATACTGATTCAGAAGACTACTTCCGCCTTCTTGCTGAAAAGGCCTCCCATTCAGAGTATCTAAAAAATGCCGAGGTTTATATAGATGGCTTTTACAGCTTTACATCACAGGAATATTCGATTGTTGAACAGCTGATGAAGCAGTGTAAAAACGTCACTATTACACTGACACTTGACAAGCAGTTTAAACATAGTGCAACTGAAGAACTTCATTTATTCAGAATGGCCGGAGAAAACTATCAGACAATCAAAGAAATGGCTTCCCGCAACAGATTGGGTATTGAAGAAATGGTCATTACTGAGCAAAAAAGGTGGTGCAGCCCTTCTCTTAGGCACCTTGAGGCACATTTTGACAGCAGGCCTGCTGAGGCATTTCTGGGGGAAGCAGACATTCACATCGGACAGGCTGTCAACAGGAGGGCTGAAATCGAGGGCGTTGCCAGAAAAATAAATAAGCTTGTTCGCACAGATGGCTATCGCTATCGTGATATTGCAGTACTTGCAAGAAACGGACAGGATTATCATGACATGATTGAAACAGTGTTCCATGACTATGAAATCCCATTTTTTATTGACCAAAAAAGAACTATGCTGAATCATCCGCTTGTGGAGTTAATTAGGTCAACTCTTGAAATCATCAATGGGAATTGGCGGTATGAACCGATCTTCAGAGCAGTAAAAACGGAACTGATTTTTCCGTCCAAATTAAACGCCGGCAAGCTTCGTGAGCAAATGGACAGACTTGAGAACTATGTTCTTGCCTATGGAATTCAAGGAGACAAATGGACGAAGAAGAAAAGATGGATATACAGGAGAATCAGGGGGCTGGAGTTTGAAGCGGTTGCCCAGACAGATTCCGAGAAGAGAATAGAAGATGAGTTAAGTGATTTGCGCGAAATGATTACAGGCCCAATATTAAGGCTGCACAGGCGCTTAAAAAAAGCTGCTGATGGCCGCGGATATTGTGAAGCTTTATTTTTATACCTGGAAGAATTGGATGTGCCTGTGAAGATTGAAAAGTGGAAATCAGCTGAAGAGGAAAAAGGGAACCTTGTTAAATCAAGGGAGCATGGACAAGCATGGAATGCCATTATGGAGCTTCTCGATCAGTATGTAGAAATGCTTGGTGAAGAAGAAGTGACGCTAAAGCGCTTTGCTTCCGTTCTGGATGCCGGTCTGGAGTCGCTTCGATTTACACTTGTTCCGCCTGCCATCGATCAGGTCATGGCGGCCGATTTGGAAAGGTCAAGGCTAACTGATATTAAAGCTGCCTTTGTCATTGGTCTGAATGAAGGAGTAATACCTGCCAAATTCTCAGAGGACGGTGTGCTGGCGGATGATGACAGAGAAATTCTGAACACAAACGGAATGAAACTGGCGCCAGGAAGCCGTACACGACTTCTTGATGAAGAATTTATAGCCTATAAAGCGTTTGTTACTCCATCAGAAAAACTTTTTATCAGTTACCCGCTGGCAAATGAAGAAGGTAAAGCACTTATGCCTTCTCCTTATATTAAGAGATTGGGAGATTTATTCCCTGATTGCAGGCAGCATTCCTTCATGTCGGATCCGGCAGAACTGCCGGAAACGGAGCAGCTGGAATATGCGGATAATCTAAATACTGCACTTTCGTATTTGACTTCACAGCTTCAGCTGAAAAAACGCAGCTATCCAATTTATGACCTGTGGTGGGATGTTTATAACTGCTATCTTAACAATGAGCATTGGAGAAGGCCGGCATTAAAGGTTCTTTCCAGCCTGAATTATGAAAACCGGACACTTCAGCTTGGCGCAGACATCAGTAAAGAATTGTATGGTGATCATATTCAGGCGAGTGTTTCCAGGATGGAATTATTCCATAGCTGTCCATTTTCCCATTTTGCACAGCATGGACTAAGGCTGCGGGAAAGACAGGTATACCGCTTAGAAGCTCCGGATATCGGGGATTTATTCCATGCAGCTTTAAAATTTATCGCAGAAACAGTTATGACCCAGAAGCTTTCATGGACAGATATGACAAGGGAACAGTGTGAAATCCTTGCAAAAGAAGCAGTTGAAATGCTTGCTCCTAAACTGCAAAATGAAATTCTTTTAAGCTCGAACAGACATCACTATATTAAGAGAAAGCTTGAGCAAATCATCAGCAGGGCTTCCTATGTTATCAGTGAGCATGCCAAATCAAGCGGATTCTCGCCAGTGGGGCTGGAATTGGGGTTTGGACCAAAAGGAGAACTCCCTTCGCTTGTTTTTCCTCTTAAAAATGGGACTAAAATGGAGCTTGTCGGAAGAATTGACAGAGTAGACAAGGCTCAGGATACAAACGGGACATTTTTACGGGTAATTGACTATAAATCCAGCTCCAAGGATTTGAATGTCAGTGAGGTATATTATGGGATTGCTCTGCAGATGCTCACGTATCTGGACATCATTATTGCCCATTCCAATTCTTTGATCGGGACTGAAGCCGATCCGGCAGGAGTCCTTTATTTCCATGTCCATAATCCAATCGTCAGCACTTCAAAAATGCTGACATTAGAGGATATCGAGCAGGAACTCTATAAGAAATTTAAAATGAATGGCCTGCTGCTGGGAGATGAAAATGTCATCAGGTTAATGGACCAGACAATTGAGACAGGCGATTCATCCATTATCTCAGCCGGATTTAAAAAAGACGGGACACTTTCAAAGCGATCAAAAGTGGCAAGCAAGCAGGAGTTTGATTATTTGCGCCGCTACGTAAGAAAGATGTATAGGAATACTGGCAATATGATTACAGAGGGCGATGTTAAAATTGCCCCATATAAAATGAAGGAAAAAACACCATGTACATTTTGTGCCTATAAATCTGTATGCCAATTTGACGAATCGCTCGAAACCAATGATTACAGGTTATTTGTGCCTAAGCCAAAAGAAGACATGATTGAAATCATCAAGAAGGAGGTGGAGGGCGATGAAAATGGCCATACCGCCTAAGCCGGAAGATGCAACCTGGACTGATGACCAGTGGAAAGCAATTATGGCCAAGGGACAGGATATTCTGGTGGCTGCTGCAGCCGGTTCAGGGAAAACGGCTGTTTTGGTTGAAAGGATTATCAATAAGATTATCGCTGATGAAGATCTTATTAATGTCGATGAACTCCTTGTTGTGACCTTCACAAATGCCTCAGCTGCCGAAATGAGGCACAGAATCGGCGAGGCGCTTGAAAAAGCGATTAATGCCGATCCGAAGTCTGCTCACCTCAGAAAGCAGGTAAGCTTATTAAACAGGGCATCCATCTCGACTTTGCATTCATTTTGCTTAGAGATGATCCGTAAATATTACTACATGACCGATATTGATCCCGGATTTCGAATCGCTGATGAAACAGAAGCACAGCTCTTAAGGGATGAAGTACTCGAGGAGCTTTTTGAAGAGGAATACGGTAAAGAGGGAAACGAAGCATTCTTTGCACTTGTGGATACTTTTACAAATGACAGAAGTGACACTGCCCTTCAGGATATAATAAGGGACTTATACGATTTTGCCCGCTCCAACCCTTCACCTGATCAATATCTTGATTCAATTGTTGAGATGTATAACGTGGACGGTGTTGAAAGTCTTGAAAAGCTTCCATTTGTCCGTTCCCTTTTGGAGGATATAGATCTTCAGCTGAAAGGGGCCAGGCAGCTGCTGGAATATGGGCTGGAGCTGACCAAGCTTCCTGGAGGACCGGCTCCGAGAGCAGAAAACTTTATCGCAGATCTGCACGTTGTCAATACTCTAATCGAAGCGAAAAACGATTCGTGGCCGATGCTATATGAAGCGATGCAATCATGGTCTTTTGGCAGAGCCAAAACGTGTAAAGGCAATGATTATGATGAAGGGCTGGTTGAAAAGGCAAAGAAACTCAGGGACCAGGCCAAGAAAATCATAACCGGCCTGCAGGAAGAACTGTTTTTCCGCAAACAGGAAAGCTTCATGCGTGACATGGCGGAAATGAAGCCCCATATAGAATCGCTTGTTTCGTTAGTTAAAGAATTCTCAATTCGCTTTGACCAGGTTAAAACTGAAAAAGGGCTGGTTGACTTTGCCGATCTTGAGCATTATTGCCTTGAAATTCTTTCATCATCAGATGAAGAGGGAAGGCTATTGCCATCAGAAGCAGCTCTTGCCTGCAGAAATCAGTTCAAAGAAGTCCTGGTTGATGAGTATCAGGATACCAACATGGTGCAGGAAGCTATTTTGCAGCTGGTAACAGCAGATTCAGAAGAAAACGGGAATCTTTTCATGGTAGGCGATGTAAAGCAGTCGATCTACCGTTTCCGCCTTGCAGAGCCTAATCTGTTTTTGAGTAAGTACACCCGGTTCGGACGGGACGGAGAAGAGACAGGCCTTAGAATTGATCTGGCGCGAAATTTCAGAAGCCGTAAAGAAGTCCTCCACGGGACCAACTATATTTTTAAGCAAATTATGGGGACATCTGTTGGTGAAATTGAGTATGATCAGGCAGCTGAGCTTATTAAAGGAGCACCTTATTCAGAGAGTCAGGAACACCCTGTGGAAATAGCCATTATTGATCTTGAAGGAAATGAAAAAAACGAACCTGAGCCTGAATCAATGGATGAGGGTTTTGACAGCGAAGAGTTAGCCCAGTCACAGCTCGAAGCCAGATTTATGGCGTCGAAAATAAAAGAAATCATTGGGAATCGGAAAGAAGTTTACAACACAAAGACCGAATCCGGGCGGCCTGCCAAGTACAGGGATATTGTCATCCTGCTTCGTTCCATGACATGGGCTCCGCAAATAATGGAGGAGTTCAAACAGCAGGGAATCCCTGTTTATGCCAATCTCTCCAGCGGCTATTTTGAAGCAACGGAAGTAGCGATTATGATGTCACTTCTAAAAGTGATTGATAATCCGTATCAGGATATTCCGCTGGCATCAGTTCTAAGATCTCCTATTTTGGGGCTGACAGAAGAAGAGCTTGCACAAATCAGAATCCATAATAAAAGAGGGTCTTTCTATGAAGCATTGACTTCTTTTTGCCGGAATGACCCAACCCTGGAAACAGAAGAATTATATGAGAAAGTGCGGCCGTTTTTTGACCAGCTTAAAGATTGGCGTGTGATGGCCCGCCAGGGTTCGCTTTCCGAACTGATTTGGCATCTGTATAGAGAAACCAGATTTTATGATTTCGTCGGCGGCATGCCGGGCGGAAAGCAGAGGCAGGCAAACCTTCGCGCATTGTACGATAGAGCAAGACAGTATGAAGCAACATCATTCAGAGGATTATTCCGCTTCTTAAGGTTTATTGAACGAATGCGGGACAGAGGCGATGATCTTGGCGCTGCCCGTGCTTTGGGTGAGCAGGAAGATGTTGTCCGTCTTATGACGATCCACAGCAGCAAAGGGCTGGAATTTCCTTTCGTTTTCATTGCAGGGCTTGCCCGCAATTTTAATACGATGGATCTGAAAAAGCCATACTTGCTTGATAAGGAATTTGGATTCGCTGCAAAATATGTAAATGCCGAGAAGAGAATTTCTTACCCCTCTTTGCCGCAGATTGCTTTTAAACGAAAAAAGAAAATGGAAATGCTTGCTGAAGAAATGCGGGTCCTATATGTTGCTTTAACAAGGGCGAAGGAAAAGCTTTTCCTGGTATCGTCCGTCAAAAGTGCAGATAAAAAATTAAATCAGTGGCTGCAGGCATCGGAGCATAAAGAGTGGCTCCTGAATGAGTATGACAGGGCTTCTGCAAACAGTTACCTGGACTGGATTGGTCCATCGCTTGTCAGACATAGAGATTGTGAGGCATTGAGAGGAGAAGGGCCGGTTCATCCTCTCGTTCCTGCAGAAATACTTGAACACCCTTCCTGCTGGAATATAACCATAATCAAAAGCGAAGAAGCTGCAGTTCTTTCAGAAGAAGCCAATGAGGGCGAAACGGATTTGCTGCAATTGGTTTATGAAGGAAAACCTGTTCCGGCTGAATCGGCTTATAAGGATAAAGTTGAGGAACAGCTTTCCTGGAAATATTCCTTTAAGCAGGCTGCTCAAGCTAGATCTAAACAATCCGTTTCGGAAGTGAAGCGGCAGCGGGAGATTTTTTCTGAAGAAGACAGCGGAACTGAATTAATCCGTAAAATCAATAAACCCCTGCTTGGCAGGCCTCGATTCATGCAAGAAAAATCTCTTTCTCCAGCTGAACGGGGTACTGCTATGCATGCTGTCATGCAGCATATTGATTTCAGCAGGCCTGCAACTGTGGAAACAATATCTTCCAAAATGGCAGAGATGCTTCAAAACGAATTGCTGACAGAAGAGCAGCATGCCAGCATTGAACCACAGCTGATTGTACAGTTTTTCGAAACCAAACTGGGACAAAGAATCGTTCAGGCTAAATCGGTACGAAGAGAAATCCCATTCAGTCTATCTTTTCCAGCCCGGGAAATCTATTCAGATTGGAAGGGAGAAGATGAAACGGTTCTCATCCAGGGGATTGTGGACTGTGTAATTGAAGATGAGCAGGGCCTGGTGCTTCTGGATTATAAAACGGATGGAATCAGCGGCCGGTTTAAGGGAGGCTTTGCTGAAGCCAAACCCGTTCTCGAAAACAGGTACAAAGTTCAAATTGATATGTACACCAGAGCATTGGAACAAATATTAAAGAGAGAAGTCAATGAAAGATACCTATTCTTCTTTGACGGGGCTCATACACTTAAGTTATAGGGAAAGCCGGCAAGAGAACTTGCCGGTTTTTTGTGCGTTACTAGGAATGGTATTGCGCGTAATAGCCGAAAAGCCGCGCACAACCAGTGAATTCCCGCGCGCAAAGGAAACATCACCGCGCGCAAAAACGAGAATATAAATTTACTGCCGCCCCAATATAAAGGGTAATTTAAATATAAAGGAGGCTTGCAATGGGAAAAAGGCAAATAGAGGCGGGAACCTGCGAATTATGCCTGCGGGAGGATATTGATATAACAGTCCATCATTTAACGCCGAAAGAAATGGGAGGCACCTTCCTGCCCACCGCGAAATTATGCATACCCTGCCATAAGCAGATTCACGCTTTATATACGAATGCAGAGCTAGCTGTAAGGCTGAATTCAATAGAGTTATTGCAGCAGGATGATAAAATCCGAAAATATTTGAAATGGATCAGGAAGCAGCCTTCAACCAAGTTAACGAAAGCCAAAAAGTCCAATGACAGGAAATCAAAAGGACGATAACAAATGTGCTATCGTCCTGAATTTCTGATAATGGATTAGTTATTGCCGACATTTGGCTGATCAACCAGACTGGTATCCAGTACATTGCTGGCACTCAGGCCATTGTTTGTAATGACTAAGCCGCCCGTATTTGCGGCACCCTGTCCGGTCGTTGATTTTGAATTGCTTTTTGGAGAGATATAAAGGGAGTCCCCAAATTGCACAATCCCCCGCCGACATTGATGATTTGTACCGGTCCGATTATAGCTGGCATGTAAAACATCCTTTATGAAAAATTTTCATCCTTAAGAAGCGCCGTTTTGGGATAAACCTGACGGATATGCTTGACCCGGGCTTCCATTGAAATATTTCCGCTGTTGCCGATATGAACGACAGATGATGAGGAAACCCCGATAATATCAATGTTTTGAACCCTAATGATCGGATTGAGCTGTGTTGTCTGCATGGTTATGTCTTCTTCAATTGGGATTAAAGGAATGGGTTCACTGAATACGGGATAGACTGAAAAATTCCCTTCCTTTGCGTTGAAATATTCAGCTTCACGCTGATCGGCAATTGCTCTGGAGAATCCTTTAATAAAACAGGAGTCCCCAATTTCAAATACAGAAGAAAAGGCGATGGTGTCAATATTGATTCTGTCAACGGATGAAGTTCTTTGCAGCATAGCAGCTTACTCCGGTGTCAGAGGCACAAACGGCCCAATCAGAAGTGATTCTGGTGGTGTATCAAAGGTGGCTGCCAGCTGGATCGTTTGCGTATCTCCCACCATTAAAACAGATGAACTGGATACACCGAGCACTCTTATGCTGCCAACACACAAATCTCTGTTATATACCTGATAATTCATTCGTTATTCATCCCTTTCATATTCTCCGGCAAATGCGAGATAAAGGCATGGACTCCATTGTAAATTTCCTTTTTAATAAGCTCAATAATTTCTGCGTTATCATTTTCCTGCCCTGATCGATTTGAAGCCTGCTGCTGTTTAATATAGAAGTCAATCCTGTTAGGCAGCTGCTTTTTGATATCCTCTTTGATAAATGCAATATAGGAATCATCCACACTGACATTTAACTTCTTCTGTACAGAAGCTGTAATGTCAGGAAGTTCCCGTTCTAAATATTGATAGATGGCATCTTCAATTTCCATTGTTCTCTTCATTTGATTCTTAGGCGAAATAGGTGCTTTGATGTTTTTGTTATCTACGGCAAAATCTTCAATGTTTTGCAGCTCAGAAGGATTTAAGCCAATATTTAAAGTTCCTTCAAGAGACTCTACCTTAAGCTGGTCGAATTTATATTCAATCCGATCGACCTGCATCGGCGGGCGGTTTTTCAGAACTTCAGTCTCTTCCTGAAGTTTTTTGACCGCTGCTTCCAGGCTGCGTATTCGTTTTTCCTGTGCCTCCACAAAAGCATGCAATTGCTGAAGATAGGTATTTAATTGCTGATTCAAGCGCACCACCTCGCTTTATTAAAAATGAACTTAACGTTTCTGCGCTCCAGTCAAAGGGACAGAAGGTGCCAGCAAAACACTCCCCCTGCTGGCCCCGCCGGCGTTGGCAATTCCGCTTCAGGTGCAGGCTCAGTAAAGCCGCCAGTGTTATACAAATAAGACGCTGGCTTTATTATGCCTGCACTTCCAATCTGCATGACGGAAGAGTTTGAAATCCCGCCTATCTTAATAAAATTAATATGAATGGATTGCTGTATATAAAAATTCATAAGATCACCCGTTTAAGCATTGAAATAATTGCCCTGATCCACGCCATCACAATCATAAGTGTTTGTTGTGCTCCGGTGATTGTAGACATTCAGGCCATCCCCTGTGTTAAACGATCCAGCGCCTGAAAAGGTCTTAGCGTTAGAAACAGGCATGATTTTATAGACATCCCCAATGTTGAAGACAGAACTGCTTCCGATTGATATGACCTGTGCGACTCCGACAATAGCTGGCATACATAACACCCTTTAAAATGATTTCTTGTATATCGTATGTGCCTGCTAGCTGATTGTGATTAATTAGCCCAAATATCTGAAATGCGTTTAATAAGAAGGCCTGCAAATGTTATATAACAGACAAAATTCAGGTGAAACTGTCATATTTTTTATGATAATATAGAAAATATAGAATTCACTAAATTTTCAGTGAGGTGGCCATAAGATGAATGTCCCATTAATAGTAACGCAGTTTTTAGATCGTGCTGTGTCTCTTTACGGTTCAAAGAAAGCCATTTTTGCAGATGATCGAGTTTTTACATATGAGGAATTGAATACGAGAGTTAATCAGCTCTCCCATGGCTTAAAGGCTTCAGGGATTGAAAAAGGGGACAGGGTGGCTTTTCTTGCACCAAATTCCGTCGAAATGCTGGAGGGCTTTTATGGCATTTTTCAGCTGGGAGGAATTATCGTCCCTCTAAATATACGGCTGAAGCCGGAAGATTATCTGTATATATTAAATCACAGTGAATCCAAAATTCTATTTGTAGACCAGGATCTTTATCACCTTATACTTCCCGTGAAAGATCAGCTGAAAACTGTGAAAAAAATCTTCGTGCATTATAAAGAGGAAGAGACTGAAGAGAGTGATTATGATTCATGGCTCAGCAGCCAGGACAGCAGTCCATATCAGAGGGAAGTCCTCGATGAAAATGATGTGTGCAGCCTTCTATATACCAGCGGTACAACAGGCAATCCAAAAGGTGTCATGCTGACCCATCGCAACAATTACCTGCATGCATTGTCAACTATGCATCATTTAAGGGTCAGTGATCAGGATGTATTGCTTCATGTCCTCCCGATGTTCCATGTGAATGGATGGGGCTCTCCTTTTTATTACACGGCAAATGGAGCTTCTCAGGTGTGTATAAGAAAAGCGACTCCGGAAAGGATTTTTGATGAAGTGCAAAAACATAAAGTATCCGTCATGCATATGGCTCCTACAGTCCTGAATTCGCTGATGCAGCATTATGAACAATTTGTTCCGGCTGTTGAACAAGATGTCAGAGTTGTTATAGCTGGTTCCGCCCCACCGCCAGCTTTTGTAACAAGAGTAGAAAAGGAGCTTGGATGGGAGTTCATACAGGTATATGGAATGACTGAATCATCTCCATTAAGCACTGTATCGACGATTCGATCTCATCTTAAAGAACTTCCACTTGCTCAGCAGTACCGGATGAAAGCAAAGGCAGGACACCAGATGATAGGCTGTGAAGTCAGGGTAATTAATGAACAGGGTGAAGAAGTGGCCCATAATGGCCTGGAAATCGGTGAAGTCGTTGTCCGCAGCAACGGAGTGATGAAAGGCTATTGGAAAAATGAAGAGGCAACAATGGAAGCTATTCGAGGCGGCTGGCTTCATACCGGTGATATGGCAAATGTAGATGAATACGGAAATATCGATATCGTAGACCGTAAAAAGGATATCATTATCAGCGGCGGTGAAAACATCTCATCCATCGAAATTGAAGGGGCTTTATACGAGCATCCTGCAATACTGGAAGCAGCCGTTATAGCTGTACCTCATGAAAAGTGGGGGAAACGCCGCACGCGTTCATCGTGCTGCGAAACGGGAAAACACTGACTGAGCAGGAAATTATCAGTTTTACCAGGGAGAAACTTGCCCACTTTAAAGCTGTAACGGGAGTGACTTTTGTCGAAGAGCTGCCGAAAACAGCTTCGGGGAAAATCCAAAAAATCCATCTTCGGAATGATTACTGGGAGTTGAAAGGGAAAACAGGCCGTTTTGTTAATTAACTGAAAGCCGGGACTACAGCATTTGCTGGGGTCTTTTTTTCAAAAAGAATGATGATAGCTGTCTAGCACAAGCAGCCTGCCCCCTTAGTCTCTCGTTCCTTCGTGGGCAAGGAGCTTCCGCATTTCTTTTCTGGACAATTAGAATTCTGCTCTCTATCATTAAGGTTAGATTTTCTTTCCAAAGAAGGAGGCGTTTTATGGACAGGCAAGTCAGTCCGGTGCTGGAGAAGGATCGGATCATTTCGCTGGATATTATGAGGGGATTTGCCATCCTCGGGATCTTTTTGGTTAATATGCTTTCTTTCCATTCGCCATATCTATACATTGATCCTTTTGAATGGTGGGACAGCCCGGCAGATAAAGCAGCCTATGCTTTTATTGATATCTTTGTGCAGGCCAGCTTTTATCCATTATTTTCCATGTTGTTCGGTTACGGATTAGTCATTCTGAGGGAGAGTGCACTGGCTAAAGGCCTTGGATTTGGAGTAATGGCTGCAAGGAGATTTTCCCTTCTGCTGCTGTTAGGCATCATTCACGCTTTTCTCATATGGCATGGGGATATTCTAATTAATTATGCAATCTTTGGCTTTATGTTTTTACTGTTTGTAAAGATGTCCGGAAGAAATATGCTTTTGACCGGAATATTGCTTTACATCATTCCCAATCTGTTATTTTCCCTTTTGTTTTTTGCAACTGTTCTGTTTGTTCCTGCTGATGAGCTATCAATCTATGACCCTCAAGCGGCATTAGCTTCTTTACAGGTCTATCAAAATGGAAGCTTTACTGAGGTTACCGTACAGCGGGCAGAGGACTGGTCAGGAGTTAATAATCTTGCTTCACTGCCTATCATGATTGCCTCTATTTTTCCTTTATTTTTAATAGGAGGAGGAGCTGCCAAGCTGAAATGGCTGGAGGAACCGGAAAAAAATCGTGCATTCCTCACGAAAATAATGCTGGTCTCTTTGGCTGCAGGGGTATTGTTTAAATTGCTGCCATACATGATGGAAAGCAATCTGGGACTGGATTACGTGCAGGATATATTTGGAGGCCCGCTGCTGGCTATTGCTTATGGTTTAGGGATAGCAGTGATGATAAAAAATGGTCAAGGTCCCGGATTTCTGCTGCCGCTCTCATATGTTGGGAAACTTTCGCTCTCAAATTATCTTTTCCAGTCTATTATCTCGACTTTTATTTTTTATAGTTATGGATTAGGTTTCTATGGAAAGGTATCTGTTTTTTGGGGGACACTTCTGGTTATTTTCATTTTCGCTTTTCAGGTAATAATCAGCCGCTTCTGGGCTGCCCGCTATTATTATGGACCGATTGAATGGCTTTGGAGGAGCTTCACCTATTTGAAAATCCCTAGTTGGAAGAGAAAGGGTTAATATTTGGGTTCACTTATAAATAGTCCAAAAATCTGAAAATTTATATTATACTAAAAAAGTGAAAAATAAAATGAGGTGATGGGAATGAAGTTTGTTACTTTTAAGGATGGCAGCGGAAGTGTGGCAGGTTTATTGGACGGAACCGGCACAAAGGTTGTTCCGCTAAATGCAGCTTTAGTAAAAATGGAAGGCAAAAGTGATTTGCCAGCGGCTTTGAAGGAATGTATTGCCTTAGGAGATAAGTTCATTGAGAAGGTACATAGATTAAAAGATTGGCTAAGCAGCAATCCCGGCAGGGAAGAACTCTTCCGGCCGCTCGCTTCTGTTGCATTGGAGGCCCCGATTCCCCGTCCCGATAAGAATATCTTTTGTGTAGGCAAGAATTATGCCGAGCATGCAATTGAGATGGGAAGCAAAGAAGACATTCCTGAGCATATAATGGTATTTACGAAATCGCCAACAACGGTAATAGGCCATAATGAAACGGTATTAAATCATCATAATGTTACAGCAGAGCTGGATTATGAAGGAGAGCTTGCCGTTGTAATCGGAAAAAAGGACGGGCTATCCCCAAAGAAGAAGCATTGGATCACATCTTTGGCTATACCATTATTAATGATGTGACAGCAAGGGATCTGCAGTCACGCCATAAGCAATTTTTTATCGGAAAAAGCCTGGATGCCACATGCCCGATGGGTCCATGGATCGTCCATTCATCTGCAATTGAAAACCCGAATCAGCTTGATATTCAAACAAAGGTAAACGGAGAATTGAGACAAAGTTCAAATACTGAGAACTTTATCTTCCCAATCGAAGAAATCATCTCGGTCCTGTCAAAAGGCATGACCCTTGAGCCGGGAGATATTATTGCTACTGGAACTCCCGCAGGTGTAGGCAAAGGCTTCAAGCCTCCACGCTTTCTTCAGCCGGGAGATAAAGTGGAAATTACAGTTGAAAAAATAGGAACTCTAACAAATTGTATAGAAAAATAAACAGGTGGCCTGTGTACAAAATCACAGGCCATTACGTATTAATTTATATTTTCAGAGTGTCCATGAAAAATATCACATATTGCCTTAAATAGTTCACAAAGTTGTTCTTAAATGATCTTAGCAGCACCATAATTTTAGGATTTTCTATGCCAATATGGTATGATGGTATCGAATTTTACTATAGGAGGCACTGGAATGATACATGCCCATATAACAACTTGGTTTTTGGCACTAGTTTTATTTATTATTGCCCTTATGATGCATAAAAGCGGCAAGCAAAAAGGTTTAAAAGTCGTTCACATGATCTTGAGACTGTTCTATTTGCTGATTATTGGAACAGGGGTTTGGATTTTAAGCAGCCTTAACAGCATTGACCTTCTTTATGTGCTGAAGTCCCTGGTAGGCATTTGGGTAATAGCTATGTTTGAAATGATTATTATCCGAACTGTTAAAGGGAAAAAGACATCTATTTTATGGGGGCAGTTTGTTGTTGCTTTAATTTTGGTTTTATATTTAGGCTTTGTTAAATTGCCATTAACATTTATGACGTAAATAAAGATATTTTTTGAGAAAGCTGCCAAAAAGGCAGCTTTTTCTAATTTTGTCATGTCATGACTTCACTAAATATGGTAATTTAAAAATATAACTAACTCTATGATAAAAAATTAGAAATGGGAGTCTCTGCTGTATAAGGAGCGTTCCTTTAGCGGGTAACTGGCATTTTTCTAATGATCTTACTGTGATGGTGGGTTTTTATGGCAAAGACGATTTCATGTTTATATAAGAATACCAGCCAGCTGAATAGATTTATAGACTTGAACGAATTAGATGAATATCCTAATTTGCTGGTGCAGGTTTTTACAGGAAACCCTGAAAGTCTAAATATCGCGAAACTTCAAAAAGAACTGGCAGACAAGCTTCCATTTGCACAAATAGCAGGCTGTTCGACTTCTGGTGAAATTCATGAAGGCCGGATTACGGAAAAACAAACAGTGATCTGCTTTACTGTCTTTGAAAAACAGAATTAAAATCTTTCCTGTTTAACAGGACTGATTTTAAGAATAGTTATGAAATGGGCAAGACCTTAGCACGGGAACTTGCTATCTTCAATACAGAAGCTGTAATTATTTTCCCTGCTGGATTTGATGTAGATTCCACAGCCTTGCTGGAGGGGATTAATGAAACCCATCCAGATATAGTGATTTCAGGGGGCCTTGCGGGAGATAATGGCTTATTTCAGGAGGGCTTAGCTTTTACTCAAGATGGACTCACCAGCGATGGGCTTGCAGCAGTTGCGCTTCAAAGCGGCCATCTTTCAGTCCGTCCGTTTGCAAATTATCAGTGGCAGGAGATTGGAAAAAGCTTTACTGTTACAAAGGCCGAAGGATCTATCATCTATTCCTTAGATCATAAGAAGCCCTTAAATATTCTAAAGCACTATTTGGGTGAGGCTTTTATTAAGGATTTACCGGAATCAGGTACTGAATTCCCTTTCCTGTTAAAGTACCGCGGGGAAAAAGTTTCTGTTTTTATTATAAAACCACTCGAAAATGGTGCTATTAAAGTAAACAGGAAGGTTGAAGAAGGAGACACACTCACGTTTGCTTATGCTAATCTGGAAGACATCATTGAACGGTCTTTACAGGAATTAAAAGAGCTTGACCAGTTAGCTCCTGAAAGCATATTTATATACAATTGTATGGCACGAAAACAGTTTGCAAGAGATTTTACGGAAAAAGAACTGGAGATGTTCCAGGGGATAGCCCCGGCGAATGGGTTCTTTTCATACGGGGAAATTTCTTTCCGAAAAGGCAGAGTGCCGCAGATGGTCGGACATTCTCTTACATATCTTGCTCTATCAGAAAATGTTGCTGAATCAAAAAAGAATCAGCCAAAACTATATTCTTATGAAAAGACGGCCCAATTTAAAACGATTACTTCTTTGACTCATTTAATGCATGCTTCTCAGGATGATATTAATGCATTAAACAGCAGTCTGAAAATGTCTGAACAATATTATAAATCTCTATTTGATAATAATGCAGATTTTGTTTATTCAACCGATTTGAAGGGGAATTTCACAAGTATTAACCCTGCATTCGAGAAAACTTTTGGGTTCATGCAGGATGAAATAATCGGAAAAACAGCTCTTTCATATGTGCGTGATGCGGATGTGCCAAGGGTCAGAATGCACTTTTACCGGGCGTTAAGAGGGAAAGAGCAATATTATAACGTTTATATCAATACAAAATCTGGCGAAACCAATCTTTTTCAGCTCAAAAATATTCCGATTACTGTTAATGGGGAATGTGTAGGTATTTATGGAATTGGCAGAAATATTACAGAACAGAAAAAGATTGAAGAGAAGATAACAGAACTGGCTTTTTTTGACCGGGATACGGGGCTGCCAAACAGAATGAAGTTTACAGAACAATTGGAAATGCAATTAAAGAGAGCCAGAAAAAAACAGAAGAAAATTGCCGTTCTTTCTATTGATATCGACCGATTTAAAATCATAAATGATAGTCTGGGTCACTTTGCTGGGGATATGGTGTTAAAGGAAATTTCCGAAAGAATAGAAAGGGTTTTGCCATCGGGTTCTTATTTGGGAAGGTTCAGCGGTGATAAGTTTACTTTAGTATTATCAAGGGAAGCAACTATCGAGAAGGTTATGAATGTCTCCAAAAAGATATTAGATGAAATATCGCATCCTATATCTCAGTCGAATCAGGAGTTTATTGTCACTGCCAGCATTGGTGCGAGCCTGCATCCAGATGATGGGGCCGATGAGCATTTGCTGCTGAAAAATGCGGATATTGCCACAAATCGCTCCAAGCAGCAGGGAGGAAACAGGGTCACCTTTTTCTCAATGGAAATGAATCAGCAGGCAATGGTCAGACTTGAGCTTGAAAGCTACTTAAGAAAAGCTTTGCAGAAAAATGAATTCTTTCTATGCTATCAGCCCTTAATTGATCTTGAAACTGGCAATTTATACGGGAGCGAAGCCCTAATCCGCTGGAATCATCCAAAACTTGGACTTGTTTCACCCGGTGAATTTATTCCTCTTGCAGAAGAGACAGGTCTCATTAAGGATATCGGCGGCTGGGTATTGCGGTCGGCTTGTAAACAGAATAAACGTTGGCAAATGCTTGGCTATAAATCGCTTTCCATCTCTGTGAATGTATCGGCCTATCAATTCCAGCAGCCAGGATTTCTTCAAGAAGTTAAGATGGCATTGGAACTTTCCGGTATGGAGCCGCAATATTTAACATTGGAGCTGACGGAGAGCACGATGCTTAGAAATGTTGAGCACAGTATACAAGTCATGCAGTCGCTGCAGAATATAGGAGTCAAAGTATCAATTGATGATTTTGGCACAGGCTATTCTTCCCTAAGTTATTTAAAGGACCTTCCAATCAATACATTAAAGATCGATCGGTCTTTTATTAATAATCTGCGATTAAACACATCCGATGTTGCCATTGTAAAAGCCATCATCACCATGGGACACGGACTTGCTGTTAAAGTCGTGGCAGAAGGGGTGGAAACACAGGAGCAGATTGAGCTGTTAAAAGAATTGAAATGCCATTATGCACAAGGCTTCTATATTCATAAGCCGCTTATGACCAGTGAGTTTGAGGAAGGCTTATCTAAATATGCCCAAACGCACAGCTAGAATAAAGAAACAGCAGCACCGCCATTAAAGGCAGGCTGCTGTTTTTTTATGAAAAAAGTATAAGATTTTGAACGTCGAACTAGTGCAATCTGACTACCCCCTCGAGATCACAAGCTTGTGTTGTTTCGGCTCATAGGGACTCAGGGTCATAAGCCGTTTCCTTTCAGAAGGAAGAACACCTTCTGAAAGGAAACGGCTTATGCCTGAGGCCCGCAGGATGCAGGTCATGCAGACGTTGCCACAGGACAAGGAAAGCTACGGAAGCGATACTTCGCACGACCGAAAGCGTTAGCTTTTGGGAGGACGTGGCGTTCTTAGTCTGCTTTCCTTCGTGGTCAAGGCGCTTCCGCATTTCTTATGAAGAAATCTTTTCAATAACCATTCTTTTTCCGCTGTTTAAGGTAAATTCAAACCGATCACTCATTTTTTCATAATAGCAAAAATGGTGCTGCACATTGCAAATATGATCCTGATTATCAAAAACGATAAAATTCACACCGCTTTTTCTGTCTTTATCATTGAAAAATGCCAGCTGATTATAGCAATAAATACAGTCATAAACCGAAAATTGCATGGAATTTAAAGTGGTTACGAACTGGTAAAAGGCATCATCATTCATTTCCTCCAGTAATCTCTCGAGGGAGAAAACAAGATGTTTTCGGATGCGGATCGAGTCCTGATTCTTTAAGTGGAATATTTCATCATCAAAGGCCACTTTGCCATCCTCAAATAAAATGCCTTTCTTCCACCGTTTAAAGCGAAATATTTCCATTTCCTGATGGAGGAATTCATCCAATAATGATGCTTCATCTGTTTCATGGTCGAAAAAACCCATTGTTCATTAATATACTCTACAGTGCCTTCTGTAAAAGCACGGGATTGATATTCAATAAGCTTTGTTCGCTGCTGTCTATTCATATAAAACCTCCATTAACTTCCTCAACTTCTTTTTAGACAGTTTTGGCGATTTTTATAACCGCTTGTATGTGGACAATTAACTTTTTTCTAGGCTGTGCATACAATAGCATCATGAAAAATGTGCCCATGCGATTCCGCTTTGAAAGGATGATGTAAAATGTGTGGAATTACCGGCTGGATTGATTTCCAAAAAGATATGAGAAAAGAAACGGCAGCAATTGGAAAAATGGCGGATACGCTGGCAAAGCGGGGTCCAGATGAAACAAACATATGGACAGATGTGCATGCTGGATTCGGCCATAAAAGGTTAATTGTTGTAGACCCGGCAGGCGGAAAACAGCCAATGACTAGGGAAAAACATCAAAACCGCTATACAATTTGCTATAATGGAGAGCTTTATAATACGGAGGATCTCCGTAAAGAACTCCTTATAAAAGGATATTCGTTTGATGGCCATTCTGACACTGAGGTTTTGCTGACTTCTTATATAGAATGGGGAGAAAATTGCCTTCAATTTTTGAATGGCATCTATGCTTTCGCTGTATGGGATGAGAAGAAAGAACAATTATTTATAGGCAGGGACCGTTTAGGGGTAAAACCTTTATTTTATAGAGAAACGAAGCAGGGCATTATATTCGGATCTGAATTGAAGGCTATTTTGGCCCATCCTGATGTTAAGGCTGAAATCGGCAGGGAAGGTCTGGCAGAAGTTTTTGGACTGGGGCCATCAAGATCCCCAGGGTCAGGAGTTTTCAGAGGCATTGATGAATTAAGGCCTGCACATGCGCTGACCTTTTCGAGAAATGGACTGAAGGTATGGCGTTATTGGAATGTAAAAAGTGCGCATCATGGGGATAATGTTGAGGAAACTGCTGAACGAGTGAGAGAATTATTTACGGATGCTGTAACAAGGCAGCTGGTCTCGGATGTCCCTTTATGCACGTTCCTTTCCGGCGGTGTGGATTCGAGTGCGATTACCGCTATTGCGGCAAAAGCTTACGAAAGAGATGGAAAGGGCCAATTGAACACTTATTCGATAGATTATGAGGGAAATGAAGAGTTTTTCAAGGCAAATGAGTTTCAGCCCAATTCGGATGGAGCATTTATCCGAAAAATGTCCCAGTCCTTTAATACGAGACATAACAGCTGTATAATCACCCAGCAGAAGCTGGCAGAGGATTTAATCGAATCCGTGCATGTAAGGGATCTTCCGGGCATGGCTGATGTCGATTCCTCCCTGCTATGGTTTTGCAGGGAAATAAAAAAGGATTTTGTTGTAAGCTTATCAGGTGAATGCGCGGATGAAATATTTGGCGGCTATCCATGGTTCCATAGAGAGGAAGACTTAAAGCGTAAGGGCTTCCCGTGGATGAGGTCGCTCGAAGCCAGACAGGGGCTATTGAAAGAAGATTGGAGGAAGAAATTAAATATCCATGACTATGCCATGGAAAAATATCTTCAGGCAATCTCTGAAACCCCTGCCTTAGACGGGGAAAGCAAGGAAGACGCAAGCAGGAGAGAACTTTTCTATATTAATATGATTTACTTTATGACGACCCTTTTGGACCGTAAGGACAGAATGAGCATGGGGGCGAGCCTTGAAGTCCGGGTGCCTTTTGCCGATCATCGATTGGTGGAATATGTATGGAATATTCCGTGGGAGATCAAAATGCATGGAAACCGCGAAAAAGGAATCCTGCGCAAAGCACTCGAAGGCATACTGCCGAATGAAGTCTTATACAGAAAGAAAAGCCCGTACCCCAAAACGCATAATCCGGAATATACGGGAGCAGTCCAAAAGATGCTCACTGGATACCTGGAAGACCGGTCATCCGCTCTGTATGAATTCTTTGATTACAGCCAGCTGAAGAATATAATAGAATCGGGCGGTGACTCATTCCAGGAACCATGGTTTGGGCAGCTTATGACTGGTCCTCAGCTGTTAGCACACCTTGCACAGATTCATATTTGGTTTAAAGACTATAATATAAATATTTTAGAATGAAAAAACAGCGGCAGTCTTAACTGCCGCTTTCATTATGGGGGTCATGCAGACGCTGCCGCAGGATAAGGAAAGCTGCCGCAGCGATACATCGCACACCCGAAAGCGGTAGCTTTTGGGAGGACGTGGCGTATTTAGTCTGCGTTCCTCAGTGAGCAAGGCGCTTCCGCTTTTCTTATTTAGACTGCTTTTGATGACACAAACGATTTGTTAACCCAGACTCTGGATCTCCAGCGCCATAACATGAGTAATCCTCTAAGCCATTCATCGGCAATAAAAGCGATCCAAATGCCGGCAAGTCCCAGTCCAAAATGAATTCCAAGAACATAGGAAAGGGTGACGCTTACACCCCACATGGACAGGATCCCCATATAAACGGGGAATTTTACATCGCCGGCTGCGCGGAGGGAGTTAATGACGACCAAATTAAACGATCTGCCGGGCTCCAGGAGTATGGTTAGAAGAATGAGAACACTGCCAATCTTTATGATGTCTGGATTAGAAGTGAATATGCCCATCAATTCTTCTGAGAATAAGGAGAAAATAACGGCTGTTCCGAACGAAATCATGATGGCAAGGCGCAGACTTTTCATGCACCTTTTATAGGCTGCCTCATAATCCTTTCCACCTACCATATGGCCTATCAAGATTTGAGTGCCCTGGCTGATGGCAACACTGAAAAGGAAAATGAACATCATAATATTTTGTGCATAAACTTTTGCAGTCAGAGCTTCTGTACCCAGAGCAGCGATGAAAATGGTAATGACCATCTGCGACCCATTATAGGATAAATGTTCACCTGCTGAAGGGATCCCAATTCTTAAAAGATTTTTGATATGTTTTTTTGGAAAGCGGAAAAGTAAGCGGAACGGAAGCGCTTTTTCTGTTCTTCTAAGCAGGAAAGCGACAGCAGCAGCAAATCCGATCAATCTGCTGATGACAGTGGATATCGCCACTCCTTCTACACCCAATACAGGAAAGCCGAATGGGCCAAAAATGAATAAGTAATTGCCTATAACATTTAATATGTTCATGCCGATGGTAATGTACATAACATCTCTGGTAAACCCATAACTTCTGATGATGGCTCCAATTGTCATAATTAATGCCTGGACAAAGGATAAGCCGCCAACGATGACCAAATAGGCGTTTGCCTGGCTTAAAAGTTCCACCGGCAAATCCATCATCCGGAGCAGCGGTTTGCCAGATACATATAGAAGGATACTTAAGATGATTCCAAATACAAGGTTTGCCCCTAAGGAGACAATTGAAATTTCAGCAGCTGTTTTATTATTTTTTGCACCTAAATTTTGAGCAATAAGGATGGACGTCCCAGTTGCAACAAATCCAAACATGACGATCACGAGAGAAAGGATCTGATTTGCCACACCAACTGCAGCTACGGATTCATCCGAATATTGCGAGAGCATAAGCGTATCAGCATTCCCCATAAGCATGTGAAGCAATATTTCTATAAAGATCGGCCAGGTTAATGCAAATAATGTCAATTTTTTCTGGTTCTTAGTCATGGTTATTCTCCCTGTTTGTAAATAAATTTTCATGTAAATAGGAGGGGCCGACGACAATTAAAAACGAAAAAAGAAAAGCCTTAAGGTCTTGCCCTTAAGAACTTTCCTTACTTCAATCAGGTTTCCTATTTATTGAAGCTGGCGGGGAAGGACAGGATTTCAAACCCAAACCCATCAAGCTGAACTTTAAGGTTCTCCGCTTCTGCTGCAAATTCTTCGTCTGTAAGCATATTAGTAACTTTTACACCTTTCAGCGGATAAGGCAAAGTAACTTCCGCATTTTCATCCGCAGGATTGGCGAGCACGATGATTGTTTTAAAGTCATCGTATTTGCGGTAGGCAACTACATTAGAATCAGTTTGAATAAATTCAAAATGGCCATCATTTGCCAGCAGCTTTTCCTCTTTCCGCAGCTTAATCAGCCTTTGAATATGAGAATGTAAATCACGATCCTGTTTTTCCTCATCCCATTCCATGCATTTTCTGCAGCCGGGATCCATTTCACCGCTTAGCCCAATTTCATCACCATAATATATGCATGGTGAACCCATAAAGGTAAATAAAAGTGTATAAATAAGTTTTACCCTGTCTTTATCCTCTTTGCATTCCGTTAAAATTCTGGGTGTATCATGGCTTCCAACCAGATTGAATGCAGCTTCATAGACATTGGCCGGGTAGCTGTGGATTTCAGCGGTCATATTGTTGGCGAATTCAGTTCCGGTAATGGATTTTTTTGCAATTAAATTAAGCAAGTTCGTGGTAAAAGGATAATTCATGACAGCATCGAACTGGTCTCCGCGCAGCCAGGGCATAGAATTGTGCCAGATTTCCCCTAAAATATAGAGATCTGGTTTAATTCGTTTAACAGTCTGTCTGAATTCACGCCAGAACTGATGGTCAACTTCATTGGCCACATCCAGCCGCCAGCCGTCGATATCAAATTCTTCAATCCAGTAACTGGCCACTTTGAGCAAATAATTTTTTACCTCTGGATTATGTGTATTCAGCTTTGGCATCTGCTCAACAAAAGCGAAGGTCTCATAATTAGGATACTCCCCGCCTTTTAGCGGGAAACTATGAGGATGGAACCAATCTTTATATCTTGATTTTTCTCCTTTCTCAAGCACATCCTGGAAAGGGGGAAAATAGTATCCGCTATGGTTGAAAACAGCATCGAGCATCACTCTAATATCCCGCTTATGGCATTCTGCAACCAGTCTTTTTAATGTATCCTTTGAACCGAACTGGGGATCAATTTCCAGATAATCTATTGTATCATATTTATGGTTGGAAAATGCCTTAAAAACAGGCGTGAAATAGATGCCGGTGATGCCAAGCTCGTGAAGATAATCAAGATGTTCAATGACACCTTCAAAATCACCGCCAAAAAAGTTATCCTTAGAAGGCTGTTCACTGCCCCAGGGAAGAACTCCTTCGGGGTCATTGCCGCGATTCCCGTTAGCAAATCTTTCTGGGAAAATCTGATACCAGACTGTATCCTTCACCCAGGAAGGAGCTTTAAATACTTCTTCAGGATGCAGATAAGGAAAGTTGAAATAATAACCTGAATCAGAAGGAGCCTCCTCGTAAAAACCTTTTTCGGTCAAAATTAATTTTTCTTCACCAGACTTTAATTGAAAGCCATATCTGGATCTTCTATGTGGCGGGTCAATATATACATGCCAATAATCATGAATGCCATCAGATCCGGATTTCTTCATTTCCGTTTTTTCATACTGCCATTTTCCATCTGCCCAAAGATATTGGTCACCGTGTATTAAAGTGACTTCAGAAACATCTTCTTTCTTTGTTTGCAGTCTAATATGTAAGGTTTTCTTGCTGATGGGATAAACATAATGATCAGCAGGATAATGTATGATAGCTGCTTTTTCCATTGAAATTCCCCTTTCAAAGTGCAATCGCTTGCATTATACCATATGAAAGAAATGAAAATATAGTATAGAAATGAGTATCAATCTTTTGAAATTAATTTTCGCTTAAAAATATTTAGAAAAAAGTAGTTGTAAAAGCCCAAAAACCTTGTATAATAAAAATTAGAAATTGTGCAATCGTTTTCATTAAGCGGTTTCATTGGGTAAAAGTTTAAGTGAACGCTCATATTTTTTAGAAATAGATAAAAGCGTTTACACTTTTGTGCAAACGGTTGTACTTTTTGCATTACTCAACAGATTTATTTAAAGGGGGCAATATCATGAAAAAGTCACTATCTTTCTTTATGATGCTGGTATTAGTGATCGGAATGCTGGCAGCTTGCGGTCCTCAGCGTGAGGCACAGCCGGAAAACACAGATAAAGATAACGGCACAAGCGAAAACCAGGCTGAAGAGCCAAAACCGGAAAAATTAGTAGTTTGGGAAGACACAGATAAAGGCATAGCTTTAAAGCCTGCCATTGAGTCTTTTGAAAAAGAATATGGAATTAAAGTTGAATTTAAAGAGTTGGGCATGGCAGATAAGATCCGTGACCAATTAAGACTTGATGGACCTGCGGGAAATGCACCTGACGTTGTTACACTTCCTCATGACCAGATTGGCCAGGTTGTAACTGAAGGTCTTCTTCAGGAAATCCAGGTAGAAGACAGTGTTCTTGATACTTTCACAGAATCATCCATCACTGCTCAAATGTTTGACGGAAAATTATATGGTCTTCCAAAAGCAACTGAAACACCAGTATTCATCTATAATAAAGCATTAATGGAAAAAGCTCCTGAAACAATGGATGAGCTTTACACTCAAGCTAAAGAATTGACGGCTGGCGGACAGTACGGATTCCTGGCTCTATTCGATAACTTCTATTTCGCACACGGACCTATTGCTGGCATGGGCGGATATGTTTTCAAGGAAAATGACGGTGCATTAGACCGTGAAGATGTAGGCTTAAACAACGAAGGCGCTGTTGAAGGTGCTGAGTTCATTCAAAAATGGTACAGTGAGGGCTTATTCCCTAAAGGAATCATCGGGGAAAGTGGCGGAGCAGCAATGGATGGCTTATTCAATGAAGGAAAAGCTGCTTCTGTTATGAATGGTCCATGGGCACTTCAAGGCATGAAGGATGCAGGAATTGATGTTGGAGTTTCTGTAATGCCAAAGCTTCCTAACGGTGAGCCTGTTAAAACATTCATGGGTGTTAAAGGCTGGCATGTAACTGCATTCACTAAAAACCCTTATTGGGCAACAAAATTTGTTGAGCATATTACAAATGAAGAAAACTCAAAAATCCGTTTCGAGACAACTCAGGAAATCCCTCCTGTAAAATCTCTTATTGAAGATCCTGTAATTGCAGACAATGAAGCTGCAAAAGCAGTCGCAGAGCAATCTCAATATGCTGTTCCAATGCCAAACATTCCTGAAATGGCTGAAGTCTGGGGACCAATGGCCTCTGCACTTCAAACGATTGCAACAGGAAAAGCTGAACCAAAGGCAGCACTTGACGATGCAGTAAAAACGATTAAAACAAATATCGAAACAAATCACCCTGCCAAGTAAATCTTGACAGACAAAGGGCGGTACCTCCCAGGAGGTATTGCCCATCATTTTTATATAATGCCAAAAAAAGCAGAAGGAGCCCGCTTCGGCTTAGCTCCAAGAGCCGCTGTCGTCTGGAGCTAGACAGTTAATCAACTTCAGAATTAATACATTCATATCTTTAAATTGAAGCGGCAGAAGCCGCTTTCCTGTTCCTCTTTAAAGCAACCGTTTGCACAAAAACAGCCGCTATTATTTTGGAAATGAATTATAATAATAGAAAATACTTTCTCCTATAAAGAAAGGGAGGCCACAGCCATATGGAAACAAAAAAAATGACATCCAATCATGGAAGAAATGCTGCTCTATTATCCATCCTGCCTGGATTTGGACAGTTTTATAATAAACAATTCGTGAAAGGTGCCATATTCTTAATTCTTACTGTTTCGTTCTTTGCAGCATTCTATGACACACTAAATTGGGGATTCTGGGGACTTATTACACTGGGGGAAATTCCAGTTCTGGACCACTCAATTTTTCTCCTGATCGATGGAATTATCGCACTGATTGTAACAGCATTGGGACTTATCATATATGCTTTCAATATTTATGATGCATATAATAATGGAAAAAAACGTGATTTGGGGCTGAAATTAAACAGTGTCAGGGAACAGTACCACAATCTCCTTGATAATGGTTTTCCATATTTAATGATATCACCAGGATTTTTCTCTTAGTTTTCGTAGTTATTTTTCCTATCTTATTCGTAGTTCTTCTTGCATTTACAAACTATGATCTATATCATTCTCCGCCTGCAAAACTGGTAGATTGGGTTGGCATTCAGAATTTTATCGATATCTTCAAGCTGGATTTATGGAGAAAAACCTTCTTTGGCGTAATGGGCTGGACAATAGTCTGGACTTTTGTAGCTACCTCTTTGCAGGTAGCTCTGGGTATTTTCCTGGCAATTCTCGTTAACCAGAAGGATCTTAAAGGGAAAGCGATTATCCGAACAATTTTCATTCTCCCTTGGGCAGTTCCTGCATTTATATCGATCCTGATTTTCTCAGGGATGTTCAATGAGACATTTGGTGTGATTAATAAAACGATTCTGGATGCAATTGGCATCGGTCCTGTTCCATGGATGACAGAGGAAAATTGGACACGTTTAGCATTAATTTTCATTCAGTCATGGCTTGGATTCCCGTTCATTTTTGCTATGACAACAGGTGTGCTGCAGTCCATTCCGGATGAGCTTTATGAAGCTGCAACAGTGGATGGTGCAACGATCCTGCAGAAATTCACAAAAATCACTCTGCCGCTGGTTCTTTTTGCAACGGCACCCATTATCATTACTCAGTATACATTCAACTTCAACAACTTTAATGTTATCTTCTTGTTCAATGGCGGGGGACCGGCCATTCCGGGCCAAAATGCCGGCGGTTCGGATATTCTTATATCCTGGATTTATAAACTGACAATGACTTCTGCCCAATACGGCAAAGCCGCTGCAGTTACCATGATCCTATCACTCATAGTCATCACGGTAGCCCTATGGCAGTTTAGAAGAACAAAATCATTCCAAGAAGAGGATTTGATGTAGCTATGAGCATGAAGAAAAATAAAATTATCCGGCTGACTTTTTCCTATGTCATCATTGCCTTGATGAGCTTTATTGTGATTTATCCGCTTTTGTGGGTAGTGGGTTCTTCCTTAAATCCAGGCCAAAGTTTGTCGGGATCCACAATGTTTCCTGAAAATCCGACATTAGACCATTACAAATACCTTTTTGATTCAGATAAATCCAATTATGTTAAATGGTACTGGAATTCTTTGAAAATAAGTACATTGACCATGATTTTAACGGTTATTACAGTATCCTTCACTGCGTACTCATTTTCCCGTTACCGCTTTATCGGAAGGAAAAATGGATTATTAACTTTCCTGATACTGCAAATGATACCCAACTTTGCAGCGCTGATTGCCATATTTGTATTAGCGACAAGAACAGGTTTAATTGATACACATCTTGGATTAATCCTTGTGTATGTCGGCGGACAGATTCCAATGAATACCTGGCTGATGAAGGGTTATCTCGATACGATTCCAAAAGAACTTGATGAATCTGCGAAAATGGATGGTGCGAGCCATCTGCGTGTCTTCTGGCAAATTGTTATGCCGCTGGCAAAACCAATTGTTGCGGTAGTTGCGCTATTTTCATTCATAGCTCCTTTTGGGGATTTTATCCTTGCAAGAATTTTATTAAGAACAGATGAAAAGTTCACAATGGCTGTAGGATTGTATGAAATGGTTGCGAAGCAATTTGGAAATGAATTTACAAAGTTTGCTGCTGGTTCTGTTTTAATTGCCATTCCGATTGCTGCACTGTTCCTTATGTTCCAAAAATACTTTGTATCTGGTTTGACGGCAGGGGGAACAAAAGGCTAATCTTAAAGGGCTGAAACTTTACTGGCCGCTGCAGTCTGCGAACTGAACTGGATTGCAGTCTCTCAGCGGCTTGAAAAATGAAGGAGGAGCGGCGATGAATAAAGGAATCATAACCTTCATCTTAATCCCGTTTCTTCTTTTTTATGCCCTGCCGGCAGGAGCAGCTGAAAAAGAAGAGCGTAAATGGCAAGATGAAACATTTTATTTCTTAATGGTTGACCGATTTAGCAATGGAGATCCCAACAATGACTTTAAAGTCGATGTTCAGGACCCAAAAGCTTATCATGGCGGAGATTTTAAGGGGATTACAGAACGCCTGGATTATATTAAAGATATGGGGTTTACCGCAATTTGGCTGACTCCCGTTTTTGATAATGAAGAGAAGGGCTATCACGGTTATTGGATTAAAGATTTTTATAACACGGAAGAGCACTTTGGCACAATGGATGAATTCAAGCAGTTAGTCCAAGAAGCTCACAAAAGAGATATGAAAGTGATTTTGGACTTTGTTGTAAATCATGTGGGCACCAATCACGAATGGGTTAATGACCCCGGGAAAAAGGACTGGTTCCATGAAAAACAAGATATCATCAACTGGACGAATCAATCTGAGATTGAAAATGGCTGGATTTATGGACTCCCTGATTTAAAGCAGGAAAACCCTGAGGTACAAAACTATTTAATTGATGCAGCAAAGTGGTGGATCGAAGAAACGGATATTGATGGATATCGTCTTGATACTGTAAAGCATGTTCCAAAATCATTCTGGACCGAATTCGCCAAAAATGTAAAGTCAGTCAAAGAAGACTTTTATTTGCTGGGGGAAGTATGGTCGGATGATCCAAAATATATTGCTGAATATGAAAAAACAGGAATAGACGGCTTTGTTGATTATCCTTTAAATGATCATTTAAGAACTGCCTTTGCAGAGCCTGACAAATCGTTAAGCTGGCTTTTTGCAAACTGGGACCGAAATAAGGCATTTTATGAAAATCCCTATCTAATGGGAAGCTTCATGGATAATCATGATACTGTCAGGTTCACTCGGGATGCTATCACAAAAAATCATCATCCGGGTCCAAGGTGGAAACTTGCCTTAACATACATGTATACCACACCTGGGATTCCAATTGTTTATTATGGAAGTGAAATAGCTATGGATGGCGGTGAGGACCCTGACAACCGCAGGCAAATGGATTTCCGTACAGATAAAGAACTGATTGATTATATCGCAAAACTTGGGGAAGTTAGGCAAATGCTGCCATCTTTAACAAGGGGCGACATGGAACTGCTGGAGGAAAAGGACGGTTTTGCCGTTTATAAACGGAATTACGAAGATGAAACAACGGTTATTGTGATCAATAATTCAACAAAGTCACAGAAAGCGGTACTTGATTCCACTCAATTAGAAGAAGGAAAAGAGCTTCGCGGCATGATTGCTGATGATCTCATCCGAGATAAAGACGGAAAATATGAGATGATCATTGACCGGGAAGAGGCTGAAGTATATGTTCTGGCAGAAAAATCGGGATTGAATATTCCGCTGATTGCAGCACTTGCAGCAGTTTATTCAGCCTTTATGATTTTTATCTATCTTTTATGGAAGCGGTCAAAACAGAAGAAATCCGAGTAATTTTGGCATTAGAGCCTCCCCTTCTTCCTATTCCTGTTAACTGTTTAAAAAAGGAAAGAAAATCAAACCTGTTTTGATTATAATATTAATAACAGAGACCTCACGGAGAGGGTGATTCTATTGGCAGTCACAATTAAAGATGTAGCAAAGATGGCAAAAGTTGCGCCTTCTACTGTTTCAAGGGTAATTGCCAACAATCCTCGCATCAGCGAGAAAACTAAGCAAAAAGTCAGGGAAGCAATGGAACAGTTAGGATATCATCCGAATTTTATTGCCCGAAGCCTTGCAAGCCAATCAACCCGCGCAATTGGGCTGATAATGCCCAGTTCTACGGATGTTGTATTTCAGAACCCCTTCTTTCCAACTGTCCTTAGGGGTCTGAGCGAGGGAGCCCATGAAAGGCATTATGCTCTCCATATGACAACCGGGAAAACAGATGATGAGATCTATGAAGGTGTTGTCCAAATGGTACAGGGCGGCCGGGTAGATGGAGTGATATTGCTGTATTCAAAAGTGGAGGATAAAGTTCTGGCCTTCTTAAAAGATAGGGATTTCCCATTTGTTGTTATTGGCAAGCCTTTTTCGGACGAAGAAGAAATCACTTACGTGGATAATAATAATTTCCGTGCAGCCAAAGAAGTAACGGAATACTTGATTAAGCTGGGCCATAAGCAAATTGCGTTTGTCGGCGGAAACTTGAATCTAACCGTTACAGTTGAACGTCTGCTCGGCTATGAAAAAGCATTAAGGGATGCTGGAATTGAACTGGTAAATGAATATATTGTTCATGAAGAATTCTTAAAAGAAGGAGGCCAGGAAGCTGTCAGAGAACTCATTTCCCTGACAAAACCTCCAACCGCCCTTGTGGTTGCCGACGACTTAATGGCATTGGGTGTCCTGAATACTCTGGATGAAATGGGTATAAAAGTTCCTGAAGATATGTCTATCATCAGTTTTAATAATGTGCTTCTGGCTGAAATGTCCAGACCTCCTCTAACTTCTGTCGATATCAATATATTCGATCTGGGATTTGAATCTGCCCGAAGCCTTATATACAGAATTGAAAACCCGCGGGAGCCTGTAAAGCGCATTATTATTCCCCATAAAATTGTAAAACGCTGCTCATGCAGCAGTCCGAAAACTGAAGAACCACAGATTGTATCATAAAAAAGGGAAGCCTGATGCAGGCTTCCCTTTTTTATCGCAGTCTAACGGTCAGTAAGACTCTCCAATGGAAGACTCAGAGGATTCATAAGAGATCATTGGGAGTCAAACTGCCCGTATAAGCCAGATTGGTTCAACTAACAATCAGAGGGGTTAATTGAACCCTTTCTGATTGAAGTTTCACTCTACCCGTTTACAATAGTGCCTCCATTGACATGAATCATCTGGCCGCTCACATAAGATGAATCATCACTGGCAAGATAGACATAGGCCGGAGCTAATTCATAAGGCTGTCCTGCTCTGCCTATTGGGGTATTTGATCCAAATTTTGATACCTTATCTGCTGTGAATGTAGATGGAATAAGCGGTGTCCAAATAGGTCCAGGAGCAACTCCATTTACGCGAATTCCCTGTCCAGCCAGCGATTTGGCCAATGAGCGTGTAAAGGAGACAATCGCTCCTTTTGTTGAAGAATAGTCGATTAGCTGCTCGTTGCCTTCATAAGCTGTTATCGAAGCAGTATTGATAATTGAGCTCCCTTTTTTAAGGTGAGGAAGTACTGCTTTTGTCAGATGGAAGAATGAAAAGATGTTTGTTCGGAATGTTTTTTCAAGCTGTTCAGCAGTGATATCAAGCAGGCTATTTTGAGGATGCTGCTCGGCTGCATTATTAACCAGTACATCGATTTGCCCAAATTTATCAAGTGTTTTCCTGACTGCATCCTTACAGAATGTTTCGCTTCCGAGATCTCCGGAGATCAGCAGACAGTCTTGTCCTTCAGCCTGAATGGCCTCTTTAGTCTTTTCTGCGTCTTCATGTTCTTCCAGATAGACAATCGCCACGCTGGCTCCTTCTTTGGCAAAATAAATGGCAGCTGATTTTCCGATGCCGCTGTCTCCGCCTGTTATTAAAACAACTTTTCCTTTTAATTTATCGGACCCTTTATAATTTGGATCAACAGTTTGGGGCTCAGGCTGCATTGGCGCCTCTGTGCCGGGCTGATGATCCTGATGCTGAGGCGGAAATTCCTTTGGATTGTTTTGAGTATTAGACATTACTAAATCCCTCCAAATCATTAATACTCTTTTAATTCCATTTTATTATGGTAAAAAAACATGGAAATTATTTGCATTTCTCTTATATAATGGATTTAAAAAAGAGTGGGGGAACAGGATTTGCAGATTCGATCAGCTGACAAAAGTGATGCAGAAGCCATTTTGGCGCATTGCCGGAAAGCTTTTGGAGAAACTGATTTTTTAATGACTGAGGCGGATGAGTTTAATTTAACAATTGAAGAAGAGGAAGCGTGGCTTGAGCAGAGCATTAGAACTGGAGATCTTATTTTATTAGCGGAAGTTGACAATGAAGTGATTGGAATGCTGAACTTTCGGCGTTCAAAAAGCAAAAAGGTAAACCATCTGGGGTATTTCGGGATTACAATACAGAAGAAGCATTGTAACCAGGGACTGGGAAGCAAAATGATGGAGCAATTTTTGAAGTGGGCGCAAGAAGAACCGGGTCTTGAAAAAGTATGCCTGGAAGTCTTTTCGTATAACCAAAGAGCAATCCATCTGTACAAGCGATTTGGATTTCAGGAGGAAGGACGCAAAATTAAACATATTAAAAGAAGCGATGGGTCTTATGCAGATGAATTAATGATGTATAAATTTGTAAAATAACCCTTAGCATTCTTTCTCAAACGGTGAAAATTAAAAAATCAGCAAATAAATTCATTTAAAGCAAGCTGGTTTTTCTGAAAAATTATAAAAGCAAACGGATTTTCTCCGTTTGCTTAAAATTACCGATAATTTACGAATTGAACATCAACAGTCAAATCTGCCTCTTTAACAGCAGCAATAATCTTCTGCAGGTCATCGCGGTTTTTGCCGGTTACTCGGACCTGATCATCCTGAACCTGGCTCTTCACCTTTAAACCGCTGTTTTTAATAAGGGTATTGATCTTCTTGGCATTGTCTTTATCAATTCCCTGGACAAGCTTTGCTCTTTGGCGTACAGTTCCGCCTGATGCCCCCTCAATCTTGCTGTAATCAAGATTTTTTACAGGTATGCCCCTTTTTATCAATTTACTCAATAAAACATCTTTAAGCTGTTCCATTTTAAATTCATCATCAGATAGAAGCACGAGCTCTTCTTTATCGAGCTTTATATCACTTTTGCTGCCTTTAAAGTCATAACGGGTGGAGATTTCCTTCATGGCAATATTGATGGCATTGGTTACTTCAGAAAAGTCAACTTTGGATACAATATCAAATGAGCTTTCTTTAGACATGACAGCCTCCTTGGAGATAACATTTTAAGTTTCACTTCTTGTCCTTATTATAGTAAAATATAGCAGTTCAAACAACTTTAGGAGTTATGTGATCTTAATTGGGAAAGATTTAATATAATGAATATTTGTTTACTGGAAACTAAGAAGGAGGAAAAGGGATGGCTTTAGAAGAGAATTTAGGCCGTGCTGCTAAACTGATTGTTTCAAGGGAAGCGGCTTTTGGCTATTTTTTGACGGATGGAGAGGAAGATGTTCTTCTTCATCAGAACGAGACAGATGAAAAGCTGGAGGAAGGACAGGAAGTCGAGGCTTTTCTTTATATGGACTCGCAGGGAAGAATTGCAGCAACAACTGTGATTCCGGAAGTTCAGGCTGGTACATATGGATGGGCGCATGTAAGTGATGTAAAGCCCGGCATCGGTGTATTTATCAACATCGGCATTCAGAAGGACATGCTCCTCGGTGAGGAAGATTTGCCTGTACATGAAGCCGTCTGGCCGATTGAAGGGGATAGGTTATACATTACACTCCGGGTGAATAAGAATAACAGAATTTATGTAAAAATGGCTACTGATCCTGTCATTACAGATATTTCAATAAAGGCAGCCAAAAGTGATTTTAATAAGAATATTCACGGACATATATATAGAACTGCAAAGGTTGGGAGCTGGATTTTTACAGCTGAGGGCTTTAAAGGCTTTATCCATGAATCCCAGCGCAAAAGGGAGCCCCGTCTTGGCGAAAAAGTTGAGGGACGGATTGTTGATGTGAAAGAGGACGGAACAGTGAATGTTTCCCTTATACCCAGAAAACATGAGGTATTGGACGATGATTCCGAAAAAATCCTATCTTATCTTGAAAGCCGCAATGGTGCGATGCCATTTGGCGATAAAAGCGCGCCAGAAGATATACAGGATCGTTTTCAGCTAAGCAAAGCTTCTTTTAAAAGGGCTTTGGGAAGGCTTATGAAGGAAGGCAAGGTTTATCAGGAAGATGGATGGACATATATAAAGAAAGACTAATTCACAATCTAAAAACGGACAAGCCAATGCTTGCCCGTTTTATTATTATAGATGATCTGTCTTTTTGGAATATTGGTTTTTCCCGGCTTTGCGGTTTTTCTCGCGCATCATATTTTTTTCGTGAAGAAGCGCATTATTGTCTTTTGCTTTTTTATCATTATCGGAAGTATGCGGCATAATAATAATACTCCTTTCATACTGAGAGGTTTATCCTTCAGAATATTACTGAAGTACAATCATATTGTCTGTCAGAATGAAATGGAGTATGTATTCTTCACTAGGTTTATATTTGCTTTTGGTAGAAAATCGCAATTGTTCCTGGACCCGTATGGGACCCGATTGCAGAGCCTATGGATGTAATATAGACTTCTTTGGCTTTTAGCTCTTCCAGGATTAATTTTTGCATTTCAAGAGCTGTGTCTTCATCATCAGCATGGCTGATGCCGACCGTCTGATTCTCAAACGAAGTCCCATTTTCTTTCATCAGCTCAATGATGCGGCGAAGAAGCTTTTTCTTGCCGCGCAGTTTCTCAATCGGTACAAGTTTGCCATCTTCTACAGTTAGCAGAGGTTTAATGTTCAAAAGTCCGCCTAGAAATGCGGAAGCTTTAGAAACACGGCCGCCTTTTGCCAGGTATTCGAGATCATTTACAGTGAATAAACTCTCGAGGTGCCGGCATCGAAGTTCGATATCTTGCTGTATGTCTTCCTTGGATGCGCCTGATTGTGCGTTAGCAGCCGCTGCCTTAACGATTAATCCATATCCCAATGAAGCCGCCTTAGAATCGATAATGGATAATTTGAAATCCGGGTATTTCTCTTTTACTTGCTCCAAAATCATTACAGCGGTCTGGTATGTACCTGAGAGTCCGGAGGAAAAAGAAACATAAATGCCGTCTTCATTTTGTTCTGCCATCTTCATGAACGTTTCCTCAAAATGGAGAGGGGATACCTGAGATGTTTTAGGCACCTGGCCCTCACGGATAGCATCATAAACATCCTTAGGTTCTATGGTGACTAAATCTTCATATTCTGTATCATTCAGTTGAACCTTTAATGGGAAAAGTGTGACGCCATTTTCTTCATAAAAGCTTAGCGGCAGATCACACGCACTGTCAGCTAAAATTTTTACTGACATTTTCTTTCACCTGCTTTCAAACTATATGAATTAAGTTTATAGAAATCAAGGAGAAAAAACAATGAATTGTGTTGAAAATGACACTTTTCGCAAGTCCAACGGGCAGTAAGACTCTTACTTTCAGAATCAAAGGAATAGAAGGGGATATAAGCGGGGGCAAACTGCCCGTATGCTGTGAAAACGTCTTTGTGACCCGCTTCCTCCCATAAGCTGCAGCTTTTGGTTGATGATTATGCTGACGAAGCCTTCCTTGTGCTGTGTGCCTCAACTAACAATCAGCGGGGAAAAATCCCCCGCTGATTGAAGATTCACTTTACTGGGTAAAGAAAATAATAAAAAAATTCAGGGGGTAAAAAATGGTTTGGTTAGAAACTAAGAAAGTATTTATTGTTTTGATTGGCGCGATATTGAACGCAATTGCGATGAATTTTTTCTGATACCTGCCAATGTATATGCGAGCGGTTTTACAGGTGTGGCACAGCTATTATCAAGCATTCTTGGGGATTTTGGATCAACAGGAATTCTGCTGTTCATTCTAAATATTCCTGTAACCATTTTAGCCTGGAAGAAGGTTGGAAGGTCTTTTACTATTTACAGTTTTCTAAGCGTATTCTTAATGTCATTTTTCTTGGAAATCATACCGGTAATTCATGTTTCAAAAGATATTTTGCTTAATGCCGTTTTTGGAGGTGTGATTGCGGCTGTTGGCGTAGGGATAACACTGAAATGGGGGCTTCCACAGGAGGAATGGATATCATCGCAATGGTATTGTCCCGAATGAAAGACAAGCCTGTCGGTACATATTTTTTCACACTTAACGCCATTATTATAATAACAGCTGGCTTTTTGTATGGATGGGAAAAAGCTTTATACACTCTTGTTACCCTTTATGCCTCAACCAGGGTCATTGATGCCATTCATACAAGACATGAGAAACTGACAGCATTAATTATAACGAAAAAATCGGAAGAAATGAAAAAAGCCATCCATGACCATCTGGTCAGGGGAATTACAACCATTCCGGCAAAGGGGCTTTTACAAATGAAAACAAGGAAATGATGATGATTGTCATCACCCGTTATGAGTTATTCGACCTTGAAAGAATTATTAAAGAAGTAGATCCGAATGCCTTTACAAATATTGTCCAAACCGCTGGTGTTTATGGTTTCTTCCGCAGGGATTAAATGAATGGAGGGATGAAGGATGCTTCGGCTTTTGACTGCTGCTGCTCTGATTATCTTCACTATGCCTTTGCAAAGTTTTGAAGCTTCTAAAAAGGAAATGCCATTTGATTTTAAAGTAATGCCTCAAGCAGGAACGGAAACAATGGAGATAGAATTGCTTCTGAGGAATACTGCCAATTACCCGCTAAGCTTTGAGTTTAGGACTTCCCAATTTTACGAAGTAAATATATTAAATCAAAATGGCGAAATGGTATATTCCTCTTCAGAAGGTAAAGCATTTTTACAAGCTATACAGACCATTGCCGTCAAACCGGATGAATTCAAGGTGTGGAAAGAGCAGTGGGATTATCGGCACAATGGCAAAAGAGTAAAGGAAGGGGAGTACATTGTAAAAGCCAGGCTTTTGGCATCAAACTTAAATGGCAAAGAACTGGAGACCAAAGCGGAATCAGAAGCCTCTGTCTATATCCCAGGACAAAATCCTGCCTTTCGCCATGTTAAGGTTACTGGAGAGAATGGCTTATATTCAGTATCAATTGAAGGGCGTCCAAAAAACGGAAAGCTATGGTATACAGTTGAAGATGGCCATAATGAACTGCTGCCTGAAAAGGGAGTATCAGCTCTTTCAAATAACTGGGAGAACTATAATATAAAAGTAAGCATTCCTGCTGATAAATTGCCTGAAAACGGATCAGTGATTTTGCATTTATATGAAAAAAGCCATAATGACGGACATATTATAAATCCCTTTCCTGTTATCCTGGAAAGGAGGTAAAAGAAGCTGGCAGCCATCGAGGCTGCCAGCTTCTTTTAGCGATTCTGCGAATATTGCTCAAGCTCCTGCTGCATCTCCCGCAGCTGTGCCTGTTCAGCCGCCGTGGAATTGGCAAACGCGGAACTTAAAGCATTTTTCGCACGGGAAACAGTTTCTTCGCCTGCAGAACTTTTAGCTATTTCCACATATTTTCTGGCTTCCTGAAATAATCTGTTTCCCATCGTTATATTCCTCCGAGGGATGATTCTTTCACATTAGCTAATTTTTGGGCTTCCGCCTCTGCATAGGTCATGTGGTACGGGATACGTTCATCATGCTTACTAACAGTATCAACACCCTGTTGTACGAAGCGTTTTGATTTATTACGTTTACCCATTCGAATCCCCTCCATGAAAGAGTTTAAAGCAGCATTGTGCTGCTCCATCCTTTAGTATGCTCTATAGGAATGATTTAAAAAGGGAATTTAAAGGACTGGTTGCCATTAAATTTCTTTTGGTCATTTGCTTATAGTGCTTTAAGGTTTAATAATTCATTTAAATAGATTCCGATTCCATCCTCCTCGTTGGTTAAGGTGACTTCATTGGCAATATTTTTCACCTGGTCAATAGCATTGCCCATGGCAATCCCGTAGCCTGCATATTCAAGCATTTCAAGATCATTGTCTTCATCACCGAAAGCTATGATCCGCTCAGGCGGTATTTGGAAGTAATCAGCTGCTTTTTGGAGGCCAACAGCTTTATTCAGCCCTGTTTTTACGATTTCAATGACATGCCATGGAGCCGCCCAGCGACGGTGATCAATCACTTCGGCATGGACTTCGGAAAGATGGGCTCTAATTGTTTTTACATGTTCTTCATCTGTGTGGATCAGCATGCTTGTCGGATTATCATTAAGATAATTGCGTAAATCTCCAGTCGTAATTTTGGGATCGCCAAAACCGAAGATATCCAGAAGCTTTTCATCATGGTAATGCAGGTAAACATCATCTATAACTTCTGCTACAATATTATGCACTGTATAGCTATTAACGGCTTCTACAATTTCCTTTGCAACGTCCATTTGCAGAGGTGTATGATAAACTCCCCAATTATGATCTTTAGGATGATGTATGTAAGCACCATTGAAATTGACAATTGGCGTAGTCAATCCCATTTCACGATAATAAATTTCGCTGGAGCGAAATGGCCTTCCGGTGGCAATCATCACTTCATGTCCTTGTTCGCGTGCCTTTTGAATAATCATTTTAGTTTTAGCTGAGATGGTTTTGTCATCTTTTAATAATGTTCCATCAAGGTCCAGTGCAATTAAATGTTTTTCTGCCATAAGATCTCCTTCTAAGCGCTCAGCACTTTTTTATAAGAATTTAACTGCAGTTTACGCACTGCAGCCAATTGCTTATCTTGAAGTATGCCCCGCTTTTCTTTTAAGTGTAAAGGTTTTGGAAAAAAAAGTCTACATGTTAAACTGAAAATATAGAAAGAATTTACATCAAAACAAGAGCGTAAGCTTTTACAAAATCATTTTATACATATATGTTATCAATATTATTATAATTTTGTAAAAAAATTCACTTGTGCCCTAACAGATTTAGGAGGAAGAACTGTGGTTGTTATTGAACATAAGCATATCAAAGAAATTCCTGTTCTTGAACTGGCCAGACAGGAAGTAAAAGGGGAACGCTTGCCTTTTATTATTTTCGTTCATGGCTTTACGAGTGCCAAAGAACATAATCTGCATTATGCCTATCTGCTAGCTGAAAAAGGGTTCAGGGTGGTGCTTCCAGACACCTTGCTTCATGGGGAAAGATCTGAAGGTTTATCAGGCAGCGATTTAAATTTCAGGCTATGGGATATTGTTCTAAATACAATTGCGGAATTGAACATAATCAGGGATGTCTATGAGGATGCAGATCTGATCGACAAGGGAAGAATAGGGCTTGTGGGCACCTCCATGGGAGGAATAGTCACTTTGGGCGCCTTGACCCAGTATGAGTGGGTCAAAGCTGCAGTAAGCCTTATGGGTATGCCGTATTATGAAAAATTTGCTCAGCTTCAGCTGGATGAATTGAAGAAGAATAATATTAAAATTCCGCTTTCAAGCGAAGAACTAGCAGATCTGCTGGGGACCTTAAGGGAGCGGGATCTAAGTCTTCAGCCTGAAAAACTTGGAGGAAGGCCGCTTATGTTCTGGCATGGCAAAAAAGACCCGGTTGTGCCTTATTCCTATACATACCAATTTTATGAGACCATCCAGCCCTTATATAGTGACTCACCTGAAAACCTCATGTTTATATCAGATGAACAGGCGGGGCACAAAGTAAGCAGGGAAGGGCTGCTGGAAACGGTTAAATGGTTTGGGGAACATCTATAACCAACATTTTTTCAATTCATTTAAATATTTGTTAAGATATAGATAAAGTAAATAATGAAGGAGTGCTGCAGAAATGGACCAGGATTTAAAAGACAGCATCATGGGTGCACTTGAACTTGTTGTTGACCCGGAGCTGGGGATAGATATTGTGAACTTAGGCTTAGTATATGATGTGAAAATGGAAGAGGAAGGTAAAGCCGTGGTAGATATGACTCTTACTTCCATGGGGTGTCCTTTGGCAGGAACAATTGTTGAGCAAGTAAAGTCAGCATTGGCTGATATTCCCGAAGTAAAGGACACTGAAGTGAACATTGTCTGGAACCCGCCTTGGTCTAAAGACAGAATGTCCCGCTATGCAAAAATTGCACTTGGCGTACAATAAGATTGAATCTTAAAAACAGCAGGATTATTTTCCTGCTGTTTTTTTATGCCCTTGCTTTAATTCCTTTGAACACATCTCTGTAAATTCTTTGAAAATGAGCATTGTATGTGAGGTAGTTCACTTATTTAACATGCCGATTATCCTATACTAACGATGGAAAGACAAAATTGCGTTGATGAAACATCCAGGACCTGTGGCTGTTAAGGAGGCATCTCAAATGGGATTTGATAGAGATTTTAATAAAGACCCTTTTATTGTGATATGGGAATTAACAAGGGCATGCCAGCTAAAATGTCTGCATTGCCGTGCGGAAGCGCAATACAGGAGAGATCCGCGAGAGCTTTCCTTTGATGAAGGGAAGTATTTGATTGACCAAATCAAGGAAATGAACAACCCTATGCTTGTTTTTACGGGTGGTGATCCATTAATGAGGCAGGATGTATTCGACATTGCCGAATATGCTGTAAAAAAAGGCGTGCGTGTGTCAATGACGCCCAGTGCGACACCGAATGTAACAAAAGAAGCTATTGAAAAAGCCAAAGAGGTCGGCTTAGCTCGATGGGCTTTCAGCCTTGATGGGCCAAAAGCGGAAATCCATGACCATTTTAGAGGTACTGCCGGTTCCTTTGATTTAACGATCGAAAGGATTAAATATTTGCACGAGCTTGAAATTCCAGTCCAGATTAATACAGTTATTTCGCGTTATAATATCGATTATCTTGAGGAAATGGCTAAAGTTGTAGAAGAACTCAAATGTGTTCTTTGGAGTGTGTTCTTCCTCGTCCCAACAGGGAGAGGGCAGGAAACAGATATGATTTCTCCGGTTGAACATGAGATGGTATTTACATGGCTGTATAACTTAAGCAAAAAAGTTACTTTCGATATCAAGACAACAGCTGCCCAGCATTACCGCCGAGTGGTCATTCAGCAAAAAATGAAGGAAGCGAAGGCTCAGAATGAGGACATTCAATATCTCGATGCACTTACACAGCAAGGGCTAACGGGTTCTATAGATGGTTTAGGCAGGGCTCCTAAAGGTGTGAATGACGGAAATGGATTTGTTTTCATTTCACATATTGGGGATGTTTATCCTAGCGGGCTTCTGCCTGTTAAAGCAGGGAATGTAAGGGAACAGCCACTTGCTGAAATATACAGGGAATCGCCAATTTTTAAAGACCTCAGAAATCCTGATAAATATAAAGGGAAATGCGGACAATGCGAGTTCCGTTATGTATGCGGGGGATCCAGGTCACGGGCATTTGCCATGACAGGGGATTATATGGAAAGCGAGCCGTTTTGTGTTTATATTCCAAAGGCACTTAGAAAGAAAGCGGCAAAATCATAAAAGAAAGGGAGTGCCGTTTGGATGCACTCCTACTCGATGCTGCAATATACGGCAGGGCAGTTTTCACAGCCTATTTCATTTTTTAAATATTGAAGATCTTTGACTGTGATTTTTCCATTTAGAATGGTAATGATGCTGTCTTTTTTCAGTTCACCCAGTATCCGGTTGGTGCTTTCCCTGGATGTGCCGCAGAAATTCCCAAGATCTTGATTCGTAAGGGGCAGATCAATGAGTATGCCATCCTTAACTTTTATGCCATAGCTGTTAGTCATTCTGATAAGGGTTGAATACAGGGCACCTTTTTTTCCGTTAAGGACGAGATCTCTAAATTTGGTCTGAGTATTACGAAAGTGGTCGCTCATCCATTTCATAAATTCATAAGCCAATGTGCTATTATTAAATATCTCCTTTTCCAGGACATCTTTTTTTATCACAGCTACTTAAATATTTAGGGTTACTGGTAAATAGGGTAAGCTCGCCAATAATTTCATTTTCTCCGCATAACCTGAAGGTAAGTTCTCTGCCATCAGCTGTTATCTTGCTGATTTGTATCTTGCCTGAAAGTATAATATAAAGTTCAGCAGCATCCATACCTTCCTGAAAAATGTAAGCCCCTTTGGAGGTTTTCATACGCCGGTCTGCAAAATGAAGAAGCTCTTTAATCTCTATGGAATGTGTCGGTTTAATGGCTGTGCGAGCCATATTAATCCTCCTTCATAAAACAACTGTCTTTTTTCACAATAATATCATTTGTATAGTGAAAACATTGCCGGCTTTTGTGTCTTTATTGTGGCATTTTCTATTGAAATGGTGTGTCTTTGTTATTATATAAACAATTCCCTATTAACATTGAAACGATTGTATGTTCTAATAGTAGAAGCCCTTAATTTGAGATACCGGGTTATTTCTGTTATTTTAAGGGAAAGGCTAAAATATACATCTGTATAGAAAGCTTATTTAAGTCACTCTTTATATGGAGTTGAACGAAATGGCTAAAACAATCGTTAAAGATAAATTGAATAGACCTTTAAGAGATCTTCGTATTTCTGTCATTGACCGCTGTAATTTCCGCTGTCAATACTGCATGCCGGCAGAAGTCTTCGGCCCGGATTTCGCTTTCCTTCCAAAAATGAACTTCTGAGCTATGAAGAAATTGAACGGCTGGCTAAAATTTTTGTAAGCCTTGGTGTGGAGAAGATCAGGTTAACAGGCGGAGAACCTCTTATGAGAAAGGATATGCCTAAACTTGTAAAAATGCTTTCAGACATTGAGGGCTTAAAAGATATAGGTCTTACCACAAATGGTGTATTGCTGCCCAAACATGCGAAAGATTTAAAGGAAGCAGGGCTGGTGAGGGTTAACATCAGTCTGGACAGTTTGGATGATGAGCTGTTTGGAAAAATAAACGGACGCAATGTGGGTGTCAAACCAGTTCTTAAAGGAATCGAGGCAGCAAAAGAAGCAGGGCTTGGCGTCAAGCTTAATATGGTTGTTAAAAAAGGCCTGAATGATTCTGAAATTGTCCCGATGGCTAAGTTCTGCAAAGATAACGGCTTACAGCTCCGCTTTATTGAATACATGGATGTCGGCAGTACAAACGGCTGGAAGATGGACGAGGTTGTTACCAAAAAAGAAATTTATGACATTTTAAAGGAACATTATTTATTGGAACCGGTAGATCCGGATTATTTCGGAGAGGTTGCCAAGCGATACCGTTATAAGGATACTGATGTAGATGTTGGGTTTATTACATCTGTTTCTGAATCTTTCTGTTCAAGCTGCACACGTTCAAGATTGTCAGCAAACGGCCAAATTTTTACATGCCTATTTAATGGAGAAGGACATGATCTGAAGGGATTTATGAGAAAAGGCGCCACGGATGAAGAAATTACTGATCGGATTGTTAATATTTGGAACGGCAGAAAAGACAGATATTCAGACGAACGGACTGAAGAGACCATTGCCAGCAGGAAAAAATTGAAATGTCCTATATTGGAGGATAAAAAAAGCATGCTTTGCTTTGTCACGAGAAATGGACATAGGCGGGCAGGCTTTTTATTTTGTCGTTCAGACTGCAAAAAAACTGCAGCCGTTATTGGCTGCAGATCGTAATGTTTATAAATATCTTGGAAAAAGAATGTTATTCTCAAGGTGAACATGCATGAAGGTTTGGCTTTCCAGATCTTCCAGCCGCTTATACACTAGACGGTACGATCCGCATGCATCTGAAGGTGGAGTATAATCAGATGTAATTTCTCTTAATTCCTTTAAAATTGAACCTGCATGATCATGCTCTTTCTCAAGCTCCCGGATATAGCTGATGATTTCTTTGCGATTTTCAACCTGAGGATCTTCAAGCTTCAGGAGCATTGGAAAAACTGACTCTTCCTCTTTAGAAGTATGTTCAAGAAGCTCATGCTTCAGCTCAAAGAATAATTGGTGGACTTTTAAAAGCTCCTCATGGCTTTCTCCATGGACTCTTGAAACCTTTGTTACATACGGGCTTAATAGCGATAGTTCCTCCTCAAGAGGACGATGATATCGATTGATCACATGTTCAATAATGTCTTCTGATGCACTGTCTGTCCAAACCTCTAAATCATCGGTTTGGTTTTCCTTCTGAATAACCTCGTTCAGTTCTTTTATCAGAACCTCCATATCTGCAGACTGATCAGAAACTGCACGCACCAGCGGAATATTTCCACCGCAGCAAAAATCAATGCGATGACGTTTAAAAACATCACTTGTCTTTGGAAATTCATTTACAATATCTTTTACCAGACGGTCTTCTGTAAGATGTATGGTCATTGAATTTTCCTCCTTCTATCTTGTGAACTATCTAAAGAATAAACGAATTTCCTTTTTAATTTGGTGACGGGCATCACACTTGCAGGCTTTTTATAAAGTTTTTTGGGTAGGCTATTTTCGCATAAATTGTTGTTCTTTGCCTATCAATGTTGTCCGTTGATTTCCGCTCCAGGCTGCTCGCTTTCCGCGGGGCGGGCGGTGAGCCTCCTCAACGCTCCGCGTCTGCGGGGTCTCACCTGTCCCGCTACTCCCGCAGGACATTGAGTAAGCTCCCTTGAGTAAACACCGCACGAAGAAAATGCGAGTGCATTTTCGAGGATCTCGCACCTTCCACTACAATCAACTCAGTAAATAATATAGAAAAAGCAACAAACCTTACGAAAACGGCCTTTGGGTAAAACCATGCACATATGAAACTGAAAGTGTGATGATTGTCATGTTATAAGTTTTCATGTACGTTTATAATAATTGAAATAGAAAAAGCGTTAAGAAAAGTACATAGGAGCTGATATAATGCTGGAAAAAAGAACTCCCATTCCTGTTGGGGAAGCAGTAAAAAAAATCATGGCCTATCAATTAAAAGGAAGTGCAGAATACATATCCATTAATGAAAGCAACGGTCGTTTTCTTGCAGAAGACTTAAAAGCGACCCATGATGTCCCTCATTTTGACCGATCACCATATGATGGATTTGCTGTTCGTTCAGCAGATACAAAGGAAGCTTCAATGGAAAATCCCGCAGTATTTGAGGTAGTAGATCATATTGGCGCAGGGCATGTAACTTCCAAAAACATTGGTCCATTCCAGGCTGTGAGAATTATGACTGGTGCGCAAATGCCTGAAGAATGTGATGCCGTAGTAATGCTCGAGCTGGCAAAAGCATATGAAGAAGACGGTAAGAATTTTATGTCCATTAAACGCTCCTATAATAGTGGAGACAATGTTTCCTTCAAGGGCGAAGATGCGAAAAAAGGAGATTCACTGGTCAAGAAGGGGACAAAAATCAACCCGGGAATTCAGGCTATTCTTGCTACCTTTGGCTATGCCGAAGTACCGGTTGCAAAGAAGCCTGTTATCGGATTATTTGCAACAGGCACAGAGCTATTGGAAGTACACGAACCGCTGCAGCCAGGGAAAATCAGAAACAGCAATGCCCATATGATTACAGCCCAAATTGAAAGGGCTGGGGCGGAAGTTATTTATTATGGAAAGCTCCCTGATGAATTTGATACATGTTTCGATGCTGTGAAAGAAGCATTGAACAGCGTGGATATACTGATTACTACTGGCGGTGTATCTGTAGGCGATTTTGATTATCTGCCGGGCATTTACGAAAAGCTTGGGGCAGAGGTCCTTTTCAATAAAGTTGCGATGCGGCCCGGAAGTGTGACTACAGTTGCCCAGCATGAAGGGAAGCTTTTGTTTGGACTTTCCGGAAATCCTTCTGCCTGCTATGTCGGATTTGAGCTTTTTGCAAGACCGATTATCCGGAAAATGCTGTTCTCTGAGAAGCCGCATTTAAGAAAAGAAACTGCAGAGCTCGTGGCTGAGTTTCCAAAAGCAAATCCATTTACACGATTTGTCCGGACAGCTGTGAATTATTCAGGAGGCAGACTGGTTGCGGCGCCAAGCGGAGTGGATAAATCAAACATTGTGATGAGTCTCGCCGGCGCGAATTCACTAATGATTCTGCCCGGCGGAACTAGAGGCTATGGCATGGGCGACATTGTTGAGGTGCTATTGCTTGAGGACCATGAAGGAAGCGAATGGCCATGGTAAAGGAACCTGTTATTTTTCAGGTATCCGGCTATCAAAACAGTGGAAAAACAACATTGGTTAACAAAATAATTTCCGGATTAAAAGGGAAGGGCCTTTCTGTCGTTACCATTAAGCATCATGGTCATGGAGGCAAACCCGAAACCCCAGAAGGAAAGGATTCCAGCAATCATATTGAATCAGGAGCAGACGCTTCAATTGTTGAGGGTGGCGGCAGACTGCTTTTACAAGCTGAGAAGAAAAGCTGGAGCCTGGAGGAGCAAATTAATATTGCCGTGCAGCTGCAGCCTGATGTAGTGCTTATTGAAGGTCATAAAAAGGCTTCATACCCTAAAGCACTCATGCTCAGAAGTGATGAAGATAGGTACCTTATAGAGGAACTGACAAATATCTGTGCACTCTTCTGCTGGGAAGATAAAGTGATTAAGCACAAGGCTGCAGATTTGGAAACTCCGTTTTTCAGCATCCGTGATCCCAAAGGCACTGAGTGGATTATTGAGTATTTAGTGAGCGAAAGTAAGAAAAAGAAATAAAATTAAACAAAACAGTCCATTTTTTTGGAGCTGTTTTTAATAATTCTCTAAAAGTTGAACGTTTTGTGGCGATTTGTTTACCAGTGATAATCTTCACTTATTATTTACGCGGAAAATTATATATTATTGGCAGAAAGCAGCGGGGAGGTATTATGGATGAAGTTATTTATGCCAAAACAGCATGGAGCCTGGGCAATGCTGATCCTGCCATTTTGGCTCGGGGCGGCGGCATCTGATATTATTTGGTCTCATATCCCGTTTTTTTTAGGATGGATATTATTATATCTGGCTACTTATCCTGGCCTTCTTCTATTTAAAAGAAAAAGGATGGCTTTTTATGCAAAGTGGGCTATTATTTATTTGGTTCCGGCTATTTTACTGCTATTATTCCCTTTACTGGCAAGGCCGTCGATTATCATATTTGGACTTCTTATGATTCCTTTTTTTATCATTAATGCACGCTATTCGTCTAATAACAGAGATAGGGCATTGGGTAACGACTTTAGTGCCATTAGTGCCTTTTCCATAGCAGGCCTTGCGAGCAGCTATTTGCCGCATGGGGAAATTACACCGCTGGCCTGGACAGTATTTGCAGCTTCCATTTCATTTTTTGCCGGAAGCACCTTCTATGTAAAATCAATGATCAGGGAAAAGAAAAACATTTCCTTCAAATGGATTTCGTGGATCTTTCATGCTGCGGTACCGATCCTCTGGCTGCTGGCAGGTGGATGGATTGTATCTGCAGCGTTTCTTCCCAGCCTTTTTCGGTCCATTACATTTTATGGGAAATCATTTACACCTAAAAAAATTGGGATATATGAAATTGCGAATGCAGCCATATTCTTTTTCATGTTATTACTTGCCATTCATAATTAAAGACCGGCCTGACCAGGCCGGTTTTTTAATTTATCCAGAAATAGCTGTGCTGAGTATAAATAAATATTAGAAATCTTTAAAACTTCAGTAAAATAGGTTGCAATTTTTTCTTTCAGTTTCTATAATAAGAGAAACATAAATTCATAAATATGTATATAAATGATTAAATATACAATTAAGTGTGGAAGGAGCAATTATGAACGTTTCAATCATCGGAACAACCGGATATGGGGGTGCGGAATTGCTCCGTATCCTTAAACAGCATCCAGAATTTAATATTAAATCGATTCATTCAACGAAAGAAGATCTGCCCATTTGGAATGAATATCCCCATCTATATGAAATCATTGACAAGAACTTACAGGGGATTGATCCAGCTCAAATAGCAGACCAGTCTGATATTGTTTTTCTGGCAACACCATCTGGAGTATCAGGGAAACTTGCTGAAAATTTTTCAGGCAAGAATATAAAGGTAATTGACCTTTCCGGTGATCTTCGAATCCCAGCTCAAGCCTATCTGGAGTGGTATAAACACACTCCTGCTAACGAATCTCTGGTAGAAAAAGCAGTATATGGGCTTCCTGAGTGGCATCATGACGAAATAGCTTCCGCAGAAATCATATCTAATCCTGGGTGCTATCCAACAGCTGCTCTGTTAAGTCTTGCACCAGTTGTAAAAGAAAATTTAATAAAGCCCGATAGCATTGTGGTCGATGCAAAGTCCGGTGTGTCAGGGGCAGGAAGGGCGCTTTCAAGATCAACAAGCTATGCAGAAGCTAATGAAAACCTGCGTGTTTATAAGGTAAACCAGCACCAGCATACACCTGAGATCGAACAGCAGCTGATGAAATGGAATTCCGCTCTAAAGCCGATTACATTCACGACCCATCTTCTTCCTATCACAAGAGGCATTATGACAACCAGCTATGTTCAGCTGACAAAAGAATACACTTCTTCTCAAATTCTTGAACTTTATCAATCAGTTTATGAAAAACAGCCGTTTATTCGAATTCGTCCTGAAAATTCTTTCCCTTCCGTAAAAGAGGTGGCAGGCTCTAATTTTTGCGATATAGGTGTTCATGTGGATTCCAGAACGGGCAGACTGACAATAGTTTCAGTGATTGATAATTTAATGAAGGGAGCAGCCGGGCAGGCTGTACAAAATGCCAATATTATGAGCAAATTGGATGAAAAAGCAGGTCTCGGATTTGTACCGCTCTATCCATAAGGAGGAAAGATAAATGCAATTAGTATCTCAAACTGAAGTAACCGAACTGCCGACAGGAAGCATCATAACACCGAAAGGCTTTACCGCAGCTGGCGTCCATGCAGGGCTGCGCTATTCAAAAAAGGACCTGGGAATTATATTAAGCGATACTCCTGCACAATGTGCAGCTGTCTATACAACAAGCCATTTTCAGGCTGCCCCTTTAAAAGTTACTCAGGAAAGCATTGCAGCAGAAGGCCTCATTCAGGCTGTTATAGTAAATAGTGCATGTGCCAATGCCTGTACAGGGGACCAGGGGCTAAAGGATGCTTATCAAATGAGAAAATCAGCTGCAGATAAATTCAATTTAAAGGAACAGCATGTGGCGGTTGCCTCTACTGGTGTCATTGGAGAATATATGCAGATGGATAAGATAGAAGAGGGCATTAAGATGCTGAAGCCAGGCAATGAGGCATTACACTCAGAGGATTTTCAAACAGCTATATTAACAACGGATTTAGTGATGAAGAAGTGCTGCTATTCGGCAGTAATCGATGGGAAAACCGTTACAATGGGCGGCTCGGCAAAGGGGTCTGGAATGATTCATCCCAATATGGCAACCATGCTTGCGTTTATCACAACAGATGCAAATATAGACTGCGGAGATTTGCAATTTGCATTGAAACAGGTTACCGATCGAACATTCAATCAGATAACCGTTGATGGAGATACCTCAACAAATGATATGGTATTGGTCATGGCCAATGGAACCAGCGGTATAAATAAACTTTCGCCGAACCATCCAGATTGGGATGTATTTATACAGATGCTTTCTCAAACGAGTGAAAGTCTTGCCAAACAGATTGCAAAAGATGGTGAGGGAGCAACAAAGCTGATAGAAGTGGAGGTATCAGGGACAAAGTCGGATGACGATGCCAGAATGATTGCTAAACAGATTGTCGGCTCGAACCTTGTTAAGACTGCTATATATGGAGCGGATGCCAATTGGGGCAGAATTATCGGGGCAATCGGACAGAGCCAGCCAGCTATTGATCCGTCTTCGGTAGATATCGCAATCGGACCTATAGTCATGCTGAAAAATAGTGTTCCACTGGCATTTTCTGAAGAAGAAGCAAAAGAGTACTTATCAAATGCCGCCATTCAGATTACTGTGAATCTTCACCAGGGAGCAGGCAAAGGGAAGGCCTGGGGATGTGACTTATCCTATGATTATGTCAAAATCAATGCAAGCTATCGTACCTGAGGGGGATGCCATTTGAAAAGTATTGTCATTAAGTGCGGAGGCAGTGTAATGGAAGAGCTGGGAGATGCTTTCTTTGATAGTCTTTTAGAGTTGAAGAAGGAAGAATACCAGATTGTTTTTGTTCACGGTGGAGGGCCGGCAATTAACAGCATGCTGGAACTTTTTAATATCCCTCATGAATTTGTCAATGGGCTAAGAAAAACGACTCCGGAAGTTCTGGAGGTAGCAGAGATGGTCTTGTCAGGACAATCCAACCGCAAGCTTACCTCAATGATCGAACTGCATGGATTGAGAGGGTTTGGCGTAAATGGCAGTGATGCGGGGTTGCTAAAGGCAGAATTTATCAATCAGGATGAGCTTGGACTGGTTGGTGAAATAACGGCAGTTAATCAGTCGGTACTGGAAATGTTATTTAATGAAGACCTGGTCCCTGTCATTACTCCTATTGCAGCTGCAGAAGGCGGGATGAAATTGAATATCAATGCCGACTATGCGGCGGCAGCCGTTGCCAATGCCATTAAAGCTGAACATTGCATCTTTGTAACGGATGTAAAGGGAATATCCATTGACGGCAACCTCTCTCCTCAGCTTGACGCGGATGAAATTGAACAGCATATTAACGATAAAAAAATTACAGGCGGAATGATTCCAAAGGTTACCTCTGCCTTGAACCTAATCAGCAAAGGGCTAAATAGCGTAATGATTGTATCAGGAAAAGAAAAGTTTTATGAGGAAGGCATATGGAACGGTACGAATATATCTGCCAAGAAGGAGGTCTTAACTTGAGTAATCTATTTCCAACGTATGCCCGGTGGGAAGTGGAGCCGGAAAAAGCAGAAGGAAGTTATCTTTTTGATAAAAATAAGAAGCGCTATTTGGACTTCACCTCAGGGATTGGAGTCTGCAATCTTGGTCACCGTCCAGCAGCTGTACAAAAATCAATCAATGAACAGCTGAATAAATTCTGGCATGTTTCCAATTTATATATACAGGATCAGCAGGAGGCTGCAGCAAAGACTCTCTCTGAAGCTGCGGGCATGGACCTTGTATTCTTTGCCAACAGCGGAGCAGAAGCAAATGAAGCAGCGATTAAGCTTGCAAGAAAAGCTTCGGGAAGGAAAAAATCATTACTTTTCAGCAATCATTCCACGGGAGAACCTTTGCCACAATGGCTGCAACGGGCCAGGAAAAAATTAAAAAAGGCTATGGTTCCATGCTTGAGACTTTTAAGTATGTTCCTTTTAATGATATTAATGCATTGGAGGAAGAGATTGACGCGGAAACAGCGGCTGTAATGCTGGAAATTGTACAGGGTGAAGGCGGGATTCACATTGGGAATCAGGAGTTTCTTACAAAAACTGAGCAGCTTTGCAAAGAATATGGGGCGCTCCTGATTGTAGATGAAATTCAGACCGGCATTGGCAGAACGGGTAAAGCCTTTGGATTTCAGCATTTTGACCTTACGCCCGATATCGTAACCGCAGCTAAAGGCCTGGGAAGCGGATTGCCAATAGGCGCAGTGATTGGAAAAAAGCATTGGAAGAAGTATTTGGACCAGGAAGCCATGGATCAACATTCGGCGGGAACCCGATCAGCATTGCAGCAGCTATTGCTACAATGAAGACAATATTTGATGATGATTTTTTACAAGGCGTTCAGGATAAGAGTGCATATCTTGCTGACAAATTGGCTGAATCGCTTGAACAGATTGAAGCTGTTAAGGAGATTCGCTATCTTGGTTTAATGGTCGGTATTGAATTAGATATCCCCCTTCCATCTTTGTTAAAGGAATTAAGAGCCAATTGCTTGCTTGCATTGCCTGCTGGGGAAAATGTTTTGCGGCTGCTGCCTCCGCTGACAGCATCAAAATCTGAAATAGATGAAGCGGTGCAAATTCTGCAATCCACACTAAAGGAATTTTCAAAATCAGCTGTTTAAGCTGTATTATTTTTCAAGTGTATGAATAAAAATTAACTAGGTTATATAAATATACAGATAGCTTTGGGGTGTTGATAATGGAAGGATACCTTCATTTAAATAGCGGCCATTCCTATAAAGGCCAATGGCTGACGGATCAGCCTGAAAAGGATGTAGAAGGGGAAATCGTTTTTTTTACAGGAATGACAGGCTACCAGGAAGTATTGACAGATCCCTCTTATAAGGACCAAATTATTGTGTTTACCTATCCTTTAATCGGAAATTACGGAATAAATGAGTCTGATTTTGAGAGTAAGAAACCTCATGTGGCAGGGGTTATTGTTTATGAAGGAAGCAGAAATCCTTCGCATTACAAATCGGCTTATTCGCTTCAGGAATACCTTCAGAAATGGAATATTCCATTATTAGGGCATATGGATACCCGATCAATTGTAAAGAAAATCCGTTCAGAAGGAAGCATGCCGGCAAAAATGTCTTCTTCGGAAACTGCCCCCGGCGGATTGCTGCTTCGAAAGGATAAAAAAGTTTGCAAAGTATCTTCGCAAACAATGGAGTGCTGTGGAGAGGGAAGCATTCATATAGTTGTCATCGATTTTGGCGCTAAAAAATCAATTGTGGATTCATTGCTGAAAAGAGCGTGCAAGGTTACATCTGTTCCTTACAATACAAGCTTTGAACAGATTAAAAAACTAAATCCAGACGGTGTAGTGCTTTCAAACGGGCCTGGAGATCCTAAAGAATTAAAAAGCATCCTTCCGGAATTAAAAAAGGTGCTGGAGCAGTATCCGGCATTGGGAATTTGTCTTGGCCACCAACTGGCTGCTTTAGCATTTGGCGGCAACACAAAAAAACTGTCCTTCGGCCATAGGGGTGCCAACCACCCGATTGCGGACATGAAGAAGGGCACAGTATTTATGTCATCACAAAATCATAGCTATGTGGTTGATGAAGAAAGCATAAAAGATACCGGGTTTAAAACCCGCTATGTAAACCTGCATGACCAGTCAATTGAGGGACTAATGCATAAGGTCCTGCCAATCCATACGGTCCAATTCCATCCGGAAGCCCATCCGGGACCTGCGGATGGTGATTATATTTTTGATGAGTTTATGAACATGATTCAAGAGGAGAATAGGAGAGTTTTCGCTTATGCCTAAAGACACCAGCATCCAATCCATATTAGTAATCGGCTCCGGCCCGATTGTCATCGGGCAGGCAGCAGAATTTGACTACGCAGGAACACAGGCCTGCGCAGCATTAAAGGAAGAAGGCTATAAGGTTATCCTTGTTAATAACAATCCGGCTACCATTATGTCTGACAAAGCTTTTGCAGACAAAGTCTACTTTGAGCCGATGACAGCTGACAGCCTTGAGAAGATTATAAAGATAGAACGTCCCGATGGCCTGCTTGCCACACTGGGAGGCCAGACAGGTTTAAATCTTGCTTTTAAACTGAGTGAATCAGGTGTGCTTGAACATTATGGAGTGAAGCTTTTGGGCAGCAGCATTGAATCCATTAAGAAAGGCGAAGACCGGGAAGCTTTTCGTAAGCTGATGAACGAGCTTAACGAACCTGTTCCCGAAAGCATCATTGTCCATGAAGTAAATGAAGCCATCCAATTTGCCCGCGAAATTGGATTTCCTATTATCGTCCGTCCAGCTTATACTCTTGGCGGAACAGGAGGAGGTATAGCAGGAGATTTTGATGAACTGACATCTTTGGTGCAGGGCGGTTTAAAAGAGAGTGCGATCAGCCAATGCCTGGTTGAAAAAAGCATAGCAGGATTTAAGGAAGTAGAATACGAGGTCATGCGGGATTCACAGAATACGTGCATCACTATATGCAATATGGAAAACATTGATCCTGTAGGAGTTCATACCGGTGACTCAATTGTTGTCGCACCTTCACAAACCTTAACAGATGATGAGTATCAGATGCTGAGAACAGCTTCTATCAAGATCATATCCGAGCTTGGCATTATTGGAGGGTGCAACATTCAGTTTGCCCTTGATCCTCATAGCAAGAATTATTACCTAATTGAAGTCAATCCTCGAGTCAGCAGGTCATCTGCCCTTGCTTCCAAAGCAACAGGCTATCCAATTGCCAGAATGGCTGCAAAGCTTGCCGTCGGGTATACCTTATCGGAAATTATCAACCCTGTAACAGGAGATACTTTTGCAAGCTTTGAACCAGCCCTGGATTATGTCATCGTTAAGTTTCCAAAATGGCCATTTGATAAATTTCCTTCTGCGGACCGCAAACTCGGAACGCAGATGAAAGCAACCGGAGAAGTAATGGGGATTGACCGGAATCTCGAACGGGCTCTCTTAAAGGCAATCCATTCACTTGAAGTGAAGGTGAATGATTTGAAATCACCTGGCTTATCAGCTAAATCGGTTACCTCACTTGAGGAACTGCTGTTAAAGCAGACTGATGAAAGATTCTTTACCGTAATTGAATTACTCCGGAGAAATTACTCATTGCAAGCTTTACACTCTATCACAAAAATTGATTATTTCTATCTCAATATACTCAATGAAATGGTAAAGCTGGAAAGGCAAATCTCTGCTTTAACACTTGATGAAGCAACAAAAGAAGAGCTGCAGCTATTTAAGGAAAAGGGCTTTAGTGATAAGTTTCTTGCATTGGAATGGAAAGTTTCGGAAAAAGCAGTCAGGGACAAACGCAAAAAGGCTGGCATTCTGCCTGCCTATAAAATGGTTGACACATGCGCAGCTGAATTTGAAGCACAATCTAATTATTATTACTCCAGTTATTTTGGCGAAAATGAACAAGTAAAGAGTGATAAGAGGAAAGTCCTGATTATTGGAAGCGGCCCCATCAGAATTGGCCAGGGCATTGAATTTGATTATTGCTCCGTTCAGGGAGTATTTGCTCTGAGGGATGAAGGCGTTGAGACAATCATGATCAATAATAACCCTGAAACGGTAAGTACGGATTATACAACCGCTGACAGGCTTTATTTTGAACCGCTAATTCTTGAGGATATCTTAAATGTTATTGAAGCAGAAGGGATTTCAGAAGTCATTGTGCAGCTTGGCGGGCAGACAGCTCTGAATCTGGCATCCGCACTTGAAAGTTATGGTGTTACCCTGCTTGGAACTGACTCAAATACCATAGATGCATTAGAGGACCGGAAGCTATTTTATCAGCTGCTGGATGATTTGAATATTCCGCGGATAAAAGGTGATGTTGTCCACTCAGAAGAAGAGCTAAAAGAAGCAGCCGAAAACATTGGATTCCCGATTCTTGTCCGCCCATCCTATGTTATAGGAGGGAGAGGGATGGAACGTATTTCTTCATCATCTGAGCTGGAGGGTTATTTAGCGAAAGGTGATGTCCCTTATCCGATTTTAATTGATCAATTCGTGCATGCTTCAGAAGCTGAGCTTGATCTGGCAGCAGACGGAAATCATATCTGTGCACCTGCAATTATGGAGCATATTGAAAAAACGGGTGTTCACTCTGGCGACAGCATGTCCGTTCTCCCGCCGCAAAATCTTTCAGAAAATGTCCAGAATAAAATGCTAGCCTTTGCAAAAGCCATTGTGCAAAAGCTCCGGTATAAAGGACTCATGAATATTCAGTATATCGTTAACGGCGAAGAAGTATTTATTCTTGAAATAAACCCTCGTGCAAGCAGAACTGTACCAATTATCAGCAAGGTAACAGGCGTACAGCTAGTGGGGATTGCGACAAAAATATTGCTTGGGAAATATAGTTTGTCGAAAGATGAAATTCCGGATGCTGCAAAACTCCCATTTGTATGTGTGAAATTCCCGGTTTTCTCTAATTATGCTTTAAAGGGATTGGACAGCAAAGTAGGTCCTGAAATGAAATCAACAGGAGAGGCCATTTCACTCGCACCAAATTTTGAGGCGGCAATCAGAAAGTCTTTCCATGCTGGTTTAAATGATGCTAAAGGCAAATGTGTCGTAATTGCAAACTCTCCAGAAACAGAAGAACTAACTCATTATATTAATAAGGCTAAAGTAGTACCTGTTTTTCTGACTCAAGGCAATATGGATTGGAATGTCCAGGAAACCTTCGCCTTATATAATCCTGGCATAAGTGAAGAAGATAAGAGAATGAGAGAAATGGGAACCAAAAACAGAATTTTGACTTTCAGTGAAAAAGAAACGCTTATTGCATTATTAAAATCAATGTCTGCAGGCGATTGGGATGTTAAATCCATTGAAGATTGGCAGGGCATTAAAAATAATACTGGAGAAAAGGAAGTGGGCGTCTTATGATTTCAATTCAGGCTGCGGATAAGGGTATAAATATAAAAGGAAAAGATTTTCTAACACTTGCAGACTTTTCATCAGAGGAAATTAAGGGGCTGCTGGAAAAAGCAAAGCAATTAAAAGAAGCTCATCTGCAGGGTGCAGAAACTCCCATCCTAAAAGGCAAAATTCTTGGCATGATTTTTGAAAAGTCATCTACACGCACAAGAGTTTCCTTTGAAGCAGGTATGCTGCAGCTTGGGGGCCATGCCTTATATTTAAACAGCCAGGACCTGCAGCTTGGAAGAGGAGAAAGCATTGCGGATACAGCTAAAGTGCTTTCACAGTATGTTGATGCGATTATGATCCGCACATTCTCCCATGCAAAGATCCAGGAACTGGCTCATCATGCGGACATTCCGGTCATTAACGGCTTGACCGATCTTTATCATCCGTGCCAGGCTCTTGCCGATCTCCTTACAATTGAAGAGAAAAATGGGGAGTTAAAAGGCCAAAACCTGGTATATGTAGGCGATGGCAATAATGTGGCCCATTCTTTAATGATTGCTTCTGCCAAGATGGGGGTAAATATCACGATTGCCTGTCCTATAGGGTATGAGCCAGATAATTTTGTTCTCCAGCAATCACAAGAGTTTGCCGAACAAAGCGGTTCAAAGGTAAAGATAACATCTAACCCTGAAGAAGCGGTTGCTAATGCCGATGCCATCTATACAGATGTCTGGACGAGCATGGGACAGGAAGATGAGAATGAACAGAGGCTGAAAGACTTTGCTGATTATCAGGTTAATGAATATCTTGTCCAAAAAGCCAAAAAAGATTACGTCTTTTTGCATTGCCTGCCTGCCCATCGCGGTGAGGAAGTTACAGTGGAGGTCATTGATGGAAATAATTCCGCTGTCTTTCAGCAGGCTGGGAACAGGCTTCATGTTCAAAAAGCCATTCTTTCAGAGATATTATAATGAAAAAGCCTTCTCAGCACAGAGAAGGCTTTTTCATTAAGATAGGAAATAAACCAGCGGTCCAACAATAAAACAATAAATCGCAAAATACTTCAGGTTTCCTTTAGCCATAATATTCATAAACCATTTTAAAGAGAAGTAAGATGCAACTAGTGAAGCAACAAAGGCAATTGTATAGGGAATCGCATATTCAGATAAATTGGGATCCGTAAAAATGTCATTAAAACCAAGAATCATTCCGCCGGCGCTTACCGGGATATATAAAAGGAAAGAGAACCTTAGAGCTGTTTCCTGTTTCATCCCCAGCCCCATTGCCGCTACAATAGTGGCACCGGAACGGCTGATTCCCGGTATCAGGGCAACTGCCTGTGCAAGTCCTACAATAATTGCATCCTTATAAGATAATTCAGCATCATTTTTCCGTCCGCGTAAATTGCGGATCAGCCACAGTGCAAGTCCTGTCACGATAAGAGTAATCCCAACTGTTTTTATATTTGCAAGGTGCATATCGATAAAATCCTCGAGCAAAATGCCGATGACACCTGCAGGAATGGTTCCAATAATCAAGTAAATGATAAATCGAAAGTCTGATTCCGCCTGTTTATCTTTGGTTGTAATGTATGCAAGGCCGTTTCGGATGAGTCTCATAATATCTTCCCTGTATATAAGCAGCACAGCTAATAATGAGGCTGTATTTACAAGGAGGGCAAAGCTAAGGCCTTTGATGTCAAGCCCGAAAAAATGCTGGGCAATCTCCAGATGCCCGCTCGATGAAATGGGAATAGGCTCTGTAAATCCCTGAAATAATCCCAAAAACAAGTATTTAAGCAATGTTAGAAAATCAGTCACAAGTAAATCCTCCATAATCAAATCTCATACCACCCATTTAACTATAAAAAAGGCATCAGAGTAAAGTGATATCCTTTTCATTGCTTTTGTGCGATGCCAATAGTTTCCCTCATGAGAGATGCAAGAGTGGAAATAATAATAAGTGATTTACGATTAAAGGAGGTATTCAGCATGGGGCAAAACAGACAATTCAAGCCTGGCCAGAAAGCGCCTAATAATGGAATTTATATAGAAATTGGCGAAACGGGAAGTAACGTCAATAATCCTCAAATGCTTAAAATGAGAGCTGGGGATCAATTTCCGGAAACATCCAATCATAACCGGCTTTGGACGTATAAAAGAAAGCCTTGATTTTGATTAATGATAAAGAAGATGGGGAAATAGTATAAACAAAGTAGCCATCCCAATTGCGGATGGCTTTTTAGACTGAGAATAAACTGCTGGAAACTTTACATATGAAAAGATTGGATTATAATAAAATTAAAGGTCAAAAAAGGTCAAATAGGAGGTTGCACAGTGGATTTAAATCGGATGACAGAGCGGCTTCAGGAAGGGTTATTAAATGCACAGTCCATAGCAATACGCGAGCAGCATCAGGAAGTGGATGAAGCACATTTATTCCTGGCTTTAACGGGACAGGAAAACAGCCTGATATCATTATTACTGTCAAAAATGCAGATTCCGGCTAATTCTTTTAATAATAAAATGAAGGAAGCACTGAGGAAAAAACCGCAGGTGTCCGGTTCAGGAATGGATCAAGGAAAATTGTATATATCCGGTAAACTGCAGCGGCTGCTGGCGGAAGCAGAAAATTATATGAAGATCTATCAGGATGAATTCATGTCAGTTGAGCATGTTTTCATGGCTGCTGCAGCAGCGGAAACCGAAACGGCAGCAGTTTTAAAGGCTTACGGAATCAATAAAGAAAAAGTGGAGCAGGCGATTAAGGAGATTAGGGGGAATCAGAGGGTGACATCGCAAAATCCGGAATCAACATATGAGGCTTTAAAAAAATATGGAAGAGATCTTGTTGCAGAGGTGAAACAGGGGAAAGTTGATCCTGTAATTGGCCGGGATAGTGAAATCAGGCATGTCATTCGCATCCTTTCAAGGAAAACCAAAAATAATCCAGTTTTAATAGGCGAACCTGGGGTAGGAAAGACAGCTATTGTCGAAGGATTGGCACAAAGAATAGTACGTAAAGATGTGCCTGAGGGCCTTAAGGATAAAACCATTTTTGCCCTTGATATGAGCGCTTTAATTGCTGGAGCCAAATTCCGGGGGAATTCGAGGAAAGACTGAAAGCTGTATTAAATGAGGTTAAGAAAAGCGAAGGCAGAATTCTTCTTTTTATTGATGAACTTCATACCATTGTTGGAGCGGGCAAGACAGAAGGAGCAATGGATGCAGGGAATATGCTGAAGCCTATGCTTGCAAGAGGTGAATTGCACTGTATAGGAGCTACCACTCTTGAGGAACACCGCAAATATATCGAAAAGGATCCAGCCCTGGAACGGCGTTTTCAGCAGGTATTAGTGCAGGAGCCGGATGTAGAGGATACAATCTCAATTCTCAGAGGGCTGAAGGAGCGCTTTGAAATCCATCATGGAGTCAATATCCACGATCGGGCTATAGTGGCTGCCGCAACCTTGTCAGACAGATATATTACTGACCGGTTCCTTCCTGATAAAGCGATTGACCTGGTTGACGAAGCTTGTGCCATGATCAGGACGGAAATCGATTCAATGCCATCGGAGTTGGATGAAGTTACAAGAAGAGTCATGCAGCTTGAGATAGAAGAAGCAGCTTTACGAAAAGAGAGTGATGAAGGAAGCAAGCAGAGGCTTGCAGACCTGCAAAAGGAACTGGCTGAATTAAAAGACCAGGCTAACAGCATGAAAGCAAAATGGCAGCTTGAAAAAGAAGGAATCCAGAAAGTTCAGGAAAAACGGGAGCAGCTTGAGAAAATACGCCGTGAACTGGAAGAAGCAGAAAATAATTATGACTTGAATAAAGCTGCAGAACTGCGCCATGGAAGAATCCCTTCTTTGGAAAGGGAGTTGAAAGATCTTGAAAGTGCTGTTAACGAGAATCAAGGGGAAAGGCTGCTGAGAGAGGAAGTAACAGAAGAAGAAATTGCCGGCATTGTGGCAAGGTGGACAGGTATTCCAGTAGTTAAACTTGTTGAAGGAGAACGCGAAAAGCTGCTTCGTCTTGAAAGCATTCTTCACGAAAGAGTGATTGGCCAGGATGAAGCTGTCCAGCTTGTGTCAGATGCTGTCCTTAGGGCAAGGGCAGGAATTAAAGATCCTAACCGCCCTATTGGCTCCTTCATCTTCCTGGGCCCTACTGGGGTAGGAAAGACAGAATTGGCAAAGGCACTTGCACAGTCACTATTCGATAGTGAAGAACAAATAATCCGAATTGATATGTCCGAATATATGGAAAAACATGCTGTATCAAGATTGATTGGTGCTCCTCCGGGGTATGTAGGATATGAGGAAGGCGGTCAGCTGACAGAAGCTGTCAGAAGGAAGCCATACTCAGTAATCCTGCTTGATGAAATTGAAAAAGCCCATCCTGAAGTATTCAATATCCTTCTGCAGATGCTTGATGATGGAAGAATCACTGACTCACAGGGCCGTACGGTTGATTTTAAAAATACGGTTATCATTATGACTTCCAATATCGGCTCCCATTTTCTTTTGGAACGTTCTTCTGGTGAAGAAGATATATCTGAAGAAACAAGAGAAACTGTCCTTGGACAGCTGCGGAGCCATTTCCGTCCAGAGTTTCTGAACAGAGTGGACGAAATTATTCTGTTTAAGCCTTTGGTTCTTAATGAAATAAAGAGTATCGTTTTAAAATTAATTACTCAGCTTCAAGCAAGATTATCCGATCAGCATATTAAGTTGAGTATAAATGATAATGCCAAAGAATATATTGCAGAAAACGGATTTGATCCCGTCTATGGAGCCAGGCCGCTCAAGCGCTTTATCCAAAGGAACGTTGAAACAGCACTCGCCCGCAAAATAATCGCAGGTGAAATTAAGGATTACAGTGAAGTTGTCATATCCGCAGATAACGGCAAAATGGAACTGCTGGTAAAATAGGGAACAAATGAAAAGAATCATCCTGAATCAATCAGGATGACTCTTTTCATTTCCTGCATAAGCAGCAGATTAATGAAGTCCTTCTTTCTCAACAGGACCTTCAGGAATGATGGAAGCGACAACAAAAATTAAAACACTTGTCCCAACCGCCAGAATGGAGCCGGTTACAAAATCGTATGGCGCTCCTAGCATTGAAGAAACTACGTACGTTAACATTTGAACAAGAAGGAAAGTCCAGAAGAATGTCCAAAAGAATCTCATCTATTTCACCTCTAACATAATTAATCCCTTTTCATATTAGCATAAGCTATTAAAGAAATAAATTTATTTTTACATCCTATACATGTACTTTTCAACTCTCTGATTGGATACAGCCTGCTTCATATTGAACTTGTCTAAAACTAGGCAAATCCCCCATTCATTTTAATTTTACTCACATACATTATTATGAACAAACTTGCAAAGGAGTTTTACTATGGAAAGCCGGAACTTCCAGCTGGATACAGAATGGTGCATGATTCATTACCCAGATAAACCTAGTGGTTTCGGTATCCTGATTATTGGGGATGATCGGCACTTTGTTGACAGAAACTGCAGTTTTTGGACTCAAAATGAAGGGAAATATTCATTAATTAAGAAGCTCAGGGAAGATGGCTATACGATTTTTTATTCAAATCTTTACGGGAGGCACTGGGGGAACGACCAGGCTGTTGATAAGGCTAAATGCTTGTATGAACATATTCTGCGAACGGAAATTATTAACGAAAAGATCCATATTATTGCTGAGGGCATGGGAGCATTGGTAGCCCTTAGATTATTGCATGAAATGAGCGATTTAATCCGTTCAGCTGTATTAATCAATCCCATCCTTTCACTAAAGCACCATCTCGAGCAGGAAAAAGAGCATAAGTTTTTTTACAAGAAACTATTAAAAGAACTGGCAGTTTCATATGAAATAGAATCGGATAAAATAGCGGATCTGCTCAGCAGGCATGAAAAAAACCTTACAACGGGCCTTAAAGTGCCAGTCAGAATCATTCAGGTACTGGCGGGCGGAAGAGCTTACAAGCAATCAGATTATTTAAAGAAACGATCAATACAATGGGAAAATGAAAATAGCCCTATCTCTGTGTTTTATACCCTTCCAGATAAAAAACAGCGAATGTCTTCTCAAATGACTAACTTCTTTAGAAAATATGAAAAAGTTCTATAAAAACAGCTGCCATTCCGCAAAGAAATAAAGACAATCCCTGAAGCATAGTATACATTAATATGCTTCTAAGGAGGACTGAAAATGGACAGGGCAGTAATAGTAGGGACGTTTGAATTTATAGGATTCAGTCTGTGCAAGCACCTGCTTGAACAGGGCTGTGAGATAGATGGAATTCATTATAATAAGGAAAAAGAAGATGCTTTAATCAACGAAAAACGCCTGGCAATCGGACGGAATGCCAACTTCTATGAAAAAAACTATTCATCATGGATTAATTCTAAAAGAGAAATAGTAAAAAATGATGTAATTTTTATAGATATATACGATTTATATATAAAGAATGAGCTTGCCTCTTTAAGGGAGAAGGAGCTTATTGAGGAATTTCTTATAAAAAATTTGGATGAATTCAAGGACCTGCAAGTGAAAATTGCATTCCTTCTCCCTATTCAGTGGCTTAAAGACATCAGCAGAACACACAGCCGCTTGGAAGATGCTATTGACATCCTTAGAGAAAACAATATTTCAGTTTCATGCTTTTACCTGCCTGTTATATACGGTCCCTGGCAGCCAAAGGAATTTAGTTTTCACCAGGCTCTTGCTAATATAAAACGAGTAAAGATAAATGAAAGGGAATGGATACATGACGCTATTTTCATTGAGGATCTTATCTGTTTCTTATCGAATTGTTCAGATAAGCTTTTAGGAGAATCCTGCCTTTTAATGAGCAGCGTCACTGGGCATTGGCAAAAATGTGCAGATTACCTTTCACTTGACTATAATAATAATTGGGACAGTCCCGATCTGGCAAAAGGAAAAGTAATTGAAAAAGCGATTGTGTGTTCCGTGAAATACTCCGAAGGTCTTGAGAAGCAAAGAAGCCATATTCTTTCTATAGAGATCCCGGATGGTTTGTAAACTAGAAAAAAACTTTTCAATTAACATACAGACAAGGTAGAATTGAATTAGTCTGGTAAAATAAACCGGTCATACCATTAGTATGAAGTGAAAGACAGAGAGGCGGAGAAAGAGGAGATGCATAAGACATTAGTGAAATTCGGGATCCTTCTTTTGTGCCTTCTTTTATTGGCCTCCTGCGGACAATCGATGTCTACAGGAAAACTTGAAAAAGCTGGATTATTAGTGCCCGATACCGTCAATGATCAGGTATGGGGGACGAAAGGCTATAAAGGCATGTTAAAGATTCAATCCCATTATAATGTGGAGGTTTATTATAAAGAGGGCATGAATTCTGAGATGGTTGTTGAAAGAGCTGTTAAAGAGTTTGATCAAAAAGGTGTAAACCTGATTTTTGGACATGGCAATGAATACGCGGCATACTTTAATAACATTTCAAAAAAATACCCTGACATTCATTTTGTCAGCTTTAATGGCGATGCCAAAAATGACAACACCACCAGCTTGAATTTTGAAGCCTATGCAATGGGATTCTTTGGCGGCATGGTTGCTGGCCATATGACGAAAACCAATAACATAGGAATACTCGCAGCTTTTGAATGGCAGCCGGAGGTAGAAGGTTTTTATCAAGGTGTAAGCGAAATTGATGAAGGTATAAACGTGCAAATCCAATATGTCGGCAACTGGGACAATGATAATAAAGCCATAGCTCTCTTGGACAAAATGATTGCCAATAAGACAGATGTTGTCTATCCAGCTGGAGATGGGTATAATGTTCCTGTCATCGAGAAACTAAAAGAGGAAGGGCTCTACGCCATCGGCTATATTTCCGACCAGGCTGATCTGGGTGAATCAGTCGTCCTGACCAGTACGGTTCAGCATGTCGATGTTTTGTATGAACTAGTGGCAAAAAAATTCAACGAAGGCGAATTGGAATCAGGAAATCTAACCTTTGATTTCGAGGATGAAGTTATTTCACTTGGGAAATTCAGCCCTGACGTCGACGAAGAATTCAAAAAAGAACTAAACGCTGCCATTGAGAATTACAAAAAAACAGGCAAACTGCCCAACGAGTAATTTTTATACATAGGAGGTACTACATGATGCAGCTAAACGAAAAAAATATGGAATTCATGCAAATCGCCATGAAATACCTGCCAGAAGCCAAACAGCAGCTTGACGAAGCAGGCATTGAACTATCCATGGAAATGATCCAGCCATTCATGAACCTATTCACCAAAGTCATGAACGAAGCCTACGAAATGGGTAAAGCGGATGCTTTGAAAGAGAGTGAGTGAACCAGCCTTTAGGCTGGTTTTTTGTTTGGGATCTTATCTCTGCGGGATTTTAATGATTGTAAAAATGACACCAAGAGGTTAGCTGAGGGAGCAAATGACTAATATAATGGCGCAATAAAGATGAAGAACAGCGCAAATAAAGTAATTAAGGCCGCAATCAGGTTTTGAGAGCACAATTAAGCCAGAGGAAACGCAAATATCATAGAAGATGGAGCAAAGGAGTAAATGAACAGCGCAATTAAAGTAAATTACGCCGCAATTAGGTCCCGAGGGCGCAAAAAAGTAAGAGGAAGACGCAAATGACTTAAATAACGGAGCAATAAAGAAAAAGAACAGCGCAATTAAAGTAAATTACGCCGCAATTAGGTCCCGAGGGCGCAAAAAGTAAGAGGAAGACGCAAATGACTTAAATAACGGAGCAATAAAGAAAAAGAACAGCACAATTAAAGTAAATTACGCTGCAATTAGGTCCCGAGGGCGCAAAAAAGTAAGAGGAAGATGCAAATGACTTAAATAACGGAGCAATAAAGAAAAAGAACAGCGCAATTAAAGTAAATTACGCCGCAATTAGGTCCCGAGGGCGCAAAAAAGTAAGAGGAAGACGCAAATGACTTATATAACGGCGCAATAAAGAAAAAGAACAGCGCAATTAAAGTAAATTACGCCGCAATTAGGTCCCGAGGGCGCAAAAAAGTAAGAGGAAGACGCAAATGACTTATATAACGGAGCAATAAAGAAAAAGAACAGCGCAATTAAAGTAAATTACGCTGCAATTAGGTCCCGAGGGCGCATATAAACAAGAGGAAGACGCAAAAAACCTAAATAATGATAAAAGTATTTGCGCAAATCAATAGAATAACGAAGCAATTAGATTTCGAGAGACAAAAATATTACATAACATTCAAAAATCAAAAAGGGAATTTACTTATCTATTGCGAATTTTAACTGAGAAAACTAAAGGAGGTAATGTAATGATAATGAAGCCAAGAACTATTCCAAGAAGAATTCTGCAAAATGAAGCATTATTGCGGAGACTGCCCGAATTTCATCGTAAGAGGCATGAAATTGAAAAAGATAACCGAAATCGAATTAGTGGATATAAAGGAGAAAGGCAGCTTGATTACTTTTTAGGTTTTCTTCCAAATGAATTTAAAGTATATAATGATCTCCGTTTTAAAAACCACACTGCCTTTCAAATCGATACCCTTCTAATAACTCCCTTTTTTACAGCTATTATTGAAGTGAAGAATTATACCGGTACTTTGTACTTTGAACCTCTTTCTGATCAAGTGATTCAAAAACACGCTGAAAAAGAACTGGTTATCCCTAATCCTATTTCACAGGTAAAGCGGCAAGCAGCACAGTTCATAGATTGGATGCAAAATGAAAAACTGCCAGTCGTACCTATTGAACATTTTGTAGTAATGGCTAATCCATTAACCTATATAAAAACCGAGAAGGAAAATAGAGATATTTTAAACACAGTAATCCATGCCGAGAAAATAATAGACAGGCTGCTGGAAGCCAAAAATCACTATCAAAAACAATTACTTTACCCCCATCAGATAAAAGAAATTAATAAAAAACTTCTTTTAAAACATACCCCATCCAATAAGAAAATTCTCGAAATATATGGAATAGCGGAGAAAGAATTAATTCGAGGGGTTCAGTGTAACTCTTGCAACTCCTTTAATATTATAAGGAGAAATCGGAAGTGGCATTGCTCTATATGTCAAAATATATCCAACACTGCTCATCGACAAGCTATCTATGACTATTTCCTTCTTATTAACGATCAAATATCGAATACGGATTGCCGCGAGTTCCTCAATATTAAATCCAGGCACATGACCTATAAATTTTTATCTTCAATGAATCTCAAAAACAAAGGTGTCACAAAGTCCAGGGTTTATATAGAAAATAATCCAGAATAGCCCCCTGCCCCTACTTCTTCAAAAACATCTCCAGCAAAGGCCCTGCTTTTTTCAGCAATGGCTTTAACTGATGAGCAGAAGTCATGAGTGTATCAATGTTGCCCATTAGTTCCTCAAAGTTGATGTTATTCAGGATATTTTTTCCGTTTTCATTAGGGGGATCTTCCTTTTCATCGCTTTTTCTGCTTCTTCCGCCAAGCAGCCATTCATCGGCTTCATGTGCATTACTGCTCCTGTCCCCAAAAAGCCAGTCACCTTTTCCCTGAGCTTCTTCACTTTTTTCGAATTCTTTTTCAACTTCATCTGACTCATGTCTTCTTACTCTATCACCAAAAAGAAAATGGCTTAAAGGGTCTTCTGTATTTTTTTTGACTTTATCATCCTTATCAAACATATGTCATTCTCCTCCTTTCAGATGCCTATACAACAGCATATGAAGAAAAGTTAACTGGGTATAGACATTTGTGCAGTAATAAGTAAAGGACGGTAAAAAGTGTTGCGTTATTATATATACTTTTGATAAAATTAGTACCAAGTCATAATAATTGATAATAATATTAAAATAGAGAATGCTTATGGGTTTGTAAATATGAAAGGGAGTGGGACTCCATGAATGCTGGTATTATAGGAATCGGAAGATATCTTCCTGAAAAAGTGGTAACAAATGCAGATTTGGAGAAAATAGTTGATACTTCTGATGAATGGATTCGGACCAGGACTGGAATTGAGGAAAGAAGAATAGCGGACGATAGCATAGATACATCTGATATGGCCTATGAGTCAGCACTTAAAGCCTTGGAAAATGCAGGCATTGAAGCAGAGGATTTAGATCTTATTTTAGTTGCAACGGTTACACCGGATCATCCATTTCCATCTGTTGCATGCATGCTTCAGGAACGATTAAAAGCAAGCAAGGCGGCGGCAATGGATATTAGCGCTGCATGTGCAGGTTTTATGTATGGTATCATAACGGCAAAACAGTTTATTGAAACAGGGACATACAAACATGTATTAGTAGTAGGTGTTGAAAAGCTTTCAAAAGTTACAGACTGGAATGATCGTAATACAGCCGTATTATTTGGAGACGGAGCAGGTGCAGCTGTAATCGGGCCAGTCTCAGATGGCAGAGGAATATTATCCTTTGAATTAGGTGCAGATGGTACAGGAGCAAAACACCTATATCAGGATGAATATATCATTATGAATGGACGCGAAGTGTTCAAATTTGCGGTTCGCCAAATGGGTGAAAGCTGCATCAACGTACTTGATAAGGCTGGATTATCCAAAGAAGATGTAGATTTCCTAATTCCTCATCAGGCGAATATCCGCATTATGGAAGCTTCCCGCCAAAGATTGGAACTCCCGGTTGAGAAGATGTCGAAAACAGTGGATAAATACGGAAATACTTCTGCCTCATCTATTCCAATTGCATTGGTGGAAGAACTGGAAGCGGGTAAAATTAAAGATGATGATTTGCTCGTGATGGTCGGCTTCGGCGGAGGGCTAACTTGGGGAGCCATTGCGATGAGATGGGGAAGATAAGATACCTCATTTTAAATATGATGATAATTTAAAAGGAGCTGCATCAAAATGAATAAAAGAAGAGTTGTCGTTACAGGCATCGGAGCTGTAACACCGCTTGGAAATAATACAGAGACGACATGGAACAATATTAAATCAGGGGTTTCGGGTGTTGGTCCTCTGACTAGATTAAATGCAGATGAATATCCGGCTAAGGTAGCTGCTGAGGTAAAGGATTTCAATCCCGAAGAATATATTGACAAAAAAGATGCCAGAAAAATGGACCGCTTCACACACTATGCTGTTGCTTCAGCCTTTATGGCTGTAAAGGATGCGAACCTTCAGATCACAGATGAAAATGCGCATCGGATCGGTGTTTGGATTGGTTCAGGCATTGGCGGTATGGAAACTTTTGAAAATCAATATGAGACATTTATGAAACGCGGGTACAGAAGGGTGAGCCCCTTCTTCGTTCCAATGATGATTCCGGATATGGCAACGGGTCAGGTCTCCATTTACTTAGGGGCGAAAGGGTTTAACTCTTGCACTGTAACTGCATGTGCCACTGGTACAAACTCAATTGGCGATGCCTTTAAGGTTATTCAGCGCGGCGATGCCGATGCGATGATCTCCGGGGAGCAGAAGCGCCAATCACAAAAATGTCTGTGGCTGGATTTTGTGCCAACACTGCGCTTTCAACCAATCCAGATCCAAAAACAGCAAGCCGTCCATTTGATCAAAATCGTGATGGATTTGTTATTGGAGAAGGTGCAGGGATTGTCGTACTTGAAGAATTGGAGCATGCACTTGCCCGCGGCGCAAAAATTTATGCTGAAATCGTCGGTTATGGCGCTACCGGGGATGCTTATCATATCACTGCACCTGCTCCAGGCGGAGAAGGCGGAGCAAGAGCCATGAAAATGGCGATTGAAGACGGCGGCTTAAAGCCGGAAGATATTGATTATATTAATGCCCATGGTACAAGTACAGATTATAATGATAAATTTGAAACATTGGCAATAAAAGAGGTGTTCGGGGAGCATGCTTATAAATTGGCAGTAAGCTCGACTAAATCCATGACGGGACATCTTCTGGGAGCTGCAGGCGGAATTGAAGCCATTTTCACAGTTCTGGCTATGAAGGAAGGGATCCTGCCGCCGACCATTAATCTTGAAAACCCGGATCCTGAATGTGATCTGGATTATGTTCCAAATAAGGCAAGGGAAAAAGAAATAACAGCTGCAATGAGCAATTCCCTTGGCTTTGGCGGCCACAATGCAACCATCGTCTTTAAAAGATATGAATAAAAACTAAACCAGAGCCGATTCAATGGAAGATGAACCTCCTTTGAATCGGCTTTTTATTTTGAAGAACAAAATGCTGCCGCATACATAAAATTTATTAACTATCGAATAAATGGAGGTGGGAAAATGGGATAGTCAAAACAGATTTATGGCTCGAAGAAAGTTTTAATGAACCGCTTAAAATATGTGAAAAACTTACAGGACCCTTTAATGATCATAACCCCAAAAAAATATACGAATACTTAATGGATTTCGGCATGTATAAACCTGACCGGTTCAGCAGGAATGATTTTAAGGAATTAAAAGAAAAAGAAACATGGAATCTAGCAGAAAAAATATACTTAAAGTATAGGAAGAAGTGGGGCGGTCCTAATATTGATGTTTATATATTCCCGTCGGCAGGAGGAGGCCCTTTTTCGCGGCATTCCGGAAAATCGGGAGTTTCATTTGCGAATATGCTCTTTCTGTTTCTTCCTTCTGATATAGAAGAGGACGAAATAGAGGCTTTATTTGTGCATGAATATCACCATGCTTGCAGAATTAACTCACAGAAAAAAACGCTTGAAGAATTTACGCTGCTAGATTCCATCATATTGGAAGGGCTTGCCGAACATGCGGTAGAAATTCACTGTGGCAAGAAATTCAGAGGATCCTGGTGCAGCAGATACTCAAAAGATGAAATCAGGAATTTCTGGGATAAATTGATTAAAACTCATCTGAAATTAAAAAAGAATGAGAGGCTTCATCAGAAGATACTGTATGGTGAAAGACCCTACCCTCCATTAATTGGTTATGCTGCTGGCTACGAAATTGTAAGGGGATTTAGAGAGAAAAAAGTTTTTCTACAAAACTATCTTTTAGTGCGCCATCCGAATATTTTGTGGATCAAACTTTATATAAACTGGAGTCGTAATCGCTTTAAAGCCCTAAAATGTGGGCTTTTTTTTAGTGGAGAAAAATGAATCTTGACAAATTTTAAAAAAATCTTGCAATTGTAATAACTTTGTAATAATATTTTAGACAAATAGAATGAATTAACAGAATAATTCGAAAAGGTAAGAGGTGTCCTATGAGCGCAAATCCCCGTCAACATAAAGACGCACCATTACTAGAGGTGAAGAATTTAGAAACGGCTTTTTCCATAGATGGTACATACTATAATGCAGTTGATAATGTTTCTTTTAGAGTTAAGCCTAGACAAATAGTTGGAATCGTAGGAGAGTCGGGCTGCGGTAAATCTGTAATGAGCCTCTCTGTCATGAAGCTCCTGCCTAAAGGAATTGGCCAAATCCGAAATGGAGAAATCATCTTTGAGGGTATTCATTTGGAGAAGATGACAGATTCAGAGATTAATAAAATCAGGGGAAAAGACATCGCAATGATTTTCCAGGAGCCTATGACTTCTTTAAATCCTGTTTTTTCTATTGGGTTCCAGCTGCAGGAAGTATTATTCAATCATATGAAAATCTCCAAAAAGAAGCGCGGCTTAAGAGTATCGCACTTCTAAAAAGTGTGGGAATTTCAAGGCCTGAAAAAATTGTAGATGAATATCCGCATCAGCTTTCAGGAGGTATGAGGCAAAGGGTCATGATCGCCATCGCCATTGCCTGCCAGCCGAAGCTATTGATCGCCGATGAGCCGACAACTGCTCTGGATGTTACTGTACAAGCCCAAATTCTTGAGCTTTTAAAAGAAATCCAGGAAGTCAACGATATGTCCGTCATTCTGATTACTCATGACCTGGGTGTTGTGGCCGAGATGTGTGATGAGGTCATTGTTATGTATGCAGGAAAGATAGCAGAACGGACTGATGTAGATTCCTTATTTCACAATCCAAAACATCCTTATACTCAGCTCCTGATGGGAGCTATTCCGAAAATGGATGAAGAAGTGGAAAAGCTAAGCACAATAAAAGGAATTGTGCCTTCATTAAAAAATATGCCTAAAACAGGGTGCAAATTTGCGGCGCGCTGCCCTAAGGCAATGCCTGAATGCCTGACTGTTACACCTCGATTGGCAGAAAATGAAGCAGGACATGAGGTTGCCTGTCTGCTTTACGAGACAAGCCAGCCGAAACAAGAGGTGAACGCATGATGAGTACAGAGCATAATAACACAGCTGTTTTAAAAAAGGATAAAAGCAGCAATGAAGTGCTTTTAGAGGTTAAGAACTTAAAGACTTACTATCCAATAAAAGGCGGAATCCTTAGAAAGACTGTGGCGGTCGTTAAGGCTGTCGACGATATTTCCTTTGAAATTAAGAAAGGGGAGACGCTGGGGCTGGTGGGGGAATCAGGCTGCGGAAAATCAACCGCAGGCAGAACGATCCTCAGACTTCTAGAACCAACAGACGGACAAATCATATTTGACGGACAGGATATCACAAATGTAAGAGGAACCAGTCTAAGGAAAATCCGCCAGGACTTCCAGATGGTTTTCCAGGATCCTTATGCATCATTAAATCCCACGATGATGGTTGGGCATCTTGTGTCAGAGCCCATCAGGAACTATAACAGCAAATCCGAAAAAGAACTTAAGCCGGAAGTAATGGATCTTCTTGCGAAAGTTGGGCTGCCTGAAGATGCTTACTATAAATACCCGCATGAGTTTTCCGGCGGGCAAAGACAGCGTATCGGAATCGCAAGGGCACTGGCTTTAAGACCAAAGCTCATTATTGCGGATGAGCCTGTTTCCGCCCTGGATGTATCGGTCCAATCTCAGGTATTGAATCTGCTGAAAGAGCTTCAGGATGAATTTGATCTTACTTTCTTATTTATAGCCCACGATTTGAGTGTAGTTAAACATATGAGTGACCGGATTGGGGTTATGTATCTTGGTGGCCTTGTAGAAGTCGCTGAAAAGGACAGCCTCTATGCAGAGCCTTTGCATCCTTATACTCAAGCTCTAATCTCTGCGATCCCGGAACCGGATCCGCGCAAGAAAAAGGAAAGAATTATTTTAGAGGGGGATGTGCCAAGCCCGATTGATCCTCCAAAAGGATGTACCTTCCATCCGCGCTGCGCGCATGCAATGCCGGAGTGCCAAAGTGTAAAACCGCACTTAAAGGAGGTGAAGCCTGGGCATAGAGTCGCTTGTCACTTATATAAATAAGGCTTTGTCAAAAAATATTTTTCGGGGGAAACTAATGAAGAAATCAGCATTTTGGCTGCTATCACTTCTGCTGGTCATGTCTGTATTCCTGGCAGCATGTTCTGGCGGCGGAGAGAAAGCCAGCACTGAAAAGGAACCAAAAGATGATGGGAAAGCATCAGGAGAAGCTCAAGAGGGTGGAACAGTAACATTCGGTTACACTCAGCCATTTAAAGGTGTTTTATCTTATGCTTATTACGAGGGTGAAGATGATGTCAATGCCCTTCAGTTTATGCATGAAGGCTTGCTCAAAGTAAATGATGAGCTTATATCTGAACCGAATCTGGCAGATTATGAGTTATCTGAAGACAATACTAAATTAACTTTCAAGCTTAAGCAAGGAGTTAAATGGCATGATGGTGAAGAATTAACAGCAGAAGATATGGAATTTGCATGGTATTTAATTGCTGATCCAACTTATGAAGGTGCACGTTTTGCTAACGTAGCAATGATCAAAGGTGCTCAAGAATATAAAGACGGAAAAGCTGAGTCAATTGAAGGGATCAAGGTAGTTGATGATTATACAATTGAAGTGACAGTAACTGAGCCTTCTGTTAACTTATTGGAAAATATTTGGGTTTATCCTGAGCCAAAGCACCATTACGGGGATATTTCTTCTAAAGAGCTTCCGGACTCAGATCAAATCCGTAAAACTCCAATCGGTGTAGGGCCTTTTAAAGTGAAAAACATCGTACCTGGTGAAATGATTGAATTTGAGCGTTTTGATGATTACTGGCAAGGACCAGCTAAATTGGATGGTGTAGTTTACAAAATTATTGATGGTTCTCTTGCGCAAGGTTTAGTGCAAAACGGAGAAATCGATGTTATTGAAGCTCCAAAAGATCAGTGGGAAGCTATAAAAGCTCTTGACAATGTAAATCCAGTAGAAGCAGATGCCATGTCTTACAGCTATATCGCTTTTGACTGGGGTCATTATGACACTAAAAAAGGTGTAGTAGTTTCTGATAACAAGAAATTCCAGAACAAATCCCTTCGCCATGCCATGGCACACGCAATTGACCGTCAGGCATTTATCGATGGCTTTGCAAACGGATTAGGAAAACCATTAAACACTCCTTTCCCATCAGTATCTTGGGCAAAAATTGATGATTCAGAACTCAATCAGTATGAGTATGATCCAGAGAAAGCAAAGAAATTACTTGACGAAGCAGGCTATGTAGATAAAGACGGCGACGGCTTCCGTGAAGATCCAGAAGGCAAGCCATTTACAATTAATTTTGATGCAATGGCAGGCGCTGAAACTTCAGAAGCCCGTGCTCAATTCATCCTTCAATCCTGGCAGGAAGTTGGCTTAAATGCTAAGCTAAACGGCGGTTCATTAAAAGATTTCAACCTATTCTATGACACTATTGAAGCAGATGACCCATCTGTTGAAACATTCATGGGTGCTTGGGGACTTGCTAATGATCCAGATCCAGCTGGAATCTGGTTATCTACTGACAAGTGGAACATGTGGAGATGGTACAGTGAAAAGTCTGATGAGCTAATCAAGAAAGGGGTATCTTTCCCTGAAGATGCTAGTAAAGATGTAACTGAACACCGTCAGGAAGTCTACAACGAATGGCAAAAGCTTGTTAACGAAGAATTGCCGATCATTTTCTTCGAGCAGCGTGTAGATCCATGGGCGATCAACAAGCGTGTTGGCGGAGTGAAAGTAACTCCATTTGGAACTGATGAGTTCCACAAGTGGCACATTGTAGAGTAATAGGGTAAAAGGAACCTGTATTCCTTGGGGGATTTTGTTCTCCCAAGGAATACAAGTTTAACCAGCGAATAAATTTTTGTTTGGTAAGGGGAATGGAAATGCTACAGTACACAATTCGACGACTCATAGGTATGATTCCAATAATTTTCCTTATCTCAGTAGTGGTTTTCACCCTCGCAAAGCTTATGCCTGGTGATGCCCTATCTGGAAAAATTGACCCATTAAACTCAGATCCGGAGTATATTGAAGAAATGCGTGAGCAGATGGGATTGAATGATCCTATTCCTGTGCAGTATGTCCGCTGGATGAGTGGTGTGGTCCAAGGAGATTTTGGAGATTCATTTGTTCATAAGCGCCCGGTTATGGAATTAATTGGTGACCGTTTGCCGAACACGATCATTTTAGGAATATCAGCTCTTTTAATTACTTATTTATTAGCCTTTTTAATGGGAAGATACTCTGGGCGATTTGCCTATAGCATGGGAGATTATTTAATATCAGCCTTTAACTATCTAGCACTTGCAATTCCCAGCTTTGTTGCAGCTTTGGTTGCCATTTATATTTTTGCCATCAATCTTGGATGGGTTCCAGCCAGTGGAAGTATCGGCAGCGGGGTAGAAGCGGGAACACTGGAATATTATTTAAGTAAAGCAAAACATACAGTATTGCCGGCTATTGTCCTGGGAGCCATGGCTACAGCCGCTTACACACAGTTCTTGAGAAATGATATGATCGAAAGCTCTCGCAAGGATTATGTTCGTACAGCAAGAGCTAAAGGTACGAAAGAATCTGCGATTTATAATAAGCACATTCTAAGAAACTCAATCATACCTATTGTTACATTACTTGGATTCGATATTGCCAATCTTTTTGGAGGGGCAATTATCACAGAAACCATTTTCACATACCCTGGCATCGGTTATTTATTCGTAGAATCAGTTAATGCACGTGATTATTCTGTCATGATGGCCATTGCCATGATGCTGACTATTTTGACCCTGATTGGAAATTTAGTTGCAGATTTACTATATGGTCTAGTAGATCCGCGTATTCGTTTAAGTTAGGTAGGTGGGAGTATGGAACCATCAATATCACAGCAAACTTCGCCAGGTTTAGCAGAACCTGTTAAACCTCCGAAGAGTCAATCACCATGGGCTCTCGCCCGCCGCAAGTTTTTGCGCAATAAAGTAGCAATGGTCAGTCTGGTCTTCCTGCTGCTGGTCTGTGCAATGTCCATATTGGCTGAGCCGCTAACTATGCCAGTTGAGGAGACAGCTAAGATCAATTTAACACAAATGAGTAAAGAACCATCTGCTGAACACTACTTTGGCACTGACAAGTCAGGCAGAGACGTCTTTGCCAGAACTCTGCACGGCGGCAAGACTTCACTCTTGCTTGCATTCTCTATCACGCTAGCTGTTATTACTATTGGTACTCTTGTTGGTGCTACTGCGGGGTATTTTGGCGGCTGGGTCGATAATGCCCTAATGAGATTTACAGACTTTATGATGAACTTCCCATTCCTGCTATTTGTTATCGTATTAAAATCAATTTTTATCGAATCAAGTACAGGAACCCTTATATTCGTAATAAGTGTACTCAGCTGGACAGGAACTGCCCGTCTTGTGCGAAGCAAGGTCATGGCTGAGAAGGAAAATGAATATATTATGAGTGCGGTTTCCATCGGATGCTCTGCACCAAAGACCATTTTTAAACACTTGCTGCCGAATGTAATGTCAACCATTATCGTTCAGGCAACCATTACACTGGCAGCGATGATTGTAGCTGAAACAGGCCTAAGCTTCTTGGGATTCGGTGTTCCGATCAACATTCCTACGTGGGGGAATATGCTTCAGGAAGCAAGAAGTCCGGATGTTTTAACCAGTAAGTGGTGGATATGGATTCCGCCAGCTGCGGTTTTAACATTTACAATCCTATCGATCAACTTCATTGGAGAAGGCTTAAAAGATGCCTTCAATCCTAAATCCAACAGATAGTTAAGAAACGCCTATTTCAGGCGTTTTTTTGTTTTTCAGGCTAATAGCTTGTACATATCCGAACAGCTTCCTTCATATACATGTAAAAAAAGACTGGGAGTGAGATTATGGCAGCATTAAGACCTTTTGGGACTCACGCATATAGTAAAGAAAATGTTATTTAGGGCATTTTGGCTTTTAACTGGTTTTGGGATTTCTGTTTCAGGAGGAGTCAGTGTAATAGGGTATTTAAATTTGCTTACAACTGGACATACCTTCAAAGAATATCTCTATTTTATTATCTCGCGTCCAGAATGTTATTTGCTTCCGATCGGTATTATTATTATAACTTTAAGCATATATTTTCCTTATTCAAGTGTGAATGAATAAAGGGAAGGTATTTATTCAGCAATGTCATTACAAAATTTATTACAAAAAATGGATTGCGAGTGCAATATAGGAATAAATTTACGGCCTACTGCCCATACTGAGTGACAAATAGTTTGTTGAAGTGGGGGTTGAAAAATGTTGTATCTTCATGATGTTTGGGTGAATTGGTTTGAAGGAGAGGAGAATGGATACAATGTATGCCATTTTCATGAATGGAGAAAAGATGATGGCGTAGAACTGCTTGATCAGGTTCCGCTGTTAAAGATTGACCCGGTTCTTTTTAATTATATTGAAAATGATCTTTCTGAGCTGCCACAACAACTGCTAGACGATATTTATCAAAAAGCTTACTTAAGGAAAAATCATGAACGCATTCAATTGGAGTATTGTTTTGTTGTTTCAGACGGGACAGGCATATTGGCAGTCGATACGATCGGCTACAATATCCCTATCAGAAAAAGCAGACTTATCCCGCGGCAGGAGCAGCTGGCATATGAAATGCTTGAAAATCAGGAAACGGCAGCCTATTCGTTTAATGATCAAACAGCATTAAAGGAATTTCATATCCTTTCTCCATCTCCGGATTTGATGGCAGGCCTGACGAGAAAAGAAAGACAGCTTAAACAGCTGCTGTTTATGGCGCTGGATCAGCTTCACTCTTCCAAAAATGATGCTGAGATCCGTTATTGGTATACGGAGTGGAGCCCGGAACGCTATTCGAAAATACAGTCAATGAACTTTGAAGAGGCATGGTATGAACTTTACGATGAAAGTAAATACGGCTGGTCAGGTAAACACGAGAAGTTTTGTGAAAATTTAATTAAAGGGCAGCCGTTTTTTGAGAAGATGTGGGAAATGGAGCATGGTCCAAAAGTGAATTAGAAAAAATAAAAAAACAGCCAAAAGGCTGTTTTTTATTTTCTCTTACGGCCGAGTCCCATGGCACTTTCCATTTTTTTAATCATTTTGTATGCAGCCTTATTCGCTTTTTCAGCTCCCTGATCAAGTACAAGATCAAGTTCTTCCGATTCCATTAGCGCATAATATTTATCCTGAATTGGCTTAATTGCTCCAACAACAACATCTGACAGGCCGGCTTTAAAATCTCCATATCCTTTGCCTTCGTATTCTTTTTCGATTTCCGCAACAGTTTTCCCTGTAAGAATTGAGTAAATGGAAAGGAGATTGGATACTCCAGGTTTGTTTTCCTTATCATACTTAACAATGCCTTCAGAATCTGTTACAGCACTTTTTATTTTCTTTTCAATTTGTTTTGGATCATCTAATAATGATATAAATGACTTTTTATTGGGATCAGACTTGCTCATTTTCTTTAATGGATCCTGAAGAGACATAACCCTAGCGCCTGCTTTGGCGATTCTTACATCAGGAATGGTGAAGATATCGTTGTATTTCTTATTGAATCTTTCTGCAAGATCGCGAGTTAATTCCAGGTGCTGCTTTTGATCCTCTCCAACCGGAACCAAGTCAGTATTGTATAGAAGGATATCGGCAGCCATCAAAGGGGGATAGGTCAGCAGTCCTGCAGATACGGCATCTTTACCTTCTGATTTGTCTTTGAATTGGGTCATGCGTTCGAGCTCACCGATGTAAGAAACACATTGCATCATCCATCCTGCCTGAGCATGGGCCGGAACTTCCGACTGAATGAATAGGGTGGATTTCTCAGGATCAATCCCAACAGCCAAATATAGTGCAGCAAGGCTTCGGATGTTTTTTCTTAATTCCAGTCTGTCCTGGGGTACTGTTATTGCGTGCTGGTCAACAATGCAAAAATAGCAATTGTAGTCATTCTGCAGTTCAACAAATTGTTTCATGGCACCGATGTAATTCCCAAGGGTAATTGTACCGCTGGGCTGGATGCCGGAAAATATAGTTTTCATGTTTTTCCTCCTTTAATCGGCTTAAAAGATCATGAATTGACAGGCGGTGAAGGGGAATTTTTGTGCTATAAGCATAAAAAAGCATAAAAAAGAACCATTCATCCCTTTAAAATAGGGACGAATGGTCCGCGTTGCCACCCTAATTACTCAAATACTGAGTCACTCTGCCCTATGCAGAATAATGCATAGGTCCCCGATAACGCAGGGAAGCGCCTGAAAAATTCAGAAGCTCAAAAGTCCATTCGATTTACCGGGCTGCCTGTTTGCACCTGCCACAGACTCTCTGTTAAACCCTAAGTAAATGTACTACTCTTTTTTCATTGCCGACAAGATAATTAATTTATATTTGTATTATATAATAAGTTAAACTATCCGGATACAAAAATCAAGTTAATAAAGGGAAAAATAAAAGTCAGCGATAGCCTCTATTTCAAGGCTGCATTTGACAATATATGGGTGATGATTCCTATTAAAATAGCAAAAAATCTTAAAAAGAAAAATTTTTTTAAATCTCAAAAATTCTTAATTTATAAGACTTTTTGACGAAAAATGTCATACTCGATTGGATTGCATGTACAAAGAGCCACTTGCAATAAGTTTTTAAACTATTTATAATAAACGTAACAAACATAATCTTTACGTTTTTGTTACATTTACAACAAAACTATATCACTCCAGATAGCGAGAGTATGGTGCATAATGAGTAAGTTTATAGCTTACATCTTATAGATTACTCCTTTTAATCTGAATTATCAGAATATAAGGATAATCTATCTTTAAGAGAATATAAACTTGCTTTTTTTGTTGCCTTCTAAATAGTCTGCAAATTTTTTAAATTGAATTAACAGACTATTTGAGCAATATATCTGGGGCGCACAGTTGTGTTTTTTGTGAAAGGCAAGCGTAAGGATATTGTTTGAGGAAATTTAATAGGGGGTTATACCGTGAACAAAAGATTATCGATCTTTTTTAGCATGCTGCTTGTGCTAAGCATGTTCCTTGCTGCATGTAACGGCGGCGGAGACAATGCTAACGGCGGCGAAAAAGGCGGAGACGACGGCGGAAAGTCTGATGTACCGCAGGAGTTAAGAGTAAACATCAACACTGAACCACCATCATTAAATCCAGGACTTGCAGAAGATTCGACTTCTGGAACTGTACTTCGTAACGTGTTAGAAGGTCTTACTCGCATCAATCAAGATGGTAAGCCTGAAAAAGCAATGGCAGAAGACATTAAAGTTTCTGAAGACGGAAAAACTTATACATTCACAATTCGCGATGCGAAATGGTCAAATGGCGATCCTGTAATCGCTCAAGACTTTGAATATGCTTGGAAATGGGCATTAGATCCTGCCAACAACTCAACTTATGCATACCAGCTTTACTACCTTGAAGGCGCTGAAGCATTCAACACAGGCAAAGGTGAAAAGGATGCAGTTGGTGTTAAAGCTATCGATGAGAAAACACTAGAAGTTAAATTAGTAAATCCAACGCCATATTTTGAAGAATTAACAGCTTTCTATACTTATCTGCCAGTCAACAGCAAAATTGCTGAAGCCAACCCAGATTGGGCAACTGACGCTGGTGAAAATTTCACTACTAACGGTCCTTTCCATTTAGTTGAATGGGCTCACAGTGACAAGATCGTTCTTGAAAAGAGCGAAACATACTGGGATGCTGAAACAGTTAAGCTGGACAGCATTGAAATGATCATGATCAATGATCCTAATACTGAATTATCAATGTTTGACAACGGTGAACTAGATTGGGCTGGAGCTCCAACAGGTGCCCTTCCAACTGACGCTATGCAGGCTCTTAAAGACGAAGGCCGCTTAGTTACTCAGCCAATCGCAGGTATTTACAATTACAAGTTTAATACAACTGTAGAACCATTTAATAATGTCAATATCCGTAAGGCTTTTGCACATGCTCTCAACCGTCAGGAGCTTATTGATAACATCCTTCAGGGTGAACAGCTTCCTGCAATGGCAATTGTTCCACCTTCAATGTTTGAAGAAAACGAAAAGGGTTATTTCCCTGATAACGATGTAGAAAAAGCTAAAGAATATTTACAAAAAGGTCTTGAAGAGCTTGGATTGAAAGATGCTTCTGAACTACCAGCAGTAACTCTTTCTTACAATACTTCAGAGGCACACCAAAAGATTGCTCAGGCAATCCAGGATATGTGGAAGCAGAACCTTGGCGTAGAAGTAACACTTGATAACGCTGAGTGGAATGTATTCCTTGATAATGTAAACCAAATGGATTACCAGGTAGCGCGTATGGGCTGGTTGGGTGACTTTAACGATGCAATCAACTTCTTAGAAATGTACCGTGACGCTGATGGCGGTAACAACAATACTGGATGGGAAAGCAAAGAGTTCCAGGATCTGCTTGCTAAATCTGCAACAGAAACTGACCCTGAAGCTCGCCAGCAGTTATTGAAGGATGCTGAAGCAATCTTCATGGAAGATATGCCAGTAGCTCCAATCTATTTCTATACTAACAACTGGGTACAGGCTGAGAACCTTAAAGATGTTGCAGTATCCGGTCTAGGTGATGTCCAATATAAGTGGGCATACTTCGAATAAACATAGCTAAACTTTACGAAAGGTATATGGGATGCTCAATCCCATATACCTTCGTTTCTGATTAAGGCATTGTAATAAATTGGAGGTGTTTGACAATGGCGAAATATATTGGAAAACGCTTGGTGTACATGCTTCTGTCTCTTTGGATGATTGTTACAGCAACGTTTTTCTTCATGCGCATTGCACCCGGAAACCCTTTTGCATCTGAGAAAAAACTTCCTCCCGAAATTGAAGCAAACCTGAATGCCCACTTTGGGCTGGACAAGCCATGGTATGCACAGTATTGGGAGTATCTCGTTCGAATTGTCAACTGGGATTTTGGACCATCATTTAAATATAAAAGCCAAACTGTAAACGACCTGATTAATGAAGGTTTCCCTGTTTCATTTCTTCTCGGAATGGAAGCCATTTTTATCGCCGTTGCAGTAGGAGTTCTATTAGGAATCATTGCGGCATTAAAACACAATAGATGGCCGGATTACACAGCGATGATTGTTGCTGTATTAGGTATCTCTGTTCCTTCCTTTATCATGGCATCATTCCTGCAATATTTCCTGGCAATAAAAATGGGTATTTTCCCTGTAGCACGATGGGAATCATTTATGCACAGCGTTCTTCCAGCCGTTGCACTGGCTTCCACACCGATGGCATTTATAGCCCGGTTAACTCGTTCCAGTATGCTTGAAGTTCTGGCGAATGATTATATTAAGACTGCTAAATCAAAAGGTTTAAGCAGGGGAGTAATTACAGTAAAACATACGATCCGTAATGCACTATTGCCTGTTGTAACTTATATGGGACCATTAACGGCAGGTATTTTAACTGGAAGTTTCGTTATTGAAAGAATCTTCGGTATTCCTGGACTTGGTGCACACTTTGTAACAAGTATCAACAATCGTGACTATACGGTAATTATGGGTGTAACAGTTTTCTACAGTATTCTGTTGCTTGTATCTATTCTCCTTGTTGACATTGCATACGGAATCATCGACCCACGCATCAAACTTGCTGGCGGGAAGAAAGGAGAGTAATTATGCAGATTTCGAAAGATAAGTTCAAATTAGTCGGAACACAGCTTGGTGAAGCTGAAAAAATTTCAAAACCCAGTCTTTCTTTCTGGAAAGATGTATTTATTCGATTTCGAAAAAACAAGCTTGCCCTGTTTGGATTAGTATTATTAGGACTGCTAATCTTCATGGCAATCTTTGGACCATATATGACTCCATATGATTATGCATCAAATGATCTGAGCAACAAGAACCAGCCGCCTTCTTCTGAACATTGGTTTGGTACAGATGATCTTGGCCGTGATGTATTTGCCCGTACATGGGAAGGTGCACGAATTTCCATCTTCATTGGAGTTGCTGCAGCTGTAATTGATTTAATTATTGGTGTGCTTTGGGGCGGTATTGCCGGTTATAAGGGCGGACGCACAGACGAGGGTATGATGCGCTTTGCCGATATTTTATATGGTGTACCGTACTTATTATTAGTAATCTTGTTAATGGTTGTGCTTGGACAGGGATTGTCTACTATGATCATTGCAATGTCTATTACAGGATGGATCAATATGTCCCGTATTGTACGCGGTCAGGTGTTATCTCTTAAAAATCAGGAATATGTACTGGCAGCCAAAACACTTGGTGCAAATACAAGCAGAATTATGGGCAAACACTTAATTCCAAATTCAATGGGACCTATACTAGTCACAATGACGCTAACGATCCCTTCTGCTATTTTTACTGAAGCATTCTTAAGCTTTATTGGACTTGGTTTAACACCGCCTATAGCGAGCTGGGGAACAATGGCCAATGATGGATTGCCGGCTATGCGTTACTACCCATGGCGCTTATTCTTCCCTGCTACGTTTATCTGTTTAACGATTTTTGCTTTTAACGTAGTTGGCGATGGCCTGCGTGATGCACTAGATCCAAGAATGCGTAAATAAAGGAGTGAGAACATGGAAAAATTACTTGAAGTAAAAAATTTAGAAGTCTCATTCCAAACATATGGAGGTACAGTAAAAGCAGTCCGGGGAGTCAGCTTTGACCTTCATAAGGGAGAGACGCTTGCGATTGTTGGTGAATCAGGTTCAGGCAAAAGTGTTACTTCCCAGTCTATTATGAAGTTAATACCTATGCCGCCAGGCCGAATTTCAGGCGGGCAAATCCTGTTAAATGGTGAAGACATCGTACCAAAAACAGAAAAACAAATGGAAAAATCCGCGGCAAGGAAATCAGTATGATTTTCCAGGATCCGATGACGTCATTGAATCCAACGATGAGAGTTGGAAATCAGATAATGGAAGTGCTGATTAAACATCAAAATATGACGAAGACTGATGGCAAAAACAGAGCAATTGAATTACTGAGACTTGTTGGTATTCCGATGCCTGAGAAAAGAGTTAATCAATATCCTCATGAATTCTCCGGCGGTATGAGACAGCGTGCAATGATTGCGATTGCTCTTGCAGCCAATCCAAAGCTGCTTATCGCTGATGAGCCGACAACTGCTCTTGACGTTACTATTCAGGCGCAAATCCTGGAGCTTATGAAAGATCTTCAAAATAAAATGGATACATCCATTATCTTTATCACGCACGACCTGGGTGTTGTTGCAAATGTTGCGGACCGTGTAGCTGTAATGTATGCTGGCCAGATTGTTGAAATGGGCACTGTGGATGAAATTTTCTATGACCCTCGTCATCCTTATACATGGGGATTGCTGGCATCAATGCCAAGCTTAGAAAATGATGATAAAGCTGAATTAGCTGCGATACCTGGAACTCCTCCGGATCTGACAAATCCACCAAAGGGAGACGCATTTGCCGCCAGAAATCAATATGCACTTGCAATTGACTTTGAAGAAGAGCCGCCGATGTTCCAGATTTCAGAAACACATTTTGCAAAAACCTGGCTTCTTCACCCGGATGCTCCACAGGTTGAGCCGCCGGAAGCAGTAAAAAGACGTATGCGCCAATTATCCTCCACATTTGAAAAGCCTGTATTAGTGAAGGAGGGAAAATAATAATGGCAGAAAAATTGCTCGAAATTAAAAATTTAAAACAGCATTTTAATGTAGGCCGTCCCAATATGGTGAAAGCAGTTGATGGAATTACTTTTGATATTTATAAGGGAGAGACCCTTGGACTTGTAGGTGAATCTGGCTGCGGTAAATCAACTACTGGTCGAACCATTATCAGATTATACGATGCAACAGACGGTCAAGTTCTTTTTGAAGGTGAAGATGTTCATGGTAAAAAGTCTGCAAAAGAACTAAAAAGTTTAACCGGAAAATGCAAATGATTTTCCAGGATCCTTATGCTTCCTTAAATCCGCGTATGACTGTTGCCGATATTATTGCTGAAGGCATCGATATTCACGGTTTGGCAAAGAGCAAAAAGGAACGTATGGAGCGGGTTTATGAGCTTTTGGAAACAGTTGGTCTGAACAAAGAGCATGCTAACCGTTACCCTCATGAATTCTCTGGCGGACAGAGACAGCGTATCGGGATTGCCCGCGCGCTTGCGGTTGACCCTGATTTCATTATTGCCGATGAGCCAATTTCTGCATTGGACGTTTCTATCCAGGCTCAGGTAGTAAACCTTATGAAAAAACTGCAGCGTGAAAAAGGATTGACATACTTGTTTATCGCTCATGACTTATCGATGGTTAAGTACATCAGTGATCGTATTGGTGTAATGTATTTCGGTAAACTGGTAGAGCTTGCGCCAGCAGAAGATTTATATAAAAACCCGATGCACCCTTACACTCAATCACTGCTGTCAGCTATTCCGCTTCCGGATCCGGAAACGGAACGTTCCCGCAGAAGAAAATCATATGATACAGCAGTTCACAATTATGCTGACAATGATAAGCTGGAAATGCGTGAAATTACTCCGGGACATTTTGTTTACTGTTCTGAAAAAGAGTATAACGAATTAAAAGCTCAATATGCCAAATAACAAAAAACGATCTCAACTGAGATCGTTTTTTACATCCTGGAAAAGTCAGTGTTTGCTAAACTTATGTTAATCCTTTTTTTAGTAAAAAGGAGTTACCAAGATGTAAATGGCTCAGTCATATATGTAGATATTGGAAATATCTCTTTAACACGTTTATTCGCTAACGTAAGCTTTAGTATATAATACAACATTTTCTAGAATATTACTATTAGAATTTTCGATTATTTATATTTTTCCGTCAATTCATTTAACTATACTGTATTTTAATATTTTTTAAATATTATTGGTTTAAAGAACAGTTATTAAGATAATTTAGTATATAGATAGTTCTTAATTCATTGAAATAATTTTATAATGGGTAACAACAAGCAGAACTTAAATAAAGGGGGCATCACACATTTGAAAAAGCCAGTACATTTAGCTGCTGCCTTAATGTTAGTATCAGGTCTATTCATTTCTGCCCAGCCGGGGAGGCAAAAGAACAGGAACACCAGGAACCAGGCCGAAACCCGCAAAGGGAACATGTTTCGCTTGTAAAGGCATTGCCAGAAAAAATAAGCCGATTCCAATTTGATTCCGGCTATCATTTTCAATATCCTGATGCTGTTAGGGGGATATATGTCACCGGACATTCTGCAGGCGGCACAAAGTTTAATACCTTGGTGAAATTGATGGAAGATACCGATTTGAATGCGATGGTAATCGATATTAAGGATGATTGGGGAAATCTTACTTATATTCCTGAAGACAGCTCACCATATAAAGAGATTGGAAAACCTTACATAAAGGATACAAAAAAATCATGAAAGTCATGGAAGAGAAGCAAATTTATCCGATTGCCCGGGTAGTTGTATTCAAAGATTCTGTTCTTGCAAATAAAAAGCCGGAATGGTCTTATAAAGAAGGAAATACAGTATGGAAGAATGGCAGAGGTGAATCATTTGTAAATCCATTTTTAAAAGAAGTTTGGGATTACAATGTGGGAATTGCAATTGAAGCTGCAAAAATGGGATTTCAGGAAATTCAATTTGATTATGTCCGGTTTCCTGAAGGCTTTGAACACCGCGACAGCTCTTTGAAATACAGTATGGGTGAATATGAAGATCTTAAGATTGAAAATGTTCAAAAGCGTGTAAGCGCGGTTACAGACTTTGTTGAGTATGCAAGGAAGCAGCTTGAGCCATATGGAGTAAAGGTATCGGTTGATATTTTTGGCTACACGGCTACCCTTCCTGAAGCTCCGGGAATTGGTCAGAATTTTTCTAAAATCTCAGAACATGTAGACGTAATTTCTTCTATGATTTATCCAAGCCACTGGACTTCCTATTTCGGACTTGCCAAACCAGATCTGGAACCTTATAAGCTGGTTTCTGAATATGCAAAACTTGAGAATAGGAAGTTGGAAGAGTTGGATAGTCCACCTGTTTCAAGACCGTGGCTGCAGGATTTTACTGCATCATATTTAGGAGCCGGAAATTATAAGAAGTATGGAAGGGCCGAGGTTGAAGCTCAAATAAAGGCACTGAACGAACAGGGAATTAATGAATTCCTTTTATGGAATGCGGGTAATTCGTATACACCAAAAGTGGATTATACACCATAAAAGCCAGAAAGAGGCCGATTTTTTTGGCCTCCTTCTGGCTTTGTTTATCAATTAATTAAGTTACATATCATTTGACACCAATCTTGAATACGGTATCATAGTATAGAGGCATAGGTTACCGCTTTTTCTTTCCGCCTACGCTTTTCCATCCAGTCTGCACCCTTGCAGATTGATCCACGAATTCGGATTTATTTTTACCGCCAAATACCTTTTCTCCAATACCATTAGTTAGTACACCTAATAAGGCAGTAAATCCAATTATGAGCAGCGCAACAATTGTTAAATCAGTTATGTAACCAACCATGATAAACCTCCATCTTTCTTTTCACAGTTTCCTGTGATTAGTGTATAAACATCCCTAATCTTATTTTATTCGAAATTTTCCAGTATTAAAAGGGGTAATTCCACAAATACTTTATCTGATTGGAAATAGTATATAAGGCTTAAACTTAGAAGTGAGTGGAAAGGAAAGCTGGGAGCTTATCATGCTGGAATAAATATTCATGCTCTATTAACGGTTTATCGTTTGTGAGCAAAAAAAGGAGAAGATCCATGCATTGGTATGAAAAACTGAATCAATATTTCCCTATTGAAGAAATGAAATCCAGAGAACACATGGAAACCTTATTAAAGGAACGGTCAGACATTTATCATAAAGACGAAGGTCCATACCATGTTCTTATGTATGTGGAACTGGATAACTTTGTGTTTATTGATTATTTGTTTGTTTCGAAGGAATCCAGAGGACAGGGACTTGGCCATAAATTACTTCAAAAGCTGAAGGATAAAGGCAAGCCGATCATTTTGGAAGTTGAGCCGGTTGATTATGAAGACACGGATACAGAAAAGCGCCTTCGGTTCTATAAAAGAGAAGGGTTTGAGCATGCGCAATCAATTGGATACAGCCGCCGGTCTCTTGCAACCAATGAAATCAATTCAATGGAAATTCTATATTGGTCTCCTGAGAATGAAAGTGAAGAAATGATTTATGAAGCCATGAAGAAAACATATGAAATGATACACACATACAGAGATGCACATTTCTATGGGAAGTCCTATCAGCCTGTAGAAGAGGTCCTGACCTTTGAGGAAAATAAAAATGGGACGGATGTATTGGAGGATCTTTAAGAATTGGGAAAACACAGCCATTTTTGTAAATGGCTGTGTTTTCATTTTCATTTATTAATTGAGAAAATAATATTATCTATTTTAGGTTTAATCAAAATTCATATGGGTAAATATAGAATAATTTAGTATAAATAAAAGAATTTAATACATAAAATTCCCTTGAGCTAAATGCTTAAGAAGCTTTATGGAAGAAATTATAGCAAAAAATATATAAAAAAATGAAACTTTTTGCTTGTTCATTCGTCTTATTAAGTAGATTCTAATTCTTAATCAATTTGTTTAATAAATGTTTAATACTTTTATCATATTTATAAAAAGTTATACCAAATAGATATTGTTTGGTGTATAATAAATAATATAAATTCCTTGATTAAAGTAATTTTAATCTAGAAGACTCTAGAAATATTTGATTAAACAAATATAAATCTCAGATTGTTTCATATATGTCTAATTTAAGGAGTGTGAATTTGTAAAATGGTCACATTATACACTTCACCAAGTTGTACATCTTGCAGGAAAGCTAAGTCATGGTTAGAAGAACATGAGATTGCCTATAAAGAAAGAAATATCTTTTCAGAACCGCTATCAATTGATGAAATTAAAGAAATTCTGCGCATGACTGAAGATGGAACCGATGAAATTATTTCTACTCGCTCAAAGACATTTCAAAAGCTTGATGTAAACCTTGAATCAATGCCTCTCCAAGACTTATTTGAGTTGATCAAGGAAAACCCTGGGCTGCTTCGCCGTCCGATCATTCTTGATGAAAAACGTTTGCAGGTTGGATATAATGAAGACGAAATAAGACGTTTCCTTCCAAGAAAAGTTCGGACCTACCAGTTGCGAGAAGCACAGCGCATGGTTAACTAAAACTGGTTTGATTTAAAACTGAACATCAGCTCAAGACCAGATTGTTAATGAACAAACTCACTCAATTATACTTATAATTAAGAGGCCTTCTTTCTGTTAACAGAAGAAGGTCTTTTTGTCTGTTATGTGAAAAAGAACAAGGAAAATGGATATAATAAGAGAATATATAGTTACAGTCAGATTAGATAAGAATGAAACCTTGCGACAATATAGGCATTTAACGGTTTTTCTAAACATACGACTTTTTAATTCCCTTTATGCTCAATTTGTCATAAAATAAAAGTACAAGGTACAAAATACAGTTTACCTTCAATTAAATCGGGGATTAACCAATTGGTTTACGGGTAAATGGATAACACATGACTGCTGGGGTATTTAGTCCCTTCAATCATAGCCAGAAGGGAGAGTTGCTGCATGGAAATCGAACGTATTAATGATCATACAGTTAAATTTTATATTTCTTATCTTGATATAGAAGAAAGAGGCTTTGACCGTGAAGAGATTTGGTACAATCGTGAGCGGAGTGAGGAACTCTTTTGGGAAATGATGGATGAAGTCCATCAGGAGGAAGAATTTCTTGTTGAAGGACCTTTATGGATTCAGGTTCAGGCATTGGATAAGGGTCTGGAGGTTCTTGTAACAAAGGCCCAGCTTTCAAAGGATGGTCAGAAGTTTGAACTTCCTGTCCCGGATGAAAAAGTGAAAGATTTGCCTGTGGATGAACATATTGAGGAAATGCTCGATCATCATTTCCGTAAATCCGATGAAGATGAGCCTGGATATGAAGGCGATCTTGAGTTCTTATTATCATTTAAAGATTTTGAAGACGTTATTTCATTATCAAAGCGGTCAATTCTTGATTCCATTACTACAAAGTTATATTCCTTTGAGGGGAAGTATTATTTATTCGCAGAGTTCCCTGAAGAGCTTTTTGAAGAGGATGACATAGATAATATGCTAAGCATTCTTCTGGAGTACGGGCACGAAACGAGCACAACTATTCACCGTGTAATGGAGTACGGTAAATTGATTATAGAAAATGATGTTTTTGAAAATCTTAGAAAACACTTTAAATAGTAAAGCAAAGCCGATTTCATTTTTGAAATCGGCTTTAATTTGTTTAAGCGTTCGTGTCTGACACTGTTTTATTGCAGCGATGAACATAGGCATTTGGCTGCACAAAAAATCTCAAAAAGAATTTCAGTGTTATAAAGGAATTTAGCAATTTAATAAAGAACATTTAGCATAGAAAGGAGATGATCATTTGTTAGTTGCTGCAACAGAGAAAGGGATTCAAATAAGTCTTTTAGGTTCACAGAGTATCCCGGATTTACAACAGTATAGGGAAAAGCACACTTTTTTTGCCCAGAATGCAAAGAGGAAGTAATTATGAAGATCGGTAATAAGAGAATCCCGCATTTTAGCCACAAAAAGGGTTCTGAATGTCCAGAAAGCTATGAAAGGGAGTCTGAATACCATATTTCTGGAAAGCTGCTTTTGTTTCAATGGCTAAAGAAAAAGGGTTAGATCCAATTCTGGAGCCATACTATCCGGACATTTGCCAGCGGCCAGATATAGGTGTCCATTATGAAGGTGTAAATTATGCTCTTGAATATCAATGTTCAATCATCTCAGAGGAGTTATTTAAAAAACGGTCAGAAGCATATTTTCAGTCAGGTATAGTTCCAATATGGATACTTGCAGGAAAAAATATTAAGCGCATTGGGAAAACAAAAATTTCTTTATCTGGCTTCCAGTACTTTTTTCTTCGGCAAACCCCTTCTGGCAAATGGGTAATCCCTTCATTTTGCCCCAATACAAATTCCTTTATCAATGTCAGCCAAATCCATCCCCTAACTGTCAGAAATGCCTATGCGCATTACGATGTGAAAACAATCTTCCATGCTGATCCAGATTTTTTATTTGATCCGTATTTTAAAAATGAATTTAACATAAGTGAATGGAAAAAGGAAATTCGAAAAGTAAAGAATTTCCTGGCTCAAAGTAGCAGTGCTTATAAAAATATCTTTCTTCAGGATTTATACTCCCGCTCAATTGCTCCTGCTTCACTCCCACCTGAAATCGGCCTTCCTGTCCGTCATTCTCCTTTTATAGAGACGCCGCCCATACAGTGGCAAACCTACTTGTACATGGATGTCATCGGCAAAGAAAGACCTTTTTCTCATGATCGGATGGTTGCAGCCTTTCGCAATAGGGTAAAGAATAATGATATTAGGGTCAGGTCTATTCCACTCATTCAAACCGGATCCGAAGTCTTGGCAGTTAAAGAATATCTGGATATCCTTATTAACCTCAACATTGTTAAACAGACAGGAAACGGTCTATATAAAAGAACTGCGTCATGTGGAGAGCCTGATAATTGCTTCTGTCTTCTCCAAAGAGAGGAGGATTTTTATAGGAGTATCACGCAAAGCACTTTGCAGGTCAATTAATGAAAATGATCTATTTAACATAAAATAATCTAGGATTTGCACATTCGCTATTTGAAAAGAAGGAATTTGTTTCTTGAAAGAGAAGATAGTGTAATGGGACTATTGAATGGAGGATGAATGAATGGCTAATGAGACTACTGTGAAGAAACTGCCGGCAAGGAATGAGATTTCACCAGAAGATACCTGGCGTTTGGAGGATATTTTTCCTTCTGATGAAGATTGGGACAAGGAATATAATGAAGTGCAAAAGCTAATCCCTAATGCAGGCAAGTATCAAGGCAGGCTTGGGGAAAGTGCTGAAACATTATATGAAGCGCTGCAGTTTCAGGATCATATACTCTCGCGCCTTGGGAAGCTTTATACATATGCCCATATGCGTTATGACCAGGATACAACAAACTCATTTTATCAGAGCATGGATGACAAAATTAAAAATTTATATTCAGAAGCTGCAAGTGTTCTCGCGTATATTGTTCCTGAATTGCTTGCTGAGGATGAAGCGAAGATTGCAGGTTTTTTAGAGGAAAAACGGAGCTGAATTTATATAAACACTCCCTTGAGGAAATTAATCTCCAAAGGCCTCATGTATTATCTGCTGAGCAGGAATCCCTCCTTGCCCAGGCTTCCGAGGTGCTTGGGGCTTCAAGCAATACATTTGGCATGCTGAATAATGCTGATTTGGAGTTTCCGTCCATTAAGGATGAAAATGGCGAAGATGTTGAAATTACTCATGGAAGATTCATCCGTTTTCTCGAAAGTGATGAGCAGCGTGTCCGTCATGATGCATTCAAAGCGGTATATGAGACTTATGGGAAGTTCCGCAATACTTTCGCAAGCACTCTAAGCGGAAATATTAAAAAGGATAATTTCAATGCAAAGATCCGCAATTATGAATCTGCACGACATGCTGCTCTTGCTGCGAACAATATTCCTGAAAGTGTTTATGAAAATTTAGTCAACACCATTAACGATAACCTGCACTTACTTCACCGATATGTCAAACTCCGTAAAAAGGTTCTTGGGGTCGAGGAGCTTCATATGTATGATCTTTACACTCCTTTGGTGAAGGAAGTAAAAATGGAAATCCCATACAAAGAAGCAAAAGATCTAATCTTAAAAGGACTGAAGCCGCTTGGTGGGGACTACTTAAATATTCTAAAAGAGGGCTTTGAAAATCGCTGGGTAGATGTTCATGAGAATAAGGGCAAAAGAAGCGGTGCCTATTCATCGGGAACATATGGCACAAATCCATATATACTGATGAACTGGCAGGACAATGTAAACAATCTATTTACCCTTGCTCACGAGTTTGGGCATTCTGTTCACAGCTATTACACAAGAAAATATCAGCCATATCCATATGGAAATTATTCAATTTTTGTTGCAGAGGTTGCATCCACATGTAATGAAGCCCTCTTAAATGATTATCTGCTCAAAACAATAGATGATGATAAGAAGCGTTTGTATCTTCTGAATCATTATCTTGAAGGCTTTAGGGGAACTGTTTTCCGCCAGACAATGTTTGCAGAGTTTGAACATCTCATCCATAAAAAGGCGCAAAACAATGAAGCTTTAACCGCAGATTCATTGACAAAAGAATATTATGAGCTCAATAAGAAGTATTTTGGGGAAGAAGACATCGTTATTGATGAAGAAATCGGCCTGGAATGGTCCAGAATCCCGCATTTCTACTATAATTATTATGTTTATCAGTATGCAACAGGCTTCAGTGCGGCAACTGCATTAAGCAAGCAAATTCTTCAGGAAGGTCAGCCTGCAGTTGACAGATACATTGAATTCCTGAAATCCGGCAGCTCAGATTATCCAATAGAGGTGCTAAAGAAAGCTGGTGTTGATATGACGAGCAGCAAGCCGATTGAAGATGCCTGCAAAGTATTCGAGGAAAAGCTTAACGAAATGGAAAGCTTGCTTTCTTAAGCGAAAGTGCCTTGCCCCAGGCACCTCGAGGGGCAGGCTGCGTGCTAAGAAGCAGTTCATAAAAAGGTGCCAGGCGTTTGTCTGGCACCTTTTAAGTATTGTTCAAAATCCCTTAAATCGTCTTCGGTCATTCAAATATAAAAATAGAATCAGGAGAGAAATAAAAAGAATAGGTGAAGTGATGAAAATGGGGATAAGCTTCATCAATCCGAAAATATTTAAAATAAAGGAGAGCAAGATGAGCATCAGCATCAATAATACAGGCAGTTTTTTCATATTGCATTCTCCTCCTTGGCAAGATTTCATCCCTATTATTTTATGCGGTTGTCCAGACAGTCATGACTTGATTTTGACAATATTGTGAAATAAGGCACAAACTTATTGTCATTTTCTGTTACCTCATGATATATTACAGATGTGAAGTTGATCACATACAAACATTTACCCCTTTTGTTTGTGACGTGAAAAATTTCTCCCATCCCCTTTGTTCGTATAAAACCCGAAAAGGCCGTGCGTATGAAATGCATGGTTTTTTCATTGAATAAAAATAAAGCTGTGCATTTTGCACAGCTTTACATTACCCTGAATATCTCCAGAAATTACCGTATTTTGCAGGTACATATTCAGCTATTTGCTTTAGCTGAAGCTTTTTCATTTCCCTGTTTACTTCGCTGTCTGACATATTATATACAACGGAGATTTCCTTGCTGGCCACTAGCTTAAAGTATTTTAAGAAATATTCCAGTGGCGGCAAAGCAGCACGCTCAGGTTTAGCAGGAAGCATTTCCTCCAAAATCTGTTCATAAATTTCATAGGGATAATAACCGGTGACTTTGATGCCTTCATCTTCTATATTTTCATTAAAAAAGACAAGAGTGGGTATTTCTTGAACATCCATTTCAGAAGTGATTTTTAAATCACATTGGAAAGCCTTTGCTGCACTATCTGAATGAATATCAGAAACAAATTCTACGACATCCAGGCCGACTTCCTTAGCACAATCCTTTAATACTTCAAAATTAGACACATTCTGCTTTTCAAGAAATAAGACCTCCTGAAGCTTGCGTAAAAATCTGATGCCTGCTTTTCTCCCTTGCAATTCAGCGGCTTTAATGGCAACTGAAGCCAGGTGGGGAGAAGAAATCGGATTTTCGAACCAGACGTTCCCGTCACAGGACATTCCAGAGCGGCTTGCTGTTTTCTCCCACAAATCAGCAATGTTTTCGTAGTTTTGCCTTTTACCCATATTTAACGTTGCCAGCCTGCCGCTTAATACGTGCTTTATGGAAAAATAGCGGCCATATTCAATCAGGAGCTTTTTTAAAATTGGCTCTAAAGCCCAGCATTCTGGGCAAAGGGGATCAACAAACATATAGACTTCTATTGGCTTTTTTCACTGCCGTGGCAATGTGGAGATGTAAGCTTGTTTGCATTCGATTCTGGCTTATTCACGAGCTTTCACCTTTCACGCCGTTTTCAGGTGTATTGATCATATGCTGGGCTGTGAGCACAAGCCTTGCAAAAAAGTCTTCCCTCAAGCGCCCATCCAGCCTAATTTCGTCCATTGCTTCATTCATGCATGAAAGCCAGGCCTTTGCCCGTGTTTCCGTTATGGGAAAAGGCATGTGCCGAGCACGAAGCATCGGATGTCCGTGTTCTGAAGTATATAAAGGAGGTCCCCCTAAATACTGGGTCATAAACTGCTTTTGTATTCTGGCTGTCTCTGTCAGGTCATCTGGAAAAATAGGAACGAGATCAGGATGTTGTCCTACGCGCCGGTAAAAAGCGTCAATTAGCTGGTGAAGCCTTTCCTCACCAATAGCGTCGAAGGGAGTGTGCATTTTCTCGGCCATATTTAAAACTCCTTTTATGAGTTAATTCGTTTGAAAAAAACTTCCTATTTAATATTGAGTGATGTGATCTCTTTATATTCTATCAATGAGGGATTTATATCTCAAACAAATAGCTTACTGAGCCCTTTCGCCCGCTCTTTGATTCTTTTTTTAAAAAGAAAATGTTAAATTCTTAAGCAGATAACTGTCTGGAGCAATCAGCCTGCCACCTCGAGGTGAGGCACCCAGGATGGGGGTCATGCAGACGTTGCCACAGGACAGGTAAGCTGTGGCAGCGATAATCGTATGACTGAAAGCAGTAGCTTTTGGTAGAACGTGGCGTTCTTAGTCTGCGTTCCTTCATGGGCAAGGCGCTTGCGCTTTTCTTATAGTATGGATTAAGCACATGCCGTCAATCCGAAACATTCACAGAAAAGGATATGAAAAAGCCGCCCGGTAAATTCGGGCGGCGGAAATTAGCCTTAAGCCATAAAGGAAGAGGTCACTTTCTTTATGTAATTCAGTGTTTCTCTAAAAGGGGGACTCCCCCGTATTTATCTACATTTCCAGGTCCGGCATTATAGGCAGCCAGTGCAAGTTCAACATTTTCACCATACCTGTCCATCATTTGCCGTAAATATTTGACTCCGGCAAAAATGTTCTCTTCAGGGTCGAAGATATTTTCAACGCCAAGCCCCTTGGCTGTATCGGGCATCAGCTGCATAAGCCCGGAAGCACCTGCATGGCTGACTGCATTCGGATTAAAATTTGATTCCTGTTTAATGACTGACTTAATCAGGTTAACAGGTACATTAAACAAATCTGAGGCTTTTTGAATCAAATCATCAAAATCACTTTTGGAAGTTTCGGCAAATTTGGTTAGTTTAAGGGGTGGAAGAGCTGCAGCTGCAAGGGTATCTGTTTGTAAAGAACTAATATAAGGTTCCAGAGACGCAATTGCTCCTAGTCCTCCTGTGACTTGATGTGATGAACCGGGACTTTCCGTAACTAACCCGGCCAATAGCTCTTGAAACAGAGGGTTTGAAGTATTCGTTTGCGTAGAACTATTAAAACCTTGCAGTGCCTGCAGCTCCATTAATATTTTTAACTGATTTACGTTCATTAGTATTGCTCCTTGGCAAAAGGTGTACTTCTGTTAATCCTTTTGCTGTCTGTATTTTTCGTTATAAAACCTCTTAATTTTATTTTCGGTCTTCCTGACAGGAATGTTAAGCTGTTTGAGCAAATTAAGAAATGTCAATTCACCTTCATTCCTGTTATCCACTTCATATTCTAACTCAAAATCTTCCTTATTTAAATATCGGCTGTGATCAAGAACAGCCAATCCTTTCATGTATTCCTTTTCGGCACGTTTTGTTGCGAGAGTGCCAAAGTATTGAAGTTTATCTGTCTCTATGCCCAGCTCTTTTATGGATCTTATTATCAGCTCAGCCGGGATTTTCCCAGTCCGGATCATCTCTGCAGCTTCGGACTCAGTAAGATTCTCATTGGTTTCCAATAGCCCTTCAGGGTGAGGCTGTTTAAGAGTCAATTCAAATGAGCCGTTTTTCTCCCTAATCCTTAAGGCACTTCCTTTAGCCTTCAATAAAAAATCCGGTGTATCGAAGTAATGATTCTCCTGTTCGGAAAAATCCTCGCTTCTTATATTAAAAAAATCTATTAATGAGGAAAATTCTTCTCTGTTGACCATGTTTTTAAATTCAATTTCAATATTTTTGTTAGACAAGCCACTACACCTCAGCTATAAGTAATTTCCTGTATTATCTCCTTAATCAGCATGGACTTCAATCTTTGAAGTTTTTTTTATTATTGTGATAAAGTCATCAGGGGAGTTTGCATGTTTAACTGAACTTTCGGGGTGCAGGACTGTGGGCAGTGAAAATTGAATCAGGGGTTTTACTGTCCATAAAATCTGCGATAGAATAGGTAGTGACAATGGAGGTAGAAAAATGAAACAGAAACTTACAGTTGTAAATGCAGAATGGATTGAAAATGAATTAATTTTGGGGATAGAAGCTGGAACAGTCTCAGGCTTAACTGCCATGCAGCAAATATTGGCTGATTCCGACAACCTTTCATTTATTTACATAGCAGAACAAAATGATGATTATACATATATATCGCTTCCGGAAATAGTCTGGCCGGAACTAAAAAAGGCACTGGATGGCCAGATGCGTGTATTTGCTTCAGATCGTAATCATGCTCGCATTGAACTGGCAGGCTTTCATGAGGAATTAGGAGATTTAGTAGAAAATATCCGTGGGAACAGCAATTATGGAAATGAAATGGTAGAAAAAGTAGAGAACTTATTTTAATTAAATGTTTCAATAACGAAAAACTTGGATAAAGAGATAGGCTGTGTTACCCCTCTCGAAGTCGGGGGTGAACGAGGCGCTTGCGCTTTTCTAACTTCGGATATTTGGTGGTGTTGCAGGTGAAGCATTGGGATTTATTTTTGGCGCCATATAAACAGGCCGTCGAAGAATTAAAAATAAAGCTAAAAGGCATGAGAAGCCAATTTGAAATGGATTCTACTCATTCCCCGATTGAATTTGTTACTGGGAGGGTAAAGCCTATTGCAAGCATTCTTGATAAGGCAAACCAAAAAGGCATTCCTCTCGACAAATTGGAATCTGAAATGCAGGATATTGCCGGTGTTAGAATGATGTGCCAATTTGTAGATGATATTAAGAGAGTGGTTGAACTATTAAGACAAAGAAATGATTTTGAAATAGTTGAAGAAAGAGATTACATATCTCATAAAAAAGCAAGCGGTTACCGCTCTTACCATGTCGTGATCCGATATCCTGTTCAGACAATAAAAGGAGAGAAGAAAATCCTGGCAGAGATTCAAATTAGAACGCTTGCCATGAATTTCTGGGCCACGGTTGAACATTCCTTAAATTATAAATATAAGGGCCAATTCCCTGAAGATATCCAGATGAGGCTCCAGAGAGCGGCAGAGGCTGCTTTCAGGCTTGATGAAGAAATGTCACTCATTCGCGGTGAGATTCAGGATGCCCAGGCATTCTTTACAAGGAAAAAGGAAAAACAGCAAAAGGGAGAAAACTAACGTATAAAAGAGGAGCTTGGATAAGATGAAATTTGCCATTACCTCAAAAGGAGATTCAAAATCTAATACACTCATGCACAAAATGAGAACCTATTTATTGGACTTCGAGCTTACATATGATGAAGAAGAGCCTGATATAGTCATATCGGTAGGCGGGGATGGCACCTTGCTTTATGCCTTTCACCGATACAGCAGCCGTCTGGACAAGACCGCGTTTGTGGGTATACATACAGGGCATCTCGGGTTTTATGCAGACTGGGTTCCGGAGGAAATCGAAAAGCTTGTCATTGCAATTGCCAAAACCCCGTATCAGGTGATTGAATATCCGCTCCTGGAAGTGATTATCCGCTACCAGCATGGAGGCAAAGAAACCCGTTATCTTGCATTGAATGAATCGACAGTCAAAGCGGTGGAAGGTACATTAGTAATGGATGTGGAAATACGCGGCCAGCATTTTGAACGGTTCCGGGGAGATGGTCTTTGTGTTTCTACTCCATCAGGGAGTACAGCTTATAATAAGGCGCTGGGGGGTGCCATTCTGCATCCTTCCTTGCCTGCCATCCAGCTTGCTGAAATGGCTTCCATTAATAACAAGGTATTCCGTACAGTGGGCTCTCCGCTCGTACTGCCGGCACACCATACATGCATGCTGAAGCCTGTGAACGAGCCGGATTTTCAAATTACTATTGATCATTTGACTCTTCTTCATAAAGATGTAAAATCAATACAATTCAGAGTGGCGGATGAAAAAATCCGTTTTGCCAGGTTCAGGCCATTCCCATTCTGGAAAAGGGTACACGATTCCTTTGTTGCTGATTGAAAAAGAAACCCTGCAGTATTTAGAATCGCTTATTTTAATAAGCCCGTTACTTCTAACAGAACAGGAGCCTATAGCTCATGGCGCGTTTTGAATTACAATGGAAAATTACTGCCCCGCAGGCGGGCTCGTTAATCAGGGGATTTTTAAAAGAAAATGATATTTCTAAAACTGCACTCACTGACATAAAATTTGCCGGGGGCTTCATTAAAGTGAACAATCAGGAAGTCAATGTCCGCTATGAACTAAAGGAAGGAGATATTCTTCAGGTTGGTTTCCCTGAAGAAGTTCCCAGTAAAGGTATGAAGGGGGAAGACTTGCCCCTTGATATTCTTTACGAAGATGCTTATCTTCTTATAGTAAATAAACCGGCAGGTGTGAGTACCATTCCTTCCAGAGAACATCCTTCGGGAAGTTTGGCTAATCGGCTGATTGGATACTATCAGCGAATAGACTTAAAGTCTGCTGCGCATATCGTGACTCGACTCGATCGAGATACTTCTGGCTTGGTTTTAATTGCGAAACACAGGCACGTGCATCATTTGTTTAGCCAGCAGCAGCGCTTCCGTAAAATCCAGCGGACGTATGAAGCCTTTGCAGAAGGGACAATCAGCCGGGATGCGGGTACTATAGAACAGCCGATTGCGAGAAAAAAGACAGTATTATTGAGCGGGAAGTTAGTGAGGCAGGACAATATGCATGTACTCATTATCAGGTAATCAGCCGGCGCAAAGAATTTACACATGTAAAATTAAAGCTTGAAACTGGCAGAACTCATCAGATCAGAGTCCATTTGGCATGGCTTGGTTATCCTCTTGCAGGTGATGAATTGTATGGAGGCACAAGACAGTTAATCAGGAGGCAGGCACTGCACTGCTGCAGCCTTTCCTTCTATCATCCCTTTCTGCACAGAACCCTCATGTTTGAACAGGAGCTCCCAGAAGATATGAATTGTCTATTGTAAAAGCCGGCATTTGCCGGCTTTTTGGATTAAATCTTCCTAAACTTCTCTTCTGCATAAGGCATGCCTGATTGGACAGACATTAATTCCATTTCCGGATATCTAATTGCGGTTAATTTATTTCCAAAAACAGCACCTGTATCAATATTATAGGTGTTATTGATTTTCCTGACTTCCTTTACAGGAGTATGCCCATAGACGACCGCTGGCTTACCCTCATACTGTTTAGCCCAATCCCGTCTCACGGGGGTCCCGTCAGGATTTTTTTCTCCAGTTATATCTCCGTAAAGAACAAAGGTTTTAACTTTGGATGAATGCTTCCCAATGTAGCTTTCCTTAATTCCAGCATGGGCGATTACCAGTTTATTGTTGTCAAGTACATGGTATAGCGGTGCGCTTTCATATAATTCCATAAATTTACGTTTAATTTCCATCTGTGATTGCGGGTCCAGCTGCTCGTATTCAGCTGCTGTGGTTTCCAGGCCATGTGTAATTTGAACTTTATTCCCTAGAAAGTAGCGGTATAGTTTATTGCAATGATTGCCCGGGACATAGTACGCCAGGTCATTTGCGGCAAGGTTATATACTGATTCGACGACTGCCAGAGATTCTGGTCCTCTGTCTGTTAAGTCTCCAACAAAGGCGAGTTTTCTATTACTAGGGTGGACAGGAAATCCCCTCTTCCAACTATAGCCCATTTTCAAAGTCAGTTCTTTAAATTCAGCAAAGCAGCCGTGAATATCACCAATAATATCAAGTCTCATATATAGGCTCCTTTAATAGTTCTACTGTTATGATATCAATTTTCATAATATTTATCATGACGTTTATTTTCAGCCTGCAGAGAAAGCTTTAACGGTTTTAAGTTTAAGGAATGGGAAAATTAAAATTATGAAAAGTACATAACCGTTCATTTGAAGTTATGAATGTTCAGAGACGACAAAAAAACAAAGATTTGCTAGTATAGTGAAGTACGTTTTCCTGTGACGTTTTTTAACGGGCAAGATGCTCGTGGTTCGTGTTTAACAAAAATACCGCTGGCAATATCAGTTCCACAGCAAGAATGAAATTGTTCCCATTTATCTCAGGTTCCTGTGCTGCGAATGAATTTCAAAAGGATGATTTCATTGTATGAGAGGAGGTAATCTCTATGGAAGATCACACAGTGGAAAGGGCAGATTCCCACATCAATACCAGTCTTTTAATCCAATCTTTACAAAATGAAGAAATTGATATCTTCAGGAAAGAATTTCTTGATATGCACCCTTATGATCAGGCTTCATTTTTTAAAGATCTGGATGAGGAAATCCGGGCGAAAATTTATCTTTATCTCTCTCCGGAAGAAATGGCAGCTCTATTTGAAAATCTGGAGATTGAGGAAGAAGATTATAAAGATGTCCTTGCTGAGATGAACCCCCACTATGCGGCGGATATGCTTTCAGAAATGTATGCCGATGATGCCGTTGATGTTTTAAATGAACTGGATAAAGACCAGGTTGTCAGCTATTTGACAATTATGGATGATGAATCGGCAAAAGAAATTAAGGATTTGCTTCATTACGAAGAATATACAGCAGGAAGTATCATGACGACGGAATTTGTCTCACTGTCAGCCAATCAGACGGTTCGTTCAGCTATGTATATCCTGAAAAATGAAGCGCCAAGAGCGGAAACCATTTATTATGTGTACGTTGTAAATGACGAAAAAAACTTATTGGCGTTATTTCATTAAGGGATTTAATAGTAAGTGATGATGATACGATGATTTCGGAAATTACAAATGACAGGGTAGTTTCCGTATCAGTTGGTGAAGATCAGGAAGAAGTCGCAAGAAAAATTAAGGACTATAACTTCCTCGCCGTACCGGTTGTGGATTTTCAAAACCATTTGCTGGGTATTATTACAGTTGATGATGTCATGGATGTCATGGAAGAAGAAGCATCTGATGATTATTCCAAATTGGCTGCTGTATCGGATATGGATCATATTGACAGGAATCCAGTTTCTGCAGCACGTAAACGGCTCCCCTGGCTTATCATCCTGCTGTTTTTGGGTATGTTAACTGCAAGCCTTATCGGAAGATTTGAGGATACCCTGGATAAGGTTGCCATTCTGGCTGTTTTCATTCCTCTTATTGCAGGGATGGCAGGAAATACAGGGACTCAGGCATTGGCTGTTGCTGTCCGGGGTATTGCTACAGGTGACCTGGAGAAAGAAAATAAGTGGAAACTGGTGATAAGGGAAGCCGGGACTGGGTTAATTAATGGCGGAATTTGCGGAGTTCTTGTAACTTTCATTGTTTACTTCTGGAAAGGAAATTTCTTTCTTGGTGTTTTAGTTGGCGTTTCAATTTTGTTTACGTTGATAGTCGCCACCCTTGCCGGTGCGCTGATCCCATTGCTAATGCACAGGATGAAAATTGACCCGGCTGTAGCCTCAGGTCCATTTATTACAACTATTAATGATCTAATCAGTATTTTAATTTATTTTGGAATGGCGACATTATTTATGAGCTACTTAACAGGTTAAGGGGTTATGTTATGGAACATGGAGCATCGGTAGCTTCGCTGGTCATTGTGATATTGGCTGCTTTTATCACGCCCATTTTGCTGCACCGGCTGAAAATTAATTTCATCCCTGTAGTGGTGGCAGAGATTCTTATAGGTTTGATTATCGGTAAAAGCGGCTTTGATATCGTGCATGAGGATATGTGGCTGGAAACTCTTTCGACTCTTGGATTTATATTTCTAATGTTCTTGAGCGGTCTGGAAATTGACTTTACAGCTTTCTCTTCGGCAAAGAAGAGAGTAAAGCTCCCAAGCGGGAAGCTTGAGCCAAACTCTTTTGCTGTGTCTTCTATTGTATTTATAGGAATATTTTTGGTTTCATTAGGTCTATCGTATTTATTTGTCTGGGCAGGATTCATTGATAATGCCTTTTTAATGACATTAATTATTTCGACCATTTCTCTGGGAGTAGTGGTTCCAACACTTAAGGAAGCCCATTTAATGAAAACAGGCATAGGCCAAATCATTCTGCTGATTGCCGTTATTGCTGATTTGGCTACGATGATTCTTCTGGCTGTGTTTGTTTCTTTAAATGACACAGGCGGAGGGAATACCTGGCTGCTTCTCGTCCTATTTGGCGTAGGAGTATTGCTGTATTTCCTAGGCAGAAGGTTCAAAAACCTTAATTTTCTTGAAGCGATGTCTACTGGGACTGTTCAGATTGGAACAAGAGCAGTATTTGCACTGATCATTTTCCTGGTGGCGTTATCAGAAACAGTTGGGGCAGAGAATATATTAGGTGCTTTCCTGGCCGGAGTGCTCGTATCATTGCTGGCGCCAAATCAGGAAATGATCCATAAACTGGATTCCTTTGGATATGGATTCCTCATCCCTATTTTCTTTGTGATGGTAGGGGTGGATCTCGACGTATGGACATTGTTTGGAGATCCTAAATTGCTAATGCTTATTCCGTTGCTGCTGATTGCACTGCTGCTTTCAAAACTTTTACCAATCTATATTTTAAAAGATGGTATGACATTAAAACTGTTATTGCTACAGGGTTTTTATTAACGTCAACTCTTTCCCTTGTTATTGCTGCAGCAACTATTGGTGAAAGAATGGATGTCATTACCGCCGAAATGAGCGGAACCTTGATTTTAGTCGCTGTCATAACGAGTATATTTACTCCTGTAGTCTTTAAAAAGCTATTCCCTATGGAAGCGGCCGAAGAGAAAAAGCTAAAAGTATCGTTCATTGGTGCTAATCAAATGACGATGCCGATCTATAATGAACTTAAATCATCCCTTTACGAACCAGCTTTGTATCATAAAAAGCAGGAAAAGGCGGAAAAGCAGATAGCTGATTCTTTGTTTGATATCATTGAAATTGATGAATTTGATATTGAAAATTTTGAAGGTACAGAAGCAGTTGAGTCAGATATTGTAGTAATCTCGACAGGGGATGAAGAGACAAATGCCACATTATCTATTGCTTTTAAAGAAAAAGGAGTGGATCGTGTCATTTGCCGGATGGAAAGCCCTGATATGGAAGAAACATTACGGGAACATGATATTGAGCTGTTTTCAACCATTCTTTCGTCTAAGGCGCTGCTTCGTGCTTTAATCGAATCACCGAGTGTGGTAAACATTTTAACGAACCAGGAAACAGCTTTATACGAGATCCGATTAAAGAATGAGCAGTTTGAAGGCATGATGCTTCGGCGATTCCCGTTTACAGGGGATGTAATATTCGTACGTATATTTAGAGGAAAGGATTCTATTGTTCCGCACGGGGATACTGAACTGCATGTTAATGACCGCCTGATTGTTACGGGATCTAAGGAGTACGTTGATGAATTAAAAAGGGAACTTGAATTTTGTGAATGGTGTTAGGGCTCTCCGGCATCTTTCTTGCCGATAAAGTTCTGCTTTAATAGCAGGATTTTTTCGGCTTTTCTTTTCAGGTAAATTGATGTACAATTAGTACTAGGTACTAATAACATGTAATAATAAATCAGGAGGATTTTAAAATGACTCTTTCACTAAATGGCAAAACATTCGTTGTAATGGGTGTGGCAAATAAAAGAAGTATTGCATGGGGAATTGCCAAATCCCTTCATGATGCTGGTGCCCGTTTAATTTTTACATATGCGGGAGAAAGACTTGAGAAAAGTGTGAGTGAACTGGCTGAATCATTGGAGGATGCACATTCATTAGTTCTTCCTTGTGATGTAACAAGTGATGAAGACATCGCGAAATGCTTTGGCACGATTAAGGAGGAAGCTGGTGTAATTCATGGAATTGCCCACTGCATCGCCTTTGCCCATAAAGAAGAACTTCAGGGAGAATATATGAACACCACAAGAGACGGGTTTCTTTTAGCTCACAATATCAGCTCTTATTCATTGACTGCCGTTGCCAAGGAAGCAAAAGGCTTAATGACAGAAGGCGGAAGCATTGTGACTCTCACATACCTTGGCGGTGAAAAGGTTGTGAAAAATTATAATGTTATGGGTGTAGCAAAAGCCTCCCTTGACGCAAGTGTCAAATATTTGGCAAACGACCTCGGTAAAGATGGAATTCGGGTCAATTCCATTTCAGCAGGTCCAATCAGGACTCTTTCTGCAAAAGGAATCAGCGAGTTCAATTCTATCCTGAAAGAAATTGAAGAACGGGCTCCTCTACGTAAAACAACAACACCGGAAGAAGTAGGGGATACAGCTTTATTCTTATTCAGCAGCCTGTCCCGAGGAATAACGGGTGAAAATATTCACGTAGATTCCGGTTATCATATTCTGTAATAGAAATTGCCTGCTCCAATGTGAGCGGGCTTTTTTTATTTCCATCAGAAACGAAAGCCCATCTTCTGCATACATATAATACGACGAACAATAAGATTAGCGGAGGTGGGCAAAAAATGGCTGAGAAAAAAGTGAAGGAACCATTATTTTATATACAGCAGCCGAGTTTTCAATTTCCAGAAACCAGGATGCAAACAGTCTACTCCAGCAGAAAAGCAGAGCTGGATCGTAAACTGGAACAAAAAGAAAGTGTACCGGAACCCGCAGACAAAATAAATGAACAGGCGATGCCCGAAGAAAAAAACGAAAATATGACCGAAATAAAGGTGAAGGAAGCTATTGAAGAATTCCAAGCAGGCAGGGAAGAGAAAAAAGAAAGTGCATCCTTTGCGTTTACGTCGGAAAAAAGAAAGCCGGCTTTCAATCGTGTAAAAAGCTTTAAGGAAATGGACACTCTTGAGCGCCTGGATTACTTAATTGATTTTCCTAAACAGCTTCCGCCTATACCCTGTATATTTGAAACCGGCGAGAAGGCAATAAGAGGATTTCTGGTTTCAAAAAATGAAGAATGGATCGAGATTAAGTTGTTCGATGATACAATTGAGCAATTAAATCTTCAATCTTTAAATACAGTTAAAATGATTGGACTAAGAAGGTAAAACTAAACTCTGGCGGAAATCGGCCAAAAAAATAGCCAGCCGAATGGTCGGCTGGCTGCATTTAATTAGTCTTCACAGATATCCAGGTCAACATCTGCAATACATTGAACAGCGCAGAAACATGTTAAATCAACGGTAACACAGTCATTTGTACTGCGGAAGTAGTCAACTTCGCAAACCTTTCTTAAGTCGATGCAGCAGTCATCTGCAAGGTTTACTGTCTTGTCAGGGCCTTCTTTTCTGTTAACCGGCTCTAGTACACGAAGCACCGCGCAGCAGTTATCGAATACTTCTTCTACTCTAAAAAAGATCGAAACACATGCACAGTCATTTCCTGTAAAGAATGCATGGAATGGTGAACCGTCCGCAGTTTTTAATGTGAATACGCGTGTATCCGGACGCTTATGGCGCTTTCTGTTTGAAGGTGATATCGCTCCAAGCGGCTCCAGGAAACAGTTTGAAGGGCATTCGCACACATCTTCTGCGTTATCTTGAATATCTTTTATAGCACGAACTACTTCACATACACAGCTTTTGCCTTTGAAGTCGTCTTTTTTCCACAACCCATTTTTGTTTTCCTCCTTGTTTGTTTCTTGTGGTCTACACTACTAACATATTGCCGAAGTGCCCTATGGGTTACGGACAAACGCCTTGTTTTTTGAAAAAATAGGCTATTTTTTTACATTGGAGGTGAAAAAAATGGACATAACACCTATGGAACTGCTGATTTTTGCTCTTGCAAGCTTCAGGCTGACCAGACTGATTGTATTTGATAAAATTACCGAGTTTTTGCGCAAGCCTTTTTTGGAAGAGGTTGAAGAAAAGGATGAAAACGGCGAAATTGAAGTTTTTTTGGTTGTGAAAGATGGAAAATTGCGAGGTTTCTTGGGAGAACTTTTAAGCTGTTACTGGTGTACTGGTGTGTGGAGTGCGGTTTTTTTATATTTGTTATATTACTTCTATGCATCATTGGCAGCTCCGGTGCTGCTGATTTTAGCAGTTGCCGGACTTGCAGCTATTATAGAATCTCTGGTGCAAAAATTAATTAATTAATTTGCTTATAGCTATTTGTTCCAGCATGTGGGCGTTTGTTTTACACAAGCTTTGAGGCTCAGCATAAATTAAAAAGAGGAAAATTATTGTTAATGGAGGGCCTCAATGATGTTAAAGAATCATAAGGATCAGCACGCGGAAAAAACACAGCCGGTCAGCAAGAAAAAGAAAAAGGGTGCGGCTGCGGAAAAAAACGAAGAAAGCTCAATAGCCGGAGGTCCCGGCTTTTTTTATTGTTTTCTTCTGGGAAAAATAGGATGGGAAGTAATATTCATAAATCCAAAACTATTCGAGGACAATATAATTAAAGATTCTACATAGGAAGGGACTATTATGAAAAAACTTTTATCGTTTATTGCATTTTCACTGATCTTATTATCAGGCTGCAGCGGAGATGGAAAGGTGACGGAGAGCGACCTTGCGCTGCTCAAAACGACTAATCCCCCTGCTGTATTAATTGATAAAAATACAAAGGGAAATTTGGATTTAGTTGAAAACATTGAACATGACGTCGAAAAAATGAAAGAACTTTATGATGTTGCAGTGGTAAAGAGCAATGGGGATACTCTAGTTGCTTACAAAGTGAAGCATTTGCAGCGATTCCACATGAAAAAAATTGAAAAGAAAATGACAAAAATGCTTGAGGAGAAATACCCTGATGAGAACTTCATTGTTTCAAGCGATTATAAAATCTTTATTGAGGCAGTAGAACTCCAGGAAAAAATGAAAGATCCCAATTTTACAGACAAAAAGGCTAAAAAGAAACTTGATAAAATCATAAAGCTTAAAAATGAAATGACATAGGAAGGGAGCAGGGGCATGAGTAAAAAAACAAAAACACCGGAACAGCAGCAATATGAGAAGCTCGAGCAAAAGCATGAGCTGAAGCGCCCAGTCCTGAAAAATTGCATTCGTGCTTTCTGGGTGGGAGGTCTCATCTGTGTTGTTGGACAGGCAATAACTTATTTTTATATCTACTTTTTTAACTTTACCGAACAGACAGCCGGAAATCCAACTGTTGCTACCATGATCTTTATCTCCATGCTGCTGACAGGTTTTGGCGTTTATGACCGTTTGGGGCAGTTCGGCGGAGCAGGCAGTGCAGTTCCTGTAACGGGATTTGGAAATGCTGTAATTTCAGCTGCTATTGAGCATCGAACGGAAGGCTTTGTCCTGGGTGTAGGGGGAAACATGTTCAAGCTTGCAGGGTCGGTTATTCTTTTTGGTGTGTTTTCGGCTTTCGTTGTGGCCCTAATTAAAACGCTATTAATTATTTGGGGGTTATTTAATGCTAAAGGGAAAACAATCCTGGGTCTTTCAAAACCGTCCGGTAATTGCAGCTGCAGGTGTTTCCGGCGGGCCATTTGAGGCAAACGGCAATCTGTCAGAGGATTTTGATGTTCTGCATGATGATTTGTGGATGGGTGAAGACTCTTATGAGAAAGCACATCGGATCCTTTTGGAAGAGGCGGGACAGACTGCCTTAAATAAGGCAAATGTCCAAAAGGAGGATGTACAATTTTATATTGCCGGGGATTTAATCAATCAGATAACACCTTCAAGTTTAAGTGCAAGAACGATACAAATCCCATATTTCGGGGTTTTCGGAGCTTGTTCAACTTCAATGGAAGGACTTGCGCTGGCATCCTTCATTGTTAATTACCGTGGTGCTGATCACGTTTTGACAGGAGCTTCCAGCCATAATGCGGCTGTTGAAAAACAATTCAGATACCCGACAGAATACGGAGGCCAAAAGCCTCCAACAGCACAGTGGACAGTAACTGGTGCAGGTGCGGCACTGGTCTCAGCAAACGCAGCTGGTTCGAATTTGCCGGTTACCACTTCTGCTACAATCGGCAAAGTAATCGACATGGGTTTGACAGATCCTTTTAATATGGGAGGAGCTATGGCGCCGGCAGCAGCAGATACCATTACTGCACACTTCAAAGACATGCAGCTGGATCCATCTCATTACGATCTGATTGTCACAGGGGATCTTGGGAGAATTGGCCAGGAAACAGCTTATGAACTGCTCAAAAATAATGGATTGAACATAGATAGAGAGAAATTTAAAGATTGCGGATTAATGATTTATAAAGATGATCAGCCAGTCCAGTCTGGAGGAAGCGGCGCAGGGTGCTCGGCTGCTGTTTTGTACGGACACCTTTTGAATCAAATGAAACAAGGGACTTACAAGAGAATCCTTGTTGTCGCGACGGGCGCTTTATTATCACCATTGACATTCCAGCAGAGTGAAAGCATCCCCTGTATTGCACATGCAGTTTCAATCGAAATGACTTAAAGAGGATGTTAAAAGGAGGAATATTTGTATGCTGCCTATGTTTTTTGGGCTTTTGTAATTGGAGGCCTATTTTGCGTATTTGGACAAATATTATTTGATGTTTTTAAGTTAACACCTGGCCATACATTAAGTCTTTTGGTTGTATTGGGAGCTGTTCTTGATGGTGTTGGCCTTTATGAACCGCTTGCGGACTTTGCGGGGGCCGGAGCGACAATCCCTATAACAAGCTTTGGCAATTCCCTCGTCCATGGAGCCCTTCAGGAAGCTGATCAGCACGGGCTTGTCGGCGTATTGACCGGAATGTTCGAAGTAACCAGCTCCGGTATTTCAGCTGCGATAATTTTCGGTTTTATCGGTGCACTAATTTTCAAGCCAAAAGGGTAAATGATATGGTAAATACACAAGAATGCCTTCAAGTTATTTAAAAACAAGCCTCTTATTTCAATCTGACTGAATAAACCAAGCCTGCCTTGGGAGCTTGCCCATACCCCTGCTTTATTTTCACATATGTTGTAGGAAGAAATCCAAGTGAGGTGAGAGGCATGGGCTATGGCTATGGAGGCTGCGGATATGGCGGGGGCTATGGGAATACGTTTGTTCTAATCGTCGTCCTATTCATTTTACTCATTATCGTCGGCGCAAGTTTCTACAATTAGATTCACAAAGGCTGACTCAGAACCGGCAGCAGGTTTTGTGTTGGCTTTTTTGCGTATCAGTACATAAATTTTTAATACATTTCACGTTTTTCGCCCACCTTCATAAGATATAAAGGAGTAAATGAAGGAGCGTGATTGAGCAGGATGGATAACAACTTTTTTAAAAACCTTGAAAAGAAAACAGGCGTAAATATGAAGGATGTATTGGAACTGGCCGGCTCATTGCAGAATGCAAATTTTAAAGATGAAAAAACAGTACGAAATGTAATCAAAAGAGTTTCGCAAATTGCTAATAAACCCGTTTCCAAGGATATGGAAGATAAGATTGTGAAATCGATTGTTGCTGATGGAAAGCAGCTTGACTTTAATACAATTTCCCAGATGATGAATAAAAAATAACAGAAGGACCTGGCCGGGTTGCAGCCAGGTCTTCTGTTTATTTTCCGCCTTTATTCCTGCCGCTTCTTGTAATGGGGGCAAGGAACCTTGAGGCATATGCCTTCCGTCCCCGCCTTTTTTCCGGCACAGAAATGTATAAGTCCTTCCTTGCCCTTGTAACGGCAACGTACATTAACCTTCGTTCTTCCTCCAGCGGTGCAGACTCACCTGAACGGTAAGCTTCCAGTGCATGATCATGCGGGAGGTTTCCTTCAACTGCACCGGCAACATATACCACATTATATTCAAGCCCCTTTGAACGGTGGATAGTGCTTAATGTAATGGCATTATCATTATTCCTGCTGAGGCGCTTGATTTCTTTGTTCATGGCTCTCATATGTTCAGTGTGCTCCAGAAACTCATGAAGAGATTGAAAGTTGCGCGCAGCGACCTTCAAATCTTTTATATCATCAGAGCCTTTATCCATTTTATTGCCTTCATTGCCGCGTTTTTTTATAAAGTCCTGGAAGCCCAGTTCTTTTTCAACAGTTTCAATTGCAGTGATGGGACTAAGTCCTGAGATTGATCTGGTAACAGGGATCACTTTTTTTAACTTGCTTTCCTGAAAAGCAAATCCTGTTTTTATAAACTTTAGGCACTCCAGCATTGAGCAATCCTGCAAGATGCTTTCTGCCTTAATATCCTGAAGGACTGATTGTTTAACAAATAGAGAAGGGAGCATATCTTTCAAGGCATTCTGGTCATCCTCATTTAATGATAACTTTAGAAAAGCAAGCATGCTCCGAACAATAAACCGATCATAAAATGATTCGGCATCCTGATCCAATTTAAACGGAAGGCTGGAATTGGCCAGCCTTTCAAAAATGGCCCTGCTGCCAGTATGGGTGCGGAATAATACTGCAAAATCCCGCGGCTCATATCCTTCTTCAATTTTTTCCTGAATATCAGTCATAATCATCGTTGCTTCTTCTTCCTCATCAAAAGGAAAAAAGAGGAAAGGGTGCTGCCCGCCAGAAAATTGGGCATTCATGCTTTTGACACGTCTATGTTTATTTAAAGAAATGATTTGGTTCGCTGCTGATACGATTTCGTGAGCAGAGCGGTAATTCTGATTCAATGTTATAACTTTAGCACCAGGGAAATCTTTCTCGAAATCTAAAAGATATTGGGGATCGCTTCCTCTGAAAGCATAAATAGATTGATCATCGTCACCCACTGCACAGACATTCTTTGTTTTATCGGACAGCATTTTCATAAGCTCATATTGAACATTATTAATATCCTGGAACTCATCGATCAGAAAATAATGAAAGCGATTTTGATATTGTTCAAGAATTTCAGGCTTTTCATGAAAAAGAGCATGGCAGCCCGTCAGCATATCATCAAAATCAAATAATTCTCTTCTTAATTTTGTTTGTTCATACCTTTCATATAGAATCGCGGTCTGTTCCTCCCAATCATTCTTTGGATGAACCCTCCCAGGTACGGTAAGAGAGTTTTTCCAATAGCTAATTTGCTGGAGGGCAAGGTCAAAGGCAAATTCCTTTTCATCGAGCTTTAAGTCTTTGCTGGATTCCTTAATGATCTGTTCCCGCTGCCATTCTTTATTAAGGAGTTTGCCGGAAGACCATTTTTCCGGATTGTGGAAGGAGAGAATCCGGTAAAACAAGCTGTGAAAAGTGCCGGAAACGATTTGCCTGACTTTTCGTGAATCCATTCCGGGATATTGGGTAAGGCGCTCCTTCATTTCAGCCGCAGCCTTAGCTGTAAAAGTAACGAGCATTATTGATTTAGGATCGATATCTTTCTCGCGGAGCATAAAAGCAGTCCTGGTTGTTAAAACTCGGGTCTTGCCGCTCCCTGCTCCTGCAAGAACGAGCAGAGGCCCATCAATATGTGAGACAGCCGCTGCCTGCTGTTCATCCAAAAAGACTCCTGCTTGTGATAGGGACTTTAGGTATTCATCAGGGAAACTAGGATTGTGAGTGCTTTCCTGGATATAAGGGGGATATTTTTTGCCGGCTGAGCTTTTTAAAGGCTGATTCGATTTCTTTTACAGCAGCAGAAGCAATGGGCCTTGAAACAGGAACTTTAAAGCCGTTTCTTTCTATATATTCTTCAGTTTCAATCTTAGCTGATTCTTGTTTCATTATTATATCCTTGCACATCCTGCTGCTTTGCTGAATATGATAAAAATGAGGCTCATCCATAATTCCTAAATACAAACGGACAGAAGCTCCGCAATCAGGGCAATGCAGCTTTCCTTTTTTGCCTTCTTCATAAATATGCTGAAAACTTTCTCGATTCAATTGTTCCAGATTCACTGCTTTATTATGTAAAATTGCTGTCTTCATAAAAAATACCCCATTTTTATAAATTGCCGAGTTTAAATTATTTATCATCCTTATAACAAGACAAATTTTATCATAACAAACCGGTAAAGGATTCTAAAGTGCTTTTCTGTTTATAATTTTATGTAAACGGGTACATAAAAGTAAAGATTGTTTCGTATACCTTTAATAATTACATACATAGAGAATAGAGAGGGGAGCATTCATGGGCTACATTTTACCTGTACCTTCATATCAGTATAGTCAGTATGCAGAAAGAGAGATTGGCACAAAATATGATCCATTTCATTTCGTGCCAGTTTCCAAAATATCGGCACAATCCAATTCAAAAGATTTCCGTCATGAGCTTCCTCTTAATATTCAAAGAAGGCTAACCAAATCAAATCCTCAGCAGCGGGCGGACAACCAAACACGGAGCACCAGAAAAAAGGCAGAAGAAACATACGGAGAGCTGACGGGTAAAGGCCGCTATATTAGTGAATGCATATAAGAAAAGAAGGAGAGGCTCAGTACGTTTGCACGTGCAAAGCCTCTCCTTTTTTCCACTCTGCGTATAAGACATCTTTGACATTATTGGCGCCATTGTTTTTAATTTCATTAATAAGCTTTGTTTCGTCCCAATTGATGCTTTTGAGATTATCCCAAATCACTTCCCCGTCTAAAATTAAAGTTACTGGCAGCTCGATATTAATTATTGGGAGTTTTAAATCTCCAATGGTTGGGGTCGAGTAAAGTGTTTTTTTTAATGCACTGACCGTTCCATCTGTTTCAAGAATGGCATATTCGCATTCCCTGATTGAAAAGACATCCTTTGAACGGAGGAGGTGCTGGAGCTGATTAAGGTCGAGATGATTTTTCTTCAGTTCTTCATAGACGATTTTTCCTTTTTTTATAACAATAGAGGGTTCACCTTCAAGAAGCTTGCGTGCCCGTTTAAATTTTTGGGTAAGGATTTCTGTTGTGTAAATGAGAATCCCCCATACTGCAACAGCAAAGAATATTTCGGGGATTCCAGTCTCCTGATCATATAGGGCATTTCCCACCAGCTCGCCTAACACGATGGCCGAGATGAAATCAAAAGGAGTAATCTGTGTGATCTGTGTTTTGCCCAGGAGTTTTGCCATAATAAATAAGAAAAAATATCCTATCACAAGTACACTTACGATATGCAAATATTCCATTCAAACCACTCCTTAAAATGCTGTATCTGGAATAGTGTTTGCAGAATGCCCCAAATTATTGCATACAAAAAAGCTCCTGCCATCCTGGCAGAAGCTTTTCCGCTATATCGTTTTTTTCATTGTACGGTGGGGAATCCCGGCATCCATGAATTCTTCCGAGATTACCTGATAGCCGAGCTTTTCATAAAAAGGGATAGCCTGCGTCTGGGCATTTAATTTTAAGGCAGGCAAGCCTTGTTTCTTAGCATGCTCTTCGATTTTATCCATTATTGCTTTTCCTGAGCCGCTCTGACGGTTCTCCTTCAGAACGCATATTCTTTCCACTTTGCCATTGCCGTCAACAGTGCGAAATCTTCCGGCACCTGCAGGCATGCCATTATTATATAGTACAAAATGGACTGCTTCGTCTTCGAACTGATCGATTTCCTCTTCTTCAGGAACATTTTGCTCGTTGATAAAAACTTGTTTCCTTACTGAGAAGGCATCGTGCAATTCTTGTTCAGATGAGACTATTCTTACTTCCACTTTTCACTATTCCTTTCCTAGCCTGAATGTTTCATAAACGGTCCATGAGCCGTTTTCCAGCTGATATAGAAGATGAAAACGATCCACAACCTCTTCGTGATTAACAGGCTGCATTCTTAAGCTCCCATATACATCGGAATGTTCATCATTGGAGAGTTTTTGTCCGATGGTAATATGGGGAACAAAATTATATTCAGGTGTATCGCCGCTAATATGATCATTCAGTTCAATATGTAACTCTTCGAGCTGGGCTGAAGGCTCAATTTTAAAATAAATGACATTGTTGACAGGCTGGAAAGAGCTGATTTTTGTAGCATTTATATGAAATGGCTCGTGTTTCTTCGCTATTCCATGAAGTGTTTCCGTCAGCTGTTTTATTTCTTCTTCAGATGCTTCAAAGCGTGATCTTAATGTTACATGCGGAGGAATTAAAGCATAATGCGGATCATACCGCTTTCTATAAGAATTGGCCAAATCCTGCAATTTTTTTGACGGGAAAATAACTATGCCGTAATTAGTGTTCATACAACAACCTCCATGTTCAGTATTTTTTATAACTGGCAGGCTAAAATGAAATGAAAAACACTTGGTTGGTCTATTATAGCAAATTTTCTAAATTCATTATATAATTATACCTTTTTTCATAATAAAAAACAGTATGTCAAGATAATCTTTTTATAGCGAATGAATAGGTCTTTTTACACATCAAAGTTAAAACATAGACTTTAGCGCCCTTTTTAAATCAGGCTGCCAGTAGGTCCATGTATGATTTCCATCAAATTCATCATAGAAGTAAGGGAATTGTTTCTGCTTAAATAAACTGGAAAGCTCCCGATTTGGAGTAAGAAAATCTTTCTCTTCACCCCCTGTTGTCTTTACAGATGTTTCGCCTTTCCCGATAACGTGATAAATATTAAGAAGGTGGGCCTGCGTAAATTCCTGCACTGCCTCTGTAACGGAGGTGTCAACATAAGGTGATTGAAGAATTAACCTCCCAAAAGTATTAGGGTATTGCAGGGCCGCCATTAATGAAACAGTTGCCGCAAGTGAGTCTCCCATAAGGGCACGTCCCATCCCCATTTGATAAGTAGGGAATTCTCGGTCAAGATATGGAACCAGCTCGTGTGCAAGGAAACGAATATAAGCATTATGCTGTTCGCCGTCCGGATGATATTTCTTCCATCTGTCTTTGACGTTTTTATAAGGGACACCAACAATGATGATATTTTCAATTTCTTTATCTTTTAGTAATTCATCCGCGATGCGCCCGACTCTGCCAAGCTGGAAGTAATCTTTGCCATCCTGGGCTATGACAACAGTGTATTTATATAAAGGTGAGAAGGATGCGGGCAAATAAATGAGCAGCTCGACCTCTTCACCCAGTTCCTTGCTCTCGATTGCAATATCTTGTATTGATCCTCTAGGGTAATCCATCATTTTTTGTTCCTCCGTTTAGTTCTGTTATGTTATGTAAGAGTTTACAATGAGATTTTATCATATATATATAGGAATTGCTTTTTCCTTGCATTCTCATTCATGGGTCATGCCGCTTTATTTTGGATAAAATTAACAAATGGGGTGAATCAGTTGCAAAAAGACAATTAACAGCAATTTTAAAAGCAAGGAGGGATCATTTGACAATTCAGATAAGGTTTATGTTAGTATATAATTGATAAAATCTAATCTTTATAAGGGGGAAATAGGATGAAAAAGAGAAGTATATTCCTAGCCACAGCTCTGCTGTTAGCGCTTTCTATGGTTCTTGCAGCCTGCGGAGGCGGAAAAGATGAAGGCGGCGGCGATGGAGAAGGCGGCGGCGCAGACAAGCCTAAATTCATGAGCATCGTGACTGGTGGAACAGGCGGTACATACTATCCGCTGGGCGGATCATTCGCTGAGATTATTTCTGATGCTACAGGCATTGATACAAATGCTGAAGTTTCAGGTGCATCTGCAGAGAACATGAACACACTGAAAGATGGCAATGCTGAGATTGCTTTCTCTCAAACAGATATTGCTTCATATGCACAAGAAGGAAAATTAATGTTTGAAGGTGCAGCAGTGGATAATGTGAGTGCGATCGGCACGCTTTATCCGGAAACGATCCAGATCGTTACTACTGCAAAATCTGGCATTAAATCTGTTGAAGACTTAAAAGGCAAAAAAGTTTCAATAGGAGCTCCTGGTTCAGGAACTGCTGCGAATGCAGAACAGATTCTTGAAGTGCACGGAATCAAATTGGATGACATTCAAAAGCAGGATCTTTCTTTTGATGAGTCAACTGCCGGAATACAGGATGGCAATATTGATGCAGCATTCGTTACAGCAGGAACTCCAACAGGTGCTGTTGAAGGACTTTCTGCAACTGAAGATGTTGTGATCGTTCCGATTGAACAGGATAAAATCGATGCATTAATCGAAAAATATCCTTACTATGTACAGGATGAAGTGCCATCTGGAACATATAAGCTTGCAGAAGCTGTGCCAACAGTAGCAGTACAGGCAATGCTTGTTGTTTCTAATGACCTTTCAGACGATGTAGTTTACGATGTTACAAAAGCAATCTTTGAGAACCTTGACAAAGTTACACATGCCAAAGGAAAAATGATTAAGGCTGAAAATGCTGTCAAAGGTACTGGCATTGAACTGCACCCTGGTGCTAAAAAGTACTTTGACGAAAAAGGCTTTAAAGCTGAATAATCTTTCAATAACATAATCCAATGATGAAATTTGGCCGGCTGTAAAACCTTTTAAGGTGATTGCGCCGGTCAATTAATTTTTAATTGAAATGGCAACCAATTGTAAAAGATGACAATATTTTTTAGGTGGAGGTTCCATGAACTTTAATAAGCCAGGGAATAAAAAAGCGGTCCTGGCACTCCTCGTAATCTTAACCATCGCAATCATGTTCTTCATACCCATTAAGCAGGCAGTTGTTTTTGAGTATCAAAACAAAGGAAAGGTGATTGCTTATTTCCTGATTAAAGAGGACAGAACCTTTAAGATAAAGTATACACATTCCATCCACCTTACAGATGTTGTAGAAAGCTATTCTATAACCGAGGATGGAAGGATTAAATTGTTTGAACTCATGTATGAGGATTTTGCCATCGGCATGCCTGAGAATGCTTCAGATGGAGAAACATTTGAACAAAAGGACGGCAAATATTATATTAAGAATATGAAAAGGTTTTTTCCTTCATTTGACTTAAGGCTGGGTAAGGTCAGAGCGAATCACAGAATGATCTTGCAAGGCGAAGAATATGTCCTTACAGACTATATCGAACCTGGCACATGGGTACGGATAAAGGCAAAAAAATAAACTTATTCGAGGTGTTGAAAGGAGTGAATATCCTTGGAAAATAAAGGGGAAACATTATCACTTGAGGAGCAGCAGAAATTGCTGGAAAAATACGATCCAGAGGCTGGTACAAGGAAATTAGGAGGAGTATTAGGCTGGATCGTCTTTTTTGGGCTTTTAGCATTTTCACTGTTCCATTTATATACAGGGGTTTTCGGGATGCTTACAGCCCAGCTGCAGCGTTCGATTCATTTAGGTTTTGCATTAGCCCTAATATTTCTATTATTCCCTGCAAGGAAGAAAGACAGGGGACGAAAGCATAAAGTTGCCTGGTACGATATCATTTTAGCTATACTGGGTATTGCGGTAGGAGCTTATTGGCCGCTTTTTATTGATGAAATTGTCATGAGGGCTGGCCGTCTGACCGAGATTGATTTTTATGTAGGACTAATTGCAGTTCTTCTGGTACTGGAAGCGACCAGGCGAGCGGTTGGACTTCCAATAACCATTATTGCCGTCATTTTTCTTGCCTATGCTATGTTCGGGCCATATATGCCGGCATTTTTGGCGCACCGCGGTCTTGATTTAGAAAGATTGGTGCAGACCATGTTCTTTACGACCGAGGGAATCCTAGGTACTCCATTAGGCGTATCTGCTACGTTTATATTCCTATTCTTGTTATTTGGTTCATTCCTTGTAAAAACGGGTGTAGGGCAGTATTTTAATGATTTGGCTGTATCCATCGCCGGAAAGAGAACTGGCGGACCGGCGAAGGTTGCCATTTTCTCAAGTGCTCTACAGGGAACAATCAGCGGTAGTTCTGTAGCTAACGTAGTAACTTCAGGCTCTTTTACCATCCCAATGATGAAAAAGCTGGGCTACAAGAAAGAATTCGCCGGCGCAGTTGAAGCGACTGCATCAACCGGCGGCCAGATTATGCCTCCAATCATGGGTGCTGCTGCATTCCTGATGGTTGAGTTTATTGGCGGCGGCATTACATACTGGGATATTGCCAAGGCAGCTGCTATTCCAGCCCTTCTATATTTTGCCGGGGTCTGGATAATGACTCACTTCGAAGCAAAACGTGTAGGACTTAGAGGGCTGAAAGATGAAGAGATGCCTAACCGTAAGGAAGTATTGAAGAAGATTTATCTGCTGCTGCCGATTTTGGCAGTTATCATCCTGCTAATGAGCGGAATGAGTGTAATACGTGCAGCTCTTTGGTCAATTGTAATTACGGTTGCAGTAAGTATGATTAGCAAGGAAACGCGCATTGGATTCAGAGATGCTATCGATGCTTTAGTTGATGGTGCACGCACGGCTTTGGGCGTTGCTGCAGCAACTGCTGCGGCAGGTATTATTGTTGGGGTAGTTGTAAAGACAGGTCTTGGATTAAAGATGGCGAATGGCCTCCTTGATCTTTCGGGCGGACTGTTGATCCCGACTTTGATGCTGACAATGGTTGCAGCGATTATCCTTGGAATGGGATCACCAACAACTGCAAACTATGTTATTACATCAACTATAGCTGCCCCAGCAATCATCCTTCTGGGCGTACCTGATTTATCTGCTCACTTATTTGTGTTCTACTTCGGTATTGTGGCAGATGTCACACCTCCAGTTGCTCTTGCAGCATTTGCGGCGGCTGGTGTATCCGGCGGAGATCCGATAAAGACGGGAGTAACAGCTTCAAAGCTTGCCATAGGGGCTTTTATTATTCCATACATGTTTGTCCTTTCACCGGAATTATTGATGATTGATACAACCTGGTATTATTTAATCTGGGTAGTATTCACCGCTTTGGCAGGTATGATGGCAATCGGCGCTGGGGTAATTGGCTACTGGCTGCGTAAATTGAATATTTTTGAAAGACTGCTGGGAATTGCAGGGGGACTATTGCTTATCTACCCTGAAGGGGTTACTGATATTGTAGGATTAGTTATTTTTATCCTGTTGATTGCATTGCAGGTCTTCATTAAAAAAGACGATCAGGCAAAGCCGCAAACAGCATAATAATTAAAGAAGGAAGGATGCTCACATATGAGATCCTTCCTTTTTGCTTCTGCAGCTTATAGCCTGTCAGGATCCCTGATCGCTATGGCCGATTGAAAGGGTGGCATTAACAAAATCATCTTCGCTGCTGGTTAATAACACAGAGAATGTACCGGGTTCATCTCCTTCATATACTTCATCACTGAGGGTTTCTTTTAATAGTTCGCTTTTATATTCAATGATTTCACGCTCATTGTTATCTTCTTTAAATCTGTTAACCTCTTCAGCATCTTTCGGAATGCGTTTTTCGATAAAAGCAAGAACCTCTTCATTACTCATATCTTTTTCCATATCTTCAAATTGCAGCTCAACATTTACTGCCCGATGCGTTTGAAACTCTACCAGCATACTGTCTCCATTGAAGCGGGCAATTTCATTATTATTTTTATTTTCCCCATAAGCCTTTGTGAAAAGATCCCGTGTGTCTCCTAAACCAACTTCTTCAGTGATCTTTTTGTTATCTCCCGGAGCTTCCTCTGTTTTCGCCCGCTGTTCTTCCGTAGAAGGATTATTCTTGTCTTCATCCTCTACAATTTGCTCTTCATTCTGATTACAGCCTGCCAGTATAAGGATTGCTGAAAACAAAGCAGCAATCAATGAGTAGCTTTTCATAAAATCCTTCCTTTCTTTAGCTTAAATTATTTAAGGGCCAAATCCCGGTTAGAGAGTATATACCCGAATGAGGACCAGATAATCGGGGAAAGAAAGGAGCATAATAAAAAGCCGTACTTCCATGTGAAATACAGGCTTTGATGAATAAAATGAAATATTTTGAAAGAAGGCTCCTTTTAGCTGATCTGGCGAGCTTTCTTTTCGGGCAAAATGGACATGATATGGTTCAAGTTGAAAATGCGCATTTGTTTTCTATATAAACAATAGGCTAAAATCGTGCTGCCTCGAAGTTCTTTTATTAATATTTTTCTTTGTGTAAATGAATTGCGTTTGGAGAGATAAATGATTTCCACAGGCTTTCTCTCTTCCATAGCTCGATAAAGAATTCCTTTCATAGAGAAATCCCCCTTACTTTTATTTACATTATACACGAACGCGTGTTCCTTATCAAGTAGGGTGCGAAAATTTGTTCGTATAAAAAAGACTTCACAAGTGAAGTCTTTTAAATAATCTTTAAACCCTTATTTTTCAAGTGATTAAGCAAAACAGTGCCGTATTGTATGGCATAGCCTAAAAAGACGGCAACGAACAATGTGCCTAATCCAACTGGACCGCCTAAAATAAGGCCAATGGCCAATGCCAATAATTCATTAATTATACGTGCGGTCTTAATGCTGATATTTAGCCTTTTGGCAGTTGCGATCATTAATCCATCAATTGGGCCGCTGAATAATTGCGGACGGATATATATAGATACCCCGAAGCCCAGAAATGAGACACCTGTGATGAAGGCAAGGATCTGAAGGGAAAAGCTTGTAACTGTGATGCCGCTGAAAACAAGCTCCATCCAAAAATCGATCCCCACACTCGCTAAAATGGTTCCAATAAATGATTTAAACTGGGGCTTTTCCCAGGTCAGCAGAGCATTGAAGAATATAAGGGATGCTGTTACCAGAAATGACCATGTTCCGATTGTCAGACCGAACTTATTAAAAAGGCCAACATAAACAGTGTCCCAGGCACCTGCACCGAGATTGGATAAGATAATTAATGAGACACCGAGAGTGAGAATAAAATAACCTGCAATTATTTGAATGAATGTTGTGTGTTTAATCATGTTGTATCCTCCCCAATAAATATTACCGTAATTAAATAAATTCTCAAGGGAAAGAAAAGGAAGAAACTTATTGAGTATTCATAAGCCAGTATGGGGAATAGCACTTTTATTAATACTCTAACACATAAAAACAGCTCCCAAATGGGAACTGTTTTAAAGATACTTATACCTTAATATCAATTTTTGCACTTTTCTTCAATTCTTCTACATGCTTAACCAGCATATCCTGCTGTTTTTGCTGTTCGAGCTGCTGCTTGATCTGAGGCTTTACTTCCTCCAATTTAGGCGGCTCCTGTCCTTCAGCACCACCCTGGCTGGCATATTCATCATAGAATTTCTGAATTTCAGCATCTGTAACTTCCCCTGGTTTAATCTCGCCATTAATATATTTCGTATATTTAATATTGTTGGCAATTTCCTTCTCTAATGAGTCAGGGTTAAGGCCAGCCTGTTTCATTGCTGTTTCGAATTCCTTGTCGTCCTTGAATTGTCCTTTTGTTTCTTCCAGCTGCTTTTTGACTTCTTCATCAGAAGCTTTGTAGCCTTTTTTGTCTGCCTCTTGGAGAAGAAGTGTCTGGCCGACTAGACTGTCGAGTGTCTGCTCCTTGATTTTATCTGCAGCATCTTTGGTAGTAGGGTCTTGTCCCATTTGCTGATACATCATTTGTGATGAAGTAAGCACGCTGTTATACTCGCGGCCAAGGATTTCCTGGTCATTAACGATTGCAACAGTCTTTTCTTCATCAAGCTTTTGTTTGTCCATTTTCTTTTGCATTTCTTCCATTTGCTTCTGTTGGTCCTGCTGGTCGGTTTCAGCTGTTTTCGCTTCCTCTTTTTTATCTGCACTCTTGCTTTCATCATCAGCTCCACAAGCAGCTAAAACGGCAGATATTAATACTAGTAAAAAGGGATACATTAGTTTTTTCATTAATATTTCTCCTTCCGTAACCCTGTATGATTTGATTCAGCTAACAAAAGAATCATATAGAGGGCATTATAAAGCATATACTCTTAAAAAGATACCTTTAAGGCATAAATGCAGAATTTGTAATGGGAATGTAATCTAGTTTCCAAGCTGATAACCTTATAGTTTATGGATGAAATATAGGTATTGACTTTTATGTTAGAAAGAAGTATATTTTATATTGTCCCCAATACAGGGAATATCATAACGATTCCGTAGCTCAGCTGGGAGAGCGCTACCTTGACAGGGTAGAGGTCGCTGGTTCGAACCCAGTCGGAATCATCAGTTAAAAGCCTAGAGCCTCAATGGTTCTAGGCTTTTTCTATATTCTTAAAAATATAGAGTAAACCCCAATTGTTGACGGAATTTTTAAATGCTATTTTTATGCCGTTTAAAAAGTGAGTCTAATTTGTTAGCTGCTCCCTGTTCTGCAGTTTGTAAAAAATGTCCATATTTATCCATGGTTATACGGATATTTGAATGACCAAGTCTCTTTGAAATGATTTTTGCGTGAACACCCTGATTTATTAATAGGGTTGCTGATGTGTGTCGCAGATCATGTAACCTGATAAATCGGACACCAGCCCGGTCAGTAAATCGTTTCTACCAGGTAGTAGGGGTAGTGGGATAATAGTGTTTTCCGTTCTCATTGCAAAAGACAAATTCATGCTCATGTTCAATCCACAAATCTCTCATACGCATTTCTTTTTTCCAGTGTATAAGAAATTTTTTTAGCTCTTCGATCACCATAGGTGACAAAGAAATAACGAAACTATAAATATTAAAAGGGCTGGAATAAAAGTGAATAAAGTATTTTCTCCAATGCATATCCATTCTTCCTTATTTCGTTAGTTAGTTTACGGAGATATTTTGAAAAGTTTCAATTAATTACAGTTGTTTACATTTGACCCAATTTGCCATCAGGTAAGTTTCCATCACTTATTTTTTATTTAGATATCGGTGTAGTTCAAAACCGGTTCCTAAGAGGGTGGTGACCATAGCAATGAAGAATAGCACTTCTGTAGTTGAACTGGCTGTCCAAACATCTATAAAATGCATAAATGTTAATATGGTAAAACAAGATGCACTAAAAATATTTAAATAGAGTTGAGTTGTATTTGACAATTAGAAATCACCTCAATTAGGGAGTAGTTATCTCGAATTATAACATTTTTTAGGAATTGTAATATCATCTGAAGTTAATAACAAACAGAAAATAAGAAAAGTTAAATTGGGTGCAAAAAAAGGAAAGCTTTAAAAGCTTATCCCCGATACTTCCCTATCTATTAATGAGGGTAATTCTAAAATAGGTTTTAATTTAGGACTTCCTTTATAAGGTAGCATATCAATACTTCCTATTTTAGTAGCAACATCATACTCTCCAATTATAGTGTCTAATAATATAAAGGCTGCGTTTTCCCACTCTTCAAAATCAGAATCGTAACCTTTGAGATATAGAACAATGTCTAACGTGTCACCATTTTTTCGGTAAGTGAAAAATACATCATCAGGCCCTAAACTAATATCCTCGTACTCGATAGTCGAAATATCATCAACATCACTTTTGGGGCGAAAAGCAATTATTTTAAAGCCGTCAAGTTTCGGTGCTTTTTCAACTAGGTCAATGACATCTGTAAAGGCAGACAGGATACCATCAGCGCTTATAATAAACTCTCTCTTTCCATCGATTAAATCAGCACTAAATTCAAAAGCTATATCCTCATTTATCTTAGATAACTGTTTATCTAGTTTGTAGAACAATGAATTTAACTTTTCTTCTTTCAACTGATAATAGTCTTGTGAATTCTTTTCAAACCAAATCCAGAATTCAGCAGCTGTAAAGTTTTTTCCAAAGAGTTTTTTGAACATAACGTTCCATCCTTTATAGTTAATTTAGATAATTATACTTAATCGAGAGCTAGTAGGAAATAATAAATTGAAACATATGATAAAGATCTAGATTTGCGTTCTTTCCAACAGGAAAAGGTAAGCACTTCCCGAACTATATTAATAGGAGTTAATGCTATTTATAGGGGGAAGAGATATGACCGAGAAAAAACAAGCTATTTATTGTTTTGTTCTGAATGTGGTGTGCCTCGGCCAATCCCGCAATACATCATGGAAACTTACTTTATCAAAGGGGTTGACGGAGTATATTGCAGTAACTGTGGAAATAAGTCAATTATTCCAGGATACCTGAAAAAATAAAAAATGATTTGTAAATACAAAAAAGCCAGGACTCCTCCTGACCTACCTACATCAAATTATAACTTTGGAGGGGTGCTGAACTGCACAGGACCTCAATACTTGGGGGGCAGTTTTTAATTTGTTGTCGGAGTATTTTCTAATCCGTATGTTTTACTGCTAATAATGGTGAGTGTGTGGAATGCCTTATATGATCCTACAACAAGGGGAATCGAGGATAGCTAACAAGCTAAACATTATCAATGGCCAAAATAAGCTGCCCTTTAGAGGGTGGCTTTTCTTATGCAGTGAAAGGAGTGATTGTCATGTAGAAGGAAGGACAGCAGTACCGACAGTCACTATTGCTTCCGTGACTGTTTGCCACTTTGACAGGGTAGAGGTCGCTGGTTCGAACCCAGTCGGAAATATACTTAAAGTGTCTGGCTGCCGATAGCCAGGCACTTTTTTTGTTTACAGGGGGTTGCTTTTAAAGTGGGAACCCCTGCAATGTTTTAACGAAACAGTGATAGGGAATCGTTAAAATATAAAAATTCACAAAATAATTTTTATTAAAAATCTATGCTATAATTTCATTGTGAAATTACAAGAGTTAGGGGATATTTCTATGTTGAAAGATCTGTTTATCGGCCTTTCCCAAAACGAATTTCTGAATAGTGCTGCAAAGAAATATGGGTTGAAATTGGGAGCGCAGAGTGTAGTTGCGGGAACAAATTTAGATGAAGCAATTCAAAGCATAAAAGAGCTGAACGCTCATGGCATCTCTTGTACTGTCGATAACCTCGGGGAATTTGTATATAAAAAAGAAGAGGCGGCAGAAGCGAAGAAACAAATAATTGAAGTGATAGAAGCCATTCATGAAAATCAGGTGGATGCACATATATCTTTAAAGCCTTCCCAATTAGGCCTGGATATCGACTTCTCTTTCTGTCTTGAAAATGTTAGGGAGATAGTAGAGAGAGCAAGCCATTATGGTATTTTTGTGAATATGGATATGGAAGACTCTAAGCGTTTGCAGCCTTCCTTTGATATACTGGATGAATTATCTAAAGAATATAATAACATAGGTACAGTTATTCAAGCCTATTTCCTGAGTGCTGAAGAAGATTTAATGAAATATAAGGATTTCCGCTTGCGAATTGTAAAAGGGGCTTATAAGGAGCCTGAGGAAATTGCTTATCAGGACAAAAGTGACATCGATGCTAACTTTATAAAATTAATAGAATGGCATTTGCTGAATGGCAAATTTACATCTATTGCAACACATGACCATAAAGTAATTAATCATATAAAAGATTTTGTAAGGGCTAACAATATCCCTAAAGAGAAATTTGAATTTCAAATGCTTTATGGCTTCCGCAAGGATATGCAGCTGAAGCTTGCTGGTGAAGGCTATAATTTCTGTACCTATGTACCTTTTGGGAATGACTGGTACGGCTACTTCATGAGGCGTCTGGCTGAAAGGCCGCAGAATTTAAACCTTGTTGCCAAGCAGGTATTTACTAAGAAAACCAATACTGTGATTGGTGTGGCCGCAGGAGCTTTCCTATTAGGCAGATTGACAAAGAAACGGAAGAAATAATACTGCGAAAGTCTCCCTGTTTTATTTAAGCAGGGAGGCTATTTTGTCTTAAAAGGGTACGGTATACCGGCTATAAAACTTGTGATAAAGGAAATGAAAGATCTGTATGCTTGTAATGAAATCTACATATCAGTCATCAAGGAGAATGAGCCAGGTATTCGTGTTTATGAGAAAGTTGGTTTCGAACCAACAGGTGAGCTCTTTCAGGCCTTCCATCCTGAGCCCATCTACAAGCTAAAAGTGTAAAAAGAGTCCCTGACAGAGTTGTCAGGGACTTTTGCCTATATTTCAATTTCAACGCCATAATGATCTGAAATGATGGGTTTGTGTATGCCGTTAAAAATAACCCGAGAATATTTCGGCTGTATAGGCTGAGCCGAAAGAATTAAATCAATCCGCATATCATGTTTATTGTTCTCCCAGCCGGCAATCTTTCCTCTAACAGTAACACCAGAATCCTTCCTGGAAGCTAATTCATAAGTGTCGTAGAGCCCATTGCCTGTCAGAAAGTCATAACCTTCATTGCGGACATAAGCGGAGCTGTTGAAATCTCCCATTAAAATGGCGGATTCATCCTTTGGGACTTTTGAAAGTAGAGATTCAACCTGGAATCTATAGGACTCTTCTTGATCGTGCCACCAGCCGAGATGACAAGAATAGAAGGAGATAGGCTTATCTTGATGAAGTAATTTAATACCAACTATTTTCCGTGTCTTCCAGTGTTTCTGGTCTCGGTTTTTTGTAATGAAAAATGATTGATCTTCTTTTATTTCATGCCTTGTTATGATTGCAAGACCTTCTTCATATATATCGTAGCCAATATGTGAAAAATCCCATTTAAAAACGTAATCTTTCACACCTATTTTTCTCAATTCTTCAATTAACAACAGTGCATAATTATCTTCTCTGATATGGCCGTCTATCAAAGGGGCTTTGATATGCTGGCTGACTTCCTGCAGAGCGATGACATCATAGAGGTTCTCTTTAATTGCCTCAGCAAGAATTTTTATTTTTTCCAGCTGCTGATCCTCCTGCCATGAGTGGCAGTTTAGAGTTAATAATTTCATTGTTAAGCTCCCAGCAAGTCCTGTATATCAGATTTAAGGACATCTGCTTTGGGCCCATAAATTGCCTGAACGCCTTTGTCTTTAACGATAAGACCTAAAGCTCCATTCCTCTTCCAGTCCTGTTCACCAGCAACTGATGAAGTGTCCTTTACTGTGACACGCAAGCGGGTCATGCAGGCATCAACATCTTCAATATTTTCTTTTCCGCCTAATAATTCAATTAACACTGGGGCTAGTGAATTCTTCTTGACTGAAGTATCCGATGATGCAGCGGTATTTTCTTCTTCAATATAGTTTCCATTACGTCCTGGTGTAGGGAAGTTGAATTTTCGGATCATAAAATTGGCAACACCAAAGTTTAACCCGAAGAATATTAGACAGGCAATTACAAAGTTTACAAGATCCAGCCATAAGCCAGCTTTTAAAATCATTGGTGTTCTTGTAATCAATTCAATGATGCCGAAAGAATGGACACGGATATTTATAATATCAACAATTGCAAAGGCCAGACCTGTCATAACTGCATACACGATATAAAGAAGAGGAGCAGCAAACATGAACATAAATTCGATTGGTTCAGTTACTCCAGTCAGGAATACTGCCAAACCAGCAGATAAGAACATCGATTTGTATTTCTTCTTTTTTCATGATCTACATTGCGGTACATTGCAAGCGCAATTCCCAGCAGGGCAGCAGCGGATAGAATCATTTGGCCTACCTTGAAACGGGCAGGAGTAACATCATTCAGCAGCTGCTTGTAGCTTTCTGTATCTCCTGCAGTCAAAAAGTTATTTAAGTCAGCAATCCATGCAAGCCATAGCGGATCTTGTCCAGCCACCGTTGAACCTGCATTAGAGCCTGTCAGGATTTTGTAAGTTCCGCCAAGCTCCGTGTAATTAATTGGGACAGTCAGCATATGATGCAATCCAAATGGAAGAAGCAATCGTTCCAGTGCACCAAAAACAAATGGAGCAATAACAGGCGCCGTATTTCGTGATGTAGCAATCCATTGTCCGAAATCATTTAATAATCCTTGAATAAATGGCCACACAATCGATAAGACCAACGCAGCTGCAACAGAGCCGACAATTACAGTGAAGGGAACAAAGCGCTTTCCATTGAAAAAGGAAAGTGAATTTGGCAATTTATCATAGTTATAATACTTGTTAAATAAATTGGCTCCAAGAAAACCTGAGATAATTCCGACGAATACTCCCATATTCAATGCTGGTGCGCCTAAAACAGAAGTGAAATAGTCCGGGACAATAAGGTCTTGTCCAAACAGGGATTTTACCGCAGCCTCAGGATTACCTAACATGTCGGACTTTACTCCGAATATAGCGCCTGTGATTCTATTAATCAGAATGAAAGCAATGAGAGCTGCAAACGCTCCGCCTGCACGTTCCTTAGCCCAGGAACCGCCAATTGCAACTGCGAATAAGATATGAAGATTTGTAATGATGGCCCATCCGATATCCTCCAGCACTCGTGCAATCGCTTGCACAAATGCGATGTCAGTCCCCGTCATGCCAACAAGCTTTCCAAGTGAAATCATAATACCTGCAGCTGGCATTACGGCCACTACAACAAGTAATGCTTTCCCAAACTTTTGCCAGAAATCAAAAGAAAATAGTTTTTTCATCGTTCTTCTCTCCCTTATTGTATGGGCTTTCATTAAATGGTCTAAAAAAGTATTTTCATAATTTGACGAAAAAAATTTCGATATATGAATGAATTTATTCCGTGAAAATACTATTTAGCTTTATTATTATCTTAAAATAACACGGGTAGAAATATGATGCAACCGCTTGCGTAAAAATGTTTTTTTAATCTTTTATGAATATCTAAGGAATTTCTCTTATATTTTCCCAAGTCATACATCTATAAAGAAATGCCTTAGAGTTTCTTTATGGATTAAATGCATAAAAATAAATTACTTTTACTAAAAATACATTTTTCTCTTGCTAAAGAAGTATTTCATCCTTTAAAATTCTCTTAAAGAAGGATTCCCTTCATGTAAAAGAATAGATTTCTAAATAGATATTGATAAAAATAATTTTGAATAGTGGAAATTCTTCTTGTTAGAGAAGCATTTCATGCTTTATACTTTGCATAAGAAGTTTTTCCTTCACTATTCATGAGGAGCCGGCATGGATAAGAAGACAATGAGCCAGTTGATTAAAGAAAGCTATTCCTCACTCTCGCCAGGACAGAGGAAAGCTGCTGAATTTATTATGGAGCATGCTGATGAAGCTGTTCTATTAACAGCATTTCAAGTTGGGAAAAATGCAGGAGTCAGTGAGACAACGGTCATCCGTCTTGCGTATGCACTTGGGTTCAGCGGTTATTCCCAAATGCAGGATCGAATTAGAAAAGAGTGGCTTGCCGGGAAACAGATGGATTATTTTGAAGATGACTCTTCCATAGAAAATGCTGCGAAAGAGAATCTGTTTAGGAGAGTCATTGATCAGGAGAGGAAGATACTTCGGCAATTGCTTGATCAGGTTGATGAAAGGGAAATCTGGAAAGCGATTGATGCATTAATCCGTGCAGACAGGGTTTATGTTGGTGGTTTTGGCAGCTCTTTTGCCGCAGCATACTGGTTTTATTACACACTTAAACAAATAAGGGGAAATGTTTATATCTCAAGCCCTAACGGTTTTCTTTCTGAGGATGTGTGTGATTTAACAGATCAATCGGCCGTTGTCATTTTTCTTTTCCTCGCTATCGGAAAGAAGCGTTAAAGCTTGCTTCTTTTGCTGAAAGGCAAGATTCCGGGATTATTGCCATAACAGACCGCCAGCTGTCGCCTATCGGGCAGTTGGCAGCAGTTACGCTTACTATGGATGAGCTTATGGATTCAGGACATCATTCGGCAGCTTCCGTAATTAGTTTACTGGAGGTACTGATTGCAGGTATCGATGAACGGGATCATGAAAGAATTGCAAAAAGACAGCAGGAACTGGAAATCTTATATGCTGAACAAGAGCGGTTTTTTGAGTAAGTTTGAACAGCAGGGGAGTTAATACAAGAAATAAAGGGGGCAAAATGAATGAGCAGTTTATCAAAGAAGATGATTCAGCAGGAGGAAAGGCCATCCTACACAACCGGGGACTATTTAAAGTTTTTAATTCCTTCTTTAATCGGGGTTTTACTATTTATGGTACCGATTCAAGGAGCTGATGGAATTACCATCCCCGTTGCTTATTTAGCAAATCAAATTAATGGTTTACTGGGAGATTCCATACCTTCAATTACAGTTTTGATCATGGCTCTTTCAGTAATTGGCTCACTGATAGCAGTAATTTTTAAACCGGGCTTTATCTTGGACAGTCCATATCTGAACAAATTACTGAATGTGAGCAAGTTTTGGGTGGCGGCCCGTTTATTTGGAACAGTTTTTGCTATTATTACATTATTTGAGTTCGGTTTGGAACCGATATATTCAGAGAATACGGGTGCGCTCTTAATCTATGATTTAATTCCTATACTATTTACTACATTTCTTCTGGCAGGATTATTGCTGCCGCTTCTATTAAATTTCGGTCTCCTCGAATTTTTTGGTGCATTATTGATCAAAGTTATGAGGCCAGTTTTTAAGCTGCCGGGGCGTTCTTCGCTTGATTGTCTGGCATCATGGGTAGGTGACGGGACAATTGGAGTCCTGTTAACGACAAAACAATACGAAGAAGGGTATTACACAAAGCGTGAGGCAGCAGTGGTGGCAACAACCTTCTCTGTTGTTTCCATTACTTTTACAATTGTAATTATTCAATATTTAAACTTAGAGCAATACTTCATTCATTATTATTTAACGATTATTCTGGCTGGTCTGGTGGCAGCTATAGTAATGCCTCGAATACCGCCTTTATCAAGGAAAGCGGATACAGCTTATGAAGGGACAGAGCTCAAGGCGGAAACGAATATCCCTACACACACTACACCTGTTAAATGGGGATTAAATAATGCTATTAAGAAAGCGCGTACAAATAATAGTGCAGCCGCTGTTGTAAAAGAAGGTGTTGAAAATGTTTTGGACATGTGGATGGGAGTACTGCCAATTGTTATGGCGATTGGAACGGTTGCCTTGGTAATAGCTGAATTTACCCCTGCATTTACTATTCTTGGCAAGCCGTTTGAACCGATCCTGGCCCTGATGCAAATTCCGGAGGCAGCTGAAGCAGCCCAGACAATGGTGGTTGGATTTGCAGATATGTTCCTTCCAGCTGTCATCGGCAGCGGCATTGAAAGTGAAATGACAAGATTTATTATTGCCTGTGTCTCTGTAACACAGCTGGTATATATGTCTGAAATGGGCGGCCTGCTATTAGGTTCAAATCTGCCTGTCAGCATTAAGGATTTAATTCTAATTTTCCTTCTGCGTACTATTATAACACTGCCAATTGTAGCAACTGTGGCACATATTATTTTTTAGAAACTTTATAGCATTCATAAAAAAAGCAGCATAGAGGACTGGGAACTTTGGATATGTAGGAAGGGGGAAGGTTTATGAAGCAAGAAGAATTAACATCACTGGCAATTAAAAACCTTCACACAGTTAAGGATCTTGAAGCTGTATACGAACTTGAAACCCGCATATGGAGTGCGGAAGAAGCGGTGCCGGTTAATCATACGGTGGCAACGGTTAAAAATGGCGGGTTTGTGTTAGGTGCTTTCCTTGAAGAGGAACTGATTGGATTTCAATACAGCTTTCCTGGCTTTGACGGCACAAAGGTATATCTTTGCTCTCACAGCCTTGGGGTTCACGAGGAGTACCGGGCGTTCGGGATTGGAGAAAAGCTGAAACATGCTCAAAAAAGACAGCGCTTGAGAAAGGCTATGATCTTATTTCGTGGACATATGACCCGCTTGAAACGGTTAATGCCAATCTCAATCTGCATAAACTCGGTGCGGTATGCACTCAATATATTGAAAATGCTTATGGTGAAATGTCAGACCATATGAATGCAGGCATACCATCAGACCGATTTGTAGTGGAGTGGCGAATTAAAGGGGAATGTCCTGAACGTCAATGGTCTGAAGAGGTTCTGCCGATGGCATTGGAAACAGGTATGGCGGATGGCTTTTATTTTCCTGATAATACACAGTTGTTTCATGAAAATGAAAAAATTCTTATCCCGGTTCCGGGGAATTTTCAAGATATAAAAAAGCGGGATTTTGAATTGGCTTTGAAATGGAGGGAGAGCACGAAAGAAGTATTCGTTCATTATCTCAGCAAAGGCTGGATTGTAACGGATCTGATAAGGGACATAACCGCGGAAAACCAATACTTATATCTCTTGGAAAAAGAAAAGGGATACTGCTAGGAGAATGGGAAGATGGACATTAAAAGCATCGTTTTAAGGCACGTCAAAATGGAGCTGCTGAATCCATTTACAACAAGTGTCGGAACGGAAGTGGATAAGGACTTTATTCTGGTAGAAGTAAAATCAAAAAGCGGCGAGTCAGGCTGGGCTGAATCGGTTTCCATTATGGAGCCGATATACAATGAAGAAACAGTTAAAACAAATTGGCATATAATGAGTGATCATTTAATACCGATCCTTTTTGCATCAGAAATCCGGCACCCTGATGATGTTTCAGAGGCATTCAGGCCTATCAGGGGAAACTTTAATGCCAAAGCAGCGCTAGAGGGTGCTGTCTGGGACCTTTATGCCCGGGAGAAGGGGATTTCTCTCGCAAAAGCTTTAGGCGGAGTAAAGGAAAAAATAGAAGTGGGCGTAAGTGTGGGCATACAGGAGTCGGAAGTAAAGATGCTCAAGCAAATTGAAGGTTATGTAAATGAAGGTTACCGGCGGATTAAGGTGAAAATCAAGCCCGGCTGGGATGTGCATATTTTAAAATCCATTCGTGCCCAATTTCCTGAAATACAGCTTATGGCTGATGCCAATTGCGCCTATACACTTAATGATATTGATCATCTTCAAAGGATGGAGGAGTTTAATCTTATGATGATTGAACAGCCTCTAGATCATGATGATATTATCGACCATGCCAAGCTTCAAAGTCATCTGAAAACGCCAATTTGCCTTGATGAAAGTATACATACCTTTGAGGATGCAAGAAAAGCGATTGAGCTTGGAAGCTGCAGAATCATAAATCTTAAAATCGGCCGTGTTGGAGGACTGACAGAGTCCAGAAGAATTCACGACCTTTGCGAAGATCATAACATTCCGATGTGGTGTGGCGGAATGCTTGAAGCTGGAATAGGCCGTGCGCACAATATTGCCATTACTTCGCTGTCCAATTTTACGCTTCCTGGAGATACAGCGCCATCATCCCACTACTGGAAGGAAGATATCATCGATCCTGAAGTCACTATGGAAGATGGATTTATATTCGTGCCTGAAAGGCCTGGGATAGGCTATGAACCTAATCGTTCTAAACTAGAGGATGTCACCCTTTATAGCCGTACTTATTCAAAATAAATGACATGCATAGCTGCGCCAGGGGGAACTCTGGCGTTTTTTTTTCTTATGTTGAAAATTGCATTAGGGCCCGCTTAAATTTGTGATTCATATCACCGAAAGTTTGTCCTGCTTTTGATAAACTGATTGCAAAATTGTAAATGCTGCAATAAAAGGGGTGTGTGCTTTGAAGGTAAATCGGCTGGCATTTTTAACAATTGTCCTTACCTATTTTCTGATTGTATTCGGCGGGTATGTGGCATCTTCGGAGTCAGGCATGGGATGCGGGCCGGAATGGCCTTTATGCAATGGTCTGGTAATCCCGATATTAGAAGGAGATACCTTAATTGAATTTGCTCACAGGGTTATCGGTGCAGCACTTGGAATAATGACGGCAATGTTGTATTTTAGTATTCAAAAATCAAATCCGGTGCGAGAACTTGATAAAGTTTCTAAGGTACTGATGGTGCTTTTAATAATTCAAATTTTACTGGGGGCTGCTGTGGTTTGGATGGATTTGCCTGCTGTAGTTGTCTCTGTTCACCTAATCGTAGCTATGCTTTTCCTGGCCGCACTGATCTGGATCTGGCGAAATGCTGATGAACAGCGATCACTTGCTGTATTCGGAAAAGATAATAGTTTGCAAAATAAATTTAACGGATTGCTGATTGTGACGCTTCTTACTTTATTCCTTGGTGCTTATATTAAGCATGAATCATTCGGATTGTCATGCGGATGGCTTGAATGTGCAAATGGTTTTATGCCTGTATCTATTCCTGCAATGGTCCAGACCGGACATAGGATTCTGGCTGGAGTTGTGGCATTTTACATATTTATTCTTACGTATCTTTCATTTAAAAATAAATGGGAGGCTGGGTTGCAGAATCGGCTCATGGCTGCCTCCTTGCTTGTTTTAATCCAAATCATTATCGGAATTCTTACCATTATAAGTTACATTGAAATATCCTGGGCCGTTATCCATCTTGCTTTTGGGACAGTGTTATTTGCAATTGTTTTTGAGGCAGGAGTTTTTGTATCACGATTAAGTAGGGTGATTACTCCAGGGAAAATAACCCGTAATCAGAAGTATTTTGGTTAAATTAAGAATGAATAACAACCACCCAAAAAAAGGCAGTCAAGTGACGTGCCTTTTTTGTGTGAGACTTTTTATTTTTGCAGATCTTTTTTTGTCATTTCGCTTCTGATATCTGCCTCTCTTGAGAATTCCGTATCCTGTTTTTGGTTTTTAGGATATTTGTTTTTTCTTTCGCGGTTATCATTTTTGTTGGTCATAAGTATGCCTCCGTTCGGTAATTAAGCTTTTGAGTGAAACCATTTTTTTATTAACCGGCCCATGGGCAGGGCCGGTTAAGTCCAGCAAAAAAACATCCTCTACTGATTTTGCTGGTTTTTAAGCTGCTGTTCTGCCATTGCGACAAGGCGCTTTGTCATCTCCCCGCCGACAGAACCGTTTGCTCGTGCGGTCGTATCAGCACCAAGCTGAACTCCAAACTCATTGGCGATTTCCTGTTTCATTTGATCCAATACATTTCCTGCACCGGGTACCAATAGTTTGTTTCTTGCCATGATACATCACTCCCCACGATTATTTGAGCAAATTAATGCTCGTTTTTAACTTATCCGATTAATGAAAAACAGATGCAACTATAAAATTGCCAATCGTTATAATCTGATAATAAAATTCATGTCAGATTATATAACACAAAAATTATAAATTTTCTAAAAACAGATTGACTTCTATAAAATTTAGAGTAAAATAAGGATTAAATTAAATGATGTTAGATAATATAACATTAAATTTATATTAATTCTTACATCAAAAAAATAACAGGGAGGAATGACAATTGGATGCCACATTTTTAATGAACAGTCTGTGGGTTATGCTGGGAGCAATTTTAGTCATTTTTATGCTTGGCGGTTTTATTATGCTGGAAGCAGGTTCTACCAGGATGAAAAATGCGGGGCATATTGCAGGAAAAACGATCTTTACCTTTGGTCTATCATCATTAGTGTTTTGGGCAGTGGGCTTTGGCTTCATATTTGGCGGTAACGCAAATATCCTGGTCGGGCTTACCAATTTCTTTTACTCAGGTGCTGAACTTGAGGGAATGGGCTTATCATCTTCGGTATTCTTCGTATTCCAGCTGGCATTTGCCGGTATTGCCATCACGATTGCACTCGGCGGATTTGCTGAACGTGCAAAACTATCCGTTTACCTCATTTTCACCGTATTATTTTCCGCAATTGTATATCCTGTTGTTGCCCATTGGATTTGGGGAGGGGCTGGCTTGCAGAACACGGCAAGCAGGACTTTGCCGGTTCAACAGTTGTTCACTTAACAGGTGCTATGGCAGCCTTGGCCGCTACTATTTTACTTAAGCCCCGAATTGGAAAGTTTAACAAGGACGGTTCGGCTAACAATATCTATGGTCATAACCAAGTATATACAGCCTTGGGTGTGCTGATCCTGTGGGTTGGCTGGTTCGGTTTTAACGCTGGGAGTACATTGACTGTTGACGATGGGTTCTTTGGATTTGTAGCTCTTAATACAAATCTTGCTGCGGGAGCAGGCGCAGTATCAGCACTGATTATTTCCTGGGTGGTTATGGGGAAATCCGATGTGCCGACAATGCTTAATGGTGCTCTTGCGGGCTTGGTCGCTATTACAGCTTCCTGTGCATTTGTGGATACTTGGGCGGCTGTTGTCATAGGGTTTGTAGCAGGAATACTGGTATTCTACAGTGTGCGATTCTTTGAAAAGAGGAAAATCGATGATCCCATCTTTGCCCTATCTGTTCACGGTGCAGCTGGGGTTTGGGGAACATTATCCACTGGATTCTTTGCGACACCTGAATTGGCAGCAGTCGGAAAGCCAGGATTGTTTTATGGAGGCGGTTTTGAACAGCTGGGAGTCCAGTTCATGGGTGTAGCTGTATCCGGTCTTTATGCATTTGCTGTATCCTTCATTATTTTGGCAGCTGCCAAGAAAGTATTGGGAGGACTTCGGGTAACAGAAGAAGAAGAAATTATGGGATTAGATTTAAGTGAACATGGAAGCTACGGATATCCGGAAGTCTTCATGGCTGAGGAAAACAAAAGTTTAAGCTCATAAGCAGGACTCGAGCTTTCTTTAAAGGAAGTGCCTGGATGGAATCATCATTTAATTCTTATCAATCCCTGAAAAAGTGGAAAGAGGAACAGATAATATATCGCTATGATACCAGTGCCCTGAATGAATTTCACGACCTTATCATGAATGCTGTTATTAGCATAGCTTTGGAGCGATTGAAAATAGAAAGATCACCTTCATGGAAGTTTGCCTGGTTTACGATGGGAAGCGGCGGGAGAATGGAACAGGGCTTTCTGAGTGACCAGGACCATGGCTTGGTGTTTGAACCGGGTGAGGCAGAAGCAGAAGCGTATTTTTTGCAGCTGGGGAGGAAATTTCAAAAGGTCTGCATGCAGCTGGATATCCCTATTGCGAAGGGAATGTGATGAGTTCAAATCCGCTGTGGTGCAAGTCGCTTTCTAAATGGAAAAGACAGATTCAAGCATGGATGCAGGAGGAGAGTCTGCAGACGATAAGAAATCTCCACATTTTCTATGACAGCAGAGTTCTTGCGGGCCAGGAGGAATATATAGGTGAATTGAAGTCCAGTATCCACACGAACATTCAAAAAGCCCTCATTTGCTGACCAGGATGATGGAGACCAGTATGCATATAAAAAAATCAGTTGGTCCATTTGGCCAGCTTCTGACAGAGGAAAAGGGGAGCCATCAAGGAGAGCTGGATCTAAAATATGCAGCATTTATACCTTATGTAAATGCGGTTAGAATTCTTGCTGTCAAAGAAGGGATATTGGAGACATCCACTATTGCCCGAATGGGTAAGCTCAAAAAAATGAATGGCTATGATGAGGAAATGGGTAAATATGAAAGTAATTTTGCCGCTTTGTTAAAATGGAGACTTCAATCTTACAGGCAAACAGATACCTATGATGATACCCATTACATTCAGCTGAAATCCTTATCAAAATCTGAAAGAAATGAATTGAAAAATATTTTAAAGGATGGCAAAAAGCTTCATCAATTTGTAATCAGGGCCATTGAAAAGGGTGCAGGTTAATGGGATTCTATCCTTTTGTCCAATTTGTCAGAGGTATTCAAGGAAAACTTCAAACTAATATGTTTGGTGGGATGAATGGTCAAAATCCACAGCAAATGGCATTTATAAGGCAAATGCAGAGGGAATTGGAGAATACCGATTCAATGGCTATTCCATTCGGAAATTTGAATGTGGCTGTCTTTGATATTGAAACAACTGGGTTTTATCCGGATAAAGGGGATCAGATTATATCGATTGGTGCGGTTAAAATTATTAAAGGGAAAGTCAGTGAAGACAGTTTTTATTCACTCGCCCGATTTGAAAAGCCACTTTCAAACGAAATTAAGGAGCTGACGGGTTTATCTGAGGCTGATTTAGAAAAAGCCCCTCCTCTCTCGGAAGTATTGATTAGTTTCCTTGAATTTGTAAAGGATATGCCGCTTGTGGCCCATCATGCGAACCACGAGAAAAGCTTTATGCAGCACAGCTGCTGGAAGCTATTCCGTACGCCATTCAAGTATAGGATATTAGATACTTCCTTCCTTTACAGGATAGCTGATCATAATAAATCATTCTGGAGATTAGAAGACCTTTGTGAATTTTATAGCATCCCTGTTAAAGACCGCCATCATGCCCTGGGAGATGCAAAGCTTACTGCTCTCTTATGGTGCCGTTTGATCGAGGAGGTTCATAAATTAGGATGCTCCAACTTAAAAGAGGTTTACGAGCGAATAGCCAGGTTTAGCTAAACAGAAGATGCCCTAACACTGGCCGGACAGTAATTACAAAGTTTGCGTATAAACCAATAGGTAAATTAAAGCCCCAATCACTATGAGATTGGGGCAAAGTTGTTATTCCTAGGGCTCACGGCAGTAAGCACAAAGTTCTCCCTTAGAATTCCCCGTCAAAAGGAGTAAAAGGGATGTTAAGTCTATTCTCAACTGCCCTTAGCCTTTGGTTCAGCCGATTAAGCCTTCGTGTATGGCGGTCAACGGTCTGGTTCAGCATTTTAACCTGGTCAGTCAAATTTACCAGCTGCCTGTTCAGCCGGGTAATCTCTCGGGATTGCTCCTGATTTTGCCTTTCCAAAGCTGTAACCCTTCTTTCGAGCTGCTGGGGCTGTCTGTCATCATATTGTTCGTACTGCTGATAATCATATTCAGGGGTGAAGTGGGCTGCTGGCTGAGGAAGATAACCTTGATAATAGCCATATGGATACATTGGGCACTCTCCTTTTATGCAAAAATCCTATAACTCCTTATAAGGTATGCATAAGTGGGCGGAGAGACACGGCAAATGCCTATTTTAATTGCCGGGTGCTAATTTGTGATCGGTATCATCTGAAGGGAAGGTCTTTAAACAGCCGCATCTGTCTTTACATGAAGGGGGAACACCTTTGCTGATTTCTGAAACAAGGGAAGTGAGTGATTGCATCTGCTGGTCATCGAGGTCAAAAGCAATTTTAATTTTATTTTCAAGATCAGCTGTTACTCTTCTCTTGCCTACCTCAACCAGAGCTATTAGAGAGAAGCTGCAGCTGACAACTCTTGCGAAATCACGCTGTGTCATGTTATAGCTTTTTCTGATTAGCTTAATAATCTCTTTGTTCATTCAAATTCATCCTTTGAAAATTCTCCCTATTTTTTATCAGGGCAAGATTTTTTTAGTCTTATAGCTATTAAATTAGCATTGTGCTATAGGTTTGTCAAAGTAATTTAATTACAATGGAAAAGCAGTTTAATAGATTAGCTGCATGTATAATTACTAAAATAAAGGGGAGAAAAAGGATTTAGAAGGGAGCTTTGCCTGTTGAATTTACTTTGGGATTTTGACGGCACTTTGTTTGATACATACCCAGCCTATACAGCGATTGTCAGGGAAGTAATGGGAGATGAAAAGATCTCGGGAGAAGAGATTTTTTGGCAGTTAAAGGTTTCATTCAGTGATGCATTTGAACATTTCGGCTTAAATGATGAACAAATTAAAGCAATCAGGAACATGGCGAGACAGTTGCGGCCCAAAGATTTAACGCCTTTTCCTGAGGTTGAGCATGTATTAAAGCAGGCTGATAAGAATGTTATTATGACTCACAAGGAAAGAGATGATGTTCTATCTATATTGGAGTTCCATAATTTGGATGGATACTTTACCGATATGGTAGCAGGTGACGACGGCTATCCCCGCAAGCCTCACACCGCTTCATATGAATTTCTGCACGAGAAGCATAAAGTGGATATAGCAATTGGAGATAGGGAAATAGACATTTTGCCGGCAAAGGAGCTTGGCATTAAAACTTGCCTCTTTCAGAATAATACTCCAGGAGCAGATTACTATTTGAGTCACTATAGAGATTTTAATAAGATAATAAAATAAAGCATTCAAGAAAATACGCTCCTGGCTAAAATTATGGAAGATACAATACAAGACGCCTGGCACGTCATTAGATGCCAGGCGTCTTGGTTTATAAATCAAGTGTTTTTGGTGAATTTTCCTTTGTGTTCATCAGCGTTATTTTAACCGGTTTAATTTCAAGAACAATTAAATTGGAATCGTTCGGACCATCGAACCAGGGTTCCATATTTTCATTCCATAGTTTTTCTTTTAAATCATCCGAATCATTAATAGAAGCTGTTCCTTCAATTTCTACATAGGAATCACCAAACCCTTCACCTTCATATCCTGCTAAGATATGAACGTTTGGGTTGGCTTTAATTTCATCTGCTTTATCTGTCTGAATGCTGGTGGGTGTAAACAAGGTAAGATTATCGTTAAAAAATGTCATGTAGCGGGAATAGGGTTTGTTGTTCTTCAAGGTAGAAAGGATGCCTATTTTGCTGTTTTCCAGTATATTTATGATTTTTTCCTTTAGGTTATTCTGACTCATAGTATCCAGCCTTTCTTATGTCCTTGTTCCATCGTCATATTTATCGCCAAACAGCTTTTTCTTTTTGATTGTTTCAAAGTCAGCTTTGTACTTTTCCTCTGTAGAAGAACTGCTCTTTATGTTTGAGCCGTTTTTTTCTTCTTCTTTTTCTTGTTTTAAGTCTTCCACTGGAATAGGATCTACATTCTTCTCACTTTCATACTTGTCAAATAAACTTTCTTTTTCGGTTTTATATTGCTCGGGGTTATCCATCTTTCCATCCTGAATGTTTTTGTCAGCCATTTTAGACATCCTCCTTAATTCGGCTTCTCTTCCTGAGGTTTTTCCGGCTCTCTTTGGGGCTCGATATCTTTGTTGTTTTCTTTCTTTTTTCTTGTTCTATAGAATTATTTTTTTCTGAGTTGTATTATCTGACATTGTAAAACCTCCTTTAACTGTTAGTATTCATTACCCGCTTCATGAAGAGTAAAACGCAACGGGCCAGATATCCAGAGTGCAGGACTAACAGAATAGAAAGACAGACAGCAACTAAATTTGAAAAAAGGGTATTGGTCTGAAGGATTTCAGCAAATAAAAAAATGCACCTTCATTCTTGTGAATGAGGTGCATTTACAGTTAGGCTGCTGTTAAGCTGGTACTATTTTTGCCAAGCTGTCTATGTTTTATTATCTGGTAAACATACCATACTGCAATAGCAAGCGTAATGACTGAACCGATGATCATCGACAATTGATAATCCATCTGAAAGCCTTCAGGTGCATAGAAGATATACGTCGATACTACACCTGTCATAAACAAGGCAGGCACACCGCAAATCCAGTGGAATTTCTTATTTTTCAAGAGATACATCGTGGCGGTCCAAAGCATGACTGCAGCTGTAACCTGATTTGTCCATCCAACATATCTCCATAAGAAAGAGTAATCGATTGTTGCAAGGTATAAAGTTGGAAGAGCCACTGGTAAGGTGGTGATGACAACCTTCCATCTGCCATCCGTCTTCATAAAAGAGGACAGCGATTCAGCCAGCATCATTCTTGAAGAGCGGAGAGCTGTATCACCGGTTGTAATCGGAAGGATAATAACGCCTAAGATAGCAAGTATCCCTCCGAATGTACCTAGGAGGCTGCTCGAAATTTCATTAACGACTCCAGCTGGGCCTCCTGCTGCTAAAGCTTCCTGAAGACCTCCTGTTCCCCCGAAAAAGGTCATGCCCGCTGCAGCCCATATTAAAGCGATTATTCCTTCTCCAATCATTGCTCCATAGAAAACCTTTCTACCGTCGCTTTCCTTTTTCAGCGTGCGTGAGACAATCGGACTTTGTGTTGAATGAAATCCAGAAATGGCACCGCAGGAAATGGTGACCATCAGTAAAGGCCAGATAGGAAGCTCTCCGGGATGAAAGTTAGAAAGCGTTACATTCGGTATGGGTTTTTCGCTGAATAGCAATGCGACTGCAATGGATACAGCCATAAAAATTAAAATAGCTCCGAGAAAAGGATAAATTTTTCCGATAATCCGGTTTACAGGCAACACAGCTGCCAGGATGAAGTAAGCAAAAATAATGAACAATGAAGCCATAAAACTTAATGGTGTTATGCTGGAAATAAGCTGTGCCGGTCCAGCAGTAAATGCAGCGGCAACCAGTACCATTAAGAGAATAGAAAATATATTAATGGCTGTTTTGGCCGGTTTTCCTAAATATCTGCCAACAATAGAGGGAAATTGCTCGCCTTTATGCCTCAAAGAGAGCATCCCTGAAAAATAATCGTGAACGGCGCCGGCAAAAATGGAACCGGCCACTATCCAGATAAAAGCAACTGGTCCATATAAAGCCCCCATGATAGCACCGAAAATCGGACCCAGTCCTGCAATATTCAATAATTGGATCAGGCTGCCTTTCCACCAGCTCATTGGAACATAGTCCATTCCGTCATTTTCTGTGTAAGCCGGTGTAGGAATGTTATCATTTATACCAAAGATTTTCTCTACTACTTTCGAATAAGTGGCGTATCCTGCCACTAGCAAAACAATCGATCCTAAAAAAGTCACCATGAAACAAGCCTCCTGTTGAAAATGAATTATTGTTAAAGTCTGAAACTTATGAATATGTGGAATATTGTACAAGTAAAATGAAAGGAAAAGCAAGTCTATTTCAGAAAAAAAGATATTTTCCGATAATAAATAACGCTTCCATTTTCCGAAGAGTAGAAAAAGAGAAGAAAAATATTGAAGGAACCCTCCTGCAAAAGAAACCATAAGCTACTATAAGTTCATTTGAAGGGGGAAGACAATGATTATCCTTTCGAATAATCAAAATAAACCGGGGGTTTCCAGCTTTTTTGGTGTTCAGCGTGAAATTTATCTTGCCCTGGAGAGCAGTCCGGAGACTCATCAATATGATTCAATGCATGAACTGCTGTTTGATATCCTTCTAAGGGAGAACATCATCAAAGCAGCCAGGCAGCTTTATGCCAGCCGAGTTGAATTTGCACCCTTTAACACATCGCGTTTCAATCCGCGCATATGGAGAGGGACAAAATATGGATACCTGCTCGATCCATCCGTTTTACCGTCAGATGCGATTATGGATGTGTTTACGAACAGCTGGGAATATGCTTTTGAATGTACGACAGCCATTGTGCTGATTTTTTATAAAGCTGTCTTGGACTCCATCTCTGTCAGCCGCTTCAATACACTATTTCAGGGGCTTCTTGTTTGGGACTGGAATTATGACCATGATCTATCGATTGTTACAAAAAGAGGCAGGAATTTCATACCTGGTGATGTGGTTTATTTTTATAATCCTGATTATGGTCATCCAGTTTGGACAGGTGAGAATTCCGTATATTTGGGCGGAGGGATGTTCTTTGGGCATGGGGTTGGCATGGAAAGTGAAGCAGGGATGATAAGAGCCCTTAATACGTTAAGGAAACCAGGTGCTACAAGGGATGCTTATCTTATTTCACAGCACAGCCGGTTGAATGTGAAGTATTTATCCCAGTTTGCAAAGCGGCCATTGTCTATAGTCTAAAACGCAAGTAAGCTGGTATTTCAATAGGGTGAATCGCTTATTTTCCAGAAGCATTCACCCAAATTTATCCTCAATTCTAGTATATTAAGACGATTTTCCGATCCCCCCGTTATTTGTGTCCTTTAGAGGCATATTTCCTGTAAATATGGGAAAACAAAAGATAATGAATATAGACTTATACACCAAATTACTTGATGTTTAAACATTAAAGGAGACAGAAATATGAAATTATCCCAGGTTATTAAGTGCCTAAAGGATAGTGGGGAGATGGATGTTTTTACAAACGATCCTGAAATTAGAGGGATTGAAATGGATTCACGCAAAGTGAGGAAAGGAAGCCTTTTTGTTGCGATTAAAGGCTTTCAGACAGATGGACATCATTTTATTGGACAAGCTGTTGAAAATGGGGCGGCTGCCGTGGTGGGTGAAGAAGCCCTTGAATTGAATGTGCCCTATATAAAAGTAACGGATAGCAGACCCAGTTTGGGGAAGCTGGCAAGCTGTTTTTATGATCGTCCATCAAGGAAACATAAAATAATTGGCATAACAGGAACAAATGGGAAAACGACCACTGCCTATATTTTAAAGCATATCTTGGAGACTGCAGGCAGGACATGTTCCCTCTTGGGAACTGTATCCAATATTATTAATAACAGGGAATATAAGACCAGCAATACTACACCAGATGCTTTACAGATCCAAAAAATGCTGAGTAAAAGCCTTGATGAGTTTGTCGTTATGGAGATTTCTTCACATGCGCTGGAACAATCGAGAACAGAAGGTCTGGAATTAGATTACGGACTATTTACTAATCTGGCTCATGACCATCTTGATTATCATGAAAATATGGATCAGTATTTTCTTGATAAAAGAAAATCTTCACCTTACTAAAAGACGGCGGTAAAGGAGTTATAAATCTCTATAATTCATGGGGAGAAAAAATGGCAGAGGACCTGCAAAAAGAAAAGATTCCTTTGATTTTGCTTGGTGATGATCAGTGCTGTTCAATAAAAGACGTTGCTATTAATGGGAGAACAGTATTTATTTTGGAGATGAAAGGTCAGTCTTTTGAAATTGAATTTCCTCTTCCGGGACACCATAATGTCTATAATGCAGCAATGGCTTTTTTGACAGGCGTTGATCTGGGGATAGACACTGCAGATATTATTAAGGCCCTGGCTGGATTCCCGGGCATCCCGGGCCGTTTTGAAACTATAATCCACCCTTCAGGAGCTAAGTTCGTTGTGGATTATGCCCATACTGTGGATGCGTTTGAATATTGCCTGGAAGCAGCGAGGCAACAGGGAGCGGAAAGAATCTTTCAAATTTATGGATTCCGCGGAGGAAGAGATCAATCTAAGCGCATGGACATGATTAAGGCATCTGCAAAATACTGCCATAAATTTTACTTAACGGCTGATGATTTAAACGATGAATCTGAGGATGAGATGATAAGCCAATTGCATCGGCTGAATAAAGAATTTGGATGCGGTAAGGGGAAGTGATTCCCGACCGTACTTTGGCTATTCAGAAGGCATGGCGGGAAGCCGGGGAGAGTGACTGGATTTTTATTACCGGAAAGGGGCCGGAAGCTTATCAAAAGCCATTTGCTCTTCCGGCTGAAAGTGATTTGGAAACCCTGAAGCTGCTCCTGGAATCTGGGAGAAAACAGGCGGTGCTATAAGAAAAGCGGAAGCGCCTTGCCCGCGAAGGAACGCAGACTAAGAACGCCACGTCCTCGCATGTCCTGGGGCCTCACCCCGAGGGGGAGGCTGTTTGTACAGACAGTTGTCGGCCTTCGGAATTTTATACTTCCTTATCTTTCAAAATAAAGGATGCAGACCATTATTGGTCTGCATCTTTTGTTATTCAATAAGATCTAGATAATCGGCAACAATCCCATCCAGTGGATAATGCTTCAACTTTTCTGCCTCTTTCCTGGAACGCACAGTCCAGGCGATTGCTTTCATGTGATTTGAGTGAATCAGATCGATCACGCGTTTATTAACCACAGTCCATTTTGGGTTCAGGTAACTGGCATATTCAGCAATATTTTTAATCTCAACAGTGTCAGGCGGATAGTTAATTAAGATGGCGACAGGGATTTCCGGCACCAATTCATGGAATCTTTTCATTGATTCGGTTTCGAATGACTGAACAATAATATGGTCGTCCCCTTTTGTGTGAAAATTTCTTTTCTTTAGTTCCTCTGCAATCATTTTTTCAATGCCAGGGTACAGGGAAGGTTTTTTTAATTCAATTAAAAGCCCGACGCGATCTGCATATTTGTCTAAAACCTCTTCGAAAGAAGGGATGCAGGCACCGCGGAATTTTTGGGAAAACCAGCTTCCGGCATCCATCTTTCTGAGCTCGTCAAAGGTAAAATCGGACACCTTGCCTTTATGGTCAGTTGTGCGGTCGACAAGTGAATCGTGAATCACAACAATCTTTCCATCCTTGCTTAATTGGACATCAATTTCCAGATAATCTGCACCCATTTCGATCGCACGGTCATATGAAGGGAATGTATTTTCAGGACAGTAGCCGGCTGCTCCCCGATGTCCGATTTTTTTCATTTTGTGAGTGGTGCTTGTCATTTTTTTTATGCCGAAAAATGAAATAACTGTAGCCAAAGCTGTAAAAAACATTTTTCATTACCTTCAAAGTCATTTCTCCTCGCCATTTTTTGCTCATCTTAAAGGATTTAAAAACATTTTGTCAACTGCCAGTGGATTTCTTCAAAATAAAATGACTCTGCCCCGGGATAAGGAGCAGAGTATCTTATCTCTGTTTATTCCCATTCTTCATAAACAATAGTACCGCCAGTCAGATCCAGAGTATTTCTTTCGCCCTTATAAAAAAGCTTTCCTTCTTCTTTAACAACCAGGTTCTCATATGTAAATACACTCTTTCCGGAAGGAAGCTGGATAATAATTTTCTCACCTAGTTCTTTTTTAGGGGCTTCTATATTAATGAGGCTTTGAGAATAAAAATATAATGCTGTAAAGACAGCAGCAAAAAAGCCCAATAGGACAATTGACATCAGCATAAATTTGCTCTTTGGCTTCCCCATATGCAATTCAGATCTTGTCATGTTCCCTATCCCTCCGCTAACTAGATATATTCGTCTATTCCACCAATTTTCGGCATTTAATCCCCAGTGGCGAATTTTAGTCCCAAAATAAGGTATGCAGAAATAGAGATGAAAATGACAAAAATGGGCTCAAAGTTAGACAAGCTGAACAGATAGAAGTATGAATATGGAAAAAACTGCGAAAAATGAAACAATTACAGGTTTTTGTCCGTATATAAATTAATCCGTTAAGGGAAAAGGGAAAGGAGGCATGGGATAGAATAGATGGACAATAAAATATGGATAGGGTGATGTAATGGAACTATTTGGTTTTCCTATTCAGACAATATATCTCTTCACACTTATTTTTTCGGGCATCTTAATTATTTTGTATGTGTTTTTTGGAGATATTGCTGACGGAATTGGGGAGGGAAGTTTTCTAAATCCTGTACTGATTCTTGCATTTATCACTTTTCTTTCCGCTGCAGGCTATATCTTTGAAACGGCAACCTCTCTTAATAGCGTGGTCATTCTCTTGATAGGAGCTGGAATTGCAGGACTGCTGGATGTACTGCTGAATATCTTTGTTCTTATTCCATTATCATCTGCTGAAGAATCTCTCGTTTACACAGATGAATCCTTAAGGGGAAGATTAGGTACGGTATTAATACCTATACCGGAGAACGGTTTCGGTGAGGTTTTGATTGAAAATATAAGCGGGAGAATTTCCAAGCCTGCCCTAAGCTATGAAAATACGTTTATAGCAGAAGGCAGCAATGTGCTGATCGTTGAAGTGGAAAATGGAGTTATTAAAGTTATCGATTATAAAGAATTATAGACAGGGGGACATATAATGCTAATGATTTGGGTTGTAATTGGAATTGCAGCATTTTTGCTAATTGCGCTTCTTGGTGTGTTCATTACAAAATATCGGACTGCAGGGCCAGATGAAGCGTTAATCGTAACAGGAAGTTATTTGGGCAGCAAAAATGTCCATGTGGACGAATCCGGAAATAAGATAAAAATAATTAGAGGCGGAGGAACATTTGTATTGCCGGTCTTTCAGCAGGCAGAGCCATTGAGTCTCCTTTCAAGCAAACTGGAGGTTACCACTCCGGAAGTATATACCGAACAGGGAGTCCCTGTCATGGCAGATGGTACTGCAATCATAAAAATCGGCGGGAGTATTGGAGAAATTGCTACTGCTGCAGAACAATTCCTTGGTAAATCAAAGGAAGATCGTGAAAATGAAGCGAAAGAAGTTCTAGAGGGGCATTTACGGTCAATTCTGGGTTCTATGACAGTCGAAGAAATATACAAAAATAGGGATAAATTTTCCCAGGAGGTTCAAAGGGTTGCATCACAGGATTTGGCTAAAATGGGCCTGATCATCGTTTCTTTCACAATCAAAGATGTCCGCGACAAAAATGGCTACCTGGACTCACTGGGAAGGCCAAGAATTGCTCAGGTTAAGCGGGATGCGGATATTGCCACAGCTGAAGCTGAAAAGGAAACCCGGATAAAACGGGCGGAAGCAGCCAAGGATGCCCAAAAGGCAGAACTTGAAAGAGCGACAGAGATAGCAGAAGCTGAGAAGGAAAATCAAATGAAAATGGCTGATTACAGAAGGGAGCAGGATATTGCCAAAGCCCGGGCTGACCAGGCATATGACCTTGAAACGGCCAGGGCAAAGCAAGAAGTTACGGAGCATGAAATGCAGATCAGGATCATTGAACGCCAAAAGCAAATTGAGCTTGAAGAAAAAGAAATCTTAAGAAGAGAACGCCAATATGATTCCGAAGTGAAAAAGAAAGCTGATGCAGACAGGTACGCTGTTGAGCAGGCAGCAGAGGCTGAAAAGAAAAAGCAGATTGCCGAAGCGGATGCAAACCAATATCGGATTGAATCACAGGCCCGTGCCGAAGCTGAAAGAGTTAGGGCAGATGGAATGGCGAAGGCTGATTCACAGCGCGCTCAAGGTGAATCAGAAGCCGAAATCATCCGCCTCAAAGGACTGGCGGAAGCGGAGGCAAAGAGGAAAATCGCTGAAGCGTTTGAACAGTATGGCCAGGCGGCCATGATGGATATGGTCATTAACATGCTTCCGGAATATGCGAAGCAGCTTGCAAGCCCGCTATCAAATATTGATAAGATTACAGTGGTAGATACAGGAAGTGACAGCAATAATGGCGGGGCCAATAAAGTAACTGGCTATGCCACCAACCTGATGTCCACGATGCAGGAAAGCCTGAAAGCTTCGTCTGGCATAGACGTGAAGGAGCTTCTCCAAAATTTTTCTGGCAAAGGAAACGTCCGGCAAAGCCTGGAACAGCTGACTGAGGAAATTAAAGAAAAAGAACCCGTCCAATCCGCTAAAGGAATCCAAGCCACTCTAGCTCATAAAAAATAATAAAATTGCCTATTTTTTCAAGGAAGATAGTCTGGAAATACTGTTATATCAGCAAAAAGCAGAAGCCTTCACACGGAAGGCTTCTTTTTGCGATGAAAACTGTGTATTCGTCTATCGCACAAATTGGGTGAATTGAATAGGATATATTGAATCAAACAAAGGAGGTAATTGACTATGTCAGACGGATGTGGATACGGCGGCGGTTTCGCCCTTTTAGTTGTTTTGTTTATTTTACTGATTATTATCGGTGCTTCTTGGGGTTATGGCGGATTCTAATAATTAAACATGGAGACAGAGTTTATTAGTAAGGGAGGGGATTCTATAATGTATGGCTACGGATATGGCGGCTGTGGATATGGTGGAGCTGGATATGGCGGAGCTGGATACGGCGGCGGTTTTGCGCTAATCGTTGTTCTGTTCATCCTGTTGATCATCGTAGGTGCTTCTTGCTTTAAGTGGTAATAGATTAAAAGAAAAGCAGGGGGACCTGCTTTTCTTTTATATGCATACATACCTTTGGATGTGAGTGTGAGAAGCCACGGCAAATTCCGCTTGAAAATGAAAATATCCACTCGCAAAGAGTCTGTCTCCGCGCAAAAAAAAAGTGCGCGCAAAAGGAAAAATCCCGCGCAATACAAACAAATACCCGCGCATAAAAATCCGTCTCCGCATACAAAAACCTGAAATCAGTCAGCAAATTCACTAATTGCAAACTCGTGTTTCCTATTAAGCCAAATAGGGAAAAGAAGCAGCATAAACGAAAATGGGAGGTTTGCAAAATGGATGAACTTAAAACTCAGGATCGGGAAAATACGATGAGGGAAATATACTCGATATTGGAGGGTGGACTTCAGCGGGAAATGCATAAAAGCGAGTACAAGCTTGTTTCAGAGTGGGTAAGCGGTTTTAACCTGGAGGAAAGAGCAACGATATTAAATATGCTTAAGGAGCTAACCAACAAGCATATCAGGATTGATTAATGACAAGCAGGCAGATACTTGCATTAAAGCTGCTGATCATTTGCCTATTGACAATAAAAGCCAGAAGCTTATATACTACAATCAAAGAGTTTGAAAGGATGATTTAGGGGCATGAAGTTATAATCTTATTTTTTCTGGTATCTTTTTATATTTAAAAAGTTTAACCCGGAGAACATAGGATTAGTGTGCCCTTTTTTAGTCATCCCTTATCGGAACTGATGGTTACTATATTTGTCTGTAAGCGGATCAAATTTTATTTAGGCGCATGTTTTTTATGTATTTGCACCATTTCCAATGATGGGTGCACAATCCTCTCCGGGTATGGGGAGGTTTTTTTATGTGTGCAAATAAACGTATAATCAGCAATCAGAACAATAATAACCTGCCGATTCTCATGGCCAGGGGTCTTCAAAAGTCATTCGGTGATAAAACGGTGTTTTCTAATTTGGACTTCGATATTTATCAGCAGGACCGCATCGGCCTTGTTGGCTTAAATGGCACAGGTAAAACTACACTGGCCGATATTTTGTTCGGCAGTATTCAAGCGGATAAAGGCACTATCGAGCGGATGAAGGAGCCATGCAGAATTGGCTACCTGCATCAGTCGGCAGACTATTCTGTCAGTGAAATTCGCGATTTCAACCAATCTCCAGATGAAGAGATTCTTCAGCAGGCAAGCAAACTAGGCCTTTCAAAACTCCATGAATGGGAGCCGGATAGACTTGATTCTTTGAGCGGCGGTGAAAGACTGAAGCTTTCTTTAGCTAAAGTCTGGTCATCTAACCCGGATATGCTGATTTTGGATGAACCTACTAATCATTTGGACTTACAGGGCATCGAATGGCTAATTAGCGAAATCTGCAATTTCAGCGGCCCGGTTCTGATCATTTCCCATGACCGTCATTTCCTTGATCAGGCAGTCGGGAAAATTTTCGAATTACAGGAAGGCATTCTCACCATTTATCAGGGTAATTACACAGCATACCGGGAGCAAAAGCAGAAAAACTTTGATGATCAGCTACATCAATTTAATGTACAGCAGAAAGAGATCGAAAGAATCGAAAATCAGATGTCCAATTTAAAAAAGTGGTCTGAAAAAGCTCACAGGGAATCAACTAAAGGCGGAAGTCCTTCTGAGAATAGGCAGATGGGATTTAAAGAATATCACAGAGTGAAAGCCAAAAAGATGGATCAGCAGATTAAGTCAAAAATGAAAAGACTTCAGCAGGAGCTGGATAAAAATAAAGTTGAGAAGCCGGAAGAAGAGGGGAAAGTACATTTTCAATTTGATGCGTCAGGCAAAAGAGGGAAGAGAATCATTGAAGCTAAAAACCTTTCAAAAAGCTTTGGCGATCGGACTCTTTTCGAGGATAGCCAATTTTATATCAAGCACGGTGAAAAAATAGGGATTCTTGGAGCAAACGGGGCAGGCAAGACCACATTTATCCGAATGCTTTTAGATGAAGTACCGCCTTCTGATGGAGAACTTTGGGTCAGCAGCACTTTAAAGATTGCTTATTTAAATCAGGATATCAATGATTTGCCCTTAACCAAAAATGCCGTTGAGGCACTTGATCTCACCGATCGTGAAATGATTTACAAGGCAAGGACCCTGTTAGCGAATTTGGGGATGAAGGAAGCGAAGTTAAATCAGCCGATTGAACAGCTTAGTATGGGAGAGCGAATTAGGGTCAAGCTTACAGATATGCTTTTAAAAGAATATGATGTGCTAATACTAGATGAGCCGACGAATCATTTGGATTTGCCAAGCAGGGAACAATTTGAAAAAACACTCAAAGAATTTTCAGGGACGCTCATCATTATTTCTCATGATCTATACTTTTTGGAGAAGTTAAGCTCAAGGTTACTTGTATTTAAAGATAATAAAATTACCAGATTTGAAATGGACCTGAAGGAATATCAGATTAAATCCAGGAATTCTAAACAGGAAAAAGATCATGACTCCATGAAAGAGCAAATTATGGTTATTGATAACCGCATCAGTGTGATACTGGGAGAACTCAGTCTGCTTGTTCCGGGTGACAGCAAATATGCGGAATTGGATAAAGAGTTTAATGGCTTAATAACTAAAAAAGAAAATTATTAAATCAATAAGTGCAAAAAGGCGGGCCTTAATAAAAATGGCCCGCCTTTTCATCTGATTATTAATTCTTTTTAGTGCTGTTATTATTCTTTTTCGCATTAATCCACAGTTTGCCCTCTGCTGTCTTGCGAGTTTCATTGCCGTAGTCATCCGTTACTTTCACTTCAATTTCGGCACCAGGTGCCTTTACATTTGAAGTGGCAGTATAGTAGCCGACATAATGGCCTGGGGAAGTTTCCATCATTGGAAGCTCAGTAGCGTTATTCAGCTGTCCCCCTGCATTTGTTAAAGGCATTCTGATGGCAAACGTCGCTTTTAACCCTGGTTCACTATCAAATTCGATTTTTACCGATTCGCCTTTTTTAAGTTCCTTGTCTTCTGCAGGAAGAAGATTTTCTATGGCTGGAGCGGTATACTTAGCTTCGACCGTGATCGTTTTTTCTTCGGTGTTCTTCGCTTTATCCTGTGCTGTTACCGTAATGGTGTTTTCACCTTCATCCAGCAGGATGCGAAGAGAGTATTCACCATCTGTAATCTTTGCTGCCTGGCCGTTTACTTTAACCCAATCAAGGTTATCATCTGAAACGGTTCCTTTAACAGTGACTGTTTCTTTATTTGTTTTGGATTTATCTGCAGGACTTGATATTGTCAATTCCGGCTTTGTTTTGTCATATATTACTTTTACAGATTCAGAGGCATCAGTAGACCCAGACTCTGTAGCTGCCTTCGCTGTAAGAGTATTTTCCCCTTCAGAAAGTGAAACTTCACTTGAGAATGTACCTTCTTCAGTTGTTTCTGCTGATGCGACTTCCTCTCCATTATTAAATACTTTTACAGTAGTTGTAGGAGCCGAAGTACCTTCAACTGTAACCTTCCCTTGGTTTGTGAAGGCTCCGTCAGCCGGAGAAGTGATGACTGGTGCAGTTACTTCATAGTTCACTGTGGCACGGATCATATAGTTTCCTTCATCCTCTGGAGCAGGAGACCATGCACCGCCTACAAGCTGCCAGCTGCGTCCTGCATTTTCTCCATCCTCATCTGTACCAAGACCAGGAGCATTAGGGTTTGGTGCTGATTGGATATATACCAGATAGAAGTCGCCATTTGTAACGATTCCTTCGTCACTAAGATCTACATGTGTCCATTCACCGTTTCTTAAGGCTGTTGCTTCAAATGGACCTGCCAGCTTTTTGCCAGGTGCCCCATCTGGTCCGCTTGCATCATATACTTCCACTTTGAAGTCTGTTCCGCCCGGAGTCGGCCAGCTGGTATCCCAGAAGCGGAATAAGCCGCCAGTAACCATCGCACTGTCATGGCCGGATGCAAGGGACATCTTAACTGCCCAGCCGTTGCCTGCATCGTAGAATGCACGTGCATTTTCAGCTGTACCATCATCATATCCGATTTCACCCAGGTATCCGATAAATGGCTTTAGTTCAATATTTTGCTCTAAAGAAGAGCCGCCTTCGATTGTGATGCTCTGCTCCTTGCTGTAGTAGGAAGGTGCCATAGCTTTTAAAGTGTATGTGCCTTCGTAGGCTGTGATTGTATATTCACCATTTTCATTAGTTGTTACTGGCTGTACTGCTGCATCTTCTATTAAAAGTAGTGAAGTGTTCGCAACAGGCTCCCCAGTTGCTTCATTTGTCACAACACCTGTGACTGTGCCTTTTGGTATTTCCTCAAGGACGAAGTTTGCAGTCGCTTCTCCATCCTGCGGGATATTTACGCTTTGCGTTTGAGAACGATAACCGTAAGCTTCCGCTTTTACAGTGAAATCTCCTGAAGCATGTGTCATTTCAAACGTTCCATTTTGAGGATTGGTAAATACGGACCTGCCTGATTCCAGCACACTTACTTCGGCAGTAAGCGGAAGCAGCACAGGCGCAGGCTGCTGCTGTTTATCATCATCTTTTGCAGGAGTATCCTTTTTAGGAACAATGCTATCCGGATTTACCTTTTCTTTCTTTAATTCTGCAGAAGGTTTATCTTTGCTGATGCCAAGCTGAGCTTTACCTGCAGGTTCAACTGGAGTATCAGATAATTGAACATCATCGATATACCAGCCTTGCTTCTGTACTGATCCATCTGTAGTCACATTGAATGCTACATAAATTCTTTGTCCTGAATACGCACTTAGATCCACTTCTGCATTAACCCACTCTGTTGTATTACCATTTACTCGAAGAACCTGTTCCCAGTTTTCCATGTCAGTGGAAACGAATACATGGCCGTAATCATAACGGTTTTCAAGCTCGTGCCATTGCTTGAACTGAAGGTAGGCATTGCCTTCCGGCAGGTCAATAGGAGGCATCTGAAGATTCATGTTTGCTCTATTTGCATAGTTGCCGTCAAGTTTAGTTGCATATACTTTTTCTCCGGATGCTGCATTGCCAGGACCTGAAGATGGGGTACCCCACTCCCAGCTGTTTTCCGCTCCATATGAAGTCCAGCCGACCGGCTGTGCTTCAAAGTCCTGAGAATAGCCGATGCTGATTCCAGGTCTTACTGCAACTTCATAGGAGTCAGTTTCAGTTAGATTTCCGCCAAAATCATTGACCTTCCATTTATAAGTAACTGAAGGCTCGGCGATGTCTTCTCCAGGAATCACTGCCTGGTAAGTACCATCTTTATAGTTTCCAGCTGTTCTTTCGGCCTCAATGGCTGCCCAGCTGCCGTCAGCTTTTAAGTATTCAAGATCAACTCTTGTGACGCTTACATTATCTGATGCCGTCAATTCAAGTGCCAGATCCATTCCTGCATATGTTTCCTGAGGTGCTTCGTGATTGGCTGCGGGAGCTTCTGAGTCATCTCCTTCTTTTGCAACCTGGCCTTTAATTTTTCCAAGACCGGTCAGTACGGAAGAAACCGCATCGAAGGCATTGACGAGCCCATATCCAAAACCATTATTTGGTGTCTCAGGATAAGTACCATTTGTCAATGGAGTAGAGGTAGTCAGTAAAATTTCCTCCATCTCTTCAACAGTCAGACTTGAATCAACCTGGCGGAGCAGCGCGGCAACCGCAGAAACATGCGGGCCAGCCATGGAAGTTCCATTCCAGCCGCCTTCATATCCGCTTCCGGGAACTGAGGAACGAATGTTGACCCCGGGTGCGGATACATCAGGTTTAATTTCATCGTATGGTGATGGTCCCAGCAATGAGAAGCTGCCTAAACCATTATTAATGTCTGTCGCACCAGTTGCGAATGATTCCGGGTAGTTAGCAGGTGTTGCAACGGAACCAGGTCCGCCTGGATTAAACAAAGTTGTGTTTCCGGCAGAGAACTCTGGGAAAATTTCAGCTGCCCTCCATGCCTGAACCATTGGACGATACCACTCATCCAGCCCAGGTCCGCCGCCCCATGAATTGTTGACAACATCCGGAGCTTTTTCAGGATGCGGGTTTCCTTCAGCATCCTTTGGAGCTAGAATCCATTCACCTGCTTCAAGCAGATCTATGTCAGTTCCGCCGCTTGCAGTGAAGGCTTTTACTGCAATCCATTTCGCACCAGGTGCAACCCCGATCTGATTGGCTCCATTTGGCTCGGAACCCACCATTGTTCCAGTTACGTGGGTACCATGTCCCTGATCATCATATGGTGCTGTCTGGCCTGCAGTGGCATCAAACCAGCTGAATTCATGCGTTGGTGAATCAGGTTGTGCTGGGTTATAGCCCCGGTATTTTTCTTTTAACGCCGGGTGGTTCCACTGAACACCTGTATCAATGGATGCAACGACAGTACCCGATCCGTCGATTCCCATTTCCCATACTGCAGGAGCACCGACACGGTCAATATTCCACTCGATTGAACTTGTTTCTGCTTGTGTTTTGAGAGCTTTTTCGGCTTCCTTTACTGGCTTATGAAGCTGTCTGGTTTCGTTTGGAAGGATTTTTTCTACTTCAGGAAACATGGCAATTTTTTCCATAACGTCCTTTGTAGCTGTTACTGCAATGGCGTTGACGATGTAGAAGGATTGAACATCTTTTGCCTTGCCGTCTTTTTCCTGCTTTTGAAGGAAATTTGTGACTTGGCCTTGAGTTTCAATAGCTGTAGATCTTAGTGAGGATAGGACTGCAGAGCGTTTCATGTACTTGGATTTAGAGGCTGTCAGTTTTTGGGATGCAGCCGCTTTTTGAGCTTTCTTGGCTGCTGCTGAAGTATCAGCTTGTTCTTTAAATTTTATCAGGAATGTTACTTTATCTTTTTTATCAAATTGTTTCAGCAATGAGCTGTTTATTTTGCTTTTTGCTGTCTGAGGTGCAGCTTGCTTAACTGAGGTATGCGGAGAGCTTTTACTTTCAGCTGATCCCATGCCTGGGAACATCAGGGGCAAAATCAAAAAAGCTGTCAGCATCACATAAAGAATGCGATTCAATGATTTTCTTTTTCTTTTCAAAAAATTCCCTCCTTGTTTTGTTTAATTCCTTAAATAGTGTCTTCCGGCAGAATGAACTCGATCACCTCCTAAGGGTTTCTTCCAAAAATGGAAAACCCTTCCGCTAACAAGAACTTTAGCTGAATAATCAGCTGGAGATTGTCGAAAAATGAAGTTTATTGCTGGGGAATGAATAAAATAGCTAGAAGGTTTTAGAGCATTCATAAGGTTACAGTCTTAAAGAATCAACTTAACCTGGTTATATCTAGATGAAAGGAATCATTTTTACCCAGAAATATTGGAATAATAATAATTTTTGGAAAAAATAAGAAAAAGGAGGGAGGCAGTATTTTTCCAGAATGATAAAATGAATAAAAAGAGGGGGAACTTTAAAAGATGCCTTTCGTCAATCCAATAGGAAAATAGCAAGTAAATTATATGAAAATGGGTATTTTGAAGTGTAACTTTCTTTGTATTACTTATGAATTCTGGCTGGAAGAATGGTTACAGTGAAAAGGACTCTTTCTTCGGAATTCGTCTTAATTAATACAAAGGAATCAGAACATTTAGGAAAAATAGGATAAATGAACAGAATTTGTATTTTGACCTGCACGAAATTTGATTTGATTATTTTACATAAATATTGGAATAGTGTTTCTTTTCTATTTTTCATTCGTCTAATAATACGCGAGGGGGCGCCAAAATGGAGAGAATATCGGCAGAAGCTTTTGAAGATATATACAGCGAATACAGCGATCGAATTTATGGATACATATTTCTTCTCGTGAATGATAAGGAAGTCGCCGAAGATCTGACACAGGACACCTTTATTAAAGCTTATAAATACATGAGCCAATTTAATGGGGAATCCCAGATCTTTACATGGCTGGTCCGAATATCAAGAAATGTAGCCATTGATTATCTGCGTAAAAAACAGATTCAAATTTTTCTCAATTGAAAAATTCCAGCTCCAATCAGATGAAGAGACTCCAACCGAGATTATGATTAAGGGTGAAAAAGTTACACTCTTATATGAAGCAATCCGACATTTGAAATTAAGCTATCAAGAAGTGCTGATTTTGAGAAAAATAAAGGAGTTTTCAATCAAAGAAACGGCCGAAATCTTGAATTGGAACGAAAACAAAGTTAAAATCACCACTTCCAGGGCACTCGCAGCACTAAAAAAAGAATTGCAGAAAAGGGGGAAATCCATGAAGAGCTCATTCGGATTCGATAATTCTTTTCGTGAATTAGACCGTATTCCGCGATCGCAAAAGCAAAAACAGGATAGCCTGCAAAAAATATGGAGTGGTATAGAGGATAGGCCAAAAAGAAAGAAAAATATTTTTCCTAAATTTTTATCTGCTGCCGCAGTAATGGCTGCTTGTATTATGTTCGCTTTCATTATTTTTTCTGAGGAATCAACGACAGGGGCAGCAGCAGTGCAGATATACTTGGAGATAGTTTTATCAGTCAAACAGCTATTGCTCTATCAGAAACTGAGAATTCCTTCTCTGCTGATGGAACGTATTCTGCTGAAACCGCGACTGTAAAAGATGAAAAGTGGGAAAGCACGGCAAGAACTGCCATAAATTCGGCAATGCCTGCAGAGGCCGTCATCGACTCCAAACCATTATATGATATCCAATTTATTATGAAAGGCAAAGAATCTGTAAAGGTGAAAGTCTGGAACGAGCGTGGTGAAGTATATTTCAAGTCAATGGACAGTGAGATAATGTATGCAGTTCCCTCTGAAGATGGTGCCATATTCATTGAGTATTTGGAAGCCATTGCACACAGTATTCAAAAAACTCCTTAATTCAGACTCCTTTTTAGGGGTCTTTTTTTATTAGGCGTAAAGCCCTGAAAATTTACATATTACGAGAATTTTTTCAAAATAATGTTTTATCCCCAAATATCAGGGTAGTACTATCTTAGTTGTTAATTAATTTATTTGCTGGCCAGTATTTTTCCTTTGCGCAGGGGTTAGGCACAAGCTTAAAGCTGAAGATTAAATATGATTTAGGGGGAGCATCATGAAAAAGGGATTAATCTTTATCATTTCCGCCATCCTGCTTATTGGCACCTTGGCAGGCTGTTCTGGTGAGGAAAGTGTTCAGGCAGAAAAAACGAAGGATGGAAAAGTAATTGTTGATTTTTGGAGCTTCTGGGGTTCGGAAACGAGGCGTCCGATCATAGAAAAAATCATAGAGGATTTTAACAATTCACAGGATGAGGTTTTTGTAAAGCATACATATTTGCCCTGGGGAGATATTTGGACAAAGAACCTGGCATCCGTCGCAGCGGGAAACCCGGCTGATGTTATTATAAACGATATTAATTCAGTCGCCCAGCGAGCTGAAAACGCCCAATCAGAAGATCTGAGCAAGTATATCGATGAATCCTTCAAAAATCAATTTTATCCTCATTTATGGGAAACGGTAATGTACGGGGACAAACCTTATGCAGTTCCATTCAATACAGATACAAGATTGCTATTTTACAATAAAGATGCTTTTAAAGAAGCTGGACTTGATCCGGAAAAGCCGCCAGCAACATGGGCGGAACTGGAGGAGTACGCCGCAAAGCTTGATATAAAGGATGGAGACCGATATGAGAGAGTTGGCTTTTATCCGCTATGGGGCAGCATTGGTGCGGCCAGCTGGATGACAAGCGCTGACGGCGGAAAAGGATTCATTCAAGATGGAGAACTTTATATCAATACACCTAAAAAGCAGGAAGCGCTTCAATGGCTGCTGGGATGGAAAGAGCGTCTTGGTGAGAAGACAGTTCAATCTTTTGAAGCTGAATTTGGCAGTGAGCAGTCAAATCCATTCATAGCAGGCAAAGTGGCAATGTGGGTTGATATCGGCACGTTTTACACACAGATTCGTGACTACGGAGAGGATATGAACTTTGGTGTAGCTCCAATTCCTGCATTTGAAAAAGGTTCGGGGAATTGGAGCGATGGCGGCGGTTTCGTAGCTGAAATACCGAAAGGAGCCAAACATCCTGAGGAAGCTATGAAATTTATCAAGTATTTAGCTGGCCCGGAGGCACAAAAATACTGGGCTATGAAA